>JAMFSU010000064.1 GCA_026225475.1 Duganella sp.
ACCTTGACGCTGGCGGGTGCTATCAATATAACGGCCCCGCCCTTGCCGATGTCGGTTGGGCGTACGCTGACGGTAACCAATCTGATTGGGCAAGGCGGCACCATCACGCTGTATTCGAATCTCAATGGCAACGCTACCGTGACGGATCAAATCATCATTGATAGCGGCACCGCCAGCGGCAACACCCTGCTCAATATTGTCAATGCTGGTGGCCTCGGTGGCAAGACGACCGGTGACGGTATCAAGATTGTCGCTACCAGCGGCGGTGCCACGACCAGTCCCGGCGCGTTCAGTATTGCTAATAGCGGCGGCAAAGTAGTTGTTGGTGCCTATCAATATTCACTGCGGCGCGGCGGAAGCAGTGATGCCGAAGATTGGTTCTTGGTGGGGCAAGACCGCGCCGAAACCTTTTTGTATCGAGCATATGCAAGTCAGGGCATGCGCCTGGGGCAAGTGACTATCGGCACGTTGCAGGACCGGATGGGCGCGCTCAGCGATCTGGCCACAAAGAAGAATAACTACATGTGGGGACGACTGTTCGGCCAGAATGATGTGCAGGCCAATACGACACGCGCGGTCGGGCAGCATGCGGATATACGCGGAATGCAGGTGGGGAGCGATATTTACGTTCAGCCGTATGGTCCTGGGCGGGTTAGTGCCGGCGTCTACGTGGCTAGCGTACAAAGCTCGGCCAACGTCGATGTTTCTGGTGACAATGGCGCCGCAACTGGTTCGGCAGGCCGCAATGTGGTGAATGCTTACAGCGTGGGCGCCTACTTTACGCGGCTCGAAACCGACGGGGATTATCTCGATGCCGTAGTGCAGGCCAGCCGTTACAACTTTGCCAGTACGTCTGCCAACGACAGCGCGACTTCCACGCATGGATATGGAGCGGTGGCTTCAATAGAAATTGGCCATGCTTTTGATATTGGCGACGGGCAGAAAATTGTGCCGCAACTGCAGGTTTTGCTGCAAAGTCTCAAGATGCGTAGTTTTGCCATCGACGATACGGCTGGCGTGAGCCTTGCCTCCACAATCAGCCTGGCTTCACGGATGGGGGTGCGCTGGTCCAAGACCGACGGTGCGCAGACCATCCATGCAGCCACGCGCTGGGTGAGCCTGGATTTCTTGAATAACCGTAGCAGCAGTCCGAAGACGACCATCTCCACGCCCGGATTGCCCGATACGGTTTATACCGACCAACTGCCAGGCAGGAGTATTCGATTGAGTGCCGGCGCTGATGGCGAATTCAAGAAAAACTTGCGACTCAATATCGGGGTGAGTACGGAAGCCAGTATTGACGCCTCCCATTTCGCCAGCTATGGCTTGAAACTGGGGATGACGCTGGCGTTTTAGTCTGCGGGTGCAGTTGTCGTTAAAAGGCCCTGAGCAGGCGCTAAACAGGCGCTAACGGTGATTGCGCGACATGAATATCAGTCGTTCAAACAAATGCACGTCTTGCTCATTCTTGAGCAAAGCGCCATGCAGTGGCGGAATCGCTGCCTGGCCATCCTTGCTATGCAACGCTGCGGCGGGAATGTCTTCGGCCAGCAGTAGTTTGAGCCAATCGATCAGCTCTGATGTCGAGGGCTTCTTCTTCAAACCGGCAATCTCGCGTACGCTATAGAATGTTTCCAGTGCCTGCGCCAGCAGATCGCGCTTGAGCTGCGGAAAGTGCACGTCGACGATCTGCTGCATAGTGTCCTTGTCAGGGAACTTGATGTAATGGAAGAAGCAACGGCGCAGGAAAGCGTCGGGCAATTCCTTTTCATTGTTGGAGGTGATGATCACCAGCGGCCGATGTACGGCACGTACCATTTCGCGCGTTTCATAAACATAAAACTCCATGCGATCGAGTTCGCGCAGCAAGTCATTGGGAAACTCGATATCGGCCTTGTCGATTTCATCAATTAGCAGCACCTGCGGCTCGGTGGCGGTAAAGGCCTGCCACAACACCCCCTTGACGATGTAATTGTGTATCTCCTTGACCCGTTCGTCGCCCAGTTGCGAATCGCGCAGGCGCGACACCGCATCATATTCGTAGAGGCCTTGTTGAGCTTTTGTGGTCGATTTGATATGCCATTGCAATAACGGACGATTGAGTGCTGCCGCTACTTCTTCGGCCAGCATGGTCTTGCCGGTGCCCGGTTCGCCCTTGATCAGCAAGGGTCGTTGCAGCGTCAGCGCGGCATTGACGGCCAGTTTGAGGTCGTCGGTGGCGACATAAGTGGTGGAGCCTTCAAAGCGTGTTTCTGGTCGCATGGCAGAATGTCATCAAGACGAAAATAACCCCAGTATAAGATAAAAAGCAGGCGCAATCGTGCGATAAGAGAGGCAATAAAGGTACCGCACCGTGCGCCGCTTCTTTTTGTTAAATAGATTGAATTTTGGAAATTAATCCGCATATTTCTAGGTCGAAGCTCAGGTGCTGCGTATTCGGTGCATGCCGGTTTTTTATCAATTCAGAGAGACAAGACGTGAAGTTTCTTTTACTTAAACTGCATGTGATGTGGCGGCGTTTTCGCCATGGCGTGCAGGCCCCCTATGAGCAGCATCTCGATTTTGGCCCCCAGCTCGATACCTTGTTGCGCCGTGCCGATGCCGACGCTGCCTGGCATGAACGCGCCAACTGGATGATTGACGTGGCCGAATGGCTGCGCCACCAGCCCAAGGTTTCCTTGCTCGATGCTGAAGCACGACTGCGTTTGCGTCATCAACGCCTGCAATTCCTGCTCGATTGGCTCGATCAGCACCGCGAACTGCGGCGCCAAGTGCAGAATTGCCTGCAGCGCACGTTGCGCGAAGCGGGCGGGTCGGAATTGTTTTCCGTCACTGGTTTGCCGGGTGAAGCGGCGTTCTTCAGCGAATTGACCGAGCGCGTCTTCAAGACAGTGTTGCCACGGCATTTGTGCCCCAGTGAATTGCCCAATCTGTTTGCGGCGATGTTTCCCGACCCCGAGGATGCCGACTGGTTGCTGCAACTGGATCCACTCTTGCTGGAACGATGCTGGAAGCTGGCTGCCGATGATGGTATTACGCACACTTATTGGCAGCAAATCGAAGAAGCATTGACTTACCTGACCACGGTGGTGGTGGCAGATGGCATCAGCCCGGCATTTCGCCAGCGGCTGGAGCCGAAAATGCCATTGCAGGCGACTCCCTTCATGGCGCTGCGTCGCGAGATGGAGGTCTATCTGCGCGCCAGTCCGCATGAAGAGGGAGCGCTGCGCAGTGCCCGCATGCTCATCGCCGTGTGTCGGGCGCAAACCGACCGCATCTATGCACATCTGGACGAATATGGGGTTTCGGTCGGCCTGGTTTACCGGATCGAGCGCATGCGCGCGCAACTGACCCGCATGAGCCACTTAATTGATGTGCGTTCTGCCAATTGGCATGGTCGTTCGGCCAATGCTGAACCGGGTCGTCTGCAATTGTTGCTGGCCGATCTGATCGCCGCACATCATCACCGAGCATCGGTGCGCAGCTTGGTGGGGCGCAGTTTCGCGTTGCTGGCGCGCAAGATGGTGGAGCGCAACGGCGACCATGGCGCCCATTACATTGCACGTGATCGCGCAGGCTATCGTGCCATGCTCAAGGCGGGTTGTCTGGGCGGTATGGTGACCGCATTCACGGTAGTGGTGAAGGTCATGCTGGGCCAGGTCGGGCTGGCGCATTTTTTTGACGGATTGTTCGCTTCAGTGAACTATACGATCAGCTTTCTCACCATTGCGCTCATCGGCGGCGTGCTGGCCACCAAGCAGCCTGCAGTGACAGCGCCAGCATTGGCGGCCAAGATGGGTGAATTGGATACCGTCGATGGTTTGCGCAGTTTGCTGACCGAGATCGCCATGCTGTTGCGCTCGCAGGCGGCAGCGGTGTTTGGCAATCTGACCGGCGTGATTCCGGCCATGCTACTGATTTCGGCGGCAACGCTGCTGCTGTCGGGGGCGCATCTGATGACATCGGCGCACGCGCAAGCGGCCATCCATGGGCTCTCACTGGTGGGCCCGACGCCTTTGTATGCGGCCTTGACGGGCGTCTTGCTGTGGCTGGCAAGTCTGGCGGCGGGCTTTGCCGATAACTGGTTTGCGCTGCGTCGCCTGCGCGAGACGCTGGCGCATCAGCGCCGGCTGGTGCATGCATTGGGTGCGGCGCGCGCGGCACGTTGGGCGCTATGGCTGGATCGTCATGTCGCCACGATTGTGGGAACAACGGCGCTGGGTTTGTTGTTGGGCATGACACCGGTATTGGCGGAATTTTTTGGATTGCCGCTCGATGTGCGCCATGTCACGCTGGCTACAGGCACCCTGGTCGCGGCCAGTGCCAGTCTGGGCTGGCAGGTGCTGACCATGCCGGTTTTCTGGCTGGCAGTGAGTGGCATTGTGGTCATCGGCGTACTCAATGTCGGTGTCGCGTTTACCTGCGCCATGCTGCTGGCGCTGCGGGCACGTGAAATTCCGACTCGCATACGACGTGTGGTGTTTCGTGCTGTGTTGCGGCGAATTACCGTGTCGCCACTGTCATTTTTCTTTCCTGAAAAATCCCCAGTAGTTGCTGCCAAGCCAGTTGCGAAGCGATCGGAAGTTGAAGAGGAGCATTGACGACGATAAGTGCGGTGCAGCATAACGAGGTGATCCGTCGTGACGTTGTCATTTGGCTTGCAGCGAGGATTTGACGCGCGCCGCTGTTGGGGTAAAATCAGAACGCTTTTTGGCGTCGCAGGGGTAGGCGAGAATGTTCATGCCAAGTATGGTTGAGCCAATAATGTATAGCCAAACCTGTGGAACCAGCTTTCAGACGTGCCGTGTTCGCCGTAGTTTGATTTATTTACCCCTGCCACTATGAAAAAACTCTTCGTACTACTCGCTTGCGCGGGTGTTGCCAGCATGGCTGCGGCTGTGGATCTCGCAGGCAATACTGGTAAAGTCAACGTGTCGATGTGCATCGGCTGCCACGGCATTCCTGGTTATAAGGGGACCTTTCCGGAGGTCTATCAGGTGCCGATGCTGGGTGGCCAATCCGAAAAATACATAGAAAATGCCTTGAAGGCTTATCAGAAGGGCGAGCGCAAGCATCCGACGATGCATGGTATCGCCGCCAGTCTGTCCGACAAGGAAATTGCCGAACTGGCTGCTTATTACTCACAGCAAAAGTAAGGGACAAACAAGATGAAAAAGATCCTGACACAGGCGTTGCTGCCGGTTTGCTGTGCTGCTGCTTGTTTGCTCTCTGTCTCTTCCTACGCCGCCGGCAATGCTGACGCCGGTAAATTGCTGGTAGAAAAATTCAACTGTGCTTCTTGCCATGGCAAGGATTTCAATTCGCCGATTGATCCATCCTATCCGAAGCTGGCCGGTCAGCATCAGGATTATCTACAGCATGCGCTGATTGCCTATCGTCGTGGCGACAGCGCCATGAATGGCCGTACCAACGCAATCATGTCGGCGCAGGCCAAGGCACTGAGCGACCTGGATATTGCCAACATTGCAGCCTATCTGCACGCGCTGCCAGGCTCGCTGGTATTAGAAAAATAAGCTTCCCGGCGGCCTTTTTGATGTCGGAATGATACCGTCGCACTCTCGGCGGTTGGTGTCATCCCGCTTTTACGAGGGCTCCTGCGTACTTATTTTCTGGCGGCATCGGTATTCCTTATAGCGCCTATTTGATCATCACTGCATGATCATGCCGCCCGTGCTTGCACTTTGCTTCTATAGTGCGGCTTGCCAGCGGTTGCCCGCCGCCGCGCGTCGTTGACTTTTCACGCGTACGCCACGCGCTTTCTTGCTTCAATTTTCATTCCATCTCATTTTTGATGTGCGGCTGCCCATCCATCAACGGCGCAATGCGCCTTGCTGGGCACGTCCTGGGCAAGTTGGCATATCGCTATTGTGTTGATGAAAGTTCACCTCGTGCATGGACAGATTGGCAAGTTGCATCTGATCATATTTTTCAGAAAAAGTTGTGCTCATTGCCTAATTTTAATACTAGTCAAATATTCATTAATCACTGTCCTAGATATCATACGTATAGTTATTTTTGTGTAGCAAAAAGGATTTTCATTACATATTTCAATTACATCTTGATGAGCCTCCGTAAAGAGGTATTGAGTCCGCGCTTGCGAGATTGATTCCATCGCGGTATCGGTCGCTGACATAAATTCCGTGTTTGCCAGTATTGCTGACGGTACATCCGCCAGTCGGCCAACGGAAGCATTAACAGCATGCGAAGAGGTTTTACTACTCCAGTTTCCAGGCTGAATTCACGCTGCTGTGGTTGCAGAGAAATTGACGCCGTTTTTGATGTTTTGGTCATTTTTCGGAACCAAATTCTTTATCTAATCCGGTTTCCTTTATCGCGTCCGGTCTCGCCGGCGATCGGTCTCGCTTTGTCACGTGCTGACGTTGTCATCAGTCCGCGCGGTTGTTTCATGAGGCTACTGGTACCAACCAATGTAATCGTTGCGCCACTACGGTGTGGTGCTGTCGTGTTAACGCACGACTTGAATTTCTAATTTTTAATTTTCATAGAGGCATCCGTATCATGAATAAAAATTGCTTTCGCGTAGTGTGGAGCCGACGGTTTGGTCAGTATCGGGTTGCGTCTGAAATTGCGCGTACCGACGGCAGGAACTCGAAGGTCGAGGGGATACCCGTGCAACCGGTGGGGCGATCATGGATGACAGCTCGTCTCGCGGTGATGGCGATGGCGGTAATGACTGTCTGGGGTTTGCCAACGGCGGCCTGGTCGGATAACAGCACATATCTTGAGGGTATGGGCGGGGCCATCGGCGATCAGGGACGCAACGGTGACGGCGGTAATAACGGCGGTGTCTTTTGGGACGGTGAGGATGGTCATGTCGGCGGCGAGGGTGCAGTTGGCCACTCCGGTGGTACCGGTGCGGTGCTCAGTTGGACCTCCCTATATACGAACAGCGGCACGATTCAAGGAGGACGTGGCGGTCAGGGTGGCAAAGGGGGGAAAGGTGGCACAGGCGGAAGCTTGGGATGGGCAGGACTCGGCTATTTCGCTAAAGGTGGTAACGGCGGAACTGGCGGCAGCGGAGGGCGCGGCGGCGATGGTGTACTTATTCAATTGACTAATGCTACGTATATCAACCTCGGCACAACGCAGGGAGGCGATGGTGGCTTCGGTGGTGACGGTGGCGAAGGCGGCGACGAACAGAATGACCGGCCAGCAACTAATCGAGGTGCGCGCGGGGCTGTCGGTGATGTTGGAACTGGCGGTTACGCCATCTACGTCACCGGTAACAATAGCCAGATCACCAATGCCGGCACCATTGCTCGCGGTGCAGGACAAACCGTTGCGATCAAGTACGCCAGTACCGCGTCTAACGTGCGACTGGAACTGCATCAGGGAAGTATCATCGACGGCACGGTGGATGCTAACGACAGCATCGGAGTACATACTCTTGCGTTAGGTTCGTCTGGCGCAAGTGATAGCGGCACGTTCAACGTCGGCAACCTTGGTAGCCAGTACCTTGGCTTTAATGCGTTTCAAAAGACCGGTGACGGTTCCTGGGAACTGACTGGCACGACATCGAGTCGGACGCCGTGGACCATTTATGACGGTAGCTTGCGCGTCAGCGCTGATCGGGCACTCGGTGATACAACCAATCCATTGGTGTTTGGTGCGGCAGGCATAAACCTTGGGCTGGAGACAAGTCGCGCCACCGGGAGCCTCGCTGTGTTGGATTCCTTCGCCACGAGTCGTAATATCCAACTCAACGGCAACGGCGGTATCAATGTCGCTGCCGGGAAGCTCTGGTCCAGCTCAGGGTCTGTTCAAGGGCGAGGTGTCTTGAATCTGACCGGTGATGGTATCGTCAATTTCGCTGGCGCGAAAACACATGGAATCGGCGGTCTTGCGCTGGCCAACGGTGGTCTTCACCTGAATCAAGGGGTACGTTTTTCCCTTGATGGTGCCTATACCCAGACTGGCGGTACGCTCACCATTGATCTGGACGCTAGTAGCAATAATGTGATCGCCGCCGAGAGTGCACTTCTCGGTGGTGCGCTTGTCGTCAACAACTATAACTCGGGCGACATGCCGAGCAGTGCCAGCCAGCTGTCCAGCAGGGACCGAGTGCTCATTGCGACGACCTCTGGTATTTTCGGCACATTTTCCAGTGCCGTAGAGGAACAGGAGGTTGAGGGCTACGATTTCCTACGGATAGGGCAGGGCATCAAAGGCAGCAACTACGTGATAGGCGTGGGGCTGGCCTGGGATTCTGCCACTACGTCACATGGTACCTTCACCTTGAATGACAGCGATTTCACGGTTGACCAGAGCTTGGGAAGTCGTGCCGACGGCATGGGCGACCTGGTCAAGAATGGTTCTGGCACGCTGTCATTGACAGCGGAGAATACCTACACTGGCGCAACCACAGTCAATCAAGGGACGCTGCAATTGAGCGGACTTGGCAGCATCAGTAACAGTAGCGCAGTGCATATCGATGCGGATGCCATTGTTGATATTTCCGATGTCACTGGAAGCACGTCCGAATTGAGAAACGTCACCGGTGATGCCGGTAGCACCATCCTGTTGGGCGATAAAAATCTGAGTATCAACGCGTCGGCGGAGGTCGATTTTTCGGGCACCATCGAAGGTGCCGGCGGTTTGAGCAAGACCGGCACTGATACATTGACGTTGAGCGGTGACAACACCTACAGTGGCGAAACCTTGGTCAAGAATGGCACGTTGCAATTGAGCGGGATCGGCAATATCAACGGCAGTAGCGCAATGCATGTTGATACAGGTGCGACTGTTGATATTTCCAATATCAGTGACAGCGCCTCGCAGATCAATAACGTCAGTGGCGATGCTGGCAGCAGCATCCAGTTGGGTAATAAGAATCTCGAGATCAATGCATCGGGCGATGTTGATTTTGCCGGCACCATCTATGGCAACGGTGACATGAGCAAGGCGGGCAATGGTACGTTGACGTTGAGTGGCAACAATACTTACAACGGTAAAACGATAGTCAAGGATGGCACCTTGCAATTGAGTGGCTTCGGCAATGTCGGCGGCAGTAGCGCAGTCGATATCGGTACGGATGCCATTGTCGATATTTCCAATATTACTGGAAGCGTGGCCGAACTCAGAAATGTCAGTGGTGAGGCAGGCAGCAAGCTGTCGCTGGGCGATAAGGATGTGCACATCAATGCATCGCTCGATACCAGCTTTGCAGGCACGATTGAAGGTAACGGGGGCATTGCCAAGACCGGCAGTGCAACGTTGACCCTTAGCGGAGCCAACACGTATACCGGGTCGACCCGTATCAGCGGGGGTGCACTGATAGCAGGTGCGGCTAATGTGTTGGCGACCAGCAGCGGCTTGACGGTGGATGCAGGGGCGACATTCCGCCTCAATAAT
>JAMFSU010000065.1 GCA_026225475.1 Duganella sp.
CCGATGATTGCGCCGCAGCGCCGGGAACCCCGCAGGGGCGACGTAGTAGCGGTCGCCTTTCTTTGCTTACTTATCTTTGGGCGAGACCAAAGAAAGTGAGCGGCTGCCGGGCCGCCCCCGGCTAGGTTGTCCGAAGAAAACACAGCATCAGCAACCAAGAAAACCAAGAAAACCAAGAAAATCACCGGCCTTTTTCATGGGCGCACGATTTATCGGTAAGCGATGCTGAAACCGGCATGACTGGCGGTCAATAATTCATTGGTAGCAGGGCGCCACGCGCATTAAGATAACGGCCCCAATGCCGTGACGGCATTTCTGCCCATTAATCTGCTCGAAAAGGAATCCCATGCATACACGCAAACTTGCCGCTGACGGTCTGACCGTCCCGGAAATTGGCCTCGGTTGCTGGCAGCTCGGCGGTGGCTGGGGTGATCATTGGGATAATGCGATAGCGCAACAAACCTTGACCCAGGCCTATCAATCGGGCGTGCGTTTCATTGATACGGCCGACGTCTATGGCGATGGCGCCAGCGAACGTTCGATCGGCCAGTTTCTTAGTAGCCATAAAGACCTGACCGTGGCGACCAAGCTCGGTCGCGGTGCAATTTATCCCGATGGTTATAGCCGCGATGCTGTACGCAGTGCGACGCTGCGTTCGCTGGAGCGACTCGGCGTCGAGCAGCTGGATCTGACCCAATTGCATTGCGTGCCGCTTGCCGTGCTCAAGGATGGCCGGATTTTTGACTGGTTGCGTGAATTGCGCGACGAAGGCTTGATCAGCCGCTTCGGCGCCAGTGTGGAAACGGTCGAAGAAGGTTTGCTGTGCCTGCAACAAGAAGGCATGACGTCGTTGCAAATCATCTTCAACATCTTCCGCCAGAAGCCGTTGGCGACATTGCTGCCACAGGCGCAGGAAAAGGGCGTCGGCATCATTGTGCGGCTGCCGTTGGCGAGCGGTCTGTTGAGTGGCAAGATGACGCAGGACACCGTCTTCAAGGCCGATGATCACCGCCATTTCAATCGCGATGGCCAGCAATTCAATGTCGGTGAAACCTTCGCCGGTCTGGAGTTCGCGACCGGGGTAGCGCTGGCGCAAGAGATTGCGGCCATGCTGCCGGCAGGCATGAATATGGCACAGATGGCCTTGCGCTGGATTCTCGATCATCCGGCGGTGTCGGTGGTGATTCCGGGTGCCAGTTCGCCAGCGCAGGTCTTGTCCAATGCAGCAGCGGCGAGCTTGCCAGCCTTGCCGGCTGAATTGCACGGTCGTCTGGCGGCCTTGTATCGTGACAAGATCCATGCTGCGATTCGCGGACCTTACTGAGCTTGCCCATAAAAAAACGGTATCCCCACCGTGTTGCCACGACAGGGATACCGCAAAGGGACACGGTACTACCACAATCAATAATTGACGCCGCTTATTGCGACTTGCCGTAGCCGCCACCGCCCGGCGTGGCAATCACGAACACATCGCCGGTCTGCATGTCGGTACTGGCGACAAAGCCTAGGTCTTCCTGGCTGCCATCCTGACGGATGACCAGATTGCGCCCGCACTGGCCGGGTTCGCCACCGGCTGCGCCAAACGGTGGCACGATGCGGTTATTGGATAAAATCGACGCCGTCATCGGTTCCAGGAAACGAATCTTGCGCACACCACCATTGCCGCCATGCCACTGCCCGGCGCCACCGGAGTCGGGACGGATTTCATAGCTTTCCAGTCGCACCGGATAACGCCATTCGAGAATTTCCGGATCGGTCAGGCGCGAGTTGGTCATATGTGTCTGCACCACATCGGTACCGTGGAAACCAGGACCGGCACCCGAGCCGCCGGAGATGGTTTCGTAATACTGATGTTCGCCGTTGCCGAAGGTGAAGTTGTTCATCGTGCCGGGTGCCGAGGCCAGCATGCCCAATGCGCCATACAAGGCATTGGTGATGCAGCTGGAGGTCTCGACATTGCCCGATACCACCGCCGCCGGATAACGCGGATTGAGCATGGAGCCTTCCGGGATGATCACATTGAGCGGTTTCAGGCAGCCGGCATTGAGCGGGATTTCATCATCGACCAGCGTACGGAATACGTACAACACCGCCGCCATGCAGATTGCGCTGGGTGCATTGAAGTTGTTGTTCAACTGCGCCGAGCTACCGGTGAAATCAATGTCGGCCGTGCGCGCCGCATGATTGACGCGAATGGCCACCTCGATGACTGCGCCATTGTCGAGCCGATAGGTGTAGCTGCTGTCCTTGAGCGCCGTGATCACGCGCCGTACTGCTTCTTCGGCGTTGTCCTGCACATGGCCCATATAGGCCTGCACCACTTCCAGACTGAAGTGATCGACCATCTTCAGTAATTCCTCCACACCTTTCTGGTTGGCGGCAATCTGCGCCTGCAAATCGGCCAGATTTTGCGGGATATTGCGTGCCGGATAAGGACCGGAGCCGAGCAGCGCGACCGTCTCCTGTTCCAGGAAGCGGCCAGCGCGCACCAGTTGGAAGTTGTTGATGAGGATGCCTTCCTGCTCCACCACGGTGCTGTTGGCCGGCATCGATCCGGGCGTGATGCCGCCGATGTCGGAATGGTGACCACGCGAACCGACATAGAACAGAATGTCCTTGCCTTGCTTGTCAAAGGCCGGTGTGATGACGGTGATGTCTGGCAAGTGGGTGCCGCCATGGTAGGGGTCGTTGAGCATGAACACGTCGCCGGGCTGCATCTTGCCAGCGTTTTCGCGCATGATGGTACGAATGCTTTCGCCCATCGAACCCAGATGCACCGGGATATGCGGGGCATTGGCGATGAGGTTGCCGTCGGCATCGAACAGCGCGCACGAGAAATCGAGACGCTCTTTGATGTTGACCGAGAACGCCGTGTTTTGCAGCCGCAGGCCCATCTGTTCGGCAATGCTCATGAATAGATTGTTGAACACTTCCAGCATCACCGGATCGGCACTGGTGCCGAGCGCCTGGCGTTGACGGCGCGCCAGATAGCGTTGCATCAGCAGGTGGTCTTTCGGCGTTACTTCGGCCAGCCAGCCAGGTTCGACAATGTTGGTGGCATTCTTTTCCGCAATGATGGCTGGGCCATGCACGACATCGCCGGGGCGCATGTCGTCGCGCCGGTACAGCGCCGTCGCATGCCATTGCCCGCCCGAGAACAGTTGCACCGTTTCGGCTGGTTGTAACGGGCCGCTGCGCGGCGCCAGCATCACGCTCTTTTCTTCACGGTCGTTGGACATGCCGATGGCTTCAACCGAAATCGCTTCGATCACCATGCTCTTGTCCGGCATCAGGAACGAATACCGTTTTTTGTAAGCGACCTCGAATTGCGCCACCATCTCGGCAATCGTCGCGAAGGCCACTACGATCACCGAATCGGTGCCGTCGTAGCGTAGGTGCACGCGCTTGAGCACATCGATGCGCTCGGCATTGACGCCTTGTGCCAGCAAATCGTCGGCAGCTTGTTGCGCTAATGCCTGTAACTGCGCTTGCAGCGCCGTGCTGGACTCGGCATTGAGTTCCAGTTCCATGGCCTGCTCACGCATCGCAGTCTGATCCGCCAGACCCATGCCGTAGGCCGACAGCACGCCAGCAAACGGATGGGCGAAGACCCGCGTCATTCCCAATGCATCGGCCACCAGACAAGCATGCTGGCCACCGGCGCCACCGAAGGTGGTGAGCGTGTAATCGGTCACATCGTGGCCGCGTTGCACGGAAATAAACTTGATCGCATTGGCCATATTGCCGACCGCGATTTCGATGAAGCCTTCGGCCACTTCTTCCGGTGTGCGGCGATTGCCGGTTTCCTGATAAATACGCTCGGCCATGGCGGTGAATTTTTGCAAAACAGCGTCATGGTCCAAGGCCTCGTCGGCAGCGGGCCCGAACACCTTGGGGAAATAAGCCGGCTGGATCTTGCCCAGCATGACATTGCAGTCGGTCACCGCCAATTGACCACCGCGCCGGTAACTGGCGGGGCCGGGATTGGCACCGGCACTGTCGGGGCCGACGCGGTAGCGGCTGCCATCGAAATGCAAGATGGAACCGCCACCGGCGGCCACGGTATGGATGCTCATCATCGGCGCACGCATGCGCACACCGGCCACCTGGGTTTCGAACTCGCGCTCGAATTCACCGGCATAGTGCGAGACATCAGTGGAGGTGCCGCCCATGTCGAAACCGATGATCTTGTCGAAGCCCGCCGTTTCGGCGGTGCGCACCATGCCGACAATTCCGCCAGCCGGGCCGGACAGGATCGAATCCTTGCCCTGGAAACGATGGGCATCGGTCAAGCCGCCATTGCTTTGCATGAACAGCAGGCGCACGCCATCCATTTCACCGGCAACCTGGTCTACATAGCGGCGCAGGATGGGTGACAGATACGCATCGACCACCGTTGTGTCGCCGCGCGAGACCAGCTTCATCATCGGACTGACCTGGTGCGACACCGACACCTGGCTAAATCCCAGTTCATTGGCGATCTCGGCCAGTTTCTCCTCATGTGCGGTATAGCGGTAGCCGTGCATCAAGACGATGGCTACCGAGCGATAGCCGTCGGCATGCAGCGCCGCCAGTTGCTGACGCACCGATAGCGTATCGAGCGGTTGCACCAGTTCGCCATGCGCGCCGATGCGTTCGTCGACTTCCACGACACGTTCGAACAGCAGTTCCGGCAGCACGATGTTGCGGTCAAACAGGCGCGGCCGGTTTTGATAGGCAATGCGCAAGGCATCGCGAAAACCTTTGGTAATCAAGAGTACGGTGGGATCGCCCTTGCGTTCGAGTAGGGCATTGGTGGCCACCGTGGTGCCCATTTTGACTGCTTCCACCTGTTGCGGCGAAATCCGCTGATCGGCTTGCAAGCCGAGCAGGCGCTTGATGCCGGCGACTGCCGCATCTTTGTATTGTTCGGGATTTTCCGACAACAGCTTGTGTGTCAACAGCGTGCCGTCGGGACGGCGCGCGACGATATCGGTGAAGGTGCCGCCGCGATCGATCCAGAATTGCCAGCGTTGTTCACCGAGGATGGTCTGCTCTTGATTCATGGTGCATTGCCTTTCTCATTAAGGTGCATCTTTATTGATGAATTATCGACACTTTGCACATAAAGCGTGCGGAACAGCGCAAAGTGCATCATTCGGGAAATGCCGCGACGGCTGCTAGGTTTCCCTGTAAATCCTTTGTTTATATGGGTTTTCGCCTGATAGGGCGATCGCTTTGAAAATCAGGCACGCGATTTGCTAGTAAAACGTTAATGATTTGGTGATCATTTATTTTTTTAAATATTAATAATTTATTGACATATTATCGACGAAACATATAGGATTCAACAAAAAAATGAAGGAGATAAAAATGAAAGAAAAACTAGAAAGGGGCGATGAACAGCCATGCGCAGTCAGCAACGGCGCTGTTTCATCGTCATGTAGCGATGGATTCTGAAATAGGCAGTCGATAAGTCGTATCAGCAGCAGCAACATCAGCAACACGATCGCAATACCAGTCACGCCGTCATAGTGCGCCAACGCAGGTCGCGTCATCTCTCACGGGAGGTCGTGTCACATCGATGGCAAACAGGCGGTGCAGTCCAGTCCCTTCAATGGTCTGGAGTGGATCAACTCGGCTTGCGATTTGGATAGTCGCCACGGGGTGGGCCGGCGGCGCGGTCATTTTTGGATGTCATGGATCACTACAACAAGGAGCGTCACATCATGTTAGGTATCGTCTCAGGTCAACTCTTCAAACGCGTGGCACAAGCCGGACTGGCTGTCACTTTCTGTATGGCGGCCTATTCAGCACAGGCGCAGCAACAGGAAATCAAGATCGGTGTCATTTATCCCTTGAGCGGTGCGGCAGCATCGACCGGCGCTGAGATGAAGGATGCGCTGGAACTGGCCGCCGACATTATCAATAACGGTGCCAAGGGTGTCCCCAATTTGCCGTTCTCGGCCGGTGGCGGCTTGCCTAATCTGAAGGGCGCCAAGATCAAGCTGGTGTTTGCCGATTCGCAAGGCAACCCGCAAGTCGGTGCCACCGAAGCCGAACGCTTGATCACACAAGAAAAAGTGGTGGCTGTGGTCGGTGCCTATTTCAGCAACGTCACCGCGACCACCAGTCAGGTGGCAGAACGTTACAAGGTGCCTTACCTGAATCCGGAATCGTCGTCGGCCTCGCTGACACAGCGCGGCTTCAAGTGGTTTTTCCGCACCACGGCGCATGACGATCTGTTCGTGACCAACTTCTATGATTTCTTCAAGGAGCTGGAAGCCAAGAAGGGCATCAAGATCAGCAAGCTCGGCGCGTTCAATGAAAACACCTTGTGGGGCAATGAAACCACCAAGCTGGAAACCCGTCTGTCGAAGGAACGCGGCTACGATCTGACCAAGACCATTGTGTACCCGGCCAAGAGTACCCAGCTCACCTCTGAGGTGCAGTTACTCAAGGCGGCCGCGCCACAGGTGGTGTTGCAATCGTCCTATCTGGGCGATGCCATTCTGTCGATGAAGACCTATAAGGAACTGGGTTTTACGCCGGACATGATCCTTGCCAACGATGCTGGTTTCATTGATACCGAGTTCGTCAAGACCATGGGCAAGGATGCGGATTACATCATTACCCGCGACGTCTGGTCGCTCGATCTGGCCGCCAAGAATCCCTTGATCAAGCAAGTCAACGACCTGTTCAATGCGCGTTTCAAGATCAACTTCACCGGTAATTCATCACGTACCTTCACCGGTCTGATGACACTGGCAGACGCCATCAACCGCGCCGGCTCGACCGATCCTGAAGCCATCCGCAAGGCACTGTCGGAAACCAATATTCCCGGCAACAAGCTGATCATGCCGTGGAAGGGTATCAAGTTCGACGAGCATGGCCAGAACGTCAATGCCTCCGGCATCCTGCTGCAAATCATCAACGGCAAGTACTACACCGTGTGGCCGTTCGACATGGCAACCCGCGACATCGTCTGGCCGATGCCGAAGTGGGATCAACGTAAATAACAGTGGCGTGGAGCGCGCTGCGGCAGCAACAAGAACAACACTGCCGCAGCGCTGGCACTTTGGATTTGGCAATACGGCTCAGCTTGATTCAGTTTTTTATGGCGCTTGCCACTTGCGGGACGTAAGTGGTTGGCAAAGGAGATATGCATGACTTTTTCTATTTTGGTGCAGACGCTGGCATCTGGCTTGTTGATCGGATTGATCTATGCGCTGGTGGCGATCGGTTTGACCTTGATTTTCGGTGTCATGGACATCGTCAACTTCTCGCATGGCGAATTCCTGATGTTCGGTATGTACTCCAGCTTCTGGCTATTTACCTTATATGCGCTTGATCCGATCTTTACCTTGCCGCTGACGGCCTTGTTCCTGTTCGGCCTCGGTACCTTGCTGTACAAGCTGGTGATTCGCAAGATCACCAACGCGCCGATGGTGTCGCAAATCTTCACCACGTTCGGCCTGATGATTTTGTTTCGCGGCATCGCCCAATTTTTTTGGAAAGCCGACTTCCGCACCATCGAAAACTCGCTGGTCAGTGGCCAGGTGTCGCTGGCAGGGATTCAGATCGGTGAACCGCAATTGACCGCTGGTCTCGGTGCCATCATCGTCACTGCCGTGATCTACCTGTTCCTGACCCGCACCCGTTTGGGCGCAGCGCTGGAAGCGACTGCCGCCGACAAGGAAGCGGCGCAACTGATGGGTATCGATTCGCAAAAGATGTTCGCATTGGCCTGGGGCGTTGGTGCGGCCTGTGCCGGTGTGGCGGGGGCGTTGTTATCGACCTTCTTTCCTATCTTTCCGGAAGTCGGCGCCAATTTCATCCTGATCGCATTTGTGGTGGTCAACCTGGGTGGTTTCGGCAGTGTCGTTGGTGCCCTGATTGCCGGTGTGCTGGTCGGCGTGATCGAAGTGATGGGCGGCTTCTTCCTGGGGCCGCAATACAAGATGGCGATCGTGCTGGTGCTGTTCCTCACGGTGCTGATGTTCCGTCCCCAGGGTTTGCTCGGCAAAGCCTGATGCCGACGTCATTTAATCAAGAGGAATTCCATGCTTAAAAATATTGACAGTCTACCGTCGTCGCTGCCCGTGCCCTTGGGGGCGGCCCGACCAACCAGGCGCACCGTGTTGTTGCTGGCGCTGCTGCTGGTGGCGCTGGCCTTGCCACTGATTGTGACCAGCCCGAGCCATCAAAATCTGGCGATTTTGATGTTGATGGCGGCACAGATCGGCGTGTCCTGGAACATCGTCGGCGGTTACGCCGGTCAGGTGTCGCTCGGTCATGCAGCCTTCTATGGCATTGGCGCTTATACCTCGACGATCCTGTTTTCGCTGTTCGGCATCAATCCCTGGTTTGCCATGCTGGCCGGTGGCGTGATTGCGGCGCTGGTCAGTTTGCCGGTCGGCTGGTCCTGCTTCCGGCTCAAGGGCCATTACTTCGCCATGGCCACGATTGCCGTCGCAGAAATCATCCAGATTGTGTTCACCAACTGGGACTTCGCCGGTGCCGCCGTGGGTCTGACCATCCCGATGAACGAGAGCGGCTGGGCCAACATGATTTTCGATGACAAGGCGCCTTACTACTACATTGCGCTTGGTCTGCTGCTGTTGACCATGCTGGCCAATTTCGCGATCGAACGCAGCTATCTGGGCTACTACTTCCGGGCCATCAAGGATGAACCGGATGCCGCGCGCAGCCTTGGCGTCAGTCTGTCCAAGTACAAGCAGATCGCGTTTGCGGTGAGCAGCTTCTTCACCGCCATGGGCGGCAGTCTGTATGCGCAGAAAGAGTTGTACATTGATCCGGGTTCGGTGCTCGGCACCGGCTTGTCGATCAAGATGGCGCTGGTTTCCATCCTCGGCGGCATCGGTACCTTGTTCGGGCCGCTGGTTGGTGCCGGCCTGCTGACTGCGATTGAAGAAGGCACCCGCACGATGTTTGGCGGCAGTGGGCGCGGTACTGACCTGATCATCTACGCCGCCTTGATCATCGTGATCGCGGTGTATTACCCGAACGGCATTCTCGGCTATATCAAGAGCAAGATTGCACGCCGCAAGGCAGGCAAGGCGCAAGCCGCCATCAGCGCCCAGGAGGTGGTCAAATGAGTTTGCTGCGCGTAGAAAACGTTTACAAGAAATTCGGCGGCCTGACCGCCAACCAGGATATTTCCTTTACCGTCCAGGCCGGTGAAATCGTCGGCCTGATCGGTCCCAACGGCGCCGGCAAGACCACCATGTTTAACTGCATTGCCGGTTATTCACCGCCGACGACCGGCGACATATGGCTGGAAGACGTGAAGATTTCCGGCATGACACCGGAACAGTGCGCCCGCGTTGGCATTGCCCGAACCTTTCAGGTGGCGCGTACCTTCACCAGCATGAGCGCGCTGGAAAACGTCATGGTCGGCACCTTCCTCAAACAACGTGGTGTTGCCGCGGCACGCCGCACGGCGCAAGAGCTGCTCGATTTCGTCAACCTCGGCCATTTTGCCGACAAGCCGGCCGGCAGCATGACCATCAGCGAACAGCGTCGCCTGGCGGTAGCGCGTGCGCTGGCCGTGCAACCCAAGCTGCTGTTGATGGATGAAGTGATGGCCGGTCTCAATCCGACCGAAGTGCGCGAAACCGTCGAGGTGGTGCTGAAGATCCGCGACCAGGGCATTTCCTGTCTGATCGTCGAGCACGTGCTGGAAGGCATCATGCCGATCGCCAATCAGATCGTGGTGCTCGATTATGGCAAGAAGATCGCCGACGGCTCGCCACACGATGTATCGAACGATCCGCATGTGATCGCCGCCTACCTGGGAGATGAATGATGCTGCAAGTGAGAAATCTGCGCGCCAGCTATGACGGCGTGCTGGCCTTGTCCAAGGTCGATATCGACGTCAAGCCGGGCAGTCTGGTGGCGCTGGTGGGTGGCAATGGTAACGGCAAATCGACTACCTTGCGCGCCATCGCTGGCCTCAACAAGGTGGACCACGGCAGCATCGTGTTCGACAACACCGATATTGGCAAGGTGCCGGCGTTCGACCGCGTCGGCCTGGGTCTATCGTTGGTGCCGGAAGGCCGCCGCCTGTTCGGCCGCCTGACTGTGCAGCGCAATCTGGAGCTGGGTGCGTACACCCGTCGCGACAAGCAGGAAGTGGCAGCCTCGGTCGACGAGATGTTTACCACTTTTCCGATTCTCAAGGAGCGCCGCCACCAGTTGGCCGGCACCATGAGCGGCGGTGAGCAGCAAATGCTGGCGATTGCCCGTGGCCTGATGGCCAAGCCACGCTTGCTGCTGCTTGATGAACCGTCGTGGGGCATCGCGCCAAAATTCGTCACCAAGGTGCTCGATACGATCCAGCAAGTGAACCAGAGGGGCGTGTCGATTCTGCTGGTCGAACAAAACCTGCACAAGGCGCTGGCGATTGCCCATTACGGCTATGTAATCCAGACCGGACGCATTGTCATGCAGGGCACCGGCGACGAATTGCTGCACAACGAAGACATCAAGAAGGCTTACCTGGGAGGCTTGTGAGATGAACATGCTGCTTTCGAACGAAACGGATCTGTCCGCCGCCGAACTGCGCGCCATGTGCCGCAGCGGCACTTTTGACGGCCCGACTGCTGGCTATGCCGACAATCATGTGCAGGCCAATTTGATGATCGTGCCGCAGGAATACGCATTTGATTTCCTGCTGTTTTGCCAGCGCAACCCCAAGCCCTGTCCGCTGGTGGAGGTGCTGGAGCCGGGCCGGTTTGCGCCGCGCAGTGCCGAGCAGGCCGATCTGCGTAGCGACCTACCGGGCTATCGCATTTTTGAACACGGCGTGCTGGTGCGCGAAGTCACCGACATCAGCGAGTTCTGGCGCGATGATCTAGTCAGCTTTTTGATCGGTTGCAGTTTTTCGTTCGAAAGTGCGCTGGTGGCCGGTGGTATTGCATTGCGCCATATTGAGCAGCAGCGCAATGTCGCCATGTACAAGACCACGCTGCCGTGCGTGCCGGCCGGGCGCTTCAGTGGCAATGCCGTGGTCAGCATGCGTCCGGTCAAGAGCCGCGATGTGGCGCGCGCGGTCGAGATCACGGCGCGTTTGCCGCAGGTGCATGGCGCACCGGTGCATATCGGCAATCCACAGGTGATTGGTATCGCCGACCTGATGCGGCCCGATTTCGGCGATGCGGTCGCGATCATGGACGACGAACTGCCGGTGTTCTGGGCTTGCGGCGTGACACCACAGTATGTCGCTGAAATGAGCAAGCTGCCGTTTTGCATTACCCATGCGCCGGGCAAGATGTTTGTCACGGATCGCCTGAACGAATAGCACCGCGCCGGCCGGCGCTGCCACTCCCTCGCGACGGAATATTCCGTCACTAACCAAGGATGATTTTATGTTGACGCATAAATCGTTGCTGGAGGCGTACGTCTATGCAAAAGACAAATGCCATCCATCACTGATCTACGATATTTACCAAGCCAATGCGGTGTTGAGTATTTCGACGGCTGCCAGCGCAGTGGCGTTTCCGCCGCTGGTGGTCGGGGCCGACGGGATTGCGCAGACGCTAGTGACGGACTTTGCCACGCGCTTCACGCAATGTCGCACCTATTACGTTTGCGACAGCTTGCCGGTGATTAAAGCACGCATTGCTTATCTGCCATGGCTGGTGATCATGCGTGAGCACGCCACGGCATCGCTGCGTATCGGGCGCGGCTATTACCACTGGCAACTGGTGCCGCATGGGCGCCAATGGCGCGTCAGCGAAATGCATATCCGCATCGATCACATGATGCTGGTGGCTGATGTCGGCGGTGATTTACTCACCACCTTGCAAGCATTTTTGCCCTATCCGTGGTTGCCGCCGCGGGTGCTGGATGCGGCATTCAGATTGACGGCGGACAGCAATCCGCATTTCAGTTTTCTGCATGAATTCACCAGCGACCAGATGCACTGGCCGCAGCCGGTGCCGACCATGCAGACCTGACATCGCATCGCGACCGGCAGCATCGCAGCTGGCGGTCCAGTAGTTCTCTTTGCCGGCGACAAGGCCAACGCGCCTTGGTCTTGTCGCCGGCCAAGAGCAGCGTGGCGTAAGAGGCTAGGGGAGGGCGCACAACACTGGGCTCTACGTCATTTTTGCAGTTTTGCAATTCAGGCATTTCCATTACCTATCCACTCAACGGGGAATCACAATGAAACAGAAAGTCTTGGCAGCAGCAGCCTTCGCACTTGTCGCCGGTATGCAGGCAGCACCGGTCATGGCGCAATCGTCGGTGACCATTTATGGTTTGATTGACACCGGCCTGGTCGGTGAAAGCGGCGGCAGCGGCGGGCATGTCACCAAGCTGACCAGCGGTATCAGCGGCGGTTCGCGCATCGGCTTTAAGGGCAATGAAGATCTTGGCGGCGGCATGTCGGCACTGTTCCTGCTGGAAAGCGGTTTTCAGAACGACACCGGCGCGCTCGGTCAAGGTGGTTTGTTGTTTGGTCGTCAAAGCTATGTCGGCTTGAACGGTGGCTTCGGTACTGTCACGGCCGGCCGTCAGTACACGCCGCAATATCTGGTGCTGACCATGGTTGATCCATTCGGTACCGGTTATGCGGGCGATGCTGCCAACCTGATGCCTAATACCGGCAACGGTGCCAGCCGTATGGACAATACCGTCAAATACGCGTCGCCAGTGATCGGCGGCGTCAGCGGTGAACTGGCTTACGGCTTCGGCGAAACCGCTGGCAGCACGGCCGCATCCAGCCAGCTCGGTGGTGCTATCGGTTATAACAATGGCCCATTGAACGTGCGTCTGGGCGTGCATGTGCGCAACAACGACACCACCACCACGCAGACCGGCACCGGCCGCAGCACCTTGCTGGGTGCAGTCTACAATTTTGGTCCGTTCAAGCTGCATGCAGCCTATGGCGTCAACAAGGGGCTCAACAGTTCGCCGTTGCGCAATACCGTCAATCCTTACGGCACCAGCGCTATTGCCGCTTCTACCAACAGCACCGACATGCTCATTGGTGTGACGGTCCCGGTGGGTGCCCAGCACACTTTGCTGGCGTCCTACATCCGCAAGGATGACAAGACCACCGCCAATCAGGATGCCAGCCAGATTGCAGCCGGCTATCGCTATGCCTTGTCCAAGCGCACCGATCTGTATGCCATGTATGCCCATATCAGCAACAAGAATGGTGCACCTTACACGGTCGGCAGCTCGATTGAAGCCGGTAGCGGCAACAGCGCCTGGAATCTCGGTATTCGCCACACGTTCTAAGCGTCTTTATTCGCCGGACAGTGGACCGTCCCGGCGCTATGCGGTCCTGGAAAAGGCATAGCGTCGTTCATCGTCCGGCGGCCTGATTGCCGACAGTTTCGAAGCACGTCTTGAGGGAAACTGTCGGCCAGGTCAGCAAGCATGACAACCATGACAAACAGGAAAGGGGTAACAAAATGATCAAACTGACGCGCCTCAACATCGGCCAACGGCTGGCCATCGGCTTTGGTGTCGTGATTCTATTGATGCTCGGCCTGACCGTTATCGGCGTCTATCGATTGCAACAGATCAATGGCAGCATCCGCGACATCTCCAACGAATTTTACCCGCGCACGGTCATGGCCAACACGGTCAAGGGCGCGCTCGATGAAACCGCGCGCAGCATGCGCAATCTCTTGTTCATGAGCACCGTCGATGAAATCCATGGCGAGCTCGACACCATCGCCCATGCCGGCAGCGTGATCGACGCCACGTTGCAGCGCCTGACTCAGGAAACCACGTCGCCTGACGGCAAGCAAATGCTGGCAGCAGTCAATCTGGCACGCAGCAACTATGCGCCTGTGCTCAGTAGTTTTCTGGCCGCTGTCAAGGATGGCCAGGTGGAGCAGGCACGTGACTTGATCTTGCCGGAAATTGCACCGTTTCAGACTGCTTATTTCAAGGCGCTCGACAATTTGATCGTATTCCAGGGCCATAACATGGTGCAGGCCGGACAAGATGCACAGCACGTTTCGGGCGCTGCCAGTATGCTGATGACCGGCATGGCCACGATTGCGACCTTGCTGGCGGTGTTGGTCGGTTATTCGGTCATGCGCAGCATCACGCGCCCACTCCATGCGGCCATCAATATCGCCGAACGTGTGGCGGGCGGTGATTTGTCAGTGCGTGTGGAAAGCAGCGCCCAGGATGAAACCGGCAAACTGCTGGCGGCCTTGCAACATATGCGCGATGGCTTGGTCAGCGCGGTCACGCAGGTGCGCGACGGCTCCGACGCGATCTCGATTGCGGCGCGTGAAATCGCCGACGGCAATATCAATCTGTCGGCACGTACCGAGTTGCAGGCCAGCACGCTGGAAGAGACGTCCAGCTCGATGATGGAACTGACCGACGCCGTCAATCACAATGCCGAGAATGCGCGTGAAGCCAACCGGCTGGTCATCAATGCTTCGCAGGTGGCGTTGCAGGGCGGTGTCGTGGTGGGGCAGGTGGTCAGTACCATGAAAGACATCAAGGACAGTTCGCGCCAGATCGTCGATATCATCAGCGTGATCGATGGGATCGCATTTCAGACCAATATCCTGGCCTTGAACGCCGCCGTGGAAGCGGCACGTGCCGGAGAACAAGGGCGCGGTTTTGCGGTGGTGGCGGCAGAAGTACGTGCGCTGGCGCAACGCAGCGCCGGTGCCGCCAAGGAAATTGCCGTGCTGATCCAGAACTCGGTCAAGAAAGTCGACGCCGGCAGCACGCTAGTCGATGGCGCTGGCAATACCATGCAAGACATCGTGCGCAGCGTTAAACAAGTAGCCGACATCATGACGGAAATCTCGATTGCCAGTGATGCCCAAAGTGCCGGTATCGGCCAGGTCAATCAGGCGATTGAGCAGATCGATGAGATGACCCAGCAAAATTCTGCCCTGGTGGAACAAGCCGCCGCTGCCGCCCAAACCTTGCACGATCAGGCTCTGGCACTGGGGCAGGCGGTTTCGTTGTTCAAGATCGAGCACGCCGGCGAGCCAGCCACGCCGACGCTCAACATGCTGCCGGGAAAGCCCGCGCCATTGTCTTTGCTGAGGTCGGATCGGCGTGGATTGCTGGGATGATGCAGGCAGTCATCGCAAAGTGCCTGAAAATGGGTTTTAATATCGGCAGCGCATGCACGTGCGCCCACACCACTTACCGAGATTTGGGATTCCAGCCATGCCGACCGAGAAGAAGAACCTGAAAGCCACGTTTGCCCAACCAGGCAATAGCACCAGTAACAGCACTGGCAGCAGCAAAGTGCCAATCGTATCGTCGTTGCATCTGGCCTCGGGGAGAAGCAAGGAATTGAGCGAATTCGAATTCGGCATGATCATCGCCAACAATGCCTTCAGTCGCTGGATGGTGCGTTGCATTTCGGCGGCCGGGATGAAGGATATGACTGCCACCGATGTATTGGTGCTGCACCATATCAACCACCGCGCGCGCGAAAAGAAGCTGGCCGACATTGCCTTCATTCTCAATATTGAAGACACTCATGTGGTCAACTATTCGCTCAAGAAGCTGTTGTCGCTGGGCTTGGTCAATACCGAAAAACGCGGCAAGGAAGTGCTGTATTCGACCAACGAAGCCGGTCAGGACCTGTGCAAACGCTATTACGAGATTCGTGAACAGCTGCTGGTGTCCGGCCTGACCGGGGATGATGCAGAAAGCTTTGAACTGGAAGAGCTGGCGCGCTTCCTGCGCATCCTGTCCGGCTTGTACGAACAGGCGGCACGTTCGGCGACGTCGATGTAATGCGAAGCTGCTGGCGCTACTTATTCGAACGTAGTGGCCAGCTTCTCAGGCAGTGGCACGTGCAGCCACTTGGTCACCAGAGTGCTCAGTTCGCCCGACTTCTTGGCCTGGGTCAGCACAGCGTTGACCTTGGCGTTCAACGCTGTTTCGCCCTTGTTGACGCCAACCACACAACGCGATTCCTGGATGATGTACTTGAACACGGGTTTGCGGGCAGGGTTTTGCTCGCCCAGTGTGACGGCGACGAAGTCGCCGGTACCCATCAGCTTGACCTGGCCCGAGGTGTAGGCCGAGATCAGTGTGTTGTTGTCTTCGTAACGCTTGATGATGGTGCTCGCTGGCACTGACTTGGTCAGCAGGATATCTTCAAAAGTACCGCGCGCTACACCCACGGTCTGGTTAGCCAGATCGGCCGGGCCGCTGACCTTGATATCGGCGGCGCCGAACAGGCTATTGTTGTACGGTGCATAAGGCTGCGAAAAATCCATGACCTTTTCGCGCTCGGCGTTGCGGCCCAGTGTCGAAATCACCAGATCGACGCGATTCGATTGCAGGTAAGGAATACGGTTGGCGCTGGCTACCGGTACCAGGACCACTTTGACGCCCAGGCTCTTGGCGACCATCTTGGCCACATCAATATCGAGCCCCTGAATTTGCATGTCGGCAGTGACCGAGCCATAAGGCGGGAAATCCTGTGGTACTGCAACCCTGAGGGTACCGCTCTTCATGACGTCGGCCAGTGCGTCCGCATGGGCTGGTGTGAGCATGGCTGCCGACAGACTGATGCAGAAAAATGCTGCTAACTTCGTTAATTTCATTACTTCCCCCGGATGACGAGTTGAAAAGCCTGCTGGAACAAAACAAGGACAAATCGATGCCAGGCGGTTGGCGCAGGGTATCGATGTCAATCAACTGTAAGCAAGCGGCATGCCGATGCCGGTATTGTCTGCATGCCTGGTAAATCAAGGGATTGGCGCAGGGGCAATACTGTCATTGCGCCAAGTTGGTGCGTGGCGTTAGGCTTATTTGAGCAAGGCCAGAATACGTTGGCCGAGTTGGTTTGCCAGTTCTGCTGTGGCGATGTTGGTGAAGCTGAGCAGTAGCCCCGGTCGTACCGGATGGGCCACGCTGCGCTCCGACAGCGCGTGCACGGCCATGCCGTCGGCCCGCATGCGCGCCGCCAAAGCGCGGTCCGAGCGGCGCCCGCGCAGGTGCAGGATCAGATGCATGCCGCCCGGCGGCTGGTGAATCTGTACATAGTCGCCCAACACCTGTTGCAGCGCTTGCGTCACCAGCAGGCGGCGTTCGGCATACAGTTTGCGCATGCGCTGCAGGTGCCGGGCGAAATGACCAGCGCCGATGAAATCGCTGACGATGTGTTGCGTCAACAGCGGCGCACCGCTGAAGCAAGCCTGTGCTGCCCGCTGAAACACCACAAGCTGAGACGGCGGCACGACCAGATAAGCTAGTCGCACACCGGGGAACAATACCTTGCTGAACGTGCCGGCATACAGCACACGGCCAGCATGATCGAGACTCTTGAGTGCTGGCAACGGCCGACCGACATAGCGGTATTCGCCGTCATAGTCATCTTCGACGATCCAGCCATCGTGACGTGCGGCCCAATCCAGCAAGGCCAGCCGTCGCGGCAGTGACAGCGCCACACACAGGGGACTCTGATGCGCCGGTGTTACCACCACCGCGCGTGCAGTCGGTGCCGTCTGCACCGCTTGTGCAAGCTGCAGGCCCTCATCGTCGACTGCCACCGGTACCGGCAGCATGCCGGCTTGTGTCAGCACAGCTGCCGTCGGCGCATAACCGGGATCTTCCACCCAGACCTGATCGCCACGCGTGAGCACAGCGGCGGCAATCAATTGCAAGGTTTCACGGTAGCTGCTGGTGACGAACACTTGTTCAGGACTGCAGGCGACGCCGCGTGACAATTGCAGATAGGTGGCGATTTCGGTGCGTAAGGCTGGCAGACCGGCGCTCGGTGGATACAGCATGTCGGTTTGGCCGGTGGCGCGGATTGAGCGCGCCGCCAGGCGTGCCCATAGCTTGCGCGGAAACGCATCCAGTGCCGGTAAGCCCATCTGAAATGGCAGCGGTCCTTGTGTCGCTGGCATGGCCGCTAGCGTCGAGGGGGCGGTCGCGTTGGTAAGCACGATGCTTGGTGGCAGCAGCGGCGGCAATTGCTGCGTGACGACGGTGCCTGCCTGGGCGCGCGTCTCGACATAGCCTTCGGCGCTGAGCAAGGCATAGGCGGCTTCCACGGTGCCGCGTGCCACACCCAGCTCCAGTGCCAGCGCGCGTGCCGCCGGAATCCGGTCGCCCGGCCGCAACAATTGTTCGGCAATGGCGTTGCGCAGGCGTGCATAAATTTGGCGATAGATCGGCTCGCCACTGTGCGGGCGAAATGGCGGTAATGCGGATGGCGGCAACATTGGGATGGGCATGATGAAATGATGGCCTAGTTAAAATGTCATTTCTTGGCTCTGTGCATTATGCCATCGACTTCGTAAGATGCTGCCGGCTTCACTACTTTTCGGGGCCGATCCCGGTCCCGATTCTGCGTCTGACGCATTTACCTGGAAATCCCAATCATGCCTATTTCATCCAGCACGGCAGCCGACACAGTGGTCTTGCGGCACGCCGAATCAGAACCCGACCTGCGTGCCTGCTTCGCTGTGATGCAGGAATTGCGACCGCATTTGCAAGATGAGGATGAATTTCTCGCCCGCGTTAGCCGTCAGGCGATGCAACACTATCGCCTGTTGGCGGCATGGCAGGACGATGCGGTCGTGGCACTGGCTGGTTATCGTTGGCAAGAGAACCTGGTGTACGGCAAGTTTCTCTATGTCGATGATCTGGTGACCACGGCGTCGGCGCGCGGCGGCAGTTACGGCGCACGTCTGCTCGATGCCTTGAGTACACTGGCACAGCAGCAGCAATGTGCACGTCTGGTACTCGACACCGGCATGGCCAATGCGCTGGCACAACGGTTTTATTTCCGGCAGGGCTTGCTGACCAGCTCGCTGCGTTTTGGCAAACCGATTGCGCTCAGCACGCAATGAAGCCAGGCTTTCACACACCCCTTATCCATTACTAGGAACTACCATGAAATTGTTGCACGTTGATGCCAGCGCTAAACGCGAATGGTCCAATTCACGCGCCTTGTCGCGTTACTTCATTGACTTGTTGCAGGCGCAACAGGCCGATCTGGAGATCGATTACCTGGACCTCACCACCGCAACCCCGGCCCATGTCGACGAAGCCTTCACCATCGCTACTTATACCCCGCAAGCCGAACGCACGCCAGTCATGCAGCAGGCGCTGCAGGCATCAGATGCCCTGTGCGCAAGGTTACTGGCGGCAGATGCCTTTGTGTTTGCGATGCCGATGTATAACTTTTCGATGCCTTCGGTGTTCAAGGCATTTATCGACAATATCGTGCGTACCGATGTCACTTACCGCAAAGCCGCCGATGGCAGTTATCAGGGCATGATGGCGGCCGAGAAGGTCTTGTTCATCACGACGCGCGGCGCTGACTTGCGTGCCGGTTCGCCGCTGGCCGGCATGGATGGTTTGACGCCTTCCTTGCGCGCCGCGTTTGGATTTATTGGTGTGCGAGAGCCGCATTTTGTCGATGCCCAGCCGCTGACGTTTGCCGAAGCGGAACAACGCGAAGCAGCATTGGTGCGAGCCAAGCAAGACTTGGCGCAGGTGGCGCAGCAGTGGGGGCGTGCTTAAGCTGGTGTGACTGGACGTGGTGCGCGCAAGCGCTGACGCGAGCCATAATTGTGGGCATAGATCCAGGTGAATTCGGCGCCGAGCAGGAAGATTTGCGCCGAGTAATAAATCCAGGCCAGCAGCAGCGCGAACGAACCGGCGGCGCCGAAGCCGGAACTCATGCCGGTCTTGCCGAGATAAATGCCGATCAGGTATTTGCCGATGATGAAGAGCACGGCCGTGGCTAGCGCACCGATGCGTACGTCGTGCCAGGACAGGCTCACGCGTGGCATGAGTTTGTAGATGGCGGCGAACAAGGCAGTAAACACCAGAAAGGAAATCAGGAAGTTGAGCAGTTGTATCATCACGCCCCAACCCTCGAACCAGCCGCTCCACCATTTTCCCAATGCTGCCAGTGCGGCACTGACTACCAGCGACACCATCAGCATGAAGCCGAGTCCCAGGATCAGGCCGAACGACAGCAGGCGCGTGCGGATCAAGCCCCAGAGACCGTGTGAGCGCACCGCTACCGGAATACGCCAGATGCGGTCGAGTGCGCTTTGCAGTTCAGCGAACACGGCAGTGGCGCCAATGGCCAGCGTGATCAGACTGAGCGCAGTGGCGATGACACCATCCGAGCGGGTGCTGACCGAACGCAGCAGCGCTTGTACCGCAATTGCCCCGTCGGTACCGACGATGCTGCGGATCTGCTCGACGATCTCGCCTTGCGCCGCATCCTGGCCGAACAGCATGCCGGCAATGGCGATGGCAATCACCAGTATCGGCGCAATCGAAAAAATCGTGTAATACGCAATCGCGGCACCCATGCTGGGGGCGAAATTTTCTAGCCAGGCATTGATGGCAGCACTGGTGAATTGCCAGACCTGCTGATACCAGGGGCCGGCGCGGATCACGGCGACACGGTGTGCGACCGCTGCTTCTGGTCCGAGATCGGGGGTGACATCGGGCGTGCTGGGCGGCAGCAAGCCTAACGCGGCACTCTCCTTCAAACGATCCAGCGGCGCCTGTGGTGCTGTCGCACGGCGCGCCACTTGATTTCTTTGCCAGGCTTGCAGCAGTGGCAGCACGGTGTTGAAGGCTGACATGAGTTGTCGTGCCCGCTGTCGATGCTGGTGTGCTTGTGCCGGCTTGCTGCGCTCAGCGGTCGGCGCGTGCGTGACATCGGTGATGACCGGTTGCTTGCGGCGACGCGCACACCACCATCCCAGCGCGGCCGTCAGCGTTATACCGGCCACGGCGAGTCCGGCAATGGCTTTGCCGTTGTCGGTGTTGCTTTGGCGCTGCTCTGGGCCGGGTTCGGTCATGCTTGCCTCGCTTACTTTTTTTGCTGTTGGGTCTGTTGCTGCTCACCCGAAGTGACCGGTGCGGCTGGTGCTGCCGTCGGCGCTGAACTTGGATGGGCACGGGTTTGTTGCACGCTGGCCAGCGCACCGGCACAATCGGTATCCTTGACAGTGCCCAGCTTGACCAGTGGCAGCACCGCAGCGACCGGCGCGATGGCCGCCAACGCCACGGCGGCGACAGCTTTCAAGGCCAGCGGTCCTTTGTAGGGGCCAACATCGGGATGGCTGAAAGTGCCTTTGGCATACAGCGGCGTGCGCAGTGAAATGATGCGTACGCCCTTGCTGCTGGGGCGGATGTCCAGATTCAGTTGTTCGCTGGCGATGTCGATGTTGCCAGTGATATTGACCAGGGTATCGTCGGTGTCAAGGATGAAGCGGCGCACATCGGCGCGGCCATTGGTGACCTTGAAATCGCTGATCATGCAGTTCATGTGTACTTGTTTGTCACCAAACAGTTTGACGACGATGGCATTGGCGACATTGAGGCCAGCCGCTTCCAGCATGAACTGGCTGATGGAACCCTGGCTCACCACCGCACCCAGTTCGCCATCGGCGCTGGCCAGCATCGCAGCCACTGAATTGCCGTGACCGGTCAACGCAGCATCGCCATTGAGCTCGCCGAAACTGGACTGCATGGATTGCAGGGTCGGGAACAGTTCGCGTATCTGAATACCGCGTGCCACCAGTTTGGCCTGGCTGTGGATCGGGTTGCTGCGGCCGTCTAGCGACAGATTGGCGGTGATGTTGCCGCCTGCCATGCCGAAATTGAGTGGCGTCAGTGTCAGGACCTTGTCTTTCATGTGGATATCGGCGACTACATCTTGCAGCGGCACCTTGGCGCTGCGCACCAGTTTCTTGGCCTTGAAACTGACATCGGCGTCGAGCGCGCCCCATTTGGCAGGATTGAACTGTTCTACCGGCAAGGTTTTGTTGTCGGGCTGGACTTCGGCCTTGCCGCGCGCCTTCTTGCTGGCATTGCTGTCGGCGCCGATCGATGCTCCCAGGTCCGCCAGCCGCAGTTGTTGCGAAGTGATGTTGCCGCGCAGCAGCGGACGCGTCAGTGTTTTCTGTGGGATTTGTTGCAGGTAGTCGAGGGTGCCGGCCAGGTCGCTCTGGCCGACATTGCCGGTAAAGTTTTCGTAACGCCAGTTCCAGGCTTGTGTGTCTTTGCTGCCGATCAGGCGGCCGCGTGTCAGGTAGGCTGGCGTCGCCGGCAATAACACGCCGGTCAAGCCATACAGGTCAGCCATGCTGGCGCCGCCCAGGGTGAGCTGGACGTCCATGCCGGTCAATGCCAGCGGATCGGTCAGGCTACCTTCGATGGCGAGTTTGTTGCTGCCGAGCTGGGCGTGTGCCTGAATCGGAAAAATGCCATCTTCGCGCTTGAGCAGCAAGACATTGCCCGCTCTGCCTGCACCTCTGATGGGGGTGTTGCGGTAGCTGCCGCCGAGCGTGAATTGCAAGCCAACATCCGTTTTGGCGGTGCTGCTGGCGTCGGCGACCGATACTACCTTGGCTTGCAGATCGAGCGCAATGATGCCATCGAGGTAACGCAGCTGACCATCGTTGAAGCCCATGCGTTCGATGTCAACCCGCCACGCCGAGGGGCCGTTGCGCGGGTCGAAGCGCCAGGACTTGCGGCCATCTGCATGGCGCTCCAAGGCCAAGGTCGGCGCTTGCAGTTGCAGCTCGGAGATTAGTACGCGCCGTGTCAGTAGCGCCAGCGGTTGGAGTGCTAACGTGAGGCTTCGGGCACTGGCCATGTCAGTGCCCGCACTGCTCCAGTCAGGATTGGCCAGATGGATGTCGGTGGCGCTGATGAACACCTGCGGCACATAGCGGCGCCAGTCGGATTGATTGTGGTCGCCGTGTTGCCAGCGCACGTTCAAATCGCCACGGATGGCGAAGTCACGGCCGAGCAATGCCGACACCTGCCGGTTCACGGCAGGACGTGCGCGGTTCCAGTCGAGCAGGCTGATGCTGAGCGGTAGTGCGATGGCCAACAACAGCAATACTGCGGCCACAGCCGCGAGCGTGCGCAGCAACCAGCGCGTCCAGACGCGCTGGTCTGGTGCAGTGGGCGCGGACGTCATGCCAACCTCGCAAGCGGCGAGGACGGGGACGGCAACGGCGACAAGCAAGTGGGTCGAATCATGTGGTTGTTGTTATAGGGTGGGGACAGCCATTATGGCGATTACGGCCATTGCAGCGATGCAGCAGCACATTGGCAAGGTGATTGATTTTTCTCCTTAAACACGTATCGGGCTAGCGGAAAACACCGGGTTTGCATGTAGGAGAAGTGCTGAGCAAGCGCCGTATGGCGGCGTATGAGAGCGTGCGGTGCAGCTTAAAAAAAACCGGGCGCTGGAAGCCAGCGCCCGGCAACATCACCGCGACTGTCGCCGCAGCAATGAGGATGTTCGTATTCAGTTCTTATTGTTGTTCAAAACGCTTCTTGACCACCAGTGCCAGCGGCACAGCAAAGAAAATATGCGACATGATGCCGCCGATGATCACGGCTGGGTCGTAGTAATTGGGATGATTGTCGCCGGCGATCATGATGGCAACGTGCATGGCGATCCAGGCCACAACAGCATAGAACAAGGCGATCAGCGTGGCTTCATAGCCTTTGCGACGGAAGTAGGGCCAGATTGCAGCAAACAGGATGCCCCAGACGAAGGTGAAACAGAAGTGAATTGCAGTGCCGAGGAAATACGCCAGCAAACCCAGCGATTCCTGCACTTCCTTGCCAAACACCAGGCCGGTGGCATTGCGTGGAATGCCGGCCATCGGCATCAGATGCTGTACGCCGACCCAGATCAGGGCTTCGTAAATCCAGATAATGACGCCGCCTGTCAGGCCGGCGATGATGCCAGTCTTGATCAATTGGTTACGGTCTTTCCAGCCGTCGTGTTGGGCTTGCGCTGCTGAGTTGTTCGCTTGCATGGTGTTCTGTCTCTTTCTTTTAGTATGAATGGGGAGCGCCAGCCTTAACGGCAATACGCTCTTCTTCGGGAAGAGCGCCAGCGCTCACATGGTCAGAATTGCTGACTTATAAACACAAACGGTGTCCGTGCTAATGGCGCCCAGGCGCTGACACGGCACTAATGCACTTGCTTGATTGCTCCTTTCTCAAGGATGGTCCTGCCATTAACTGGACACCTGTGGCGACGATGTTTCAACGGCCAGATCAACTGCAGACAATGTCTCTCTTGCCTGCACTGGCCATCAAGCTGCGACTGCATTTGATTCTGTTGGATTTGTCGCAGTAAATGATGACGCTAGTATCTGTGCGTCTGGCCTGGAAATGGTTGCCTTATAGGCCTGGCATTGTTCTAATTTACTTATCGGGATTGATTTTTTTTGGGCCGGTGCCTGGCTTGTTGGCAGCATGTGAGGCGTGTGCTTTTCCTGCATTTATCCTTTTTCAATAAGGCGTTTGGGAAATATTGTGCATTCGCGTGGCGTGTTTCTGGATGGTGGATTGATGCCGTCAACTGTTGCGTTGTGCTGTCAGTATATTGTCAGTTTTTGTTAAGGGGGCGGTTCGGCTGTTGTCAGGCAGGCATCGTCTGATCTGCTTGCGCCGCTTGGCAACGTGGCAGACCAGCCCAAGATTATCTGTAGCGAATCAAGGTTTCCCGACATACAAGTGCGCATGACGTTGCTATGATCGGCGAAATAATTTCCTGATGGAAAATATTCTCTGCAGACGTGTGCATTTTCCTGCACGCGCAAATGCCGGGTGCACTGCGCTTGTACCGCCGGAAAATTAATAAAGAAACAATTCTGTTTTGCTTTGCTATCACTATTGATCGGTGCGGGAGGGGTTCGCGCATCATGAAGGGGACGAGTATGGCTGTCGCTGCATTGGATATCAGGGTCGAAGATAGGGAGGTGCAGGATTTTTTCCTCGCACGCCAACCTATCTTGAATATTGCGCAAGAGTTGATTGGCTATGAGCTGCTGTTTCGCGGGACTGGTGACAATCGCGCTGCGGTGATCGATGACATGGGCGCGACCGCCGCGGTGATCGAGCGTGCCGTCGAACTGGGTTTGCATAATGTCATCGGTTCGCTGGTGGCGTTTGTCAATGTCGATGCCGCCATTTTGATGAATGACGTGATCTTTGTGCTGCCCAAAGAGCATGTGATTTTGGAAATCCTGGAGACGGTCGAACTGACACCTGCCTTGATACTGCGTATCGCCATGCTGGCAGAGGCGGGTTATGTCTTTGCCATCGATGATGTGGTGCAGGAGTCGTATCGCACCGAACTGTTGTTGCCCTATATCGGCATCGTCAAGATCGATGTGCTGGCGACACCGCTGCAACAAATCCAGGCGTTGACCAATAGCTTCAAGTTAAAGGGCAAGAAGCTGCTCGGTGAAAAAATCGAAACCATCGAGATGTTCAAGCAATGCCGGGAATATGGTTTTGACTATTACCAGGGGTATTACTTCGCCAAGCCGGACATGCTCAAAGGCCGCAAGCTGAAGGCCTCGTCGGTGCTGGTGATGCAAATTCTGACGTTGCTGATCAAAGGCGCCAATAATTACGAGATCGTGCGCTTCATCAAGCAGGACGTGGCACTGAGCCTGTTGCTGTTGCGTCTGGTGAATACGCCGTTATGTGGTTTTCGCAGGCATATCGCTTCGCTGGGGCAGGCGCTGATGGTGCTCGGCGATAGCCAGCTCAAGCGCTGGCTGCAAATCCTGCTGTATGCCAATCCCGATGTCGGTTCGGGCGCGTCGTCGCCACTGATGGTGGTGGCGGCCACGCGCGGCAAGATGTGCGAATTGCTGGCGCAAAAAATCCATCCGCGCCGCTCTAGCAAATCCGACAACGCCTTCATGGTGGGCGTGCTGTCGCTCACCGATGCGCTGTTCAACGTCGAGATGATCGATATCATCAAGCAGATCGGTGTCTCCAGCGAAATACAGGAAGCGCTGCTGGCACGCTCCGGTTTTTACGGCAGCCTGTTGCAACTGGTGGAGTTGAGTGAACAGCCGGCGCTGTTCAGTGTGCCGACCCTGAGCGCCATGCTGGAAAACCTGCAATTGAGCGCCGACGCTTTCTATAGTGTGCAAAAAGAAGCCTTTGAATGGGCTGACAGCATTTCGCAAAATATGACTTTCGATTCCGAGCTTTAAGAGGCGCTTACGAAATGCGTGTGGCAAGGAGCAGTAACCGCGCCACGATCATTTCGTCATTGCCTTCAAGTAGTGCCGTTCTGCACGATGCCGCCAGCGCAGGCTGGAGGATTGATCGTCATGGATAGCGCCAGAATTTGATCAAACCGGCGGAGCAGACATGGATGATGGGTTTCAGAAGGAAATTGAAGAGCGTACCAATTTAAGCGGCACCAACAAGTTTGAACTGCTGCTGTTCAGATTGGGCAAGATGGTTGGCACCAACACCGATCAGCTCTACGGCATCAATGTGTTCAAGATCCGTGAAATCGTGCCAATGACACGCATCGTCAAATCAATCGGCATTCAGCCGCCGGTACTGGGCATGATCAACTTGCGCGGCCAGATCATTCCCGTGATCGATTTGGCCGCAGTCGTTGGCAGCCGTCCCAAGGACCAGCTCAATATTCTGCTGGTGACCGAGTACGGCGAGAGCGTACAGGCGTTTGCGGTGGAGGCGGTGGAGGACATAGCGCGCCTCGACTGGAGCCAGGTCATGAGCGCCGAGCACAGCAGCAACGCCAATGTTGTCAGCAGTATTGCCAAGATTGAATCGGCCGATGGCGTCAGCAAACTGGTGCAGGTGCTCGATGTGGAGCAAATCCTGGCGACCTGCCTGCCGAAACAGGCGCCGCCGCCGATGGCTGCGGAAAAATCATTGCGCTACCTGTTGCCATCTGGCGCCGTTATCCTGGCGGCTGACGACTCCAAGGTGGCGCGTGCCATGATCGAGCACAGCATGGAGATGCTCGACCTGCCATGTCATATCGTCAAGACCGGTCTGGAAGCGTGGTCAACCTTGCAGTCGTGGTCAGCGCAGGCACAAGCGGCGGGGACTGATATCCGCGACCAAGTGGCATTGGTCCTGACGGATATTGAAATGCCGGAGATGGACGGCTTCACGCTGACCAGAAAGATTAAAACCGACCCGTTGCTGTCGGTGTTGCCGGTGCTGATTCACTCCTCATTGTCGGGCGCGGCCAACCAGGAACATATTAAAAATGCCGGCGCCGATGGCTATGTGACCAAATTCGCCACCGACGATCTGGTCAAGTCGCTGCTGCGTGTGCTGCACAAAAATCCAGCAACAAGCGCGACATCTGCTGGTATGCTGGAGATCGCCTAGCCTGCTGCTTGCCCTCAGGGAGTTGTTACTGTTGCTCGACTGATCACGCTGACGTTGGCGAGCTTGCGGTAATCGGGCCAGATCCGATTGCCGCCATTGGTCTATGGGCAAATCAGCAATGGCGGAGCAAAGCAGAAAAATCGATAACAACATGATGAACAATCTGATTGACCACCTGGCAAATGACAAGCGACTCAGCAGCGATGACCTGTTGCTGGCGCTGCTGAAAACCTTTGCCGATGGTATCGTCATGCAGGATGAGGAGGGCGTTGTCTACGCCTGCAATGGTAGCGCCGAGAAGTTGCTGGCCTGCGGCCAGGATGACCTCACCAATCTACTGGAGCTGTTCAAACGCAAGGGCGTTACCAACTGCGACGGCGAACGCTTTGAAGAACAAGATTATCCGATGGTGCAGGCGGCCCGTTTGCTGCGGCCGGTGCGCAATGTCAGAATGCGCATGGCGCGTCTGGATGGCAGTGCCTGCTGGCTCGAAGTCAGTTCCAGCCCGCTTTTGTTCAATGAGGATCAACACTTTGTCGGCGTGATCACCTTCCTCAAGGACATCACCGAAACGATGGTTGCCGAAGCGGCGCTGGAGCATCGCCATCATGCACTGGAAGAACGCCATCTGGAACTTGAACGGCGTATGTTCAAGCGCACGGCGCAACTGGAGTTCACACTGGGCCAGTTGAAGCTGGCCGTGAGCGCTTCCAATACCGGCTTGTGGAGCTGGAACCTGCGCACTGATCAACTCTATTTCTCGCCCGAATGGAAACGCCAGATCGGTTATGCCGATCGTGAAATCGGCAATACCATGGAGGAGTGGGAATCGCGCTTGCATCTCGATGACCGTGCGGTGGCGATGGCGGCCACCCATGCCTATCTTGCCGCACCCAAGGATTCGCTGGAGTGCGAATATCGGATGCGCCATCGCGACGGTAGTTTTCGCTGGATACTGTCACGCGCGACGGCGGTGATCGATGACGATGGCCGTCCGGTATTGTTGCAGGGTTCGCATGTCGACATCACCGACCGCAAGCGCGCTGAAGAAAACCTGCTGGCGCTGACCCAGGAGTTGCGCGATGTCTCGCGCGAACTGGCGCGCGTGGAAGAGGCCGAGCGCCGTCGCTTTGCGCAAGAGCTGCATGACATTATCGGTTCGGCGCTGGCGGCCTTGAGTATCAACATGACCATCATGCGCGGGCAACTGGTAGCCGGACATACCGGCGGCATGGAAGCTCGCCTGAAAGATTCGATTGTGCTGCTCGACGACACCACCGATGCAGTGCGCCGCCTGATGGCCGAACTGCGTCCGCCGGTACTCGATGATTATGGTCTGGAAGCAGCTTTGCGCTGGCAATGCGAACTGTTTGCCGAGCCGTGCAACTTCCGTTTTGCAGTCGATGTATATGGCATTGCCGACCGGCTGGAGCCGGAACTGGAGATCGCACTGTTTCGCATTGCGCAGGGTGCCATCACCAATATCGCCAAGCATGCGCACGCTAGCAATGTCGAAGTCATGCTCAACATACTGCAAGCATCGGTCACGCTGACGATCACTGATGACGGTCTCGGCTTTGTGCCCAATCTGCATCGAGATCAAAAGCAAAAACCGACCTGGGGCCTGGTGTCGATGCGCGAGCGCGCACAAGCCCTGGACGGCAACCTGAAAGTTGACTCTGCACCCGGTAGAGGAACCTGTATCGAAGTGGTGGTGAAACTATGACTCAGCCTATCCGTATTTATATTGCCGATGACCATACGATTGTGCGCGATGCACTGGCGGTCATGCTGCAAATTCACAGCGACATCAAAGTAGTCGGCTCCGGCAGTGACGGTCGCCAGGCCATGAAGGACGTGGCGCTATTGCAGCCCGACGTGGTCATCATGGACATCGCCATGCCCAACCTGAATGGCATTGAAGCAGCGTTGCTGCTCAAGGACGCACAGCCGAAGGTAAAGATCATCATGTTGTCGATGTATGCGACCAAGGAACATATCTTCCGTGCCTTGCGCGCTGGTGCCAGAGGCTATCTACTAAAGAACTCGGCAGGCTCAGAACTGGTCAATGCGATTCGCACGGTGCAAACTGGGCAGCGTTATTTGAGCCAGAAAATCGCGGATGCGGTGGTTGATGACTATCTGATCGAAGGCCGGGTCGCCGGTCCGCTCGATGCCTTGAGCATGCGCGAGCGCGAAGTCCTGCAACTGGTTGCCGAAGGTCATTCCAGCGCCAAGGTGGCAGCGATGCTGTCGTTGTCGCCTAAATCCATCGAAACCTATCGCAGTCGTTTGATGCAAAAAATCGGTGTCAGCGATGTGCCGGGGTTGGTGAAATTTTCGATCCATCATGGCTTGATTTCGCTGGAGTAGTACGTATCAGGTTGTCATTTGCGAGCAAGTTTTGCGGATGCGCTAAAAATTCATGCTTAAATTTCAGTAATGTCTGATTGATAATGGATGTTGGTTTGGGATTCAATGTGCGATTTCTTTGATGGTACAGGAAGAAACGCATGTCTATCCAAGATATCGTCGCAGCCATTTGCTCCAGCCTACAGCCAGCCTACACCCTCGAAGTCAAGCGTGCCGGGGTACTGGCGCAAGCGCTCAGCGTGGTCAGCTTCAGCGGTCACGAAGCCCTGGGAGAGTTGAGTCGCTTCGTCATCCGCCTGACCCACCC
>JAMFSU010000066.1 GCA_026225475.1 Duganella sp.
AGTTTGCGACCCTCCCATTTTCTGCGGCGCATCGCTGGGAACCCCGTAGGGGCCCGGATCGCGCGGTCGCCTTCTTTTGCTTAGCTTTTCTTGGCGAGACAAGAAAAGTAAGCGGCTGCCGGGCCGCTCCCGGCTAGGTAGTCCGAAGAACACAAAGAGTCAACTACACACTGAGGTAAGCGGCTGCCAGCCCGCCCCCGGCTAGCGCGTCCGAAGAACACACAGCATCAGCAACCAAGAACAGAAAAGATGCAGCGAGGGGAAGACTTAACTCAATAGCCTAAACGCCCAACGCTGCCGTGCCCACTGCAAGCGCCACTTGCATGGCGCCCACCCTCTGGTTACCAGAACGTGAACAAACTGCGGAAGAACTGCTGAGCGGGAGTCTGTCCGACCGAGTCGGCCACGGCACCACCGCCGACTTGTTCCAGTCGGGCATCGGCAACATTGCTGGAGGCCACGGAGCCGCCGCGAATATCGCGCGTGCGTACCACGCCCGAAAAGCGCAGGACATTGACGGAGTTGTTCATGCCGATGCGTTTTTCACCAGCCACCATTAAATTTCCGTTTGGCAATACTTCGATGACCGAGGCCATCAACGTGCCGGTCATGGTATTAGCATTGTCAGTCTGGCCCGAGCCCTTGAACGAATCGCTGCCCGAAGCGGTGGCATTGAGGTTGAAGATCGACGACAGCAAACCGCTCAGCGCAGAGTTAGGACCGGTGCCAGGACCGACCTGCTTGAGCGAAGTATCCCGCGTTGCCGTGGTGGTCGACTTGTTGCTGCCGGTCAGTGTTTCGGAAATGTCGATCTTGATGATGTCACCGACATTGAGTCTGGTCGGCTCTTCAAACAATTGCGCGCTGCTGACGTGGAAGATCGAGCCATTACCTTCGATGTTGGCCACCGGATAAGCCGGCCGCACGCTGGTCGGGCCCGGGATCATGGGTTCCGGGCTAGTGCAGGCGCTCAATAAGCTCACGCCGAGCAGGCCTATGCAATAAACAAGATGTCGCTGTTTCATGTTACCCCTCCGGAATACAAGTCAATCGCCGGCAAGGGGGTCAACATCAGGAGCCCTCGCCTTCATCAGTGCAGCAGTACGAGCAGGTCGCAATCCACCGTCAATGACGATCAATAAAAATAGTTGGTCAATTCTCGGACAGCGCCTTTAGCGTCGCGTTTTCAGCAGCCACACGTCACCCATCCTCGATCACATTCTAACTGCGCCCGATCCGCGCAAAGTCAGGAATAGAAGCGGAAATCCGCAAGACAAAAGGCTTATAACCAAGCCGCTGAGCGCTGCATGGTCTGAAATTGGTGCAGCTCGCACCGTTACCGCACATGAATGCGTTTCTTTAGTGAGTCATTGTCTGAAATAAGAGACAAAAATACCTGGTTTTACCTGGCCTAAGTTTTGCTTAAATGAATAAATAGTTCTTATATAAACCACTATCTCACCTATGAAACAAAACAGACTATCTTTTTGGCGAATATCTGTTATATTTTCAGTGAATATCCTTCATATTTGGTCTAGTGTTTTATATATGAGACAAGCGGTGGTTGTAGTGAGCAAAAGTCGTATTACAGCGACATCAGCAAGCGCCGTGTAACAAGTGCCGAGGCCGCAATGCCCGAGCACACATTAACCAGCCAGAGGCAACATGATCGAAATCGAATTTCGCAACGTCGGCAAAAGCTTCGTCGACCGTCAGACTTCCCAGGCCCGTGCTGCGGTCACTAACGTCAACCTGTCGATTCGCAGTGGCGAAGTGGTCTCCATCATTGGTCCGTCCGGATGCGGCAAGAGTACCTTGCTGAACATGGGCGCCGGATTGTACCTGCCGACCCACGGCGAAGTGCTGGTCAGCGGCGAACGGGTGACCAAACCGGTGCGCAAAGTGGCATTCATGTTGCAGAAGGACTTGCTGATGCCTTGGCGCGACATCCGCGCCAATGTCTCGCTGGGTCTCGAAATCGATGGCGTCAGTGCCGCTGAACGCCGACGCGTGGCCGACGAGTTGCTGGCCAAGTGTCATCTCAAGGGTTTTGAGGAGCACTATCCATACCAGCTCTCGGGCGGCATGCGCCAACGTGCTGCGCTGGCGCGCACGCTGGCGGTGGACCCGCAAGTGTTGCTGATGGACGAGCCATTTTCGGCCCTCGATGCGCAAACCAAGATGGTATTGCAGCAAGACTTGGCCAAGATGCTCTACGAAAAGAAAAAGACAGCCTTGTTCATCACCCACGATCTGGTCGAAGCGATTGCGCTGTCCGATCGCCTGCTGGTCATGAGTGAACGTCCTGGCACCATCATCGAAGAAATCGTGGTCGACCTGCCGTATCGCGACAACCCACTGGAACGCCGCAAGTTGCCGGAAATCGGCCCGCTGCAAGGACGCTTGATGGAATTGCTGAAAGTCGGCAAGGAAACCACAGAACTGCACTGAATATCGCCGCACACACGTTTGAACATTCAACCCAATTACCGAACATTAGGAGTGAAGCCAGCATGAAACAATTTCTCACCTCTTTCTGCAGCACACTGGTTTTGAGCGCCGCAGCCGTTACCGCAGTGGTCCCCGGCGTGGCGCATGCCGCTCCGGAAGAAGTTACTTATCTGTTGCCCGCACCGCCAAATTCGCCGGCCTTTGCCCCTTGGGTACTGGCGCAGCACAAAGGCTATTACGCCGATGAAAACCTGAAGATCAACTTCGTCGTCGCCAAAGGCGGCGTCGATGTCGCCAAACAAATCGGTGCCGGCAATGCGATCATTGGCGGCGCCATTGGCGATACTCCGATCGTGGTGCGCGCCAACGGCATTCCGGTCAAGGCCATCGCCGTGCTGGGTGCCGGTTCGGTCACCATGGTGGCTGCCAACACCAACGAAAACATCAAGTCGCTCAAGGACTTGAAAGGCAAGACCGTCACCGTGATGTCGTACACCGACACCACTTATTACGCCTTCCTCGGTAGCTTGCGTACCGTCGGCTTGGGCAAGAACGATGTGCAGATTCAAGCGGCCGGTCCCGCCGGCGTATGGCAAGTGTTCACCGCTGGCAAGGCTTCAGCATTTGCCGGTGTGCCTGACTGGGTGGTCAACGCGACCGATGCCGGTGCCAAAGTCGAATTGCTCGACAACAGCGGTTTCAAGAGCATGGCGCAAGCGATTCTGGCCTCTGACGACACCATCAAGAACAAGCCGGAACTGTTGAAGCGTCTGGTGCGTGCCACCTTGCGCGGCATGCAGGACATCATGAAAGACCCGAAAGCTGCCGCGCTTGACTATGTCGCCGCACTGCCTGCCTACAAGGGCAAGGAAGCCAGCATCGAAGCCACTTTCGAGATGTATCGCAAGTATGTCTATGCCAATCAAAAAATCCTTGGCCAGATCGATCCGGTCCGCATGGAAAACGTCCAGAAGTTCTATGTCAGCGAAGGCATCGTGAACAAGGCAACCCCGGTCAATGAGCTTTACACCAATCAATTTGTTGGCACAGCGCGATAAATGAACACCTCTACCACGGTCAATCCTATGAAGACGCCCGATACCGCCAGTACCACCGCAAGCTATGCCAGCCCCGCCAATACGGCGAAGCGTCCGCTGCTGAGCGAACGTACTCGCACAGTTTGCGGCAGCCTGGTCGTGCTGCTGCTGTTTCTGGCCGCCTGGCAATGGGGCCCGGGCTGGATGGGCATGCCGCAATACATCCTGCCTAACCTGTCACATGTGGTGCAGGAATCAGTCGTGATGTGGAACAGCGCCGACCTGCTGCGTCATTTTGGCATCACCGCTCTGGAAGTGGTGTTCGGCTTCCTGTTCGGCGCCTTGCTGGGTCTCGGTGTTGGTGTCGTGCTGGGGTTGTCGCCACGTGCCGAAGCGATGCTGTCGCCTTACATTCTGGCCTTGCAGATTGCTCCGAAAGTGGCGTTCGCACCGCTGTTCGTGATGTGGCTCGGCTACACCGTTTATCCCAAGATCATCGTGGCGGTGCTGATCGTGTTCTTCCCGATCATGATCAATGTGCTGTCAGCAATCCGCACGGTAGACCCGGACATGGTCAATCTGGTGCGCACGCTCAATGCTGGCCGCTGGCAGATCTTCCATCTGGTGGAGTTGCGCTCTGCCTTGCCGGCCCTGTTCTCGGGCTTGCGCATTGCCTCGACTTTGTCAGTGATCGGCGTCACCGTCGGCGAGCTGGTGGGCGGCAACGAAGGTCTCGGCTATCTGCTGGTCGATGGCGAAGGGCAGGGTAATACCGCCGCGGTGTTCGTCGCTATTTGTGCACTGACATTGATCGGCATCATCACTTATGGATTCGTGGTCTGGGCCGAACGCAAGGTCTTGCACTACCTGCCAAAAGTGCATACCAGTACAGTCTAAGGACGAATTGAACATGAGTTCCAGCAATCCATTACTGGCCGGCCGTCGCATCCTCATTACCGGTGCCGCACGTGGTCTCGGCCTGGCCTTTGTCCAGGCAGCTGCCGCAGCCGGTGCCAAAGTGGCCATGGCCGACATCCTGCAAGAGAGCTTGCAGGCGGCAGTGGCCGAGCTACAGAAACGTCGCCTCGACGTCGCCGGTTTCACTGTTGACCTGGCCGATCCGCAATCGATCGATGCCAGCACCACCGCTGCCATCGAGTGGCTGGGCGGCCTCGACGGTCTGGTCAATAATGCGGCCATCACCAACTCGGGCGGCAAGACCTCCGAGCAATTGAGCATCGACATGTGGGACCAGGTCATGGATGTCAATGTGCGCGGCACCTGGCTGATGACCAACGCCTGCCTGCCGGCATTGCGCGCATCAGGACGCGGCAGCATCGTCAACCTGTCGTCGGACACCCCCTTGTGGGGTGCGCCGAACTTACTGGCCTATGTCGCCAGCAAGAGTGCAGTCATTGGCATGACCCGTTCGCTGGCCCGTGAACTCGGTGCCGACAACATCACCGTCAATGCGGTGGCGCCTGGCCTGACGCTGGTGGAGGCCACCGAGTACGTCCCCAAGGCACGCCATCAGACTTACTACGACCGCCGCGCCATCCAGCGCGACCAGTTGCCGGAAGATGTCTGTGGTGCCGTCTTGTTTGCTCTGTCCGACTTGTCGCGCTTTTATACCGGACAAGTCATGGCCGTCAATGGCGGCTTCGTAATGAATTGATCACCCCCTTTCCTATCCATAGCAAGGAGAAACAAGATGACCGACATGTCTGAACAAAACCACGTCAAAAGCAGCTGGGATCAACCTGAAGGTGCCAGCTTCGGTGAGTGGATGGAGTCGCGCGTGGCGCGCCTGTCGACCCGCAAATATGACTGGAATGCACTCAAGTTCCAGGCTGACTACGATCCAAAATACGGCCGCGCGCAAATGCGTTATATCGGCACCGGCGGCACCGGCGTGGCGACCGACACCAACGTGATTCCCTCCGAGAATTTCACCTTCTCGACCATGATCATTCCAGCCGGCCACGAAGGCCCGCCGCATCTGCACATCGACGTCGAAGAAGTGTTCTTCGTGTTGCGCGGCAAGCTCAAGCTGGTACTGGAAAAAGATGGCGAGCGCTTCGAAACCATCCTGACCGACCGCGACGTGGTGTCGGTACCACCCGGCGTCTATCGCGAAGAAATCAACATTGGCGAAGAAGATGCCTTGATGTGCGTAATGTTGGGCGCCAAGAAGCCGCTCACCCCGACCTATCCAGCAGATCATCCGCTGGCGCAGATCAAGCGCGGTTGAGCCACGACTGAACCAGGAATTGCCATGACCATGACCACATTGACACCGGTCACCTGTGCCGAAGAATTGAAAGACTCCCTCAGTCTGTTGGAGGGGCGCTTTGCCGAAAGCACAATCGAGACTGCGCTCGGGCTTGTCTCTTATCGTAGTTGCGGCAGTGGCACCGGTCCCGTCGTGGTGCTGCTGCATGGCATCAGCTCTGGCGCGGCATCCTGGTTGCAGTGTGCCTTGCGGCTGGAAAAAGATGCGCACGTCATTGCCTGGAATGCGCCAGGTTACGGCCGCTCCACGGCATTGCCACAAGAGCGTCCAACAGCCGCCGACTACGCGCAGCAGCTCGACGCTTTCCTGCAAGCACTAGGCATCATCGATTGCGTATTGGTTGGCCATTCGCTCGGCGCCATGATGGCAGCGGCCTATGCTGGCGGCGGTTATCGGCGTGCCGCCAAGATCGTGCTGATGAGCCCGGCGCTGGGATATGGCAGCGCCGCACGGCGCGTACGCGGTCAGCAGATTGCGCAGGAGCGTCTCGACACGCTGCGCACCATTGGTGTCGATGGCATGGCGCAGCGCAGTCCGGCCCGCATGTTGTCGGCGCAGGCCAGCGATGCCCAACGTGCTTGGGTGCGCTGGAATATTCAGTGGCTGAACCCGCAAGGCTATACGCAAGCGGTACACCTGTTGTGTGGCGACGATTTACGTCGTTACGTAAACATCGACGGTGTCGGCGGCGATCTGGCACACGCCAAGCCGGACGCGTTGGCAGCGGTCTATTGCGGCGCCGACGATGTGGTCACCACGCCGGCTGACAGCCGTGCATTGGCAGAAGATTTACAGATACCGTTTCGGCTGATCGATCGTGCCGGCCACGCCTGCTACATCGAACAGGCTGGTGCGGTGGCGGCAGCAATACGCGGACATTTTTATCAATTTTCTCAAATCAAAACAACATCATGAACAAACCCGTTCTGCCAGAAGAAGACATGCAAGAAAAGTACCTGGTACCAGGCCTGGAGCGCGGTTTGCGTCTGCTCTGCGAATTCAGCCGCCAGGACAAGACACTGTCGGCACCGGAACTGGCGCGCCGTCTCGATGTGCCGCGTTCGACCGTATTTCGCCTGTTGACGACACTGGAGCGCATGGGTTTCGTCGAGCGCAATGACGGCGGCCGCGACTATCGCCTGGGCATGGCAGTGCTGCGTCTGGGCTTCGAATACCTGGCCTCGCTGGAACTGACCGAAATCGGCCGTCCGTTGCTCGACCGTCTGCGTGACGAGCTCGGCTATGCCTGCAATCTGGTGGTGCGCGATGGCCGCTCCATCGTGTATGTCGCCAAGTCGGTCACGCAAACGGCGTTTGCCAGCCATGTCAATGTTGGTACCCGCCTGCCGGCGCATGCCACCGTGCTTGGCCGTGTGCTGCTGGAAGACCTGACGCTGACGGAACTGCGCGACCTGTATCCGGAAGAACATCTGGAAGTGTTCTCCAGCAATACCCCGAAGACCGTGGTGGAACTGTTCGACATGGTGCAGAACGATAAGCACCGCGGTTACGTCTTGCAGGAAGGTTTCTTTGAAACCAGCATCTCGACCATTGCCGCCCCCGTGCGCGATCACTCGGGCAAGGTGGTCGCCGCCATGGGCGCGACGATTCCTTCACCGCATATCGAGGCCAGTCAGCTCGACCAGATCTTACTGCGGGTACGCGACACGGCGGATGAACTGTCGCGCCTGCTGGACCATGCGCCGCAGAAGTCGGGCAAGGTCGTCAACATGTGGCGGGAGTAATCAGCATGAGCATGATTGAACTCGAAGGCAAAGTCGCGGTGGTCACCGGCGGCTCTTCGGGCATTGGCCTGGCGACAGTCGAGCTGTTGCTCGAAGCCGGTGCGGCGGTGGCGTTCTGCGGCCGCAACCAGGAACGCCTGCAACAGGTGGAGGCGCAATTACGTGCGCGCTTCCCGCAGGCCAACTTGTTTTCAGCCGTGTGTGACGTGCTCTCGCAAGAGCAGGTGCAGGCATTTGCCGACGCCGTCGAACAACACCTCGGCGCGGTGTCAATGCTGGTCAATAACGCCGGTCAAGGTCGCGTGTCGACCTTTGCCGATACCGAGGATGCGGCCTGGACCGAAGAACTGCGTTTGAAATTTTTCTCGGTGATTTATCCGACCCGTGCCTTCCAGCCGCAACTGCAGCGCATGAGCGCGGCCCACGGCGAAGCGGCAATTGTCTGCGTCAATTCGTTGCTGGCAATCCAGCCGGAACCGCACATGGTCGCCACCTCGGCGGCGCGCGCCGGTATTCATAACCTGGTGCGCTCGCTGGCCACTGAATTGAGCACCCAACACATTCGTGTCAACGGCATCCTGATCGGCCTGGTTGAGTCCGGTCAATGGCGCCGTCGCTATGAAACGCGCACGGAGCACGACCAGACCTGGACCCAATGGACCCAGGCGCTGGCGCAAAAAAAGCATATTCAACTCGGCCGTCTCGGCTTTCCCCTGGAAGCCGCTCGCGCGATCGTTTTTCTCGCGACGCCGCTTTCTTCGTACACAACAGGCAGCCATATCGATGTTTCAGGAGGACTTTCCCGCCATGCCTAAGCAAATCCCAGCAGAACAAGTTACCGTCGGTTGCGCCATCGCAGCCTTTCTCGAACAATGCGGCGTCAAGGCAGCATTTGGTGTGATCTCGATTCATAACATGCCGATCCTCGATGCCTTCGGCGAGCGCGGCAAGATTCGCTTCATCCCGGCGCGCGGCGAAGCCGGCGGCGCCAATATGGCCGACGCCTGCGCCCGCACCACTGGTGGTCTGGGCGTCTGCCTGACCAGCACCGGTACTGCTGCCGGCAATGCTGCCGGCGCCATGGTCGAAGCCTTGACCGCCGGTACGCCGCTGCTGCATCTGACCGGTCAGATTGAAACGCCATACCTCGACCAAAGCCTGGCGTATATCCATGAAGCGCCGGATCAGTTGTCGATGCTCAAGGCCATTTCCAAGGCGGCATTCCGCATTCGCAGCGCCGATACTGCCATCAGCACTATCAAGCTGGCCGTGCAAACCGCGCTGACGCCGCCGATGGGGCCGGTCAGTGTCGAGATTCCGATCGACATTCAAGCCTCGCTCATTGCCATGCCATCCGACTTGCAGCCTTTGCCGATTGCGGTGCAGGCGCCGTCCGACCATGCGCTCGATGAACTGGCAGCACGGTTGCTCAAGGCCAAGCGTCCATTGCTGTGGCTCGGCGGCGGTGCCCGGCATGCCAGCAAACAAGTGCAGCGTCTGCTGGCGCTGGGTTTTGGCGTGGTCACCAGTACCCAGGGCCGTGGCATTGTTGCCGAAGATGATCCACGCTCGCTGGGCGCGTTCAATCTGCACAAGCCGATCGAAAATTTCTACCAGACCTGCGACGCTATCGTGGTGGTCGGTTCGCGTCTGCGCGGCAATGAAACGCTCAAATATGAATTGAAGCTGCCGCGTCCGCTGTACCGTATCGATGCCGATCCATCCGCCGAAGGCCGCTGCTACAACAGCAATTACTTTGTCTGCGGCGATGCGGCGCTGGCGCTGGACGGCTTGGCTGATCGCCTGGAAAGCATGCAGGTTGATCCGGCCTTCATGGGTGACCTGCAGCAGGCGCGCGACATCGCTGTCGCCGGTCTGATTGACGGCCTCGGTCCGTATAGTGCACTGGTGGAGCAGGTACAAAAGGCCGCTGGCCGCAAGTTCAACTGGGTGCGCGACGTGACGGTGTCGAACAGTACCTGGGGCAATCGTTACCTGCGTATTTTCGATCCGCTGGCGGGCGTGCATGCGCTCGGCGGCGGTATCGGCCAGGGTTTGGCCATGGGTATCGGTTCCGCCATCGGCGCTGCCGTTACCGCCTCTGGCAAGAAGACGTTCTGTCTGGCCGGCGACGGTGGCTTCATTCTCAATCTCGGTGAGCTGGCCACGGCAGTGCAGGAAAAGGCCGACATGGTCATCGTGCTGATGAATGACAAGGGCTATGGCGTCATCAAGAATATTCAAGACGTGCAATACGGCGGCCGCCGTCATTACGTCGATCTGCACACACCGGATTATGCGCAACTGTCGCAGGCCTTGAGTCTGCGCCATACCCGCGTGAGCAATCTGGCCGATGTCGAAGCCGCACTGAAAATGGCATTGTCTGAATCCGGCCCGTTCCTGCTGGAAATCGACATGCTCACGATTGGCAGCTTCAAGACCGCGTTTGCCGGTCCGCCGGTCAATGCCGCTGTCGAAACCGCTGCTGCCGCCACGGCTGCCTAAGGAGAAGCGCATGTTGCATGTGTCGATGATCGGTTGCGGCGCCATTGGTGTCGGTGTCATGGAATTGTTGAAGAGCGATCCGGAAGTTGTCTTCGATGTCGTCATCGTGCCTGAGGCGCATATGGATTCGGCGCGTATTTCGATCGCAGCGCTGGCGTCGGAAGCGCGTGTCGTGTCCAAGCTCGACGCCGCTCAGCGACCTGATCTGCTGATCGAATGCGCCGGCCACAGGGCGATTGAAGAACACATCATTCCAGCCTTGCTGCGCGGCATTCCCTGCATGGTGGTGTCGATTGGCGCCTTGTCGGAGCCGGGCCTGGTGGAACGACTGGAGGCGGCCGCGCGTGAAGGCAAGACCCAGGTGCAATTGTTGTCCGGTGCCATCGGTGCGATTGATGCCTTGTCGGCAGCACGCGTCGGCGGTCTGGATTCGGTGGTCTACACCGGTCGCAAGCCGCCCAATGCCTGGAAAGACACGCCGGCAGATGGCTTGTTCGCGCTGGATGCATTGACTGAGGCGACGCTGATTTTTGAAGGCACGGCGCGCGAAGCAGCGCGTTTGTATCCGAAGAATGCCAACGTCGCCGCCACCCTGTCACTGGCCGGACTTGGTCTGGATCATACCGAAGTGCGTTTGTATGCCGACCCCGGTGTGAGCGAAAACGTGCACCACGTCGAAGCCAAGGGCGCCTTTGGCGGTTTTGAGTTGACCATGCGCGGCAAACCGCTGGCCGCCAACCCCAAGACCTCGGCCTTGACCGTCTTCAGTGTGGTGCGGGCGCTCGGCAATCGGGCGCATGCCTTGTCCATCTAAAGGAATTGCGTAATGAACGAAATCAAGCTCAGCGACACCTTGCCGATTTGCGTTGCCGGTCAATGGCGACTCGGTGGTGGTGATCGTTATGCCACGTTGTACCCGGCCACCGGCGAAGCCGTGGCGTATTTGAATGCCGCCAGTGTGGCTGATGTCGAAGAAGCCATCGTCGGCGCTGATCTGGCCTTCCGCACCAGCGGCTGGGCTCAGAAAAAACCGCATGAACGCGCTGTAGTGCTGTACCGCGTGGCGCAACTGATTCGCGAGCGCGCCGAACCATTGGCACAGCGTCAGCGGCTGGACAACGGCAAGCCGATCAGCGAGACCCGCAATCTGGTCGGCAGTGCGGCAGCGACCTTCCAGTTTTTTGCAGCCGCCTGCGAAACGCTGGAAGAAACCATCACGCCCATGCGTGGCGACAATCTGACCATGAGCGTGTACGAACCGATGGGCGTGGTGGCGGCGATTACGCCATGGAACTCACCGATTGCCAGCGAAGCGCAAAAGATGGCGCCGGCATTGGCAGCAGGCAATGCGGTCGTGGTCAAGCCGGCTGAAGTGACACCGCTCATGGCGCTGGAACTGGCCAGAATCTGCGAAGAAGCCGGTGTGCCCAAGGGCATGATTAGTGTGTTGCCGGGCAAGGGATCAGTGATTGGCGACGCCATTACCTTGCATCCCCTGGTCAAGCGAGTGTCGTTCACCGGCGGCACCACTACCGGCAAACATATCGCCCACATCGCCGCTGACAAGATGATGCCGGTGTCGCTGGAATTGGGTGGCAAGTCACCGACCATGGTGTTTGACGACGCTGATCTCGATCATGCAGTCGCTGGTGTGCTGTATGGCATTTTCAGTTCCTCTGGCGAATCCTGTATTGCCGGTTCGCGCCTGTTCGTGGCGCGCAGCATTTACGACGGTTTCATGGAACGTCTGGCGGCGGGCGCGGCTGCCCTGCGCGTGGGCGATCCTGCCGATGAAAGCACCCAAATGGGGCCGCTGATTACGGCACGGCATCGCGAAGGCATCGAATCGTATGTTTCGATGGGTATCAGTGATGGCGGCCGTATCCGTACCGGTGGTACGCGTCTTGCAGGGGATCAATTTGCGCGCGGCTATTACTACGCGCCGACCATCATCGAAGGGGTCAGCAATGACCAGCGCATTTGTCAGGAAGAAATTTTCGGACCCGTGCTGGTGGCGATGCCGTTCGACAATGAAGAGGATTTGATCGCGCAAGCCAACGATAGCGTGTACGCGCTGGCGGCAGGTATCTGGACGCGCGACTACAAGAAGGCCTGGCGCTTTGGCCGGGCGGTGCAGGCAGGTAATGTGTGGATCAACACCTACAAACAGTTTTCGATTTCGGCCCCGTTCGGCGGCTGGCGCGACAGCGGCCTCGGTCGGGAAAAAGGCCGCCTTGGCATTCTGCAATACATGGAGCAAAAGAGCATGTATTGGGGCCTGAACGAACAGCCGTTGCCATGGGCCGGCTGACATAGCAAGCACAACGACGCCGCAACCGGTAGTACCGGTTGCGCACCGAATCAGCAGCAGGAGAATGACATGGATGTATTAGGTATCGATGAAATCACTTACGGCGCGGATGATTTGCCGAAGTGCAAACAGTTTTTTCTCGACTGGGGCATGACTCTGGTGCAGGAGACTGAGGACGCATTGGTGTTTGCTTCGCAAAACGGCTGTCGCGTGATCGTGCGCAGCAGCGCCGACGCCAGCTTGCCACCGGCAATTGAAGCCGGTTCGACCTTGCGCGAAGTGGTCTGGGGTGTGTCGGCTGCCGACGTGCTGGAAAAGTTCGCTGGTCGCATCAAGGAGTTGCCCGGATATGTGAACACCGGTGCACGTGTCGGCTGCACGGATCCGAACGGTCTGGCGGTGCGCTTTCAGGTGTCGCTCAAGCATGAGGTTGAGGTTGAATGTGCGCAGATGAATACCTGGAATGAAAAGAACCGTATCAATCAACGCAGCCCGGTCTATGACCGCGCGGCGCCAATCGAGGTCGGTCACGTGGTGTTCTTCGTCAAGGACGTCAAGGCCTGCGAACGTTTTTATTGCGACAACTTCGGCTTCGTGCCCTCGGATCATTATCCCGAACGCGGTGCGTTCTTGCGCTGCGCCGATGTCGGCGGCCATCACGATATCTTCCTGCTGCAACCGCCGGAAGCACGTTCCGGCCTCAATCATGTGGCCTTTACCGTGCGCGATATTCACGAAGTATTTGGTGGTGGCATGCATATGTCGCGCAAGGGTTGGGATACCCAGCTCGGCCCTGGCCGTCATCCGATTTCGTCGGCGTATTTCTGGTATTTCAAGAATCCCGCTGGTGGCTTGATCGAGTATTACGCCGATGAAGACCAACTCGACGCCGACTGGCAGGCACGCGATTTTGAACCTGGTCCAACCGTGTTCGCCGAGTGGGCCATTGATGGCGGTATCGATGGCAACACGCGTCGTCAAAAAAATGCAGAAGGTCCCTCGGGCAAGTTCCTGACCGACCGCGCTAAATCTTGATAAGGATCTGTTGATGTCTACTTTCAAAATTGGTGTTCTGGGTGCCGGCATCGGTGGTCTCACCGCTGCCATTGCCTTGCACCGTGCCGGCCATGATGTGGTGGTGTATGAACAATCGAAGCAGTTTTTGCGCGTGGGCGCTGATATCAATCTGACGCCCAATGCTGTTCGTGCGCTGGACGGTCTCGGCCAAGCCGTTGGCACTGCGGTTCGCAAAACCGCAGCGCGCCCGAGCCACCGTATTAGCCGCACCTGGAATAGCGGCGAAGAAACCTCGCGCCTGGAAATGGGTGACACCGCCGAAAAGAAATACGGCGCGCCGCAATTGACGATCCATCGTGCCGATTTGCTGGCCGCGCTGGCAGACGTCTTTCCGGCCGAGCGGGTGCAATTTGCCAAGCGTGCTGAAGTCATCAGCGAAGATGCACAAGGCATCACGCTCAACTTCACTGATGGCACTAGCGACCGCGTCGATGTCTTGATCGGTGGCGACGGCATTCATTCAGCGGTCCGGGCTGCCATGTTTGGCAAGGAACATCCGCGTTTTACCGGGGTGGTGGCATTCCGCGCTGTGATCCCAGCCGAGCGCGTGGCGCAGGTGCCGAATTTGCAGGCATTCACCAAATGGTGGGGCCCGAATCCGGAAAGCCAGATCGTGACCTTCCCGCTCAATTGCGGCAAGGACATCTTCATCTTCGCCACCACGGCGCAAGAAACCTGGCATCTGGAATCGTGGACCACACCGGGCAGCGTGCAGGAGTTGCGCGATAGTTATGCCGGATTCCATCCCGACGCCACGGCGCTGCTTGATGCCTGTGACGACGTATTGAAGACCGCCTTGTACGAGCGTGATCCGTTGCCGCATTGGTCCAAGGGCCATATGACGCTGCTCGGCGATGCCAGCCATCCGATGATGCCGTTCATGGCGCAAGGTGCTGGTATGGCGATCGAGGATGGTGTGGTACTGGCGCGTTGCCTGCAACAGGTGACTTCGGCCGACGGCATTGGCAATGCCTTGCACACCTACGAAGAACTGCGCCTGGAACGCACCAGCAAGATTCAGATCGGTTCGCGCGGCAACAACTGGTTGCGTGAAGGTGGTAATGCGGATTGGGTCTATGGCTACGACGCCTGGGCCATTCCGCTTGAAGCACAGACGGTGTAGGTCATGAGCACAACTGACCAACAACCGGAAACCATGCTGCTGACCGTGCTGCTCAAGCACGATCAGTCGAAGAACCTGGAACAGATCCAGTCGCACATGAAGCAGGTGGACTGGTGGGAGCGTTTTCCGGTGGCGGGAACCCGCGTGGTGTCCTGGACGGTGGCCATTGGCCTGGGCCAGATTGTCACGCTGGAATTGCCACCGGCGCTGCTGCCGCTGGTCAACGTTGAGCTGGAGCGTTCGGCCTGGGGCGTGTTCCGTACGGAATGCTATCCCACTTACGATTTTGTACCTGTGCGTGAGCGTATTCGCGAGCGCGTAAAAAATGGAGGTCAATAATGACTGCAACAGTAACAGAGGTCTATCTCAATCCGCATCAGGCACGCCGTCGCACGCCGACGCAATACGAAGATTTGCTGGGGGACTCGATCGAACGTGCGTATGGCGCCGGTATCCATGACTTGAGCGCGCTGGTGGCGCATCTCAATCGCACCGGTCCAGGCTGCCCGTACAACAACGGGGTCTGGACTGAAGCCAATTATCAGGAAGAGATCGCCCGCCTGGCGGCTTGATCACACTTCCAGCCATCTATCCTCAGGAGTCTATGCAATGAGAACGACAGCCAATGATCCAGTCGATGCGGTACTCGCCGTTGGATTGAAAGATTTGTGGTACCCGATTTGCCCATCCGAATTTGTCGCCGAGCGCCCAGTGTCGCTGCGTCGTCTGGGCAAGAAGTTTGTGTTGTGGCGCGAGTCGAACGGTGCGCTGCACGCGCTGGAAGATCACTGTCCGCATCGCGGTGCGCCGTTGTCGATGGGCATCGCCATGGGCGACCGCATTGCCTGCGGCTACCACGGTGTGCAGGTGCGCTTCGATGGCGTGGTCACCAGCGTGCCGGGCAGCCCTGGCTGCAAACTGGAAGGCGCCAAGGCGACCCGTTCCTATCATGTGCAGGAAGCCTGCGGCGCGATCTTTCTGTTCAATTCCAGCAGCGATATCGCCGAACCGCCGCCATTGCAATTGCCGGCAGAGCTGACCAGCCCGGAGTATTCCAACTTCCTTTGCTACACCGAATGGAAGGGCGATTACCGTTACGTGCTCGATAACGTGATGGACCCGATGCATGGTACTTTTTTGCACAAGCAATCGCACTCGATGGCCGAAGGCGACAACACCGCTTCGTTTGGTATCCGCGAAACCGATATTGGCTTTGTCTTCGAGAAGGAAGGCCAGCGCGATGTCAACTTCGACTGGACCGAATGGGCCGATACCGGCCTGCAATGGATGCGGCTGGCAATTCCTTATCCCAAAACCGGCGGTCCTGGCGGCAGCTTTGTGATCATCGGCAGCTATACCCCGATTGTCGATAACGTCGCGGCCGTATTCCACTGGCGCTGCCGCAAGCTGACTGGCTGGCAAAAGGACACTTGGCGTTTCCTCTATCGCAACCGTCTGGAAGCGCGTCACTGGAATGTGCTGGAGCAGGATCGCGTCGTACTCGAATTGATGGAGCCGGACGCCAATCAGCGCGAAATGCTGTACCAGCACGACATGGGCATCGTCCGTTTGCGCCGTCACATGCGCAATCTGGCGAAGGAGCAACTGGCGCGCGAAGAAGAGATGGCCGCCGCCAAGAACCCGGTCAAGGCAGCGTAAGCAATGCAATCCGTACGACATGTGCAGACCGACAAGGTGGCCGAGCTGGCCAGCGCCACCTGGTCCAACTGTCTGGTACTTGGCAATGAGATTGCCATGTCCGGCATGACCGCCCACCCGGCGTCGCGCAACAGCGTGCTGAGCACCTATGAACAGACCTTGGTGGTGCTGGGCAAGTTGCGCGATCTGGTGGAGGCCGCTGGCGGCACGTTGGGCAGTATTTACAAGCTGGTGATCTATGTCACTGATATTGCCGACAAGGATGAAGTCGGGCGTGCGCGGCGTGATTTTTTCCAGGCACCGTATCCGTGCTCGACGCTGGTACAAGTCAGTGGCCTGGTGTTTCCGGAATTGACGGTTGAGATTGATGCGTTTGCACGGCTCGATATCGATTTGCAGCAAGCAGTTAATTAAGGTGAGTTTTCCATGAGTAGCGCTCTTCTTTCCGTTCGTGTTCAAGCCATGCGTTTTGAAGCGCAAGGCATCGTCAGCGTTGAGCTGATGTTGCCTGATGGCGCGGCTTTACCAGCCTTTGCCGCAGGTTCGCATATTGATCTGCATCTGGGCAATGGCGTGGTGCGCAGTTATTCCTTGCTCAATTCGCCGCAGGAGCAGCATCGTTATGTCGTCGGCGTGCTCAATGACCGCAATAGCCGTGGCGGTTCGCGCTATGTGCATGACACCTTGCGGGTCGGTGCGATGCTGACGATCTCGGCGCCACGCAATAATTTTCCAGTCGATGAAGGTGCTGCGCATTCGGTGCTGATTGCTGGCGGCATCGGTATTACGCCGATCTCTTGCATGCTCAATCATTTGCGCAGCCAGGGTAAATCAGCCGAGCTGTTGTACTGCGCGCGTTCCCGTGCGGAAGCGGCGTTTGCCGATGCGCTGTTGCAACAGCCTGGCGTGCACAGTCATTTCGATGCCGAGCAAGGTACACCGCCGGACTTGCGCGCTTTTCTGGCGGCCAAGCCGAAGGATGCGCATTTTTATTGCTGCGGGCCGACGCCGATGTTGAATGCGTTTGAAGCGATCTGCGCCGAACTTGATTTGCCGCATGTGCATATTGAACGTTTCGCTGCGGCAGAAAACGTCGCGGCGGTGCAGGGCGATGACTACGTCGCCGAGCTGGCGCGCAGCAAGAAGTCGATTACCGTGCCGGCCGGAAAGTCACTGCTCGATGCCTTGCTCGATGCCGGGCTGGCGGTTGATCACAGTTGCCGCGAAGGTGTTTGTGGTGCTTGCGAAACCAAGGTACTCGAAGGTGAGCCGGAACATCGCGACGGTGTACTCAGCAAGAGTGAGAAGGCCGCCAATAAAAGCATGATGGTGTGTGTCTCCGGTTGCAAGGGACGCCGCCTGGTACTCGATTTGTAGCAAACAACGCACTTGGAGATGCCCGCCAATGTCGGGCATTTTTTTGGGCTCAACTATTTTTGTGGAACGTTGGTTCATAGGTGAAACAGTTTGTTGTCTTTCATCGCACCGATGTTTCACCGCAAGATTCACCTCTCATAGGCGCGGGGCGTATGAGAGCAGTGAACGCGGCGTCAGCCGTGCTTAATTGAAGGGGAGTTTTTCATGAAGAAGGTACTCTTTGCCGTGGCTGCGACTGGCCTTGCGGCGAGCGCATTCGCCCAAAGCAACGTGACGATATACGGCAGCATGGACGCAGGTGTGGCCTATATCAGCAACCTCAATGGTGGTTCCGTGGCGCGTCTGGATCAGGGCACGATGCAGCCTGACCGCATCGGTTTCCGCGGTACCGAAGATCTGGGTGGCAATCTGAAGGCCAATTTCCAGTTGGAAGCAGGTTTTTACACCGACACCGGTGCCTCGACCAAGGCTGGTTATCTGTTCAATCGTTACAGCACAGTCGGCCTGTCGGGCGACTTTGGCGCAGTCACGATGGGCAATATGCCGGATGTGGTGTTTGATTACATCGGCAAACTCTCCAACGGTTATCAACTGACCAACTGGTATCTGTTCCACCCAGGCAATCTGGATAGTCTGGCCAACACTTATCAGTTGAATAATTCGGTGCGCTATACCTCGCCGACCTTCGCGGGTCTGCAAGCGAGCGCCATGTATGGCTTCGGTGAAGTGGCCGGCGACAGTAGCAATGGCCGCAATGTCAGTACTGGTGTGAGCTATACCAATGGTCCGTTGCGCGCTGCGTTTGCTTATAGCAAGCTCAACAATCGTGCCGCTGGCTATGCGGGCACGTTCCTGACAGCGCTCGGTCTGGGATCGGCCGCCACGGTCTTCAACAGCCTGACTACAACGGCTGCCGGTGTTGGCTACACCATCGGCAACGTGCGTTTGAACACGGATTACACGCAGGTCAAGATTGCCCTGCCGACCAATCAGGAACTGACGCAGCACAACTTCGACCTGGGTAGCGCATGGCGTTACAGCACGCAAAACACGCTCAACGTCGGCTATAGCTTGTCCACGCTGTCTTCAAATCACTGGAACACGGTCAGCCTGGGCAATGTGTATTCCTTGTCGAAGACCACCGAGCTGTATGCACAGGCTTCGTATCAACGCGCCAGTGGTGGTGCCAATGCCATCATGAATGGCACTGGTGCTTCGGGCGCAACCGGTGTGTCGGGCAGCACATCGCAGATGGTCACGACCATCGGTATGCATCACTCGTTCTAAGTAGCAAAAATGCAGGACGTGAACCGGCGCCGACCGACATCCCGGCGCCGGTTTGCCATCTCTTGGGGATAAAACATGATCAAACTGAAATTGGGAAACCGGCTGGCGCTTGGATTCGGCCTGGTAGTGGTGCTGCTGGTGGCGATTACCGGCCTGGCGATACAGAGCCTGGGCGTATTGCATGCCGGTACCGAACTGATCGTCAAGAATCGCTATCCGCAGGTGGTGGTAGCTAACGATATCGTGCTGCAAATCAGCGAAAACGCGATTGCCATGCGCAATATCTTGCTGGTCGATGACCATGAGACCTTGCTCAAGGAAATTCAGCGCATTGAAGACGGCGAAAAGAGCATTGATAGTAACTTCCTCAAACTGCAGCAAATGCTGTCGAGCGATATGGGGCGCAAGTCGTTTCAGGAAATCGCCGCATTGCGCGCGACTTATGAAACTGGGCAGAAGGAATTCCTGAAGATGGCGTCAACCGGCGCCACCATGGATGCCTCGCAATTATTGCTGACGACGCTGCGTAGCGACCAGCAGAATTACATCAATCGTGTCAAAGGCTATATCAAGGGTGGTTCCATCGTGATGGAAAAAAGCAGCGTGGAAGCCAGTGAAATGTACCGCAGCAAGACCATCGTCATGCTGTCCATGGCGGCCATCGCGATTGCCTTGGCCTGCGGTTTTGCGTTCTGGATTACCCGTTCCATTACCGGTCCGGTCAAGCATGCAGTGGCGATGGCGCAAAGCGTGGCGGCTGGCGATCTGAGCCATGTGGTGGCTAGCGGTTCGCACGACGAAATCGGTCAGTTGCTCAATGCGCTCAGCGAGATGAATGGCAGCCTGACCACCATCGTTACCGAAGTGCGCACCGGCGCCGAGACGATTGCTGCTGCTTCGGGCGAGATCGCCAACGGTAATCTTGATTTGTCCAATCGCACCGAACAGCAAGCCAGTTCACTGGAAGAAACCGCGGCCACGATGGAACAACTGACGGCCACTGTGAAGCAGAATGCCGATAATGCACGCCAGGCCAATCAATTGGCGGCGACCGCGTCCGACGTTGCTACCCATAGCGGTTCGGTGGTGGCACAGGTGGTGACCACGATGGGCGCCATCAGCGAGTCGTCGCGCAAGATTGTCGACATCATCAGCGTGATCGATGGCATTGCTTTTCAAACCAATATTTTGGCCCTGAATGCAGCGGTGGAAGCAGCGCGCGCCGGGGAGCAGGGCCGTGGCTTCGCCGTGGTGGCCAGTGAAGTGCGCAGCCTGGCGCAACGTTCTGCGACAGCGGCCAAGGAGATCAAGGTGCTAATCGATGCCTCGGTCGAGCGCGTCGATGCCGGTAGCAAGCTGGTGGTGCAAGCCGGTTCGACCATGGATGAAGTGGTCGCCAGCGTCAAACGCGTCAGCGACATCGTCGGTGAAATCAGCAGCGCTAGCCAGGAGCAAAGTTCTGGCATCGAACAAGTCAATCAAGCCATTACCCAAATGGATGAAGTGACCCAGCAGAATGCCGCGCTGGTGGAACAGGCGGCCGCAGCGGCACAATCGCTGCAGGATCAATCGGCCAATCTGGCGCGGGTGGTGGGGGTGTTCAAGTTGGCGACACGCCCTGCACCGATGTCAACGATGGCGTCGCTGGCGGGTGCCAGCCGTCGCGCGCCGGTACTGGCAGTCAGAGCACGTCCGGCGCATGCGGTGTTGGGTGTCGGCAGCGATGACCAGTGGCAGCAGTTCTGATCTGCTTGCCGGATAAGTGAACAGACCGGCGCGCCAGCCGCGCGCGCCGACAGCAGTACCGCCAGGATGCAATTGAAGTCGCGTTTCGAGGCATAATGTCGTCAATTTCAATCGTATGTGCCATCGCGCACCATTCCACAATGGCAACAGATAAATCACAACCCAGCGTGCATGACGAACTGGTGTCGGCGCGCATTCGCGCCCGCATCAAGGCCGCAGGTGTGCGTTTTCACGCCAATGACAATATCGCCGCCTTCATCAAGGAGGGTGAACTCGATGCCTTGCAGGCAGAAGTGCAATCCAAGCTGGCCGCCGTGCTGGAAAGTCTGGTGATCGATGTCGATAGTGATCACAATACCCAGGATACCGCCAAGCGGGTCGCCAAGATGTATCTGCAGGAAGTGTTCCGCGGCCGCTATCAGCCGCCGCCGCCGGTGACCGAATTTCCCAACATCGAACGTCTCAACGAATTGTTGATCGTTGGCCCGATCACCGTACGCAGCGCCTGCTCGCATCATCTGTGCCCGATCATGGGCAAGGTCTGGGTCGGCGTGATGCCGAACGAGCATTCCAATCTGATTGGCTTGTCCAAATACGCGCGCCTGATCGAATGGGTCTTGAGTCGCCCGCAAATTCAGGAAGAAGCGGTATCGCAGGTCGCCGATTTGTTGATGCAGAAACTGCAGCCGGACGGCTTGGCGCTGGTCATGGAGGCCGACCATTTCTGTATGCATTGGCGTGGTGTCAAGGATATTGGTTCGAAGATGATCAATAGCGTCATGCGCGGTTCCTTCTTGCGTGATGCCGATTTGCGCCGTGAATTTCTCGCTCTGATCCGTAAGGGGTAATCATGCTAGTTCGTCTGATCTATGCAAGTCGCGCCTGTGCGCCGATCACCCAGGAATCGCTTGATGCGATTCTGTTGTCGGCGCGCCGTGCCAACCTGGCCGGTGGCATCACTGGCGTGTTGTGTCATAGCGAAGGCTTATTCGTGCAGGCGCTGGAAGGTGGCCGCGATCAAGTCAACCAGTTGTATGCGCGCCTGTTGCAGGATAGCCGCCACCGTGAACTGGTACTGTTGTGCTATGAGGAAATCCCGGTACGCCGCTATGCCGCCTGGACCATGGGCAAGGTCCGCTTGGACAAGGTCAATCGGTCGTTGCTGTTGAAGTATTCGAGCACCGGTACGCTCAATCCTTACGATGTTTCCGGTTGTGCCACGGTTGCTCTGCTGGAAGAGCTTGCCGCCACTGGCGCCTTCGCGGTACGCGACTGAGCGTTAATTCAACTGTGCGGAAGCCCAGACGGCTTCCAGACCGGGCAGGTTCATCTTGACCGGATCGGCATGGGAGATGATCTTGTCGCCGCTGCGGGTGGTGGCCAGATCGATGAGTTCCAACGGTATCGTGGCGCTCGTCAAGGTCGAAAAGAATACCTTCACCTTCGGCGTCAACAACGACCCCGGATGCTGATCGACCACAATGCCGACCTTGCCTGACTGCATCTGCACGCAGGCACCGGTCGGGAAAATTCCCACACTTTTGATGAATGCTTCCAGCACGCGATCGTCGAAATGCCCCTGATTATTGGCCATGCGCTTGATAGAGTGGCCCGGTTCCCAGCCCGGTTTGTAGGGGCGTGCCGAGGTAATGGCGTCGTACACGTCGCACACCGCCCCCATTTTTGCCATCAGTGAAATCTGCGCGCCTTTGAGATTGAAGGGGTAGCCGCTGCCATCGATTTTTTCGTGGTGATGCAGCGCGACATCGAGTGCGGCATCGCCAATGCCATCGACACTGCACAGCATGTCATGACCAGCCTGGGAGTGTGTCTTGATTGAGGTGAATTCGTCGTCGGTCAGTTTGCCGGGTTTGTTGAGGATGTCGGCCGGTATCGCCATCTTGCCGATGTCATGCAGCAAGCCGGCTAGTCCGGCCTGGCGGGTTTCGTCGGCAGACAGGCCAAGTTGATGCGCGAGGGAAACCATCAATGCGCAGACGGCGACGGAGTGCATGTAGGTGTAATCATCGGTCGCCTTCAGCCGCGCCAGACTGATCAATGCGCCGGCGTTGCGCGATACCGACGCGGTGATTTCCTGTACCACCGGCAGCGCCTGCTGGACGTCGAATGCTTTGCCCATCCGGACTTCATTGAACATGGCCATGACCGTTTGTGTGGAGGCGCTCAGTATGCGCGTCGCCACCACGCGTTCTTGTGCCGCCGCGACGTGGATGGCAATCTTGGCCGGGATGGGCGGCTTGAGCTTCTCTACTGTGTGGTTTGCAGGCATCGGCGTTGGCGGCGTAGCCTTCTCCACCAGGATGTCATGGCCCTTGGAAGTGTCGATCAGAATTTGATCGATATTGCTGTTGCGCAAGGTCTTGAGGTCATCCTGTTTATCCAGCTTGAAGGAACCGCGCCAAAACGGGTGGTTCATCCAGGAACCGGGGATTTCCTGTACATACATGCCAAGCCGCAACTGATCCAGTCCGATACGCTTCAACATTGCCCATTGTCTCCATGAGGCACATTGATAAGTTATCGCTGTGAAAGAGCACGATGCGGGCTGCAATCAGTCCGGAAAGCACTTCTTCCAACGCGATGGTATGCGCTTATCGTAGCAGATCATTCTGCGTATGTGGAGTTGTTTGGGGCAGTATTTTTGATTGCGCTGCAGCAACTGAAAACGGCCATGGTGGTGGTGTTGCAGCGATTTTTGTGAAGCCCGACGCGCGTAGTGCGCGCATCGGATTTGCGGCGGTAGGAATAGGTTATTTGGTAGCGTGCGGCACGATTGCGCTATTGGTTAGCAAGCGCAGGAAACTGGCCAGGCAGGCGGCGCCTGCAAAGCCGGCACCAAGGCCCAGCGCCAGGCGCGAGCCGTGCAATGCCGACATGCTGAAGCACAGCGCCACCAGTGCGGCGCCGATACTTTGTCCAAACAGGCGCGCGGTGGCGACGATGCCACTGGCACCGCCGCTGCGTTCTGGCGGTGCGCTGGTCATCAAGGCTTTCAGATTGGGCGACTGGAAGAAACCGAAGCCCATGCCGCAGATCAGCATGCGCCAGGAAATATCCAAGGCGCTCGGTGCCGCTGGCATCAGGGTCATCAATAGCAAGCCGATGCACAGCAGCGCCAGGCCAACACCGCCGAGGATGCCGGCTGGATAGCGGTCTGACAGGCGCCCGGCAATGGGCGCCATGATGGCAACGGCGACCGGCCAGGGCGTCATCAGCAAGCCGATTTCCACCTGCGTGCGGCCGAGATCGTGATGGAAGAAAAATGGCAGCGAGACAAAGGCTAGACCCTGAGCGGCAAAGGAACACACCGCCGTCACCGCTGACAGTGCAAACATCGGCCGCCGGAACAGATCGACCGGCAGCATCGGTGCCGGATGTGCGGCCTCATGCCGCATTAGCAGAATGCCGCAGACGATGGCGGCGCTAAATTCCAGCAGCACCACAGTCGGCGAGGCCTGGTGCGCTCCTTCACCGATGGCCAGGATCAACAGGCCGAAGGCGGCGGCGTTGAGCACGGCACTCTTGATGTCGAAGTGATGCGAGGATTTTTTCGTGTGCGGCAGCGAAGGAATTGCCAGCGCCAGGCCGAGAATGCCGAGCGGCACATTGACGGCAAACAGCCACGGCCACGGTGCAATCGCCAGAATTGCCGACGCCACGCTGGGGCCGACCGTGAAGGCCACTGCGACGATCAGGGTGTTGAGGCCAACGCCGCGTCCGAGCGAGCGGGTCGGGTAGATGAAGCGGATCAGCGCGGTATTGACGCTCATGATGCCGGCGCCGCCCAATCCTTGCAGGAAACGCGCCACGGTCAGCGAGGGCAGCGACCAGGCCACTGCACATAACAGCGAGGCAACAGTAAACAGCGCCAGGCCCGCAATATATATGCGGCGATAGCCGATGATTTCGCCCAAGGCCGCCAGCGGTAGCAACGAGACCATCATGGCCAACTGATACGCGGTCACGATCCACACCGAGGCCGCAGGGGTGGTGTGCAGATCGCCGGCCATGACCGGCAGCGCTGTATTGGCAATCGCGGTATCGAGCGTCGCCAAGCCGACGGCAATCAGTAGCGTGGCGATGGCCAGGGTGCGCTTGTCAGCCGGCAGACCTTCACCAGCGATGGCGATATGTGGAGCAGTGGCGCGTGAGGCGCCCGCGGAGGTTGAGGGTTCCATGGTGGAGCGATCGTGAGTGACTGGAGGATGGTGCAGATTGCCCCGGTGTCGGCTGCGAAGCAAACCACCTGAAGGCGCAGCAGCAATGATATAGGGGAACCGGGCGGCTTGCTGGCAGCCCGCCTTATTTGCGCATCTATTGAACTTCATATCGAAAGTTATTTAAAGTATTTTTCGTAAGAAATGAGATACTTTTTCATTCAATATCTGCCTTGTTTACAATGGTGCTCCCTTCAAGCGAGAACGAATTCATGTCCACACCAGCGCCAGTAGCAGCTCAGCAAGCAAATCCGGTGGTCATCCGGCCTGCTGGCAGGTTGCCGGGCTTGTCGTTCCGACAGCTTTTGCTGGCCGCGTTCTTGCTGATTGCGGCGCTGCTTAGCGGCACCTCGGTGCATGCCTTGTTTACCTTGGAACGGATGTCGACCCATAGCCGCGAAACTGCGGGTCAGGCGGTGCATCTGACCGAAGCGGCACAGCGACTGTCGGAGCGCACCGTGGCGATGGAGCGCAGCGCCCGGCAGTTTCTGGTGCTCGACGACAGCAGTTTCCGTGATCGTTATCGTGAGGCATGGGAACAAGCCAAATCTGCCTTGTCGGAATTGCAACAAGCCATGCCGTTGGCAGCGCCGGCCGTGTTTGTGTCGTGGAACGGCTATGCCGAGGCCGCCTGGAATGTATTACAGATGGATCAGGGTAGTGCCGCTGGTAACGCCAAGCCGGTGTCGAAAGCGGACGACAAACGCGCCGCCGCAGCGGCAAGCCAGCGCAGGCTGGATCAGCGCGCGCTGTTCCAGGCATTCGCCCAGTTGCCGGCGCTCAATGAACAATTGGCACAGGAAAGCAAACGCGAAGTCGAACGCCGCAACAATGCGCTTTCCAACGATCTCGAACAGCAACGCAAGATGCTCACCGCGCAGGTGATCGGCGCGATTGTGCTGGCAGTGCTGCTGGCGTTCTGGTTTGGCTTGTGGCTGTCGCGGCCGCTGGCGCGCATGGAGCAAGCCATCGGTCGGCTCGGCGAGAACCGTTTCGACCAGACCATCGAGGTCAAGGGCCCGGCTGACTTGCGTCGCCTGGGGCAGCAACTGGATTGGCTGCGTCGGCGGCTGGCCGATCTGGAAGCGGAAAAATCGCGTTTCCTGCGGCATGTATCGCATGAATTGAAGACACCACTGGCAGCGCTATGCGAAGGTGCGGCCTTGCTCGACGATGAAGTGGCCGGCCCGCTGACCGAGAATCAGCGTGAGATTTCACGGATCTTGCGCCAGAATACCCAGTCTTTGCAGACCCAGATTGAAGATTTGCTGCGTTATAACGAAGTGGCCTTCGATGCCCAGCGCATCAACGCTATGCCGGTCGATGTACGGGCGTTACTGCATAAAGTGATCGACGATCAGCGTTTGCAATGGATGGCGCGTGATCTCAAGGTGGAAGTCGACGGCGGCGCGCGCAATGCGGTGCTGGACCCTGACAAGTTTGCCGTAGTGCTAGCCAATCTGTTGTCGAATGCGGTGCGTTTTAGCCCGCGTGGTGGCACCATTCGCTTCATCTTGTCGCTGGTGGGCGGTCGTGTGCGCATTGACTGTGTCGACCAAGGGCCGGGTGTGGCGCAAACTGATGCACATCGCATCTTCGATCCGTTCTATCAGGGTTTGAATCAGCCACAAGGTGCGCGTCATGGCAATGGTATTGGCCTGTCTATCGTGCGCGAATACGTGACGGCCCACGAGGGTGTCGTCAGCTTGGTGCCACATGAGGGTGGTGCGCACTTCCGCATTGAATTACCGGATGAAAATTAAATGAAAAACAATCCCTTTCTTTTACTCGCGTGGCTGACGCTGGTGTTGGCCGTCGGCGGTTGTGCCAGCCGTGTGCCGGAGGCATCGCCCACGGCCGCGGTCAAACAGGTGACCACGGTGGGTGGCATGGATGATTTGCTGGCCTATCATCGTTCGCTCAAGCGCTTGTCGCAACAGGAGCTGGCGCGCGAACTGCAAGCGCTCAATGGCCGCCAGGGTGGCGCCATGCTGGCCATGGAAAAGGCACTGGTGCTGGGCTTGACACATGACACCACCGATCTGGCGCGAGCGCAGGTGCAATTGGGTAACGTACTTAACGCCAATGATTCGGACGCGGTCGCGCTCAAACCGCTGGCCGAGCTGCTGGTGACCAACTACGCTGAAATGCGCCGCCTGGCAGAGAGCGCCGATAAGACCAGCCAGCAGAGCAGGGAAAGCCAGCGTCGTCTGGATCAGTTGAGTGAAAAATTGGAAGCGCTCAAGAACATTGAGCGGACCTTGCCTGGCCAGCCCAAGTAAATGAGCAATTCGCGCTACTTGTTGTTGGTGGACGATGATGCCGATTTATTGCGGCTATTGTCCTTGCGGCTCACCGCCAATGGCTACCGCGTCATCACGGCGAGCAGCGCCGAGGCAGCGCAGGCGCAGATAGCGATCGATTTGCCGGCGCTGGTCATCAGCGACATCCGTTTGCCTGGTAAGGATGGTCTGGCGCTGTTTGCCGAAATTCGTGCGCAATATCCAGCCTTGCCGGTGATTTTGCTGACGGCGCACGGCACCATTCCCGATGCGGTGGATGCTACCTCGCGTGGTGCATTTGCCTATCTGACCAAGCCGTATGATGCCAAAATCTTGCTGGCCAAGATCGCCCAGGCGCTGAGCCTGACTGCGGTGGATGCGGATGTCGGCGATGAAGCGTGGCGGCAGGAATTGATCAGCCGCAGCCCGCGCATGGCCGAAGTGTTATCGGAAGCGCGGCTGGTGGCAGTGTCGGATGCCAGTATTTTGATTCGTGGCGATAGCGGCACCGGCAAGGAATTGCTGGCGCGCGCCATCCATCGGGCCAGTCGGCGTGCCAAGGCACCGTTTGTCGCCGTCAATTGCGCGGCAATTCCAGAGCAGTTACTGGAGTCCGAGCTGTTCGGGCATGTCAAAGGTGCCTTTACCGGCGCAGTCGAGCATCGCAAGGGTTTGTTCCAGGCTGCCAATGGCGGTACCTTGTTCCTCGATGAAATCGGTGATATGCCGCTACCCTTGCAAGTCAAGCTGTTACGCGTGTTGCAGGAACGCACGGTGCGCCAGGTTGGCGCCAATGATGTGGTGGCGGTCGATGTGCGTATTCTTTCTGCCACCCACTGCGACCTCGATGAGGCAATGGCGACCGGCAGCTTTCGCGAAGATCTCTATTACCGGCTCAATGTTGTGACCTTGGCTTTGCCACCACTGGCTGAGCGGCGTGAGGATATCGCGTTGCTGGCCAATCATTTCCTGCAGGCAATTGCCGAGCGGTATCGCAAAAAACTCAACGGCTTTGCCGGTGATGCGTTGGAAGCGCTGACCAAGGCGCATTGGCCAGGCAATGTCCGGCAGCTTTATAACGTGGTCGAACAGGTGTGCGCCTTGTCGACTGCGCCGCTGATCTCCCTGGCGCTGGTGCAGCGAGCACTGCGGGTGCCGGCGCTGGAAGTGTTGCGCTATGCCGAAGCCAAACAGCGTTTCGAGCGCGACTACCTGATTCAACTATTGAAATTGACGGATGGCAACGTCACTGACGCTGCCCGTCTGGCGGATCGCAATCGTACCGAGTTCTATCGTCTATTACAGAAGAATGGCCTCGATCCTCAGCTTTTCCGCGGAGATGAGGACGGCGTCGCTGCTGAGCGACAAGAATAATGTCTTATTTTTCAAACACTTAGTGAATAGCAGCACTTGACTGTCGCTATCAGGCGACGGAATTTGCTGTTTTTGCCGTCCAATATTACTGGCGCAACAGGAAATCTTTTGTAAGTGATTGATTTTAAGTGACTTTTTAAAGGTGGCACAGCCTTTGCAAAGTAGAAGACTGGTGACGCTGAATGGCGTTGTCTTTCTTCTTCACTATATAAGGACTACATCATGAAAAATGCCAAAACGATTTCGACTCTGCTGACCGCCGCCTTTTTGACCGCCGCAGTTGCCGCACCAGCCGTGTACGCAGCAGACACGGCCGCACCAACTACGGCGCAAAAGACGGGCGTCTATGTCGATGACTCAGTCATTACCGCCAAGATCAAGGCCGCCTTTGTGGAAGATAGTCAGGTCTCTGCACTGAAGATCAAGGTCACCACTAAGAAGGGTATTGTTACCCTGACCGGTACCGTGCCTAACCCTGATGCCGGTCAGCATGCTTTGCAACTGGCGGCTGCCGTCGATGGCGTCAAGGATGTCAAGAGTGCATTGACCGTGAAGGCCAGCTAATACCGTTTAGTGACCGCGCTTGATGCGCTGCAGTAAGCCTGGAAAAACCAAGGCCATCCCGTGAGGGATGGCCTTGGTGCATTTGGGTTTAAAAAGCTTTAAAGTGGAGAGGCAGAGCTGGCGTGGCTTTGGGGGTGGTGAGTTAAAAAGTTTAGATAATTATGCAAAAAAGCTTGCGGGAAGTGAAAGAGCTTTGCTATAGTTCGCCTCCCCGCTGAAGCAGCGACG
>JAMFSU010000067.1 GCA_026225475.1 Duganella sp.
ACCCGTAAAGCAAAAAACCGCTACAAGCCTAAGCTGGTAACGGTTTTTCGGTATTTGGTTGCGGGGGCAGGATTTGAACCTACGACCTTCGGGTTATGAGCCCGACGAGCTGCCAGACTGCTCCACCCCGCGTCTGAAGATATAGATTATAGGAGATATCTAGAAACTAAGCAAACACTATCCTCAAATACTTTCCTCCCTGGCATTGGCTCGCAGAAAAGCCCTGCATGGTCCTTTTTCTGAAAACGTATATAGACTCAGGGCATAGCTACGATAAAAGAGTTGCGTCGACGACATATCCGCACTGGCGACAGTGATACACTTCTCTCCGCTCTGTGCTACGCATCACGCATAAGCCGACAGCGTTCATGCGCCATCGGCATTCTTAAAAAAGCCACCCACAATAGCCTTTATGAAATTCTGTTCTGAATGCGCCCATCCGGTTTCCTTGCAGATTCCTCCTGATGACAATCGCCCCCGCTTCGTGTGCGGCAATTGCGGCGCCATTCATTATCAAAATCCAAAAATGGTGGTCGGCTCGATTCCTGTCTGGCAGGCCGATGGTCAATTGCAGATATTGCTGTGCCGGCGTGCAATTGAACCACGTCACGGATTCTGGACACTGCCAGCCGGCTTCATGGAAAACGGCGAAACCACCAGCGCTGCCGCCGAGCGCGAAACCGAAGAAGAAGCCGGTGCGCACATCAAACTGGGGGCACTGTTTTCGCTGATCAATGTGCCGCATGTACATCAGGTGCATCTGTTTTATCTGGCCGACTTGCTCGATCTTGATTACAGCGCCGGCGTTGAAAGCCTGGAGGTTGCCTTGTTCACCGAAGCCGATATTCCCTGGGACGAGATTGCCTTCCCGACCGTCGCTTACACACTGCGCGCCTTTTTCGCCGATATGATCAACGTGCGCAGCGGCACAGGCGAATTCGGCCTGCATACCGACGACATTCGCAAACCCATGATGCAAGCGGATTAAATCCCGGCGGCCATCATGATTTCCTGGCTGGATCTCGACTCGCCCTTTCCCGATGTCTCGCAGGCCTTGAGCGACCCGGCCGGCTTGCTCGCCGCTGGCGCCGACCTGTCGCCGCAGCGCTTGCTGGAAGCGTATCAGCAAGGCATCTTCCCGTGGTTCTCGGAAGGCCAGCCTATCCTTTGGTGGAGTACCGACCCACGCATGGTGTTGTACACCGATCATTTCGTCATCTCCGACAGCCTGAAAAAAACCCTGCGCAAGGTCGAGCACAGCCGCCACACCGATGGCCGTTGGCAAATTCGCTTCGATTTCGCCTTTCGCGACGTCATGCGCGCCTGTGCAGGACCACGCCGCGATGGTGCCGGCACCTGGATTTCCATGGATATCGTCGATGGCTATTGCGGCCTGCATCGCGCCGGCTTTGCGCACTCGGCAGAAGTCTGGCTCGATGGCAAACTGGTCGGTGGCGCTTATGGCGTGAGCATCGGCCAGATGTTTTACGGTGAATCGATGTTTGCCCGCGTCAGCGATGCATCCAAGGTAGCCCTGGCCTATCTGGTGCATTTCCTGCGGCAACATGGCGTGCAAATGATCGATTGTCAGCAAGAGACTCCTCATCTTGCTTCGCTAGGTGCCGCACCGATTGCACGTAGCGTTTTTTTGCAACACCTGCACCAGGCAATCCAGGCGCCGCAGATCAGCCAATGGCAGGTGCCGGATTTGTTTTCCGCACCTGGATGAAGACATCAAGTCCATTGTGACAATGCAGTTACTGGCTCGAAAAAGTAGTGTAAATTATTGGTTATTGTGATGAATCGGCGGCCAAGTAAAACGACCGACCCGCCACTGCAAGCTCACAGGAACCAATAGGATTGCTCAGGACGCCCATGACGCACCTCAAAGACCTGCCATTTTCGACGTTGCAGTTTTATGCAACAGCGCCCTACCCCTGTAGCTACCTCGACAATCTGCAAGCGCGTTCGCAAGTCGCCACACCGTCCCATCTGATCAATGCTGATGTGTATTCGGAACTGGTCAAGACCGGTTTCCGGCGCAGCGGTATTTTCACTTACCGGCCCTATTGCGATGGCTGCCAGGCCTGTACGCCAGTGCGCATCAAGACCGCAGAATTCGTTGCCAATCGCAGCCAGCGCCGCGCCTGGAGCAAGAATGCGCAACTGTTGACGCTGGTCACCAATCTGACCTACGCCTACGAACACTACGAACTGTATCTGCGCTACCAGTCGGTGCGCCATGCCGGCGGCGGCATGGATCAGGATAGCCGCGACCAGTACGCGCAATTTCTGCTGCAAAGCAAGGTAAATACCCGTCTGGTCGAGTTTCGCGAACCCGATGGTACGCTGCGCATGGTCAGCATCATCGACGTGCTCGACGATGGATTGTCTTCGGTCTATACCTTTTATGATCCCGATGTGCTTGGCTCGTCTTACGGCACCTACAACATTCTTTGGCAAATCGAGCAGGCGCGCCAGTTGGGCATCCCTTATGTCTATCTCGGTTATTGGATCAAGCAAAGCGCCAAAATGGCTTACAAGACCAATTTCAGACCTTTAGAAGCCCTGCAAAACGGCACCTGGGGTACATTGCAGGAATAATAAGCCGCACCAGCCTTCAGGCTGCAAGTTAAAATAGCGGCACTTTTTACACTTGCTGCCGCCCATCGTGTCCGACAAATTCCTTTACACCCTTGCCCGCCCGCTGCTGTTTTCGCTTGATGCCGAAAGCGCACACCATTTAACCCTGCTGGCGCTGTGCCGTGCCGCTGCACTTGGCTTGACCGGTCTGATCGCCAAACCGGCGGCTGATCCGCGCACCGTGATGGGTATCAACTTCCCCAACCCGGTCGGTCTGGCCGCAGGTCTGGACAAGGATGGCGCCTACATTGATGGTATTGCTGCACTGGGCTTCGGCTCGATTGAAATCGGTACCGTCACACCACGTGCGCAAGCGGGCAACCCGAAACCGCGTATGTTCCGGCTGCCGGCTGCGCATGCCATCATCAATCGCATGGGCTTCAACAATGGTGGTGTGGATGCGTTTGTCGCCAATGTACAGGCGTCACGCTTTTACCAGGGCAAGCAAGGCGTATTGGGCTTGAACATCGGTAAAAATGCCGATACGCCAATGGAACGCGCTGCCGACGACTATCTGCATTGCCTGGGAAAAGTCTATCCCTACGCCAGCTATGTGACGGTCAATATTTCCTCGCCCAACACCAAGAATTTGCGCCAGTTGCAAGGAGCGTCCGAGCTGGATGCCTTACTGGGGCAACTGAAAGATGCCCAACAGCGCCTGGCCGATCAACACAAACGCTATGTGCCGCTGACGCTGAAGATCGCGCCGGACATCGATGCCGAACAAATCAAGAACATCGCCGACGCCTTGTTGCGCCACAAGATCGACGGTGTCATCGCCACCAATACTACGATCACGCGTGACGCCGTCAAAGGATTGCAGCATGCGGAAGAAGCCGGAGGTTTATCCGGCGCACCGGTGTTTGCACCGTCCAATCAAGTAGTGCGCGGACTCAAGGCTGAACTTGGCGACGCTTTGCCGATCATCGGTGCGGGCGGTATTCTCAGCGGAGCCAATGCGCGGACCAAGCTAGACGCTGGCGCTACGCTGGTGCAACTGTATTCCGGCCTGATTTATCGCGGTCCGGCGCTGATCAAGGAATGCGCCGACGCCTTGCGTGCCTGATCAAGGCAGTATCTGCAAAAAAACGCCATGCCGGAAACCCGCCATGGCGTTTTTTCATTGCCCTGCAGCACGACGCTGCATCAGCGGATCAAGATCGACTTGCCGAATAGACTTTCGACCAGCTCCACCACCAATTCAGCGGTCTGATTGCGTACATCGCAAGCCGGATTGAGTTCCACCACGTCGAGTGAGGCCAGGCGGCCCGTATCGGCAATCATCTCCATGCACAACTGCGTCTCGCGATAGGTCGGGCCGCCCTGCACTGCGGTACCGACACCAGGTGCCACCGCCGGGTCGAGAAAGTCGATATCGAAGCTGACATGCAAATGGGTATCGGCATCGATGCCGGCCAGAGCCTGTTCCATCGTCAACCGCATACCATGTTCATCGATATGGCGCATGTCGAATACCTGCAAACCCAGGGCGTGCAGATGCTGCTTCTCCTGGCGATCGACACTGCGTATGCCAATCTGCCGGATCGCCTGCGGCTGCAAGGCTGGCGTCACGCCACCGATACTGGTCAATACCTGCGGCCCGATACCGAGCAGGCAAGCCACCGGCATGCCGTGGATATTGCCGCTCGGGGTCGAATCATGGGTATTGGCATCCGCATGCGCATCGAGCCACAGCACCAGCAGCTTCTTGCGCTGCTCGCGACAATGGCGCGCCACGGCGGCAATAGAGCCGATTGCCAGCGCGTGATCGCCACCCAGCAAAACCGGCACCTGGCCGCCACTGAGACTGGCGTAGACAGCGTCATGTACCTGCTGATTCCACTCCACCACTTGCTCCAGATGGCGTAACCCCTCGACCGGCAGCTGTTGTGGATTGGCGGGCCCGGCCACATCGCCGCCGTCGACCACGTCCAGCCCATGCTGTTGCAAGGCCTGCTGCAGATTCGCCACGCGCAGGGCTTCCGGCCCCATTGAAGCACCGCGGCGGCTAGCGCCAATGTCAGTGGGAGCGCCGATCAGGCGGATGGTTTTCATACAGACTCCTTCAAGTCGAATGCAAGGCTGCAGCGGACAACATCGTCGGTGGTGGCAACACTGCGGCATAGAGATTTTTCGGATCGAGCAACTGTGGCAGCAAATCAATCTGCCGTGCAAAGCCAGGACAGACCTGTTCATCGAGGTAACGCAAGGCAGCAAAATCTTCCAATGCAAAACCGACCGAATCGAACACCGTCACTTCAGTGTCACTAACACGACCCGGTGCACTGCCGTTGAGTAATTGCCACAATTCGGTGACGACGAAATCATCCGGCATCTGCTGCAACTCGCCTTCGACCCGCGATTGCGGCGCAAATTCAACCACCACGCGGGCGTCTTCCAGTACGGCGCGATGCAATTCCGTCTTGCCGGGACAATCACCGCCGACGGCGTTGAAATGCGTGCCTGGCGCCAGCATGGCCGGCGTAATGATCACCGCACAGCATTTGTCGGCAGTCACGGTGGTGACAACATCCGCACCCTGCACTGCGGCCGCCACGCTAGCCGCGCGCACAATCCGCAGACCCGGATAGGCTGCCAGATTGTGACAAAGCTTATCGGTGGCAGCCTCATCAATATCGAACACGCGTAATTCTTCGATGCCCAGCAGACCATGAAAAGCAATCGCCTGAAACTCGCTTTGTGCGCCATTGCCAATCAACGCCATGCTGCGACTGTTAGCACGAGCCATGTGACGTGCCGCCAGCACCGAGGTCACAGCTGTACGCAATGCCGTCGTCAAGGTCAGCTCACTCAACAGACGCGGATAGCCGCTCGCCACGTCGGCCAGCACACCAAACGCGGTGACGGTCAGCAAACCCTGTGCGGTATTTTGCGGATGGCCGTTCACATACTTGAAAGAATACTGCTTGCCGTCGGTGATCGGCATCAGCTCAATCACCCCCTGCGCCGAATGACTGGCCAGGCGCGCCGTCTTGTCAAACTGCGACCAGCGCTGAAAGTCCGCCTCGATATACGTCATCAAACCCTGCAATACCGCCAGCAAGCCTTTATGCGCAAAAAAAGCCTGCAATTCACGCGTGCCAATGTAGTTGACCATGATGATCGGCGACACTTTATGAAGGCCGCCGCTGCTGTCTAGATGTGGAAATTTTACACATCAATACTAGAAATTTGCTTTCTTTATACTATAACTATAACTAGTTATATGCAGCTTTATTTCTATAAAAAGGAAAACCAATGGACAAACTCGATGTGAAAATTCTCGAACTGCTGCAACAGGATGGACGCATGAGCAATGTCGACATTTCGGAAAACATCCATTTGTCGCCGCCGCAATGCCTGCGCCGCGTCAGGGTCCTGGAAGAACAAGGAGTGATCCGCCGCTATGCGGCGCTGGTGGCACCAGACAAGGTGGGATTGCAAGTCACCGCGTTTGTCGCGCTGTCACTGGACCGCGCCCAGTTCAAGCAGGTACGCGAAGTAGAAAGCGTGATCCGGGCGTTTCCGGAAATCATCGAGTGCTATACGATTTCAGGCGATTTTGATTATTTGCTGAAAGTGGTCGCCCACGACCTCAAGAGTCTGTCGCACTTCCTGACCGATCGCTTGATGCAGGTACCCGGTGTAGCGGGCCTGCGCTCAATGATTTGCCTGGAAGAAGTCAAACCGCAGGCTGGCATGCCGATTACGCTGGCGGACCTGGATGCGCGCGACTGACAGAGCAGGTCGGTGCACCCGCTATGACGTATGCATACCGACATAAGCCGCCTGCTGCGCGACAAAGCCATCAAATGCCTGCAACAAGGGGGCATAGGTGTCAGGTGCTCCCTCCAGTTGTGCCAGGGCATGGCAACTGGCTTCCAGCGTCGACAATTGCTCCGGCCGATGCGCCTTGCGGATGCGGTACTGCGACGCTGGCGGCTGCTGCAACGCCAGCCGTGGCAATTGCTGTAGCAAGGGATTCAAATGCAGCATCTTGCGGCTTTTGCGCCAGGTCGCATCGAGCACCACCAGACGCCGCCGGATGGAACGGCACGGGCCAACCTCGACCAGCGTGACCATATCCGTTGTTGCCGGATACAACAGGCAGGCTGGCAATGCTTCCCCGCCCGCTTCCCAGGGATCGTTCAACAAAGCACATAGTTGCGATGCCTCGAATTGCTCGCCCACCACCAATTGACTGCCGCCCAGACTCAGGTGCAACAACCTGCCGCTGCCCTTGGCTTGATCGACTTCGAGCGGATGCTGCAGGATCAGCACCTGCGTGGCCGGTGCAATTGCCCTGATCCATTGGCAAATGCAGCTACGTTGCGCGCGCAGGCATTGAGGGCAATAGGCGCGTTTGGTCGGCAAGCTCATCTTCATCACGCTGTGCTAGGACCCCATGTAGCGCTGCAAACCCGTCACCAGCGCATCAAATGTGACGCGACAGCGGGCGCTGCTGCGCAGATCTTCATGCATGACCACCCAGGTATCAAGTTGCAGCGTGAACTGTTGCGGCAGGATGCGCTGCAATTGCGCTGTACGGCGTGCCAGTGGCACCTGGCAAAAGCCGATGCCGTAACCGGCCCGCAGCAGTGCCAGTTGCGCCAGATCATGGTCGGTGCGCAAGGCGAAGTGCGCGCGCTGCAATCCACCCAGTGCCAGTGCAGCACTGCGCGTATAGGCGTTGCCCCGGTCAAAGCCGATCAGGCTATGGGTCAATAGCTGCGCCATGTCCTGCGGAATACCGTGGCGTGCCAGATAATCTTCATGCCCGTACAAACCCAGTTCGATGCTGCCAACGCGGCGCGTCAGCAAGGCTTCCTGCGTCGGCCGCAGCATGCGGATGGCGATATCGGCTTCGCGTTGCAACAGATCTTCCAGTCGGTTGGACAAGGCCAGTTCGATGACCAGTTGCGGATGTGCCTGTCTGAGCGCAGTCAGGATCGGCGGCAGCAATTCTGCACCAACCACATCGCTGGCAGTGATGCGCACGGTGCCGCTGAGCTGGTCAGCGCTGCCCGCATGGGCCGACGCCGCGCGCAACAGCGCCGCAGTTGTGGTCGCCAGAGTTTCTGCATACGGTTGCAGACTCAAGGCCGCCTCCGTTGGCAAAAAGCCATGTTGCGAACGCGTAAACAAGGCAAACCCGACCGCCGCTTCGAGCGCATCAACATGTCGACCAATGGTGGGCTGCGTCAGTCCCAGCGCGCGTGCCGCAGCCGACAAAGAGCCTTCCCGCAAGACCGCGAGGAAAGATCGGTACAACTCCCAACCGGGATCGCTAGCAGATTTAGTCATACAAATAAGTATAGCATCTGAATTCTTTTAACCAATTTCATTTAACTGAGATTTGCCCGACACTGACTGTCATCCCCTCACCCCCATCACAGACAGAAGGAGTACTTCATGGAAAACGGCAAAATCGCATTGGTATTGGGCGCCACTGGCGGCATCGGCGGCGAAATGAGCAGAACCTTGCAGGCACGCGGCTGGCATGTGCGCGCCCTGAACCGCGACGTCACCAAGGTCGGCGACAGCAATACCAGCCTCACCTGGCTGCAAGGTGACGCCATGCAGCGCACCGATGTGGAGAGTGCCGCACGCGGCGCTGCCCTGATCGTCCATGCCGTCAATCCGCCTGGTTATCAACGCTGGGCCGAGCTGGTCTTGCCGATGCTCGACAACAGCATCGCCGCCGCCCGCAGCAGCGGCGCCACCATCGTCTTGCCCGGCACGGTCTACAACTACGGCCCCGATGCTGGCACTGAATTACATGAAGCATCGCCGCAACATCCACTGACCCGCAAGGGTGCAATCCGCGTGGAGATGGAACGGCGTCTGCAACAGGCAGCTAACGCGGGTGTGCACAGCATCATCGTACGTGCTGGCGATTTCTTTGGCCCACGCGCCGGCAGCAACTGGTTTTCGCAAGGGCTGGTCAAACCGCAGCGACCGCTGCGCGCTATCACCTATCCAGGCCGCACTGGCGTTGGTCATCAATGGTCGTATCTACCCGATGTCGCCGAAACCATGATGCAGTTGATCGAACGCCAGGATCACCTGCCGCCGTTCAGTACCTTTCACATGAACGGTCACTGGGATGCCGATGGCACGCAAATGGTGACGGCAATTCGCCATGCTGCCGGCAAGATGGATTTGCCGGTGCGCAGCTTCCCCTGGTGGCTGCTGGCGCCAGCGGCGCCGTTTGTGCCCTTGTTCAAGGAAATGAAAGAAATGCGCTACCTGTGGCAGCAAGGTATTCGCATGCGCAATACGGCATTGCTGGCGGTGCTGGGTCAAGAGCCGCACACGCCGTTGGCGCAAGCGGTATACGCCACGCTGAGCGCTCAAGGCTGTCTGCCTGTGCCCACCAGCAGCGACCGCGATACGCATGCCCTGCCGCGCTAAAAAACAGCTGGCCAGCGCGGCAGTACCAGACGGTGGTATCTTTTACTTCCATTGTCTTTTGCTGCCGCATCATGAACCAAACCACTGCAACGCCCGCATTACCTTATCTGCAACAATTTTCCCTGGTCGGCAAGATCGCGCTGGTCACTGGTGCGGCGCGCGACATCGGTTTCGAAATCGCCCGTGCGATGGCCGGCAGCGGTGCCCATGTGATCCTCAATGGCCGCCATGAGCAGACCCTCGCCAGCGCCGTGCAAACCATCCTCGCCGACGGTGGTTCGGCCAGCGCCATGGCCTTTGACGTCACCGACAGCGCCGCTGTCAAACAAGCATTCGCCAACATCGCCACACAGTATGGCCGCCTCGATATCCTGGTCAACAATGCTGGCGTGCGCCATCGCAAACCGCTACTGGAATTTAGCGATGAAGAAATTCACGCCATGCTGGCAACCAATCTGCTGGCCGGTTATACCTTGTCGCGCGAAGCCGTAAAGTTGATGCTGCCGCAACGCAGCGGCCGCCTGATCAACGTCACCTCCATCGCCGGCAAGGTGGCGCGCAGTGGTGACGCCGTCTACACCGGTGCCAAGGCCGGCATGACCGGCATGATGCGCGCGCTCGCCGCAGAATACGGCCCGCGCGGCATTACCAGCAATGCCATTGCGCCTGGTGGTGTTGCCACAGCTGCCAATGCACAGGCCATGGCCGACCCCAAGATCAATGCCCATTTCGCCACGCGCACGCCACTCGGGCGCTGGGCGCAGCCGCAGGAAATTGCTGGTGCAGCCGTATTTCTCGCCTCACCCGCGGCATCCTATGTCAATGGTCATGTACTTTATGTCGACGGCGGCATGTCGATCGCTATGTAGCGCCATCCCACCACGAGGGCAATCATGAGACAGCACTTCATCAACAACCGCTGGGCCGCACCCAACGGCGGCGACAGTATCCCGGTGGTCGATCCATCCACTGGCTTGATCTTCGATGCGCTGGCGCGCGGCAATGCCGCTGATATCGACCTCGCGGTTGGCGCCGCACGGCAAGCCTATGATCAGGTCTGGAGCCGCACCAGCGCCGCCGAACGTGGCCGTTTGTTAATGCGACTGTCACAGAAGCTGCAAACGCACCAGGAAGAACTGGCCATGTTGGAAGCGCGCGATTGCGGCAAGCCATTCAAACAGGCGCGCGCCGATGCCGCTGCGATTGTGCGTTATTTCGAATTCTATGCCGGGGCCGCTGACAAGCTGCACGGTGAAACCATCCCCTACCAGACTGGCTACACCGTACTGACCTTGCGCGAGCCGCATGGCGTGACGGCACACATCGTGCCCTGGAATTATCCGATGCAGATTTTCGGACGCTGTGTCGGTGGCGCCCTGGCGGCTGGCAATACCTGCGTGGTCAAACCGGCCGAAGACGCCTGCCTGTCGCTGCTGCGCGTGGCCGAGCTGGCCGCCGAGGCAGGCTTGCCGGACGGCGTGCTCAATATCGTCACCGGTTATGGCCATGAAGCGGGCGACTGCCTCGTCAAGCATGCCGATGTCGATCATGTCTCGTTCACCGGATCGCCCCATGTCGGCAAGCTGGTGGTGTGCGCAGCGGCTGAGCATCACACGCCTGTGACGCTGGAACTGGGCGGCAAATCGCCGCAAGTGGTGTTTGCCGATGCCGACCTCGACGCCATGTTGCCGGTGGTCGTCAACGCCATCGTGCAAAACGCCGGCCAGACCTGCTCGGCCGGTAGCCGTTTGTTGATTGAACGCGGCATTTATGAAGCCGTATTGGAACGACTCGGCCAGGCGTTCAGCCAATTGCGCGTGGGTTCAGCGTCGATGGATCTGGATTGCGGTCCATTGATTCGCAAAAGCCAGCAAGCACGCGTGGCCGGTTTTCTGCACGAAGCCAGCGTCGACGGCATCGCTGTCGTGGCGCAGGGAAAACTGGACGACGGCGCGCCAGCGGCGGGCTTTTATCAGGTGCCCACGTTGTTGCGTGACGTGCCGCCCCGGCACCGATTGGCCCAGGAAGAAGTATTTGGCCCAATACTGGCAGCCATGCCGTTCGACGATGAAGCCGATGCGATCGCGCTGGCCAATGGCACCGATTTCGGTCTGGTCGCCAGCGTCTGGACCCGCGACGGCGGCCGTCAGATGCGCATGGCACGCGCCATCCGCAGCGGTCAGGTATTCATCAACAATTACGGTGCCGGCGGCGGCGTCGAGTTGCCGTTCGGCGGCGTCAAGGCCAGTGGTCATGGCCGCGAAAAGGGCTTTGAAGCGCTCTATGGATTTACCGTACTCAAGACCATCGCAATCAAGCATGACTGATTGAACGCAGCAGCATCAACAACCACAAAAAACACAAGGAGACGACATGAGACTGCAAGACAAAATCGCCATCGTGACTGGCGCCGGTTCCGGCTTTGGCGCGGCCATCGCCAAGACTTATGCACGCGAAGGTGCGCGTGTATTGGTGGCCGACATCAATGACGACAATGGCCAACGCGTGGTACAGGAAATCATCGCCGCCGGCGGCCAGGCCAGTTACCAGCATGCCGACGTGTCGCGCAGCGCCGACATGGCGGCCATGCTGGAAGCCACATTGGCAGCGTTCGGCGGCTTGCACATTGTAGTCAACAATGCCGGCACCACCCATCGCAACCGGCCCATGCTGGAAGTCGAGGAAGAGGAATTCGATCGTCTCTACGCCATCAACGTCAAGAGCATCTTTCTCAGCGCCAAGACCTTTGTGCCCTACTTCCGCCGCCATGGCGCCGGTGTTTTCATCAACATTGCATCAACCGCAGGCATCCGCCCACGTCCTGGGCTAACCTGGTACAACGGCAGCAAGGGTGCGGTGATCACGCTGAGCAAATCCATGGCCGCCGAACTCGGTCCCGATCAAATTCGCGTCAACTGCGTCAATCCAGTCATGTCAGCCACCGGTCTGCTGACCGAATTCATGGGCGTGGCCGATACGCCGGAGAACCGCAAGAAATTCACTGCCACGATTCCGCTGGGACGGTTTTCTACGCCCGAGGATATTGCCAATGCCTGCCTCTATCTTGGTTCGGATGAAGCATCTTTCATCACCGGCGCTTGCCTGGAAGTCGATGGTGGCCGTTGCGTGTAGGCGACCTTTCTACTGTCAGGAATTTGTCAGGCTTTCCGGTATTTTGCATTCAATCAGCCATGTTTATGTCTATAATTACCCTGCTTTAAAAAGGCCGTCGGTACTTCACTCAAAACCAAGCCAGTCCTGCATGACTGGCTTTTATAAACAAGAAGACCGGCTCGACAATTCAATACTTATAAGTATGGAGTGAGACATGTCGTACACAAGCACTACGGGCGTCTCTACGCTGCCCGACACTGATTTATCGTTTGAAGAAGCCACCTTCAGTAAAGTCACCTGGCGTCTGCTGCCATTGTTGTTCCTCTGCTATGTCGCCTCGTATCTAGATCGCGTCAATGTCGGTTTCGCCAAGTTGCAAATGCTGCAAGACCTGCAGTTCAGCGAAACCATGTATGGCCTTGGTGCCGGCATCTTTTTCATCGGCTATTTTCTGTTTGAAATCCCCAGCAATATCATCTTGCACAAAGTCGGCGCACGACTCTGGATTGCCCGCATCATGATCACCTGGGGCCTGATTTCGGGTGCCATGATCTTTGTCACCACGCCGCAGATGTTCTATGTAATGCGTTTCCTGCTGGGGGTGGCCGAGGCTGGTTTTTTCCCTGGCGTGATTCTGTATCTGACCTACTGGTTTCCCTCGCACCGGCGCGGCAAGATCACAGCCTTATTCATGACCGGCATCGCCATCTCGGGTGTGATCGGCGGACCATTGTCGGGCTGGATCATGCATTCGATGCCAGGCGTATATGGTTTCGCTGGATGGCAATGGATGTTCATTCTGGAAGCGCTTCCATCGCTGGTGCTGGGCGTGGCCGTGATCTTTTATCTGAAAGACAGCATTCGCGACGCGCACTGGCTCAATGAAGCAGAAAAGCGCTTGCTCGAAACGCAAATCCAGCGCGACCAGGAAGGCAAAGAACAATTGTCGATGAAACAGCTCTTTGCCAACGGCAAGGTCTGGCTCGGCGCGCTGATTTACTTTTGCTTTGTCATGGGTCTGTATGGCGTCAGTTTCTGGCTGCCGACCATTATCAAGACCACCGGCGTCGCTGATCCGCTCAATATCGGCTTGCTGACAGCGATCCCCTACGGCATCGCTGCGATTGCCATGATCATGATCGGCCGCAGCGCCGATCAATTGCGCGAACGGCGCTGGCACGTTGCACTGCCGGCCTTCCTCGGTTGCGCAGGCCTGCTGTTTAGTACCGCCTACGACCACAATACCTTGCTGGCAATGGCGTCGCTGACGCTGGCGGCGGTTGGCATTCTGACCAGCTTGCCACTATTCTGGAGCCTGCCCACGGCGTTTCTGGGTGGCACTGCCGCCGCCGCCGGGATTGCGCTGATCAATTCGCTGGGCAATCTGGCTGGTTTTGTCAGTCCCTATCTGGTCGGTTGGCTCAAGGATGCTACCCAGAGCACCAATAGCGGCATGTTTGTATTGGCAGGATCGCTATTGCTTGGCGGCCTGTTGACGCTGGCGGTACCGGCGACGGTGGTCAATAAATAGACGCAAGCACGATAACAAGGCCGGTTTGTGCAATGCACAGACCGGCTTTTTTTATGTAGTCTAATGCCACCGGCAAGGCAAAAGTGCAATGCGCCGGTAGCATCCACGCTTCTCTGTCAAAATGGCGCTTTATTGTCGCCTCTCCGGTTTCATGAACTCAGCCGATTTCCCCGCACCAAGCGTTGCTGCGCTGTCCTTCGACAATGCGTTCGCGCACTTGCCGCCAGCCTTCTATACCCATTTGCAGCCCACACCGCTGCGCGCACCTTATTTGGTGGGCGTCAGTGAGGATGCGGCGGCATTGATCGGCATTGATCCCGCCAGTGTTCAAGAGAGCAGCTTCATTGACCTGTTCACCGGCAACACCATCGCGCCCGGCTCCAAGCCGCTGGCGGCGGTCTACTCCGGACATCAATTTGGCAACTGGGCCGGCCAACTCGGTGATGGCCGCGCCATCCTGCTCGGTGATCTACCTGCCGTCGACGGTACGCGCATCGAGCTGCAACTCAAGGGCGCAGGCCAGACGCCGTATTCGCGCATGGGCGATGGCCGCGCCGTATTGCGTTCCTCGATCCGCGAATTTCTCTGTTCCGAAGCGATGGCCGCGCTCGGCATTCCCACCACGCGCGCCTTGTGCGTCACAGGTTCCGACCAGCAAGTGCACCGTGAAACCTTGGAAAGCACCGCCGTCGTCACCCGTATGGCGCCCAGTTTTATCCGCTTCGGCTCATTCGAGCATTGGTATTACAACCAGCGTCACGATGAATTGAAACTGCTGGCCGATACCGTGATTGCCGGTTTTTATCCTGAACTACTGGCACAGCCCAACCCCTACGCTGCATTGCTGGCCGAAGTCACGCGTCGCACTGCGCACTTGATGGCGCAATGGCAGGCAGTCGGTTTCATGCACGGCGTGATGAATACCGACAATATGTCGATACTCGGCTTGACGCTCGATTACGGCCCGTTCGGCTTCATGGAAGCCTTCGATGCCCGCCATATCTGTAATCACACCGACCAGCAAGGCCGCTATTCATACCAAATGCAACCGCGCATCGGCCAATGGAATTGCTTTGCGCTGGGGCAAGCCTTGTTGCCGCTGATTGGCAATGTCGAAGACACCGAAGCAGCACTGGGCGACTACGATGCTGAGTTCGCCGCGCGCCATGATGCCTTACTGCATGCCAAACTGGGACTGAGCACGCGCCAGCCCGACGACGACAGCCTGTTCGACGCCATGTTTGCCCTACTGCAAGCCGGCCATGTCGATTTCACCTTGTTCTTCCGTCGCCTGGGCAATCTGCAAGTGGCGAACACAGCCGCCGATGAACCATTGCGCGATCTGTTCATCGAACGTGCTGCATTTGATGCCTGGGCCGAGCAATACCGTATGCGCCTGCGCCAGGAAAACAGCCAGGATGCTGCCCGCAAACTTGCAATGAACGCAACTAACCCCAAATACGTGCTTCGCAATTATCTGGCGCAAGTGGCCATCGACAAGGCGCAGCAAAAAGACTTTTCGGCACTGGCCACCTTGCAGCAGATATTGCGGCACCCGTTCGACGAACAGCCACAATACGAGGACTACGCCGATCTGCCGCCCGATTGGGCCAGCCATCTGGAAGTCAGTTGCTCGTCCTGAAGCGGGCTGCGGCAATAACTACGATCAATTTATTTACCAGGGAGCACCAACATGACTGCAAAAGTCGAAAAAACCGAAGCCCAATGGCGTGCCCAGCTCGATCAAATGGAATATCAAGTCGCGCGCGAAGCCGCCACCGAGCGCGCTTTCAGCGGCAAATACTGGGATCACCATGAAGCTGGCATCTATACTTGCGTCTGCTGCGACACGCCGCTATTCGCCTCGGATGCCAAATTCGACTCCGGCTGCGGCTGGCCCAGTTATTTCAAGGCATTGAACCCCGATAACGTGGCCGAGAAAATCGACAGAAGTTATGGCATGATTCGTACCGAAATCATCTGCAACGTCTGTGATGCCCATCTGGGCCACGTGTTTCCCGATGGTCCGCCGCCGACCGGCTTGCGCTATTGCATCAATTCGGCCTCGCTGCGGTTTGATCCGACCCCTTGATTCACTCTTTGAAAAGACTAAACCAATGAAGTTTTTGTTTGACCTCTTTCCCGTCATTCTGTTTTTCGGCGTCTTCAAGTGGGCCGAAGGGCATGCCGATGCCGCCCAGAATCTGGTAGCGCACTATCTGTCAGGCTTCATGTCGGGCGGCGCCGTAGTGGCTTCGCAGGCGCCGATCCTGCTGTCGACGGCGGTGGCGATCATCGCCTCGTTGGCACAGATCGCCTATCTGCTGGCGCGCCGCAAGAAAGTCGATGGCATGCTGTGGATTTCGCTGACCATCATCGTCGTCTTCGGCGGCGCCACGATTTATTTCCGCGACGACACTTTCATCAAGTGGAAACCAACCATTCTGTACTGGGCCTTTGCCGTTGCCTTGTTGATCAGTCAAGTATTCATGCGCAAAAACTTGATCCGCGTGATGATGGAAAAACAAGTTCAACTACCCGATCCGGTATGGGGCCGACTCAATCTGGCATGGATGCTGTTCTTCCTGCTGATGGGCTTGCTCAACCTGTATGTGGCGTTCAATTACCCCATCGATATCTGGGTTAACTTCAAGATGTTCGGCACCATGGGCTTGATGTTTGCCTTCATCATCGGGCAAAGCCTATTCTTGTCCAAGTACATGAAAGACACCGAATGAGTGCCGCTACGGATACCCGCCCGGAAACAATCCGCACGCGCCTGATTGCAACTTTCGCACCGCAGCAATGTCAGGTAGAAGATGAGTCTGCGCTGCACGCCGGCCATGCCGGCGCAGCATCGGGTGGCGGGCATTATCGCGTGCAATTGGTTTCAACTGTTTTCGAAGGTAAAAATCGTTTAAATCGCCATCGGCTGGTGTATGATTGCTTGGCTGACATGATGCACAACGATATACACGCACTGGCCATCATCGCGATTGCGCCTTCGGAAATAGCGAACTAACAAGACTACCTGCTTTCAATCCATTCCAATATCCGCTCATATTATTCGCTTGAATCTTCCGTTTATTCCTTCCCCTTTATTAGGATTTGATAATGATAATTAAACCTGCTCGTTTGCTGGTGCTGTTGTTTGCAGCTGCCGCTCTGCCAGTCATGGCGCAAAACCTTGCCGTGGTCAACGGCAAGCCGATTCCATCGGTGCGTGCTGACATCATGGTCAAACAAATGACTTCCCAAGGCCAACCTGACAGCCCGCAACTGCGCAGCGCCGTCAAGGAAGAGCTGATCAACCGCGAAATCCTGATGCAAGAAGCCGACAAGCAAGGCCTCGGCAACAATGCTGAAGTCAAGAACCAACTGGAACTGGCGCGTCAATCGATCGTCATCCGCGCCCTGATCGGCGACTACCTGAAGAAGCATCCAGTAGCAGATGCCGACGTCAAGGCTGAATACGACAAGTTCAAGGCACAGGCTGGCGACAAGGAATATCACGCCCGTCACATCCTGGTCGACAAGGAAGAAGATGCCAAGGCCATCATCGCCAAGATCAAGGCTGGCACCAAGTTTGAAGATCTGGCCAAGCAATCCAAGGACACCGGTTCGGCAGCCAATGGCGGCGATCTGGACTGGGCAACGCCAGCTTCGTTCGTCAAACCATTCTCCGACGCCATGGTCGCTCTGAAGAAAGGCGACGTCACCGACACGCCTGTGAAAACCCAATTCGGCTATCACGTGATCCAATTGCTGGACACTCGCCCAGCCAAGGTACCGACACTGGATGAAGTGAAACAGCAAATCACCGAAGCGCTGCAACAAAAGAAATTGCAAGCCTATCAGGAAGAACTGCGCAAGAAAGCCAAGATTCAATAATCTGGCGATTGGCAGTTGATCGGTACTGACGCAGCAGTTGTCATATCGAAATCACTGCTCACTACGCGTAAAAAAATGCTCGCTCCGGCAACGGTAGCGAGCGTTTTTTTATGCATCGTCGATTTCACACTTTGCTCAAATAGACCTAGCATTCCCAATAAATATTGCCAAATGGCGGCAGCGCATGTGAAAAAATGCATGACCGTCAATCACTCTGTTGAAAATAATTTACGCATTTACGCATTTACGCATTTACGAAAAAACGACAACTGGTCGTGACAAGTAAACCGGCGTATTAGTCGGTATTCGTCATACTTTTTGATACCACGTTAGCGCGGTAAGCAAACCCTGCAGACTAGGTTTAATGCTGCTCAGATAAGAAAAACCTGCTTTTTTTGGTTTTCTTGGGCTGATGTTGTGTTTTCTTCGGACGAACTAGCCGGGGGCGGCCCGGCAGCCGCTCACTTTCTTTGGTCTCGCCCAAAGATAAGTAAGCAAAGAAAGGCGACCGCTACTACGTCGCCCCTGCGGGGTTCCCGGCGCTGTGGCGTAACCATCGGGAGA
>JAMFSU010000068.1 GCA_026225475.1 Duganella sp.
CCTTCTTTTGCTTAGCTTTTCTTGGCGAGACAAGAAAAGTAAGCGGCTGCCGGGCCGCTCCCGGCAAGGTCGACCGAAGAAAACAAAGAGTCAACTACGCACTGAGGTAAGCGGCTGGCGGGTGGCCCACGGCAAGGTCGTCCGAAGAAAACAAAGATTCAACGACACTGAGGTAAGCGGCTGCTAGCCAGCACCCGGCTAGGTCGTCCGAAGAAAACCCTGCATCAGCAACCAAGAAACAACCGGCCGTGAACGGCATTAGGAAGGGCTCACGCCACTTCCCGTTTTTCATGGCTGCTGTTTGGCAGTCACCGTCGTAGTTGCAAGCGCCTAGGCCGGCAACGGTACCGCCAGAGATTTCTTGCGATACAGAATCAGCGTCGCGATCAAACCGCACACCGCCGCAAAGCTCATCCACATGCCTGGCGCCGCCTTGTCATGCGTCAATTCGATCAGGCCGGTTGCAATCGCCGGTGTGAAACCACCGAAAATTGCCGTGGCCAGGCTGTAAGCCAGCGAGAAACCGGCAGTACGCACATCAACCGGCATCACTTCCGTGAGCGCTACCACCATTGCACCGTTGTAGCTGGCATAGAGGAATGACAGCCACAGCTCGACGATCAGCATCTTGGAGAAGCTGGCATCGTTGACCAGCCAGGTCAGTGCCGGATAAGACGTCAGAATCGTCAGGATGGTAAACACCAGCAACAGCGGACGGCGGCCAATACGGTCCGACAATGCACCCATGATGGGCAGCCAGATGAAGTTGGAGATCCCGACGCAGAAGGTCACGATCAACGCGTCTTCGGTGCTCAGCTTGAGCACGTTCTTGCCGAAGGTCGGGGTGTAGACCGTGATCAGGTAGAACGACACGGTAGTCATCGACACCAGCATCATGCCGGCAATCACCAGTTTCCAGTTGTCCACCATCGAGCGGAAAATTTCATTGAGGCTAGGCTTGCGTTTGCGCGCCTTGAACTCTTCGGTTTCCTGCAGCGAGCGGCGGATTACGAACAGCACCGGCACGATCATGCAACCGATGAAGAACGGCACGCGCCAGCCCCAGTCCGCAATCTGACCCTTGGTCAACATGACGTTGAGCATATAGCCAAGTGCGGCGGCGACGATGATCGCTACTTGCTGACTGGCCGATTGCCAGCTGACATAGAAACCTTTTTTACCGGGCGTTGCCATTTCGGACAGATAGACCGAAACGCCGCCGAGCTCAACACCGGCCGAGAAGCCTTGCAGCAAGCGGCCAATCAGTACCAGTGCCGGTGCCAGCAAACCGATGGTGGCATAGCCTGGGACAAAGGCGATCAGCATGGTGCCGATCGCCATCAGTGCCAGCGTCACGATCAAACCTTGCCGGCGACCGACGCGGTCAACATAAGCGCCGAGCAGGATGGCACCTAATGGCCGCATCAGGAAGCCGGCACCGAAAGTCATGAAGGTCAGCATCAATGAGGCGAACTCATTGTCGGACGGGAAAAAGGTTTTGGAAATATAACTGGCGTAAAAACCAAACAGGAAAAAGTCAAACATTTCCATGAAGTTGCCGCTGGTGACGCGCAGAACGGTGACGAACTTCGAGGGTGACGCAGGAGTCGGAGAGGTCATGATATGTCTCTGTTGTGCCTGAAGCTCAGGACTTATGTATTTCTGGGCAATCTTTTAGTGATTGCTCCAGGCTTGCAACAGACGCCGACGTTTTTAGGTTTTTATATTGCATCTGTGGGCGGTAGTCTATGTTCACAAACCCTTCGGAATGCTTTCGGAAAATGCATTATTTCGCAAATGAGTATTGGTTAATTGATATTTTTTCCAAATCGAAAACGAAACTCTCAACTGGTCTTGGTGACCTTGCTCAAATGGCGCGGCTGGTCCGGATCCATGCCGCGGGCGGCGGCCAGCTGGGCGGCCATCACATAGAAGGCCTGGATCGCCACGATTGGATCGAGGTCGGGGGTGGCAGCGGTCGGCAAGGTCAGGTCGCGGTCGGCGATATCGGCTGGTGCCGCCAGCAATACCTTGGCACCGCGCTGGCGCATTTCGGCTGCCAACTGCAGCATACCTGCTTGCGCCGGTCCGCGGGTGGCAAACATGAGTAACGGATAGGCTTGCTCAATCAATGCCATCGGTCCGTGTTTGATTTCTGCGCCGCTGAATGCCTCGGCTTGCAGCGCCGAAGTCTCCTTGAGCTTCAATGCCGCCTCCAGCGCCAACGGAAAACCAATCCCGCGTCCGACTACCATGCAATTCTTGGCCGCGGCCAGACTGTCAATGGCGGCCGACCAGTCACTTTCGGCGGCCTGTTGCAAGGCGTCAGGCAGGCTTTGCAGCGCGTGCAGGAAGGTCGCGTCATTTTGCCAGTTGCCAACCAGCAAGGCTCCGGCCACCAGACTGGCAATGAAGCTTTTGGTGGCCGCCACGCTTTGTTCGATGCCGGCATGCAGTGGGATGGTCCATTCGGCACTGAGTGCCAGCGGCGATGTGGCGTCGTTGACCAGTGCTAACGTGGTGGCGCCGCCTTCGCGGAAATAGCGAATCGGTTCGATCACATCGGGACTTTGACCGGATTGTGAAATGGCGATGGCCAGTGCATCGTGCACGATCAGCGGGGCCTTGTTGAGCGTCACTAATGACATCGGTAACGAGGCCACGATGTGCCCCAGGCGTGCCATGGTCAGGTAAGCGCAATAGTTGGCGGCATGGTCGGAACTGCCGCGTGCCACTGTGACGATGCGCGAGGGCGGCGCCGCCCGCAACCATTGTCCCAATTCCACGTAACTGTGGTGATGGGTCAGTTGTTGCGCCACATGGCTGGCAGCCGAGCGGGCTTCTTTAAGCATCAGCGAGGTCAATCGGTTCTCCTTCTACATACACATGTTTGAGTTTGAATTGGCGGTCGAACACCAGGATATCGGCAAAGCAGCCGGTCTTGAGGCGGCCGCGTTCCTTGATGCCCAGATAATCGGCCGCATAGGTGGAGGTGCGCAGCGAGGCTTCGGCAATGTCGAGACCCATGGCGATCAGATTGCGCAAGGCTTGATCCATGGTGAGCGTGCTGCCAGCCAGGGTGCCATCGGCCAGGCGCACGCCGCCGGCGCATTTGTGAACTACCTGTCGACCCAGCGCGTAATCGCCATCGGGCATGCCGGCGGCGGCAGTCGCGTCGGTCACGCAATACAGGCGCGGAATGGCACGCAGGGCGGCGCGAATTGCGCCGGGGTGCACATGCAGCAGGTCGGGAATCAGTTCGGCATATTCGGCATGCGCCATGGCGGCGCCCGCCATGCCCGGTTCACGGTGATGGAAGCCGCTCATGGCGTTGAACAGATGGGTGAAGCCGGCGGCGCCATGGTTCAGTGCCGCCACGCCATCTTCATAGTTGCCCAGCGTGTGGCCGATCTGTACCAGCATGCCATGGGTAGTGAGGGTGCGGATCAGTTCCAGGTGGCCATCGACTTCGGGCGCGATGGTAATCAGTTTGAGCGGGGCGAAGCTGGCCAGCCAGTCGACCTGTTCCAGCGTCGCCTCGATGGCGAAGTCCGGTTGTGCGCCTAGCTTGCCGGGATTGAGGTAAGGGCCTTCGAGATGCACCCCCAGCAGACGGGCACCACCGGGACGGTGTTGGCGGCATGCCAGGCCGATGGCGGTGAGTGCGATTTCCAGTTCCGCCAACGGTGCTGTCATGGTGGTGGCGAGCATGCTGGTTGTACCGTGGCGCGCATGCAGTTGGGCGATAGTATCGACCGCGCTGCCGCCTTGCATGATGTCTTTGCCGCCGCCGCCGTGCACATGCAAGTCGATGAAGCCGGGCAAGATGTAATCACCGCTGGCGCTGGCGGCAGATGGTTCCTGCTCCAGCAGGTCGCCATCGATCTGGCCGATCAGCGCGCCGAAGTCCAGGGTGCCGGCGATCCAGCCTTGCGGTGTGAGGATGTTGCCGCGCAGGCGGGTGAGGGAATCGGGCATGGAATTTACTCCGCAACAGTAGAAGGAGCCAATGCACGGCGCAGCAGCAACAGTGCGCCATCGGCAGAATCGGCCTGGGCCGCGACGATGCGTTGCTGCAGTCCGGCTGGAAAATAAGCATGCAGCGCGCCCGCCAGGCCGCCGCACAAGGCCAGTGGTAATTGTGCCTGCGGGTCCAGCGTGGCTGCCATCAAGGCAATTTCGGCGGCGGCGGCAGTCATGATGCGGTGTGCGGCCGGGTCGGCATGGGCCAGCTCGACCACCAGCCGCGCCAGCCGCGCAAAGGCAGCCTGGTCAGCGTGTGCCAGCCAGTCGAGCACGATGTCGTGCTGATTGCGCACGGTGGCATTGGGCTTGCCGTCAGCCTGGCAGAATGCCACCGTGGCAGTTGATAGTGGACCATGTGGTGCCCGGCCATCGACCACGTGCTGCACATGATTGATGGCGCGCAAGCCCATCCAGGCACCACTGGCGTCGTCGCCGGAGGGAAAGCCCCAGCCGTCGACCACCCGTTGACTGCCATCGGCATACGCGGCTACACCGATGGTGCCGGTGCCGACTGCGATGATGGCACCGGCACGGCCCTGGTGGGCGCCAAGCAAGGTGGTGGCGGCATCGCTTGTCAGTTGCAGGGCGCCGAAGGAGGGCGCCCGGGCGCGAAAATCGGCCGCCCATTGGGCGACGTTGTAACCGGCGACGCCGATGCCGACCGCCAGACTTGATAGTGGTGGCATGGCCGTATTGGCAGCGGCAAAGCTGGCGTTGAGCGTAGCCAGGATCACCGCCCAGGCTTGGGCCGCGCCATTGCGCAGCGCTGAACCTGCACCGCTGTATTCGGCCAGCAAGCGACCATCGGGATGGACCACGCGCACCAGCGTCTTGGTGCCGCCGCCATCGATGCCAATCAGATAATCGAAGAGATGCGCCATGCCTGCCTCGCTCAATGCTGGCGCGAGGCCAGCAAATTGCCCGGCTTGCGCCGCCGCAAAGCCTGACCGGCGGTGTCGAAGACATGAAAGGCGTGGCTGTCGGCGGACAAGTTCAGTGTTTCACCGATGGCGATGGTGCGATTGCCATCGCCGCGCACCACCACATCGTGTCCGCTGGCCAGCGTCAGGTAGATGAAGTTGGCTTCGCCCAAATGTTCGACCAGATTGACGCGGCCGTGGAATTGCTCCGAGCCGCTACTATTTTCAAGGATATGTTCGGCCCGCACGCCCAGCGTTACCTGGTCGCCGGGCTGGCATGTGCCGGGGGCGACGTCGGCGCGTAGCTGCCGGTCGGCTCCAATGTCCAGATACAAGCCATCGGCATCAACCGCGCTGACCGTGGCTGGCAGCAGGTTCATCTTGGGTGAACCGATGAAACCGGCCACAAACAGGTTCTGCGGATGCTGGTACAGCTCCAGCGGGGTACCGGCTTGCTGGATATGACCATCGTGCATTACCACGATCTTGTCGCCCAGTGTCATGGCTTCGACTTGATCGTGGGTGACATAGACGATGGTGGCGGCCAGTTGCTTGTGCAGCTTGGCGATTTCAAGACGGGTTTGCACCCGCAGTGCGGCGTCGAGGTTGGACAAGGGTTCATCGAACAGGAACAACTGCGGCTTGCGCACGATGGCGCGGCCGATTGCCACGCGCTGGCGCTGGCCGCCCGACAGTTCGCGCGGCAGCCGCGTGAGCAGATGATCGATCTTGAGGATGCCGGCTGCATGGCGGATTCGTTCATCGATGTCGGCCTTGTTGCTGCCGGCCACCTTGAGGCCGAATGCCATGTTCTTGTAGACATTCATGTGCGGATACAGCGCATAGCTCTGGAACACCATGGCGATGCCGCGTTTGGCTGGTGGCAGGTGGTTGACGACCTGGCCGCCGATGACCAGTTGGCCGGCGCTGATCTCTTCCAGGCCGCACAGCATGCGCAGCAGCGTTGATTTGCCACAGCCGGAGGGGCCAACCAGCACGCAGAATTCGCCGTCTTGAATATCGAGGTTGAGGCCGGACAGCACATCTTGCTTGCCGTCGTAGGTTTTTTTTAGGTCACGGATACTGACGTTTGCCATGAGAGTCTCTATGGTTGGTTGTACTTATTTGACAGCGCCGGCGGTCAGGCCGCGGATCAACTGGCGCGAAAACAGGATGTACATCAGCAGCACCGGAACCACCGCCAGCGACAGCGCCGCCAGCACCGAATTCCAGTCAGTGGCGTACTGGCCGATGAATTGCTGCACGCCCAGCGTGACGGTTCGGGTTTCATCGCCGGGGGCCAGAATCAGCGGAAACCACAAGTCGTTCCAGGCCGGAATCATGGTGAATACCGCTACCGTGGCAATGGCTGGACGAATCAGCGGCAGAATCACCTGGAAGAAGATACGGAATTCACCCACGCCGTCGCAACGTGCGGCGTCCTTGAGTTCGGCAGGAATCTGGCGAATGAATTCAGACAGAATCATCACCGCCAGCGGCAGGCCCTGAGCGGTATAGACCAGGATCAGCGCCGTGCGGGTATTGATCAGGTTCAGTGCCACCACCAATTGCAGGATCGACACCGTGCCGAGGCGGATCGGGATCATGATGCCGATGGCCATGAACAGCGTCAGCAACCGGTTGCCGGTAAAACGGTATTCCGACAGCGCCCAGCCAGCCATGGCGCCAAACAGCACAATCAGCAGCAGGGCGCCGAGCGTGACGATCAGGCTGTTGCCGAAGTAGAGCAGGAAATTGGTGTTCGACAATACCTTGTGGAAGCCGATTAACGAAAAGCTGTCCACCGTCGGCAAGGCCATCGGATTATCGAAGATGGCCGCGCGTGATTTGACCGAGTTGATCAGGATCAGCGCAATCGGAAACAGTGCGATCACCGCATACAGGCACAACACCACATGCACCCAGAGCTGGCCGGCCGGTCCGAAACTGCGCTGGATCAGGCTAAGCCGCGGCGTGCTGACGCTGCGCGAAGAAGAGGGCATGCTGGCTTCCTTATAAGGCATAGCGGGTCAGCTTGCGCTGTACCAGATAAAAGTACCCGCCGACGCCGGCCAGGATGACCAGAAACATCAGTGTGGCCACCGCCGCACCCATGGTGGGACTGCCGATCTGCGCCTGGTAACCAAAAAAGGTGCGATAGAAAAAGGTGCCGAGCAGATCGCTGGAATAATTGGGACCGGCCAATGCGCCCTTGACCGAGTAGATCAGATCGAAGGCATTGAAATTGGCGACGAAGGTCAGAATCGTCACCAGACCCAGCGTGGGCAAGATCAGCGGCAACTTGATTTGCCAGAAAATGCGCATGGCGCTGGCTCCCTCGGCATGGGCGGCTTCCAGTATTTCTTCCGGCACGGCCAGCAGCGCTGCATAGATCAACATCATTGGAATGCCAACGTATTGCCAGACCGAAATCAGCGACAGTGTCAGCAAGGCAGTCGATTCCTGACCCAGCCAGGGCGCGAAATAATCACCGAGGCCGATCAGCGTCATCAGCTTTTCGCCAACGCCCCACAAGGGCGAAATGATCAATTGCCAGATGAAGCCGACGATTACTACCGACAGCAGGGTCGGCAAGAAGATCAGCGTGCGGTAGGTGCGCGCGCCACGTAAACCTTTGAGGCTGAACAAGGTCGCCAGCAACAGACCGATTGGATTTTGCAGCGCCATGTGGATGCAGAAGAATTTGAAGTTATTCCCCATCGCATTCCAGAATGCGCTCGACCAGTCGGAGTCGAACAGGATGGTGCGATAGTTGTCCAGTCCGACAAAGCTGAATACGCCAGCATCATTGGTGGTGTAAAAGCCTTGGCGCAGTGTGTCGAGCAGCGGTAGGGCGCTAAACAGCGAATAGATGAGTACGGCCGGCGCCAGAAACAGCGCGATTTGCCAGGGACGAGCAGTTTTCACACTAACTCCAAACGAGAGCGGGCTGCGCCGATGCGGCCGGCGGCAGCCCTCTTGTTGCTGATTGCCAGTTACCAGTCAGACATCCCGCAACGGCGGGACCTCGCCTGGGCGCTTATTGCTGTTGCGGCTTGTACCATTTGGCAAAACCGGTCTGGATCTTGTTGGCCGCTTCCTGTGGCGTCATCTTGCCGTTGAGGACTTGGGCATTGACATTCCACATGTCGTTTTCCATGCTCGGCGTGCCACGGTTGAGAATCTGCGAATTGACGCGGATGGTGGACGAACATGTCTTGCGCCAGTCGATCATTTGCTTGGCGATCGGATCTTTGACCGAAATCAGGTGATTCGACAGCGAGAAGAAACCGGTGACCTTGTTGGTATAAATGTCAGCGAATTCTTGCGAGCCCAGCCAGGCCAGGAATTTGTAGGCATCTTCCTTGTTCTTGGACTTCTTGTTGACGCCCATGCCGATGTCGTTGTGATCCGAGATATAGCAGGCATCGCCAGCTTTTGGCACCGGTGGCGGGAACACGCCCATTTCCAGCTTGGCGCTGCCATTGGCATTGAAGTAGGCAATATCCCAGGAACCGGCGGCATACACGGCGCCCTGGCCCATGGCGAACATGTTCTGGCTGTCGCCGTAGGATTGTGCCGACGCCCCCTTGGACAAATATTTGCCGAGTTTGGCTTCATATTCCCAGGCGTGGATGAATTGCGGATCGGTGAACTTGGCTTTGCCAGCGATGAGCGCCTTGCGTCCGGTTTCACCCTTCCAGTAATTGGGACCGATGCCGGTAAATACCACTTGATGCGCTTCCCACTGATCGGCGGTGCCCAGCACCAGCGGAGTGTACTTGCCGCTGGCTTTGACGGTTTCCAGCAGTTTGAAGAACTCGGCTTCGGTCTTCGGCGGTTGCAGGTTCAATTCCTTGAAGATTTTTTGGTTGTACAGGAAACCATGAATCACCGAGGCAATCGGCATACAGAAGGTGTCTTTGCCGTCATCGGTTTGCCAGGCTACCTTGGCCGAGGCCGGGAAGGATTCCATGCCGGCTTTGCCATCGAGCTTTTCCAGATGACCCTTGTTGTAGAGCGACAGCGAGACATCGAATGGTCGGCAGGCTACCAGGTCGCCAGCGGTGCCGCCGGCCAGGCGCGCGGTCAGGCTGGAGTCGTATTCGGTTGGCGCAGTCGGGGTGAATTTGACGGTGATGCCGGGATTTTTCTTTTGAAAGGCCGGAATCAGCACGTTTTCCCACAGCGCCAGATCATCGACGCGCCAGCTTTCTATGGTCAGCGTACCTGCTTGCGCATTGCCAGCGGTCATTGCCAGGGCCAGTGTGGCACCGAGCATGGCGAAACTGAAAGTTTGCCGGACTCGGGATTGCTTGCCGCTTTTGCTTACGTTGGTCATCAAAGATCTCCTTATTATTGGTTCGGGATGAGCCGTTCTGCGTGGGTGGGCATGTTCGTCATTGCAGAGCCAGCGGCGCGACAGTAGCACCGCAGGGCCTGTGATGCGAGCTTGCTCGATTGTGTCGAATTTTTGTTGTTAAGTAATTGATTTTAAATAGGAAAGTGATATTGCCAGCAGGCTGGAGATTACCTATCCTTACACGACATCTGTAGTTATCGCCGGATTGCCAGGACACAGGCGGGCTGGCGCCGGATGAGGTTTTTCTGCGGCAGAAAGATAAGGCAAGATTAGCTTACGTTTCTTTACAAAAGCGCAGACCAATTAATGTTCTTATCGCAGAGTCTGGCGATATCGGACAGACACAGGACCAGCGCGGGCGGCCGGACATCACGCAGGAAATTGCCTATTGGCATCCGCTCAGCTATAGTCTCTCGCGCTTTGGAGACATACACCATAATGATAAAAAAACAAGGCTCGCGCATCGGAGGAACGTGGACATGGCGACACCGCTGCGCTGCTGCATGGGCGCTGTTGCTGCTGTTATGGCTGCCGATGGGTGCCACCGCAGCAGCGTTACAGGTGGTGCACTGGTGGACTTCTGACGGCGAACGGCGTGCCGTGGCCGTCTTGATCAACAAGCTGGCGGAACAGAATATCCAGTGGCGTGATGCCGCCATTCCCGGTGGTGCCGGCATCGGCGCCAGCAAAGTGCTCAAGAGTATGGTGCTGGCCGGGAATGCGCCAGAAGTGACGCAATTGAATGGCATCATTTTTGGAGAATGGGCCGATCTCGGTCTGTTGCTGGAACTCGATAGCGTGGCGCAGCAAGGAAACTGGAAAAATCTGCTGTTTCCAACCGTCTGGTCACTGCTCAACAACCACGGTCATGTGGTGGCGGCACCGTTAGGCATCCATCGCATCAATAACCTCTATTACAACCAAGCCATTTTCAACCGGCTCGGTTTGCGTGCGCCCAAGACCTGGGAGGAATTCGACCAGGTTGCCAGCAAGCTGCGTCAGGCCGGAATCACGCCACTGGCGCAGAGTAGCGAAGCATGGCAAGTGGCAACCCTGTTTGAAACACTGGCGCTGGCCGAGAGCGGGCCGGCCTATTATCGTCAGCTCTTTGTTGATGTCAGCCCGAGCGCGTTTGCCGATGCGCGGCTGTTGCACATCCTGCAACGTTTGCGCCATCTCAAGCAAGCCATGGCCCAGCCGGTGCGGGAACGCCCCTGGACCGAGGTGGCGCATAGCATGGCCAACGGCGAGGCAGCGATGATGGTGATGGGCGACTGGGTCAAGGCCGAGTTCAATGCCTGGGGTTTGAATGTCGATCAGGAGTTCGGCTGTGCGGCAGTGCCCGGCACCGTCGATTTCCATCTCTACAGCATCGATACACTGGCCATGTTTGCCGGCGATTATTCACATCAGCCAGCGCAGGAAGTGCTGGCGCAGATCATGATGTCGCCGGCATTGCAATCGGACTACAATAAATTCAAAGGTTCCATTCCGGTCTGGCGCAACCCCGATCAGAGTCGCATGGATCGCTGCGCGCTCAATTCCTGGCGCGTGTTCAGCAAGGGCAGTGCGTTTCAGGCGCCCAGTCTGGTGCACCGCATGGCAACCGACGAGACTACCAAGGATGCCATCATCGCCGAAGTCAGGCGTTTCTTTGTCGATGATCAGCTCAGCGAAGTGGCGGCGCAACGCCGGCTGGTCTCGATAGCACGCGCCTTGTCGCGCCCATTGAAGCAAGATTGACTGCAACAGAACAGGCTGCCATGACGCGCAAAATATTGATTGTTGATGACGACCAGAAGACCCGGACGTTGTTGAAAGCCTACCTCGAAAAGAACCAATACGAAGTCAGGCTGGCACATAACGGCGAAACCTTTCTGGCCGAGTTTCATCGCTATGCCGATGAGTTGTCGCTGGTGATTCTCGATGTCATGCTGCCCGACACCGATGGCTTTGCCTTGTGCAAGAGCGTGCGGCGCAAATCCAATGTGCCCATCATCATGCTCACTGCCAGCTCCGATGAAACCGATCGGGTGGTCGGCCTGGAGTTGGGGGCCGACGACTACATTGCCAAGCCGTATAGTCCGCGCGAATTGCTGGCGCGGATCAAGGCGATCCATCGGCGCACCGGTATCGACACCGCGACGACGCCGCGGTTTTACCGTTTCGTCGGCTTCACGCTCGATACCGTGGAGCGTACCTTGCTCGATAGTGCAGGCCAGATGGTGGCATTGACCGGCATGGATTACCAGTTGCTCAAGTATTTCGTCGAACATCCCGGTGCCGTGCTGGACCGCAATGTGTTGTCGGAAGAAACCCGGGGACGCGATTCCGGCCCACTTGATCGTTCGCTCGATGTACAAATCAGCAAGCTGCGCCTGCGGCTCAACGATGATGGCAAGCAACCGCATTTGATCAAGACCGTGCGCGGTGCTGGCTATGTGTTCTCTGCCGATGTCACGCTGGCCGCATTGGATAAAACCCTGCCGTGATTGAACCTTCTACGTCCGCCGCGCCGGTGACGGCACTGCAGCAACGCGCCAGATGGACCGCCTTGCTCGACTGGTTGTTGCCCAATTCCTTGCTGGGCCGCTTGTCGGTGGTATTGATTTTCGGGGTGCTGGTCACGCAACTGGCCGGCGGGTTGATCTGGGCAGCGCAGTTGCGCAGTAAATCCAAAGCGGAAACCCACATCGCGGCACAGCATCTGGCGCATAGTGCATCGGCGGCAATCCGCTATTTCATGAGCTTGCCTGCCAATTACCGGCCGATCATGATTCAGCAATTGCGGGAAATGGGCGGCACGCGGTTTTTCATCAATGCCAACAACGCCGCCGTGGCGATCACGCCGATCAGTGCTGACCCCTTGGCCGCTATGGCAGTCGATGTGGCGACACAGACACTCAAGGAAGATCTGCCGTTTTTGCCCGACTTCCGGCTGGCGTTTGCCTGGCCGGATAACTTGCCGGTAGCCGATGATGGCTTGAAGATCGGCGATATGCCCGACAGTTGGGTTCAGCATATCTTGCTGATCAAGCCCAATCCGGCACCGGTGCTGGTAATCCAGACCCAGATTGAGGCTGGCAAGTGGCTGTATCTGGCTGCCCTGATGCCGAATCCGTATTTCCTTGACAGCGGCAATCCGCTCTGGCTCGACCGCCTGGTATTGCAAGGCTTGTCGCTGGCGGCAATTCTGTTGCTCAGCATTTTGGTCGTGCGCTGGACCACGCGGCCGCTGGCAGCCTTGTCGGATGCTGCCGAAGCGTTTGGCAAAGGCGAAACGGTGCCGGAATTACCGCCCACTGGCAGCCGCGAGTTCGTCAAGACGGCGCGCGCCTTTAGCGCCATGCGCGAACGCATCAAGCGATACCTGGAAGATCGCGAACGCTTGTTCGTGTCGATCTCGCATGATTTGCGCACGCCGATTACCCGCCTCAAGTTACGCACCGAATTGTTGGATGACGATGAGATTCGCAGCGAATTCCACGACGACCTCGATGAACTCGACATGATGGTCAAGGGCGCGCTGCAGTCGGTCAAGGATGGTGATATCCACGAGAATCGTACCGAAGTGCGGCTCGACGCCTTGGTCTTGCGTATGATTCGCGATGCCAGCATGGCAGGTCATGAAGTCGGGTTCGAGCCGTCCGGCATTCTGGTCATGGCCAAGCCGCTGGCGTTAAAACGCGCGATTGGGAATTTATTCGACAATGCCTTGTACTACGGTCAACGGGTGGAAATCGCCATCCGTCGGTCGCAGGCCGCCAGCGGCGATCTGGTCGAAATCGAATTGCGCGATCACGGACCGGGCGTACCCGACGATGCCATGGGGAGTCTGTTTCAACCGTATGTGCGGCTCGAACATGGACGCAGCCAGAATAGCGGCGGCATGGGCCTGGGTTTGGGTATCTCGCGCAATATTGTCCAGGCGCATGGCGGTGAACTATTGCTGCGCAATCACCCGCAGGGCGGCTTGATCGCTACCATTATTCTGCCGGCTCGTTAGGTGTTGTAGGCATTTTCTTAATAAAAACCTGCGTGTTTTTCTTGGTTGCTGATGGTTGGTTTTCTTCGGTCGAGCTAGCCGGGGGCGGCTCGGCAGCCTATTACCTCAGTGCGTAGTTGAGCCTTTGTTTTCTTCGGTCGATCTTGCCGGGTACCTCAGTGCGTAGTTGACTCTTTATTCTCTTCGGACGAGCTAGCCGGGGGCGGCCCGGCAGCCGCTCACTTTCTTTGGTCTCGCCCAAAGATAAGTAAGCAAAGAAAGGCGACCGCTACTACGTCGCCCCTGCGGGGTTCCCGGCGCTGTGGCGCAAGCATCGGGA
>JAMFSU010000069.1 GCA_026225475.1 Duganella sp.
AAGCGTGATGATGCAACGAAATAACATGAGATTTCCCGGAACAGATGAGATGCAATATTTCTTTTGTGCAACTATTTAAGGGGCCTCAGTAGAGCATTTACGTCACGGGTCGTCAAGGAAGGAACGGGAGGAATGAAGAAGTTTTTACGGATCCAAAAGTGATTCGATTCAACTACAAATATAAGTTGAATGAAGGCGACGATTTTGTGGAAGTAAGTGGCTAGTGGATTGGTGCACCCGCCTGCCTTGAAAAGGCTTTGCGCAAATTATTCCAGATAGATAGGCCCGTTTTTTTAATGTCATTTCCCGTATATTTTATTTTTCCTTGCATTTGGTGGTTGCAAATTAAAACCACGATCCCATATCAATCACAAGCGGTCCTGAAGCATGTCAGCTTCAGCCAATACAACCGCTTGCCCGATGACGGTCGATGGCACCGTTGCGGCATGTTGTCTTGCACACTTTTACGTAGAGAGAATTGAAAATGAAGATCAAAAATATCGTCGTCACTGCTACCCTTATCCTGGCTGCGAGCGCCGCCAGTGCTGCCGCGTTTGCGGAATCGCCTTACCCGTCTGAACAAAAATTTGTGTCGACTAAGACGCGCGCACAAGTGGTGGAGGAATTGAAGCAGGCAGGCGGCAATCCAGCGCGTGACAACTATGCCGCTACCTTCGCGCAAACCCCGCTCAACGGCAGCGAAAAAACCCGTGCACAAGTGCTGGCCGAACTACAGCAAGCAGGCAATGACCCGTCCCGTTCGAACTATCAGACAAGCACTCACTGAGGTCATTTCGACATTATTGGTTCTATCAGATGCAACCCGCTGATGGCCGTCTACGATGCAACACGCCATGCCAATGACGTGTTGCATTTTTTTGCATATTTACTGTTGCACCATGCTCCATCTGCACGCACCAAATTGGCATCATCAGCGATAAAAAAATCATCGCCAGGGCAGCGTGCAAATCGCGCGACTCGCCAGAAAAATGTGATACATTCACCCGCTTGCTTCATCTGATTTCGGGAAAATAATTGTCCCGGCTTTGGTTACCACCAGCAACCCCTATAAAAATAATCGACCATGAAATCGAACACCTCTCTGCCCGGTAACACCAGCATTTTTGCCCAGGATATCAACTTGGCTTGCCCTCATTGCGGCCAGCTCATGTTGCAGTTGTCCGCCGATGCACGTCCGATTCAAGAACAGAAAATTGCTTGTCCGGCATGCAGCAAGCGCAGCAAAATGGCCAAGCTCAAAACCAGCAGCGGCGATACTTATCAGTTGTACATCCGTCAAATTGATCCGAATGCGCAGATCGGCATTTATAGCTACAAGAAATAATTTCGACGCTTGTTGCAAGCAACTGCGCACCGTTGATTGTTGACAGTCCAAAAGGAAAAGCCCCGTAACCAAGGTTCGGGGCTTTTTTAACGTCATTTGCTTTTGCTTTTCTACGCTGCCGAAGGCACCATGCTGGCCCGGCCCAATGCTATCTGCAAGGTGGCCATACGCAACACGGGACTGCCGACATCGTCACGACGCTGTGCGACATCAAGAGGAGCGTTGATCATAACGCTGGTCATCGGCAGCAGCTACGAATCAATTCGTCATTGCAAATGCAAAATCCAACTATGCCGTTTCCGCTGGCGTGCGTCCTGCCGCCTTGTGTAGGTACATGCCCTGATCGGCCAGCTTGATCAAGGTCTCGGCATCCTTGCCATCCTGCGGATAAAAGGCCACGCCTATCGATGCACCGACGGTCATGTGCTTGCCGTCGACAAGGCCTTGCAGACACAGCAAATGCGGTGCCAGCACCTGCTCTATTTTTCCGCGCAGCTTGTCGGCAAAGTCGGCATCGGCGATACCCCAGAACACTAGTACGAATTCATCGCCGCCAAAGCGCGCTACCAGATCATCATCGCGCATGATGGTGCGCAGACGCTGCCCCACTTCGATCAAGGCGAGATCGCCATATTCATGACCGAGCGTGTCATTGATCGCCTTGAAACGATTGAGATCAAGGAACATGACAGTGAACTGGGCAAATTTTTCTGCCTGGCGCCGATCGCGTCGATGCACGGCCGCGTCGAGATAACGCAGCAGTGCGGCGCGACTGGTGACGCCGGTCAATTTGTCGGTATTGAGTTCACTTTGCATGGCCATGAAGTTGCGCGCCAACTGGCCAATCTCATCGCGTCGCGTTATTTTTAGCGAGACGTTCATCTGGCCTTTGCCTAGCCGCGTGGCAGCACGCGACAGACGGCGCACGTCGCGCACCACCCAATGTACGATACTGAGTCCCAGCAGCAGCGCCAGTGCAATGGCCACCACCACGATCACCACAGTCCAGCGCGCGTTGGCATCGAGCGTTTGTAGCAGATCGCTGCGCGGCACCGCGACCACGGTCAGCCACGCCAGTCCTGCATCATCCCGGATCCAGGAATAGGAAGCGTAGATCTGGGCGCCATCATTGTCTTTAAACATGAAGTTGCTGGTGCCGCCGATGTTCTGCTCTTCGGCTATCCGTTTTTGCAAAGCGGCGTAGGCAATCCTGATCACCGGTGCGCTGCTATGGTCGGCCGACAAGCGCGCCATCTGACCATGTTGCATGACGAACACATTGTCATCGGCCGACGACGCTAGCAACTGGCCATTGGCTTCCATAATAAAGACCATCCCATGTGCGCTCACATGCATGCCTTTGACGAAATCATTGAGCGCCCTGAGCGAAATATCGGTTGCTACCACCCCTTCGAATGTACCGTCCTCGGCCAGCACGCGGCGCACGCGCGTGGCCACCAGATCCTTGTCCCAGTAGTTGATATAGATGTCGCTCCAGGTATCCCGATCGCTATGCTCGGCGGCGCCATACCACGGTCGCTGGCGCGGATCGAAGCTGGTGTTGTCGATCTTCGGCATGCCCAGCACACCAGCAATGCTGTCGCAAGAATAGGCGCTGCGGAAATTATCGGCCGCGCGTTTAACGCGCAGCTCGCCGGCCGTTGGCGCAGAGCGGAACAGGCCGACGAAATCGCCACGGCGGTTGCCGTAATAGACGTAGTTGTCGAGATCAGGATGCAACGAGGTAGCGATCCAGAAGCGCGCACGCAATACATCGAGTTCGTCGTTGAAGTCGCTGGTGGCAGTCAAGCCGCGCGGAAATGCCGCTTCCAGTACCGCTGCGGCACCGGCGACATGTTGTTCGACTGTCACGGCGACGCGTTCGGTGGTGCGTTCCAACATTTGCTGTGCGACTTCCATCACGGCATGCGTTCCCGCCATGTAGGAAAGCAGCCCGACCAGCAGCGACAACACCAGAATCAAGACAACGAAGGGCAGGATCAATACCCGCGCCAGTGAGGAGGAAAAACGCAAAAATAAATTCATTGGGCGCCTGTTGGTTCTTTAGTTTTTTAGTTAACCAATACCCGGTAGCCACTGTTGGCAGCTCCTGTTGCCATTATCGGCACAAGCACGAACAAAATGAAGCCTTGTCCGCAAAGTTATTCGGCAATACGACAGCAGATCTGCATGATGCAAAAAAAACCGGCCGCCGATACGAAATCGGTGGCCGGTGATTGCTGCTGTTGTGCTTCAGGCCAGGCGGCGCTGGGCTGCTGTAGCGGTCAACTGCGGCGGCTGTTTCACAGGCGAGACAGCAACCACAGTGAGATTGGCGCGCAGGGGTAATACGTTGCTGCTGGCTGGCGGCGTCACGTTGGCAGGATCCTCCAGACTGAATACGCCGACGGCCTGCTCCAGACTGGCGGCCTGATCCTGCAAGGTGCCAACGGCGACGCCGGCTTGTTCCACCAGTGCGGCATTTTGCTGCGTGACTTGATCCATCAAGGCAATCGCACGGTGCACTTCTTCAATGCCGATGCTTTGTTCATGACTGGCCGCAGAGATCTCACCGACCACGGCAGTGACTTCATTGACGCTGCTGACAATCTGCGTCATGGTGTCGCCGGCCTGGCCGACCAGCCGTGCACCGGTATCGACGTTGTTGACCGAAGCATCAATGAGTTGCTTGATTTCCTTGGCCGCAGCCGAACTGCGTTGCGCCAGGCTGCGCACTTCGGTGGCGACCACGGCAAAGCCACGGCCTTGTTCGCCGGCACGTGCTGCCTCGACGGCGGCATTGAGCGCCAGGATATTGGTTTGAAATGCGATGCCATCGATCACGCCGATGATGTCGACAATCTTGCGTGACGAGGTATTGATCGCCTCCATGGTCTTGACCACATCAGCGACGATGTCACCGCCCTGCACTGCAATCGCGGAGGCATTGACAGCCAGTTGTTTGGCGTGCCGGGCATGTTCGTCGTTCTGCTTCACGGTGGCGGTCAGTTGCTCCATGGCAGAGGCGGTTTCTTCCAGCGAGGCAGCCTGATCTTCGGTGCGTGCTGCCAGGTCGCGATTGCCTTGGGCAATCTGGCCGCTGATATCGGTGACACCGGCGGCTGCGTCGCGCACTTCGCTGACGGTACGACGCAAGTTACCGCTCATGTCCGCCAACACGGCCATGATGCTGTCGTTGCCGCCACGACGATCCACCGTGTGATACAACTCGCCATGATCGACGGCCAGCGCCAGTTGCTTGACTTCATCAGGTTCGGCACCGAGTGCACGGCGAATATAGCGCGTAATCAAGCTCGCCAATATCACACCGGCCACCATCGCGGCGATCAACAATGCCAACATCAAGGCCTGGAAGCCATGTGCCACTGAGCGGGCGTGTGCCGATTCGGTTTGACTCATCTGTTCCTGCAAATCGATGAACTTGTTGATCGCCGCCAACCACGCGACAAACGCTGGCCGCACCTGTTGCAACATGATCTGACGCGCACCTTCGATATCACCGGCGTTACGACTGGCGATGATTTGCTGTGCCAGCGGCATGGCACGTGCTTCAATAGCCTTGATTGCTTGCAGCTCGCTGCGTTCTTCGCTGCCGATCTGCTGGCCTTGACGACCGTCAAAAATGGCGTCGAGCGGTACTGCTGAAGCACGATAATCGTTCTCCAGTTTGCCAATCTGCGTAGTGACCTGTTTGACTTCTGCATCGTCGACCAGTGTCAGATCGCGCAGAGCAATCGCACGGTCATGCACGCTACCGCGGAAGTTGATGGCATAGCGCTGCTTGACGTTGTTGTCATCGCTGATCTTGCTCAGACTGCCTTCGATGGCATTGACCTTCATGATGCTCAGCACAGTGAGTGCCACCATCATTGCCAATACGATGGCAAAACTGATGCCGAGACGCGTGGCGACCGAGGTCGCCCGTCGTGTGGATGCTTGCATATGCTACTCCCTGATAAGGTCTGGCCGGTTGCCTGGAGATCGGTTGATACAGGCCCGGCTTGCTTGAGAGCGATATTAAGAAAAATTAATGATTTATGGAAATTGATAGATTTCATCAATGCAATAGTGTTTTACCTCAATTAATGTTTCGACAACAAAAAGCCGCCCCCGATACGTGCTCGGGCGCGGCTTTATTCTTGCGTGCCACCGCATCGGTGGCCCTCCCGACCATCTAATTAGAAGGTATGAATCACGCCCACGTTGAGGGCGTTCTGGGTAGTGTCGGCACCTGGCACACTGCTGCTGTTGACACCGGCGTTATACATGTCGGTAGCGCGCAGATTGCGGTAGATACCGTACAGGCTGGTGCGCTTGGACAAGGCGTATTTGGCGCCGAGATTCAATTGCAGCATCTTGCCGTTGCCAGCATCGACGAAGCTCACACGCGCATATTGCACACTACCGAGCAAGGACAAGGCGCTCGAGAGCGAGTAATTGACGCCGATGTCGAAGATGTTGGTCTTGTCGTTGTTGACGCCGCCGACTGCGAACTGACCAGTGGTATCTGCGCTGAAGCTAGCTGCTGCGGCGTTGGAGAACGACGACGACGCACCGGCTTGCGCCAGTGGCAGCTTCACTTGCGACCACGAACCGTGCAGCTTGGCTGGACCGAACTGATACGACGCTGCCAGTGTGAAGGTCTTCAGGCAAGTATCGCCAACATTGCCAGTACCGGTCGAGCACGTTGTTGCGGAAGTCGAGTTGACGTCGCTCGAGGTCGCCGAAGTCGCGATATTGGCCTTCTTCGATTCGAAGTAAGACAAGCCAACACCCAGTGGGCCGTTGACATAGGCGCCGCCGATACCATACGACTGGCCGCTGGAAGTAGCGCCAGCCTGTTCGCCGAAGCCATAGATGGCGCTGCCGAAGAAGCCGTTGACGTTAGGTGTGTTGTAGCGAATCGAGTTGTTGACGCGCTCGCCGTTGGTACGGTCCAGATCCTTGGCGTGGACGTTGCTGACCAAACCGCCGAAGTCGGAGATCGAGGTGAACGCGGCAACGTCGTCGGTGAAGTCTTTTTGACGGCCCAGCAGCACGCTACCGAATTGACCCGACAGGCCGACCGTGGCGGTACGACCGAACAGCGTGCCGTTTTGTGCCGCGGCGCCGCTGTCGACGTTGAAGCCGTTTTCCAGGTTGAACAGTGCGCGCATGCCACCGCCCAGATCTTCACTACCCTTGAAACCGATACGCGAACCATTGATGGCGCCCGAATCGACACTACCGCGATTACCGGTGCCAGTGCCAGTACCAGTAGCAACCTTGCTGTTGTACTGAACGCTAGCGTCGATGATGCCGTAGATGGTGACCGAGCTTTGCGCATGGGCAACGCTGGCGAACGAACCGATGACCGCCAGGGCCAGGAGAGACTTTCTCATTTTCAGAACTCCAATGATTGTTAAATAAACATCTAAACTTGATCGATGGCAGGTTGCGCACTGTGGTGATAACACGTCACCCGCCATGCTTCCTGGATGAAATAACAAGAAGACTTTATTTATTTAAACAAATAATGGATCTTAAAACAAAGTTTTATTTTTAAAAGTGCCTTTGCTCGCATTTTTTGTATCTTTTATACAACTACACAAAGGCGTTTTTCTGGCCCCCGAAAACGACGATGCCCGGTCCTTGGACCGGGCATCGCTGCTTGCCGCAGCGGCGTATTGGGTTCAGTAATGGAAACGGCATTGATGCACGATGATATGGTCATGCAATTGTTCGAACACCACCCGATGTTCACTAGACAGCTTGATCGCACTCAACTGCGCGCCCTGCAAAGGCAACAGCGTGACCTGGTGACTCGGCAACGGCAGGCGATGCTTGAGCTTGTGCAAGACCTGCGCAATCCTGGTGGCAAAATCGGCGTCATGCACTTGCCAATAAGCCAGGTCCTCGGCGGCGCCCGGCGTCAACATCAGCTTCATGCAATATCACTCTCGACCAGGTATTCGGCACGGACTTGTTGCAGGCTTTGCTGCAGGCGCTCGGCATTGACCGGGGTGGCGAACAGATGGGCAATATCCTGCAAGGCGCGCCAGGAAGACTCCTTCATGATCATCAAGTTATCGCTGGAGTCCAATGTGACCAGCACCTCATCGGCATTGGCCAGTTCCAACACTTCATCGATGTGACCAGCCAGATAGTTTGCGCTCAGGGAATACATGCTTACCTCGAATTTCTTTATGCTTGGGGGCGCCGGACGCGGTAGCATCCGGTCATTCTTGTCTCCACCGCATCCCTCTTCAGGATTTTTTCAGTGCCATGCGCTGGCGTGCCGAGATCAATAATCGCGGTACAACGTGGCCATACCGTGGACCTGTTCGAACGCCTTCAACTCGGCAATCACCTGGGCACGGGTCTTGGTCGACACCACGCTGGTCTGGTCGGGATAGGTGGCGTCGTTATTGTTCAACTCGCCGCTGGCACGCGCCTGTTCGAGTTCGGCCAGTACTTGCGCGCGGGTTTTGGTGGAGACAAACTTGCTCGGGCCGGGATAGTTGGCGTCGCCAACATTGAGCTCGCCACTGGCGCGCGCCTGCTGCAACTCGGCAATCACTTGCGCGCGCGTCTTGGGCGCGGCTGGCGCGCGGGTAGCAATGGAGGAGACCGGGGAAACTGCTGGGGAAGTAGGCACGTCTGCAAGTACAGAACCGCTGATGACGGTTAACACGAGAGCGGCCGCCAATTGATTGATAGCCATTTTTTCTTTCGACATTGGATAAAGGACGGAGATGGTGCGGGCATGGGCACCGCGGCATCACCTGTCGGTAGCGGGTTTTATCTGTCCGTTCACCGATGGCGCCACTTTAATCCTTGCGGCTGCAACAATAAATAACGCCAAAAGAAAAGTCTTATTTCTTAAATAGAAATAATCGCCGATCAAATCTGCGGTATACGCGCGCACCTATGTCGGCGGAGATTTTTTGTCACGGTAGCTGTTGCGTTATGCGCCACGCGCTGGCTGGCAAGCAACAGTTACCGGCCTAATGCCGTTCTTTTTAAGAAAAGGTCGGCGTGGTTTCTTGGCTTTCTTGGTTGCTAGTGTTGTGTTTTCTTCGGACGACCTAGCCGGGGGCGGCCCGGCAGCCGCTCACTTTCTTTGGTCTCGCCCAAAGATAAGTAAGCAAAGAAAGGCGACCGCTGCTACGTCGCCCCTGCGGGGTTCCCGGCGCTGCGGCGCAATCATCGGGAGAGCCGCAAACTCGCTGCGCTCAAACATGCGGCTCTCTTCTCCCGATGCTTACCCCACACCACCGGCGACGCAGAAGCG
>JAMFSU010000070.1 GCA_026225475.1 Duganella sp.
ATTCAACTACGCACTGAGGTACCCGGCTAGGTTGTCCGAAGAAAACAAAGATTCAACTACGCACTGAGGTACCCGGCTAGGTCGTCCGAAGAAAACAAAGATTCAACTACGCACTGAGGTACCCGGCAAGGTCCTCCGAAGAAAACAAAGAGTCAATTACGCACTGAGGTAAGCGGCTGCCGAGCCGCCCCCGGCTAGCCCGTCCGAAGAAAGCCCAGCATCAGCATCTAAGAACCGGCAGGTGTTTCTTAACTGAACAGCATTAGCTTGAGTGCGCAGTTTTGCTCCTGTTGATCCGGGCACCGTTGTAACGGCGACATTTTTTTGTCTGTTTGTTTCGGGCTGACGGGTAGTGGCTTGACAGCCGTTATACCGATGGATAGTATGCATATGCATCGATGTATATGCATCGATAAGAGAAAGTGCCAAATGAACCCCGCCATGCGCCATCAATGTACCTGTACGCCACTGCGTCGACTGACCCGACGGATCACGGCCATTTACGACCATCACTTGCTGCCTGATGCGATTACCATCAGCCAATATTCCTTGCTCTCCAGCATTGGGCGGCACGGTGTGATCGCCAATATCCGTCTGGCAGCGGAGATGGGCATGGAGCGTAGTTCGCTGAGCCGCACCATCAAGCCCTTGCTCAACGCCGGTTGGATAGCTACGGTCGATTTGCCGCCTGGTGAACAGGTCGATAAACGCTCATTTGCGCTGACCCTGACGCCGACCGGCAAGCTCAAGCGCGAAGCTGCCTATCCACATTGGCAGCAGGCGCAGCAGGAAATCGATCGTTTGTTGGGGCCGCAGCTTTGTGAGCAACTGTTGGGCGTGATCGACAACGCGTATGCACTATTGCAGCAAACCGCCTGAGCCGGGCTGGCGAGACTGGTCTTGCCGTGGTAGTCGCCGCAGGTCCTGGCGACGGAATTGCAAGATGCCTGCAGAAGCACCATTCATGCGTTTGCGCATGGATGGTTTTTTATTCACCACTTTTTGATTGAGCATCATGAAGCACATTACGCAAGCCATCGCCACGCGCACCTCGCACCGGTTTAGTTATGCCTGGGTCGTGGTCGGCATTATCTTTCTGGTATTGCTGACTTCGGCCGGGATCCGTGCCACGCCATCGGTGATGATTTTGCCGCTGGAACATGAATTCGGCTGGAATCGCTCGACGATTTCACTGGCGATCTCGTTCAATATTGCCTTGTACGGCCTGATCGGACCGTTCGCGGCAGCCGCCATGCAGCGTTTCGGTATCCGTCCGGTGGTATTGGGCGCTTTGGTGCTGCTATCAGTTGGTACGGCATTGAGTACCTTGATGACCATGCCTTGGCATATGGTGATGACCTGGGGCTTGCTGGTAGGGGCGGGCACCGGTGTCGCCGCCAATACCTTGGGCGCGACTATCGTCAGCCGCTGGTTTGAAATGCGGCGTGGTCTGGCGATGGGTTTGCTCACTGCCAGCGCGGCCACTGGCCAGATGGTGTTTTTGCCACTGATGGCGTCGATGGTCGAACATTACGGCTGGCGTTCGGTGGCATTTCTGGTAGCCGGTGTCGCAGCAGTCGCGGTGCCGCTGGTGGCACTGTTCCTGCCAGAGCGGCCTGCCGATGTCGGCCTGCGTCGTTACGGTCAGGCTGCCGATGCACCGGCAGATGCCGAAATCAAGGCGCGTAATCCGTTGACGATTGCTTTCGATGCGCTGCGTCAGGCGATGAAGGTACGCGACTTCTGGCTGCTGTTTTTCAGTTTCTTTGTCTGCGGCATGAGCACCAACGGCTACATCGGCACGCAGTTTATCGCCATGTGCAACGACTATGGCATTTCGGAAGTGGGCGGCGCCGGCATTTTGGCGGCAATGGGTTTGCTCGATCTGGTGGGTACCACCTTGTCTGGTTGGATGTCGGATCGTTTTAATCCGCGCGTGCTGCTGTTCTGGTATTACGGCTTGCGCGGCATTGCCTTGATCTTCCTGCCTTATGCTTTCGGTCTTGAATACTATGGCTTGACCATCTTCGCCGTGTTCTATGGTCTGGACTGGATTGCCACGGTGCCGCCGACCGTGAAGCTGGCCAATGACGTGTTCGGCCGTTTGGCCGCACCGATCGTGTTTGGCTGGATCGTCGCCGGTCATCAACTGGGTGCCGCGACGGCGACCTTGGTGGCGGGCGTGTTGCGCTCGACGCTGGGTAATTACACCTTGTCCTCGGTGCTCATGGGTTGTGCTTGTTTGCTCGGTGCCGTGATGGTCTTGCGCATCAAGGGTGAGCCGCACAATAAGCCAGTCGCTGCTGTCGCCTGAGTGAGCCGCAAGAAAAACCGGCCGCCTGGATGTCGCGGCCGGTTTTTTTACGCCCGTGTTTTCTGAACGCTTAATCCCAATGCGGCGCAAAATCAGGATTGGCCAGGCGTTCGCCGCGCTCCAGCGTGGCAATGCGGGCCATCTCGGCGTCTGATAATTGCAACTCTTGCGCCGCCAGATTGCTGGCCAGATTGGCGCGTTGCGTTGATGAAGGAATCACGGCAAAGCCTTGCTGCAAGGACCAGGCCAAGGCAACCTGAGCAGCGCTGGCTTGATGTGCACGGGCGATTTCCTGTAGCACTGGATCGCTCATGACTTTGCCATAGGCCAGCGGCATATAGGCAGTCAGGTGGATGCCTTGACTGCGGGCGAAGTCGACCAGTTTGCGGTTTTGCAAAAACGGATGTATTTCGATCTGCAAGGTGCTGATGGCGGCTGCGCCAACTGCTGCAATGGCTTGCTGCAATTGCGCGATGGTGAAATTGGACACGCCGATCAGGCGCGTCAATCCTTGTGCCTGGGCCTGTGCTAGCGCTTCCATATAAGTTGCCACGGCAATGCTGTCGTTCGGTGCCGGCCAATGGATCAGGCTCAGGTCGACCTGGGACATTTGTAATTTTTCCAGGCTGTTTTGCAGGCTGGGCAGCAGTTTGTCCTTGCTCAAGCTATCGGTCCAGACCTTGGTGGTGACGAACAATTGAGCACGCGCAACACCGCTGCCCGCGATAGCTTGGCCGACGTCGCTTTCATTGCCGTAGATCTGTGCGGTGTCGATATGGCGGTAACCGAGTTCGAGCCCGTTGCGGATCGAATCGATGACGGATTGGCCGGTCAGGCGGAAAGTGCCGACGCCAAAGGCGGGAATGGTGTGCATGATGATCCTCTATAAGCATGGGGCAGAAACGACTGCAGGCGGTCAGTATGCGGCCAGAGCGCTGTTGCAAAAATAGGCCTCAGGGGAAAACTTTATTGAGTTGAGCGCAAGAATGTGATGTTCCCGCATCAAAGCACAAGCATTGGGCAGCACAGCACTGGTGAATCTATAATGCGGTCTGCATCTGTCGTGCGCGGGCGTTGAGGCGCAGTCAGGTAGCGATAACAGCAATCCAAGACAAGAAGGATGTGATGAGCTATTTGTACCATTTGATTGAACAGTACGGTCTGCTCATTGTTTTCGTCAATGTATTGGCTGAACAATTCGGTGCGCCGATTCCCGCCTATCCGACGCTGGTGATCACTGGCGCCCTGGCTTATCGCGGCCAGTATCCGATTGCTTTGGTGATATTGGTGGCAGTGGCAGCGGCGTTGATTGCCGACTATTGCTGGTATCTGGCCGGCCGCCGCTATGGCCGTCGCATCATGTCGCTGCTGTGCCGGATTTCCTTATCGCCTGACTCCTGTGTGCGCCAGACCGAATCGATCTATTCGCGCTGGGGCGCACGCTCCCTGCTGGTCGCCAAATTCATTCCCGGTTTCGCATCGATTGCCAGCGCGCTGGCTGGCACGCTCGGCACTTCACGTACCCGCTTCGTCCTCTTTGACGGCGTCGGCGCTGCCTTGTGGGCGGGGTTGGCGGTGTTTCTCGGTTCCCTGTTCAATTCCGCGGTGGACGATTTGCTCAGCGTGCTGACCCAATTGGGGCAATACGGCATGTTGCTGGTGGTGATCGGCTTTGCCATTTTTGTTGCCAACAAATGGTGGCAGCGCCGCCGTTTTCGCCGTTCGCTGGAAATGGCGCGTATTTCTGTTGATGAATTGCATCAGTTGTTCAAGAGCGGAGAGCGGCCGACCATTGTTGATGTCCGTACCCCTGCCTCGCAAAGTGGCGGCCGTATTCCCGGTGCCGTGACCATTGCCAGCAAGGAAATTCAAACCTTTGTGTTTGATGTGCCGGCCGAGGGCGAAGTGATCGTTTATTGCGCCTGTCCTAACGAAGCTTCGGCGGCATTGGTGGCCAAGCAGCTGATGCGGCGCGGCTACCAGCGCGTGCGCCCGCTCACTGGCGGCATCGACGCCTGGGTTGCCGCCGGTCATACGGTGGAAGTCTGATCGCTCGCCAGCCTATTTGCGGAAACTCCTATGTTCAGAATCAGTCTTGATGCGCTCTTGATACTTGATGCAATCGACCGGCGCGGTTCGTTTTCGGCTGCCGGTGTCGAATTGCATCGGGTGCCGTCAACCATTTCCTATACGGTGTCGAAACTGGAGCAGGATCTGGGTGTGCAAGTGTTCGAGCGGCAAGGTCCAAAGGTGGTGTTGACGCGTGCCGGCGAAGAGTTGCTCAAGGAAGGGCGCTACTTGCTCAAGGCGGCTGAGGATCTGGAGCACCGTGTGCGCCGTGTCGCCTCGGGCTGGGAAACCGAATTCACGGTCGGGCTCGATTCACTGTATTCGGCTGCCTGGCTGGAGTCGGACATTGTGGCGTTTTATCAGGTAGCCGATAAAACCCGTTTGCGCATCACGCGCGAATCGCTGGCGGGCACCTGGGAAGCCTTGCTCGACCGCCGCGTTGATTTGCTGGTGGCCGCGCCCGGCGAAGGACCGGCGGGCGGCGGCTATGTCGCTGAACCGATCGGTACGGTACAGTTTGTGTTCGCCGTGGCACCCAATCATCCACTGGCGGCGGTCAAAAAAGTCTTGAGCAAGTCCGATCTCTATCCTTATCGCGCCATCAGTGTGGCGGATTCGGCACGCCGTATGGCGCCGCGCACCGTCGGTTTGCTATTTGGTCAGGATACCTTGACGGTGCCAGACATGCGCAGCAAATATGCCTTGCAACTGGCCGGGATTGGTTTTGGATTTTTGCCAGAGCCTTGCGTACGCGCGGCGATTGCTGCCGGATCGATGGTCGTCAAGGAAGTGGAGGAGCCACGTGCCGATGAGCATTTCTCGCTGGCCTGGCGGGTCGGTGAGGAGGGCGCTGCCCTGCGTTGGTGGTTGCAGCGTCTGCGCGAGACTGATGTGTTGCAGCGCATGTTTAGTGAAATCGCCAGCAACGGTTTGTAGCGGTATCGCAAGGTAATGAAAAAAGCACGAACGCTGTTGGCGCGCGTGCTTTTTTACATGGAAGGCAGATTGATCAAGCTGCCAGCAAGGTACCGATGGTTTGGCGGGTTTGCGCAATGGCTTTTTCCACAGCGGCTTCGCCCATGCCCAGGCCTTCACTATGGATGAAGGTGATATCGGTCATGCCGATAAAGCCGAGTACGGCGCGCAGATAGGTTTCATGGAAGTCCATTACCTTGGCTGGGCCTTCGCTGTAGACACCGCCGCGTGAGGTGAAGATATACACTTTCTTGCCTTGGACCAAGCCGACCGGACCAGTTTCGGTGTACTTGAAGGTGACGCCGGCACGGGCGACATGATCAATCCAGGCCTTGAGCGTGGAAGTGATCGAGAAGTTGTACATCGGTGCGCCGATGACGATGGTGTCGGCGGCATTGACTTCGGCAATCAACTCTTCGGAAATCTTGACCAGTGCCTGCTGTTCGGCGCTGCGCTTGTCGGCTGGGGTAAAGAAGGTGCCCAGCATTTTTTCATCGAGGTGGGGAATCGGATTGGCGGCGACATCGCGCTCGACCACATTGCTGCCGGGTTGTGCGGCTTTCAGTTGTTCGATGAATTCGCTGGTGAGCTGGCGCGAGATCGAGCCGGTGCTGCGGGCGCTGCTGTTGATGAAGAGAATGTTTGCCATGATGGTTTCCTGGTGGTTGTCGTTGTCGTTGTCGGTGGAACGGCCTTGCCGCAGGCAAGGTCGTTTCGGTTTAATAAGGCTAGTAAGGCAGGTCGAACAGCAGGAATTCAGCTGCTTGCGCCTGTTCGATTGTGATCAGTTGCTCGTCGCTGATCTTGATAGCATCGCCGGTCGCCAGCGCTTTGCCGTTGACGGTGAGATGGCCGCGAATCAGATGCACATAAGCCAGCCGGTTGGCATCGAGCGTGTGTTCCAGCTTTTCGCCGCCGTTCAGGATCGAGGCATAGATCGAGGCATCCTGATGGATCAGCACCGAATCATCGCGGCCGTCGGACGAGGCAATCAGGCGTAACTGACCTTGCTTTTGTTGCGGGCTGAAATGCTTCTCTTCGTAGCTGGGCGCAATGCCTTTCACATTTGGCTGAATCCAGATCTGCAGGAAGTGCACCGGTGCGTCCGGCGAGTGGTTGAACTCGCTATGGCGCACGCCGCTGCCGGCGCTCATGCGCTGCACATCACCATAGTGCAGTACCGAGCCGGTACCCATGCTGTCCTTGTGTTCCAGCGCGCCGTCGAGCACATAAGAGATGATCTCCATGTCGCTGTGGCCGTGTGTGCCGAAACCCATGGCTGGTTGCACGCGGTCTTCGTTGATCACGCGCAGTGGGCCGAAGCCGACATGTTGCGGATCATAGTAATGACCGAACGAGAAAGTGTGGTGCGAATTGAGCCAACCGTGGTCAGCAACGCCGCGTTCATTTGATTTGCGAATTTGAAGCATGATTTACTCCGTCGGTTAGGGCAGGAAACGGCGATCCCGATGTGGGAGCGTCTTCGTTTTCTGCGTTTTCGTTTAGGACAGACGGAGTATGCGCGGGCCGAAATTAAAAGAAAAACGGAAAGAATGGTGGTCTATTATCGAATAATTCGATAATTAAATTAACTTATTGATTTTTAAATATATTTTTTATTATTCATCGTGTTTTTTGTCAATTTTTAGAATGATTTTTAGTGAATTATATGGTTGATGATCGAAAATAACGAGATCTTGATCAGGAAAAAGCCGTGCGGATCGGCGTGCCTTCGCGCAAGGTCTTGGTGACCGGCGTTTTTTCGCAGATATCGGCCAGTCGTTGCAATTGCTCAGGCGTGAGTGCATGGCCGAAGGTCACGGTTCTTTCGATATTTTCGAGCCCGGCTTCGTCGCGCGAGAAGCGCGCATCAACGTGGATGCTGCCGAGTTGCCATCCTTTGCGTTCGGCATACATGCGCAAGGTCAGCGAAGTGCAGGCCGCCAATGCCGCCAGCAACAGTTCGTAGGGGGCCGGGCCAGTATCGCCACCGCCGTTGTTGAGCGGTTCGTCGGCTTGCAACTGGTGGCTGCGGGCACGGATGCGCTGGGCGTAGCCGGATTCGTTATGCAGGTGGATGGTGGCCATGAGGAATGCTCCGCGCGATGAATAAGGGAGTGGCGATTGTGGCATATCCATGTTGATCGTGGCAGGTCGCCGACGCAGTGCAGGAGCTGCGCGGGAATGAAAAAAGCCTGCCGGTCACTGACCGGCAGGCTTTCTCGATTGCGCAAAAGCGTTACGGCTTAAGCGAAATTCTTTGCAGCGAAGTCCCAGTTGACGATGCCCCAGAACGCTTCGACGTACTTGGCGCGTGCATTGCGGTAGTCGATATAGTAGGCATGTTCCCACACGTCGATGGTCAGCAGCGCCTTGTCAGCGGTGGTCAGCGGAGTGCCGGCGCCGGTGGTGTTGACGATGTCCAGTGTGCCATCTGCCTTCTTGACCAGCCAGGTCCAGCCGGAACCGAAGTTGCCCAGGCCGAGCTTGGTGAATTCTGCCTTGAAGCTGTCGAACGAACCCCATTTGGCATTGATGGCGTCAGCCAGCGCGCCGCTTGGTGCACCTGCGCTCTTTGGCGTCAGGCTGTTCCAGTAGAAAGTGTGGTTCCAGATTTGTGCTGCGTTGTTGAAGACGCCGCCGGATGACTTCTTGATGATGTCTTCGAGCGAGAGGTTTTCAAATTCAGTGCCGGGGATCAGGTTGTTCAAATTGGTCACGTAGGTCTGGTGATGCTTACCATAGTGGAATTCGAGCGTTTCCTTGGAAATGGTTGGCGCCAGTGCGTCCAATTCATAAGGCAGTGCCGGTAGGGTATGTGCCATGGTGAATCCTTTCGGTATTGTTACGGTTTGTTGATTGAAACAAAGGTTTTTATTGTCAGACCATGATTCTAAAGCCGTTGGCGATTCTTTGCACTGCTCGAATCGGCCGATTTCCCTTGGCCGACGTCTGAAAATGGCGTAGGAAATACGGGTAATACGATAACAGTGCCTGACAACCTGTTGGTAGCAAGGCGGTGCAACGCCGCTGGCGGCATGTTGTCAGGCAGGTGAAAACGGCAGATTGCTCATTCCAGCGTCGGCTGTACCCCGGCAATACTGACCGCAGCGCTGCCGCCGGCCAGACGTAGCGTGATCTCGCTGCGCGCCTGCAACTCAGACGGCGCGCGCAGGACTCGGCCTTTGCTGTCGCTGACGATGGCATAGCCGCGTTCGAGCGTGCGTTGTGGGTTAAGCAACTCTAGTTGCGCCAGTTGTGTGTTGAGCAATTGGCGTCGGCGCTGGTTGAGCAGTTGCACGGCATTGCCGAGTCGGCGGCTATGTTCGCTCAGCATCAGGCGGGCCGGGCGGGTGTCGGGCAGGCGGTTTTGTAGCCGGGTTTGCAAATATTGCAACTGATAGCGCGCCTTGGCTGCTGGCATGCGCGTGGCATGTTCCAGGCGCGCTTGCATTGCCTGCAGTTTGACGCGCTGATGCTTCACTTGTGCGCTCGGGCTGACCAGTCGGCGCGACATCCAGTCGACGGTCTGGCCCTGTTCGGCCAATTGGCGCTTGAAGGCACGTGTGAGTTCGCTGGCATAGCTATACAGTGCCGCCAGCCATTCGCTGCGCGGGGTGGTGCACAGTTCCGCGGCGGCAGTTGGGGTCGGTGCCCGCAGATCGGCGGCAAAATCGGCAATCGTGAAATCAGTTTCGTGGCCGACACCGGCAATGACGGGCATGGAGCAGGTGGCAATTGCGCGCGCCACCGCTTCGTCGTTGAACGACCACAGGTCTTCCATGCTGCCGCCGCCGCGTCCGACCAGCAATACGTCGCATTCGGCGCGTTGTGAGGCAGTCTGGATGGCGCGCGTGATGCGCGCTGCTGCACCTTCGCCTTGTACCGGCGTTGGATACAGAATCACCCGCACATGCGGAACGCGCCGTCGCAATGCGGTCAAAATATCGTGCAAGGCCGCCGCCTGTGGGCTGGTGACGATGCCGATGCAGCGGACAAAGGCTGGCATTGGGCGTTTGCGTGCGGGATCGAACAGGCCTTCGCGGTCCAGTTTTTCTTTCAGGCGCAGGAAAGCTTCGTACAGATTGCCGACGCCAGCGCGCCGGATCGCTTCGACATTGAGCTGATAGTCGCCGCGTGGCGCGTACAGTGTCACCAGCGTACGCACTTCAACCTTGTCGCCTTCGCGCGGGGCGAAGCCGGCATGCTGGGCGCGGCCTTTGAACATCACGGCGCGTACCTGGGCGGCATCGTCTTTGAGCGTGAAATACCAGTGGCCGGAGGCGGCGCGGGTAAAATTGGATATTTCGCCGGACACCCAGACTAGCGGAAAAGTGCGTTCGAGCACGCGCGCTACTGCCTGATTAAGCGCGGACACGGCGAGTACCGGCGGTCCGCTCGCAGCAGCTGTGGATGTAGTGTAATCGTCGTGGTTCATGGCGGGGGTGAAATCCTGTGCGCTGTGCAAAGTTTGATCAAGTAGAGAAAAGTCTTTGTAATCAAGGCCTTGGTGTCTTGATGTCGGGCTTGTTCACAAAGTTATGCACAGAAAATGTGGGTAAAGTGCACAAGATTTTAAATCGCTTTGGCCGCGCCGTCAGTTTGCGCCTTGCGGGGCGCGGCGCAACACGTTACATTCTGCACCGTCGAATTAATTCGCTGTATCGCAACAAAACAGTTTGAGATCGTTTGAAATCGATTGTTTGTAACTGAGGGAGTTCTTCTTGTTCGCTATCATCCAAGCTGCGGGATGGCCGATCTGGCCTTTGTTGATCGCCTCCATTATCGGCCTTGCGCTGATTATCGAGAGAATCTTGTATTTGCGCCGTGGCCGCATTTTGCCCGCTGATTTGCTGCCGGAAGTGGTGCGCGTCTATGAACACGGCCGTATCAATGACGATGTGCTCGACAAGCTGGAGCAGAATTCGCCGCTGGGGCAGGTGCTGGCAGCCGGTTTACGTAACGTCGATGCCCCGCGTGAAGTCATGAAGGAAGCCATCGAAGAAGCCGGTCAGGCTGCTGCGCATCGGCTGGAACGCTATCTGACCACGCTGGGCACGATTGCTTCGCTGGCGCCGCTGATGGGCTTGTTTGGCACGGTGATTGGCATGATCGAGATTTTTGCTTCGCAAAATTCTGCGGGCACCAATCCGGCACAATTGGCGCACGGCATTTCGATTGCCTTGTACAACACCGGTTTCGGGCTGGCCATTGCGATGCCGTCGCTGGTGTTTTATCGCCATTTCCGCGCGCTGGTCGATGGCTTTGTGGTCGATATGGAGCAGCAGGCCGTCAAGTTTGTCGATATCGTGCACGGTGCGCGTCAATAATTTCAACCAGGATTTGCCATGAATTTTCGCAAAGGCCGAGCGCGTGAGGATCTGGAAATCAACCTGATTCCGTTCATTGACGTATTGCTGGTGATCGTGATTTTCCTGATGGTGACCACCACCTACAGCAAGTTCACTGCGTTGCAGATTACCTTGCCCACCGCTGATGCTGAAAAAGCGCTGGAGCAACCGTTCGAGATCAATGTCGGGGTCGATGCCCAGGGCCGTTACGCGATCAATAATCAGGCCGTCGCCGCTCGCGATAGTGCCGGGTTGGCGCGCGAATTGCAGGCTGTGGCGCAAGCTGCCGGGCAGGCCGAGGGCAGTGGCAAGCCTGATCCGGTGGTGATCATCAATGCCGATGCAATGGCGGCGCACCAGACTGTGATCAATGTGCTGGAAGCGGCGCGCGCGGCTGGTTTTGCCAAGGTCACCTTTGCTGCTCAGAGCAGCAGCGGCAAATAGCGCGGGCGCTGTTCTGCGCTTGTCTTCATTTCATTCAACCAAGGTTTGCTTTTGTCTGATCGTGCCGCCACTCTGGAATCTCGCCTGACGCGCGCCTGGAGCGGTCGTGGGCCATTGGCCTGTCTGCTGTGGCCCTTGTCGCTGCTGTTTGGGGGGCTGGCCTGGTTGCGTCGTGCGCTTTACCGTCATGGCTGGAAACAGGCGCAACGCCTGCCGGTGCCGGTGGTGGTGGTGGGTAATATTTTCGTCGGCGGTACCGGCAAGACGCCATTGACCATCTGGCTAGTCGAAGCGCTGCGCCAGGCCGGCTACAAGCCGGGCGTGATTTCACGTGGTTACGGTGCGGCCACCGATGGCAGCAGGGCGGTTACGTCAGCTTCGCTGGCGCAGGACGTCGGAGATGAACCTTTGCTTATTGCGGAACGCAGCGGCTGCCCGGTGATGGTCGGGCGTGCTCGCGTGGCAGCCGGTCTGGCCTTGCTGGCCGCGCATCCGGAGGTCAATGTGCTGGTTTCCGACGACGGTCTGCAGCATTACGCCATGGCGCGCGATATTGAAATCATCCTCTCCGATCTGCGCGGCAACGGCAATGGCTGGTTGCTGCCAGCCGGGCCTTTGCGCGAACCGGCGTCGCGCAAAGCTGACTTTGCGGTCTGCAATGTCGGTAGCGACGGTGCGTTGCCAACGCTGCCGGCCGGTACGGTGGCGATGCGGCTGGCGGCCGAAATGGTCGAACAATTGTGCGATCGCAGTCAGCGCCAGCCGCTGGTGGCATTGGCAAGTACCCAGCAAGCACTGGCGGCAGTGGCCGGGATCGGCAATCCGCAACGCTTCTACGCCACGCTGCGCCATGCCGGCTTGGCGTTCAATACCCTGTCCTTGCCCGATCATTATGACTTTGCCGACAACCCGTTTGCCGGCCTGTCTGCCGCGATGATCCTGATTACCGAAAAGGATGCAGTAAAATGCAGGGCAATAGAGGCTATCAAAAACGACCCGCGTATCTGGGTTGTGCCTGTGACAGCGCGCATCGATGGCGCGCTGGCTGAACATATAGTGGAGAAACTCCGTGAACGCTCGACTGCTTGATATTCTCGTCTGCCCGATTTGCAAGGGCCCGCTGGAACACGATAAAAAAGCCTTGGAGCTTATTTGCAACGCCGACAAGCTGGCTTATCCGATCCGCGATGGTATTCCTATCATGTGGGCCGATGAAGCGCGCGATCTGGCGGCAACGCCAGTTCTGGCTGCACCGTCTGCACCAGCGGCACCATAAGCGCTGCCGATTGCCGCTATGTCATTTACCGTCATCATTCCCGCCAGGCTAGCATCGACCCGTTTGCCCAACAAGCCATTGGCTGATCTCGGCGGCAAGCCGATGATCGTGCGCGTGGCCGAACGGGCAGCCTTGTCCGGCGCCAAACGCATTGTGGTGGCGACCGATCATCGCGACATTTATGCTGCTTGCGAACAGCATGGCATTGATGTTGCCATGACGCGCGCCGATCATCCGTCCGGCACGGATCGCATTGCGGAAGTGGCGGCATCACTCGATCTGGCCGACGATGCCGTGGTCGTCAATGTGCAAGGTGATGAACCATTGATCGATCCTGGTCTGATCGCGGCTACTGCTGCGCATATCAAAGCTGAAGTGCCCATGGCGACGGCCGCACATGCGATCGAATCATTGTCGGAAATCTTCAACCCCAATGTCGTCAAGGTGGTGTTGAACAAGGATGGTTGCGCGATGTATTTTTCACGCGCCGGCATTCCTTGGCATCGCGACGGTTTTGCGCAATCGAAAGAGTGGCTGTCCGAGCAGCATCGGCACGAGTTCGCGCCGCTGCGGCATATCGGCTTGTATGCCTACACCAACAAATTCCTGCAAATATATCCGACCTTGACCGCTTCGCCGCTGGAGCGTATTGAAGCGCTCGAACAGTTGCGCGTGCTCTGGCATGGTTATTCAATCGCGGTGCATGTCACTTCGCTGCTACCAGAAGCCGGAGTCGACACGATCGAGGATCTGGAGCGCGTGCGCAAGCACTTCCAGGCCCCGCCCGATAGTGCATTGATGTCAGCCATCTCGGCCTTATAGACACACTGGCGCAGGCCGTTCTATTTTTTTGTGCATCGCCGCAAACGAGTACCAGCACCGACCTTGTAAGTCTCACGTCATTGTTTTCCATGATAATTGCTTGAGTTTGGCTGCCTAAAAAATGAGCATTTCTCATGAGGGGCGGTGTTTTTGTGGTAAGTTTCGTCAATAGCAATGATGTAGCGGCCTCAACCGGGACACTCGCTCTTGATGGCGGTACTGGTGCAGTGAGTCGATTGCCATCGCACAGAATTCAAACTTCAATTTAGGAACTGATATGCGCCTCATCCTTCTAGGAGCGCCTGGTGCCGGTAAAGGTACGCAAGCCACTTTTATCAAGGAAAAATACAATATCCCGCAGATTTCGACCGGCGACATGTTGCGCGCGGCCGTGGCTGCCGGAACCGAACTTGGCGTTGCCGCCAAGAAGGTCATGGATGCAGGTGGTCTGGTGTCGGATGAGATTATCATCGGATTGGTCAAGGAACGCCTGAAGCAACCGGACTGCGCCAATGGTTATCTGTTCGATGGTTTTCCGCGCACCACGCCGCAGGCCGATGCCATGAAAGATGCTGGTGTCAACATCGACTACGTGCTGGAAATCGACGTGCCGGACAGCGCCATCGTCGAGCGCATGAGCGGTCGCCGCGTGCATCAACCTTCGGGCCGTACCTACCACGTCAAATTCAATCCGCCTAAGGTTGAGGGCAAGGATGACGTTACCGGTGAAGCATTGATCCAGCGCGACGACGACAAGGAAGAAACCGTCAAGAAGCGCTTGTCGGTGTATCACGAACAAACTGAAGTGCTGGTTGGTTACTATGGCCAGTGGGCGCAATCAGGCCTGCCGGGGGCGCCGAAATATCGCAAGATCGCTGGCATCGGACCAGTCGAGCAAATCAGAGAAAGTGCATTTGCTGCACTCTCGGCATAAAATGAAGCGGACCTAGTGTCCGCTTTTTTTACGTTAGCGTTTTTGTACCGAAGCGATGTCGTCATTGATCGCCAGTCATTGATCAGTAGTAAGGAAGGCGGCATTGCGCGTAAGATCGCAATGAACCAAAAAAATTAAAAAATAGAGACAGCCCACAGATCCGAAAAAAAGGGCGACGTAAAGTGTTGCAGTGCGCAGTGTCCGCACCAGTCAGAATCTATGATTCGGCTGTGTACGGAAGGTCGTAATTGTTAACTTTGTCGTGATAACAAGGAGGAGACATGATGGCAGCAGCCTTATGGTTTGCCGTGGCATGCGGCGTCGTCGCAGTGATCTACGGCCTCATTTCCCGTAGTTGGATACTCAAACAAGACCCCGGCAACCCGCGCATGCAAGCCATCGCCGAGGCCATCGAGCAGGGCGCGGCGGCATATCTGGCGCGCCAGTACCGCACTATCGCCCTGGTCGGCGTGATCTTGCTGATCGCCATTGCCTTGATTCCCGGTTTGGGCTGGATCACTGCGCTTGGCTTTTTGATCGGTGCTGTGTTGTCTGGCGCTTGTGGTTTTATCGGTATGAATGTCTCGGTGCGTGCCAATGTGCGCACGGCACAAGCAGCTACCGTCGGCATGAATGCTGCGCTCAATGTGGCGTTCCGGGGCGGTGCCATCACTGGCATGCTGGTGGTTGGCCTGGGTTTGCTGGGTGTGTCCTTATTTTTCTTCGGCTTGTTCTGGTATGGCGAAGGGCGTGCGGTGTCTTTGCATGATGCGTTGCGCCCGATGATCGGACTGGCTTTCGGTGCCTCGTTGATTTCCATTTTTGCGCGTCTGGGCGGCGGCATCTTCACCAAAGGCGCTGACGTTGGTGCTGACCTGGTCGGCAAGGTGGAGGCCGGTATTCCTGAAGATGATCCGCGCAATCCGGCGGTGATTGCCGATAACGTCGGCGACAACGTTGGTGATTGCGCCGGCATGGCAGCCGACTTGTTCGAAACCTATGTGGTGACACTGGTGGCAACCATGTTGCTGGGCACGCTCGTGGTCAAGGGGGCTGAAGTGCTGGCCGTGCTTTATCCGCTGGCGCTGGGTGGCGTGTCGATTCTGGCGTCGATCATCGGTTGCAGCATGGTCAAGGTGGCGCCCGGCCAAAAAATCATGTCGGCACTTTATACCGGCTTGTGGTGGGCGGCGGGCTTGAGTCTGCTCGGCTTTGCTGCGGTTAGCTGGATCATGTTGCCACCTGAATTACGGATACCGTTGATGGGGTCGGCGCTGATTGGCATCGTCCTGACCGGCTTGATGGTCTACATCACAGAGTATTACACCGGTACCGATTTCAAACCGGTACGCCATATTGCCGAGGCCTCAACCACCGGGCATGGTACCAACATCATTGCCGGTCTTGGCGTGTCGATGAAGTCGACAGCCTATCCGGTGCTGGCAGTGTGTGCCGCGATCCTCGCGTCCTATTGGCTGGCAGGCTTGTATGGTATTGCGATTGCAGCCACGGCGATGCTGTCAATGGCGGGCATCATCGTCGCGCTTGATGCCTACGGGCCGATCACCGATAACGCAGGCGGAATCGCGGAGATGGCCGGCATGCCGGAATCTGTGCGGGCGATCACCGATCCGCTCGATGCGGTCGGCAACACCACCAAGGCGGTTACCAAAGGCTATGCAATCGGCTCGGCGGGCTTGGCGGCGTTGGTCTTGTTTGCCGATTATACGCATGCGCTCGACGCCGTTGGTCAGAGCACCGTGTTTGACTTGTCCAATCCAATGGTGATCGTTGGCCTGTTTATCGGCGGGCTGATTCCTTACTTGTTTGGCGCCATGGCAATGGAAGCGGTAGGGCGTGCAGCCGGTGCAGTCGTGGTCGAAGTGCGGCGTCAGTTCCGTGAGATCAAGGGCATCATGGATGGCAGCGGCAAGCCTGAGTATGACAAGGCCGTCGACCTGCTGACCTCGTCGGCGATTCGCGAAATGATCGTGCCATCGTTGCTGCCAGTGGTGGTGCCGGTGCTGGTTGGTTTGTTGCTGGGACCGGCCGCGCTGGGGGGCTTGTTGATGGGCACCATCGTCACCGGCCTGTTCGTGGCGATTTCAATGACCACCGGTGGCGGTGCCTGGGACAATGCCAAGAAATATATTGAAGAGGGCCATCATGGCGGTAAAGGTTCCGAGGCCCACAAGGCTGCTGTCACGGGCGACACCGTGGGCGACCCCTACAAGGATACGGCAGGTCCGGCCATCAATCCCCTGATCAAGATCATCAATATCGTGGCCTTGCTCTTGGTGCCCTTATTGCCGATGGTCGCCTGATCCGCGACCAGATCAACTGTGCGGCGACCGTTGGCGACAGCGTTCGCCGCACACCAATGACGATGACAGGAGCAACGCAATATGCAGATAGAAGGACAAGTTTTTGTTGTGACCGGGGCGGCCTCGGGTTTGGGCGCAGCAACTGCGCGCATGCTGGCGCAGCACGGCGGCAAGCTGGTGCTGGCAGATTTGCAGGAAGCGGCCGGGCAAGCACTGGCGCACGAGTTGCAGGGAGTATTTGTGCGCTGCGATGTGACGGATGAAAACGATGGTCAGGCCGTGATCGCGGCAGCGCAGCAACTGGGTGGGCCGCGTGCGCTGGTCAATTGCGCCGGCATCGCACCGGCGGCCAAGCTGGTCGGCAAGGATGGTCCGCATAGCCTGGCTTTGTTTCAGAAAACCCTTAGCATCAATTTGGTCGGCAGTTTCAATATGGCACGGCTGGCGGCAACTGCCATGACCCAGTTGGCACCGCTGGCCGAGGGCGAGCGCGGCGTCATCATCAACACTGCCTCGGTGGCCGCTTTTGACGGCCAGATCGGCCAGACTGCCTATGCCGCTTCCAAGGCGGCGATTGTCGGCATGACCTTGCCGATGGCGCGCGAGCTGGCACGCAGCGGGATTCGGGTGATGACGATTGCGCCTGGTATTTTCGAGACGCCGATGATGACGTCCATGCCGCAGGAAGTGCTCGATTCACTGGGGGGCGCGGTGCCGTTTCCACCGCGTCTTGGCAAGGCTGGGGAATATGCACATTTGGTCCGCACCATCATCGAAAACCTGATGCTCAATGGCGAGACGATACGGCTCGACGGCGCCATCCGCATGCCGCCAAAATAGCCGGGCAGCAGATTTTTTTTCTGCGGATTTTTGGCAACAGTGCTTTTTTTTGCATATTTTATACGCCGTATGATCGTCGGCCCTGCTAAGCTCATGGCATGGAGTCAACAGATAAAAAAACGGGGCTAATCCTCACTGGCGGTGGTGCTCGGGCAGCCTATCAGGTCGGCGTTCTGAATGCCTTGTCACTGATCCTGCTGGACGCTGGCTGGCCGGCGCATCGCAATCCATTCAAAATCATTTGCGGCACCTCGGCCGGCGCGATCAATGCGACCGCGCTGGCCAGTCGCGCCGATGATTTTGGCGAAGGCGTGCGTGAATTGATGAGCGTGTGGTCACATTTCAAGGTCGAGCAGGTCTATCGCGCCGATTCACTGGGCGTGATCCGTTCCGGGGCGCGCTGGTTGTCGCTGTTTTCATTCGGCTGGCTGCTGCGCAAATGGCGCACCAATCCACCCAACTCCTTGCTCGACAACACGCCACTGGTGACCATGCTGCACCGTTTGCTGGATTTGCCGCGGCTCGATGATGCATTGGCCAGCGGTGCCTTGCATGCGCTGGCAGTCACTGCTTCGTCGTATACCAGTGGGCAGCATTTGACCTTTTACCAGTGCAATGACGACATTGAACCCTGGCAAAGGACGCAACGCGCGGCCATTCGTGATCAGATCGGCGTCGAGCATTTGTTGGCGTCGTCGGCGATTCCCTTCATTTTTCCTGCCATCCCGATTTTCTATCGCGGCCGTCGGGAGTATTTTGGCGATGGTTCGATGCGCCAGGTTGCGCCAATTTCTCCGGCGATTCATCTCGGTGCGAGCAAGATTCTGGTGGTTGGTGCTGGTCGAATGGGGGAGCGCGCCGAGCAATCGACCGAAATGGCCCAATACCCTAATCTGGCGCAAGTTGCCGGACATGCGTTGTCGAGTATCTTTTTGGATGGTTTGGCCGCCGACATCGAACGTACCAATCGCGTCAATCAGACTTTGTCGATACTCACTCCCGAGCAGCGGGCCACGATGCCATTGCGCCAGGTTGAGGTGTTGGTGATCTCACCGTCCGAACGGATTGATGGAATTGCCAGCCGGCATGTCAATAGTTTGCCGCGCCCCGTGCGCGTGATGCTTGGCGGTATCGGTGCGACCGAAGTGCGCGGTGCGGCACTGGCGTCCTATTTGCTGTTTGAAGAGAGTTTCACACGCGAACTGATTGCGCTGGGCGAGCGCGATACCTACGCCATGCGCGAGCAGGTGTTAGCTTTTTTTGAACCAGATACCGCGGCTGCCCTCCAAGGCTGAACCGGCCCTGTAGGCAAGGCTGACAGAAGATTCGAGTTGCTTGGTTTGAAGCAAAACGTTACTCTATGCAATGGTATTGCAGAAAATTAACACTTGTGCGACATAAAAAGCGAGCTAGTTCTTGAAAACATTTCTTAAGCAATGTTCAATTTTTGTTGCCGCGCTATTGCTGTCTTGCGGGGTGTTGGCCAAAGGGCCATCCTCGGTCGAGGTCGCCGTCAGTGTGGTGGCGTTGGCCAGTTTGCCGCCTGAAGCGCGCCAGACCCTAGGGGCCATCAAGCAGGGCGGACCCTATGTTTATGCCAAGGACGGCGTAGTTTTCGGTAACTACGAAGGGGTGTTGCCCAGGCAAAAGCGGGGGTATTATCACGAATTTACGGTGACCACGCCGAAGGCGCGCAATCGTGGTGCGCGGCGCATTATTGCCGGTGGCAATCCGCAAACCTCGGGTGAATACTATTACACCAAGGATCACTACCGCACATTCCAGCGTATCAAGGAATAAGTCTGCGGTAATTGGCCCTGGTTGCCACAGTCATTGCAAAAATTTGAGGGAGAAATGAGTTTATTTAAAACGGTGCCGCCAAATGTTGTGCAGTCTATCCGGGCTTTTCGTGTGACCGACTTGCAGGAAGAGGCTGCGCGGCTCGGGCAGCACTTTTTGTATGCCTACTGTGCAGAGGCGATGACCAAGCAGCAGGTACTGGCTATCATTGCGAGCGCATTTCATTTTCCACGCCATTTTGGCAAGAATTTCGATGCGCTGGGCGATTGTCTGACCGACCTGACCCATAAGGCTGGTGCTCAACCTGGCTTTATTGTTGTTCTGGAGCAATTGCCGAATACACAAAAATTCGACAAGGAAGCGCGCGAAATCTTGTTGGACGTGTTTCGCGACGCAGCGGACTTCTGGGCTGAAAAAAAAGTGGCTTTCCGGGTTTTTTACTCGTTTCAGTAAAGTTTTTCACCGCACTTGTTGTTGCGCCTTTGTCGAATTTTGACAATGGCGTTGCAGCCAGCGGTTACAATGCGCACCATGAGAAGCATTGTTATCTTGATTTCCGGGCGTGGCAGCAATATGGAAGCCATCGTCCGCGCCGCTAAAGCAGAGTGCTGGCCGGTTTCGATTGCCGCCGTCATCAGTAACCGGGCCGATTCCGCCGGTCTCGATTTTGCCCGTGAGCATGGCATTTTCACCACAGTGGTCGCCAACAAGGATTATTCGTCGCGTGAGCAGTTCGACGCTGCTTTGCGTATCATTATTGATGAATTCTCTCCAGATCTGGTCGTATTAGCCGGATTCATGCGTATTTTGACCAGTTCGTTTGTCGAGCACTATGCGGGTCGGATGCTTAACATCCATCCGTCTTTGTTGCCGTCTTTTCCCGGTCTGGCAACGCATAGGCAGGCGCTGGCAGCAGGCGTGAAGCTGCATGGTGCCACCGTGCACTTTGTCACGCCCGACCTCGACCATGGCCCGATTGTGGCGCAGGTGGCCGTGCCGGTGCTTGGCAGCGACAGCGAGGAAGTGCTCAGTGAGCGCGTGCTGCAACAGGAACATCTTATCTACCCGCGCGCTGTGCGCTGGTTCGTCGAAGGCAAATTGCGGCTGGATGGTACGCGTGTGTACCTTGAACCAACTGTCGAACAAGCCTGAATTATCCATTTTTTGAAGGAAGCAGCATGAGATTGCCACCCGCAATCATTCCCCACACGGAAGAAGTCTTGCGTGAAATTTTGCGTTTCACCGGCCCCGCCGATGTTGCGCTTTCGCGTTATTTCCGCGAAAACCCCAAACTGGGCGGCCGTGAACGCGGCGTCATCGCCGAAGCTGTGTACGGCTTGCTGCGTAACAAGTCGGTCTATACCAATTTTGCCGAATCCGGTGTTGGTCCGATGATGCGGCGTATGGCGCTGCTCGGCCTGACTGATACCGTCAGCGTTGAATCGATCGCTGGACTGTCGGAAGAGGAAGTGGCCTGGCTTAATCGCACTGCGCAAATCGACCGTAACAAGTTGCCGCTGGCCATGCGTGCCAATCTGCCGCCATGGTTGCTCGATAAGCTGATTGCACGCGATGGCGAAGAAGCTGCCATGGCCATGGCAGAAGCCTTGAACCAACCAGCACCACTGGATTTGCGCGTCAATCTGATCAAGTCCAATCGCGATGCCGTCATGGCTGAACTGCTGGCGGCACCGATTTTGGTGGAAGCCACGCCATATTCACCGCTGGGTTTGCGCGTGATGAAGAAGCCGGCTTTGCAGAATTTGCCGTTGTTCAAGGACGGCGCCATTGAAGTGCAGGACGAGGGCAGTCAATTGCTGGCCTACATCGTCGGCGTCAAGCGCGGCGAAATGGTGGTCGACTTTTGTGCAGGCGCTGGTGGCAAGACGCTGGCGCTGGGCGCAGCCATGCGCAATACCGGTCGTCTCTATGCGTTCGATGTGTCCGAGAAGCGCTTGGCCAAACTCAAGCCACGTCTGGCGCGCAGCGGATTGTCAAATGTCCATCCGGTGCTGATCGCGCATGAGAATGATGCCAAGGTCAAACGGCTGGCAGGCAAGATTGACCGCGTGTTGGTCGATGCACCTTGCAGCGGACTTGGTACCTTGCGCCGCAACCCGGACATGAAATGGCGTCAGACCGTGGAAACCGTGGCGGAAATGCATGCCAAGCAAGTCGGCATCCTGACCAGTGCGGCGCGTCTGGTCAAGGCCGGTGGTCGGCTGGTGTACGGAACCTGTAGTTTCCTCAATGAAGAAAATGAAGACGTCGTCAGCGAGTTCATGCAAGCCAATTCGGATTTCACGCTGATGCCGATGCACGAGGTGTTGGAAGAGCAAAAGATTGCGCTGGAAATGGGCGACTATCTCAAAATGTTGCCGCAATTGCACCATACCGACGGTTTCTTTGCCGCTGTGTTGGTGCGCAAAAAATAATGCGTTTGCGGTTGGCTGTAACGCGTGCGGTGCTGGCGCTATGGCTGGCGGCAGGAAGTGGCGCGGCAGGAGCTTTCAATGGCCCTGGGACAGCACCGGCATTGCCGGCCCAGGGCACGCTGCATGCAATGTTTGCGCCCGGTGACGACATCGAAGCTGCGTTGCTTGATGTCATTGGCGAGGCGCACCGGCAGATTTTGATGCAAGCCTACTTACTGACTAGCAGGCCGATTACCCAGGCCTTGATCGCTGTACATCGGCGAGGCATTGACGTGCGCATTCTGATCGATGGTGGTCAGATCAACGCGACCGGCCAGGATCGTGTGACCATGTTGCAGGCCGCCGGCGTTACCGTTGCACTGGAAAACAAGTACAAGAGCGCGCACAACAAAGTGATCGTGATAGATGCCGCTACGGCAGATGCCACGGTGGTCACCGGTAGCTATAATTTCACCTGGACGGCACAGAACAAGAACGCCGAAAACATCCTGATTGCGCGCCGCAATCCATCACTTGCCGCGCAATATGCCGCCAACTGGGCACGTCACTTTCAGGATGCCGAGCCGCTCGGTGCTTTGCGTTAATCCCCTGGCTTCCCGCGCTGCGGCGCGAACTGAAAAGGATCATGTCGACCTTGCTTTCAGATTTCTATCGTTACCTGTTCGGTGAGGTGGCATTGCCTGCGATGATGCATCAGCTTGGTGTGGTGGCGCTGTGCGTGCTGCTTGGCCTGTTTTTTTCGCGCTGGTTACGTCGTCAGTTCACGGTGGCCGAAGAAGATGGCAATAGCGTCGTGCACATCGGCGTCAAAAGTTTCTTGCGGGTGTTGTCGCCATTGCTGATTTTGATGCTGTTGCTGCTGGCGCGCTGGTTGTTGCTCAAATTGCATTTGCCGGTCAATCTGTGGCGCATCGTGCTGCCGCTGACGATTTCGCAATTGGCAATGCGCTTTGTATTTTATGTGCTGCGGCGCATTTTTGTTCAGGACGCCTCGGCAGGTGCTTTTCTGCAACTGTTCGAGAAAAGTTTTGCGACCTTGGTGTGGGTGTGCGTTGTTCTGTACATCGCCGGGCTGTGGCCTGATGTGATCGATTATCTCGATACCACCATGCTGCCGCTGGGTCGGCACAGCACCTCGTTGTTGACGATCATGCAAGCCACGGCGTCGGTATTGGTGACGCTGATCATTGCCATGTGGGTTGGTGCCTTGCTGGAAGAGCGCCTGATGAAGCTCAACAGCATGCATTCGTCGCTGCGTACGGTGGTGGCGCGTCTGGTGCGCGCCGGACTGATCTTGGTGGCGATTCTGGTCAGCTTGTCATTGGTTGGTATCGATCTGACCGTGCTGTCGGTGTTTGGCGGTGCGCTTGGCGTCGGTTTGGGGCTGGGCTTGCAAAAGATTGCCAGCAGTTATGTCTCCGGTTTTGTGATTCTGCTGGAACGCAGCCTAGCCATTGGCGATATGGTGAATGTTGATCGCTATTTTGGCAAAGTGACACAAATCAACAGCCGCTACACAATTCTTGAGGGGTTGGACGGCATCGAATCGGTCTTGCCTAACGAAATGTTTATGTCCGGCCCGGTACAAAACTACTCGTTGAATCGAAAAATTATACGTTTAGCAACAAATGTTACTATTTTGTACCAGGACGATATCGAAACAATCTTGTCTATGCTGGAGCAGGCTACACTTGGCGTAGAGCGTGTGTCTCGCCAGATCATGCCGCAGGCCTTGTTGCTGAAGATCGGCGAGTATGGACTGGAACTGGAAATTGGTTTTTGGATTACCGACCCTGAAAATGGCCGTCTGAATGTGTTGTCAGATGTGAATCGGGCCATCTGGCGCATCTTCAAGGCCGAGGGTATTGAGGTGGCGCACCCTAAACGTGACGTGCGTGTAATGCACGAACGCAGTTTTGCGCAAAGTGTGACTGGTCAGGTATCGGATTTGTCCAAAGATGCATAATCAGCGTATAATGACGGAAAATAAAAGAACATAAGTGACTTTTGTTGGTTTCATCGGTTGGCAATCCGCTTGCCGTGCAGTATTTTTCTTGGAGTGGTAATGACTGTAGACTCGATTTTGGACTTTCTCGCAAACGGCCTGCTGCATGCAACCGGTTGGCAGATTTTCTTCTACACGTTGATCATGACGCACATCACGATCGCCGGTGTAACTATTTACCTGCATCGTTGCCAAGCGCACCGCGCCTTGGATCTGCACGCCATTCCGAGCCACTTCTTCCGTCTCTGGCTGTGGATGACCACCGGCATGGTGACCAAGGAATGGGCGGCGATTCACCGCAAGCATCACGCCAAATGCGAAACTGCAGAAGATCCGCATAGCCCGCAAGTGCGCGGCATCAAGAAGGTTTTGCTGGAAGGCGCCGAGTTGTATCGCGCTGAATCTCGGAATGCCGAGACCATGGAAAAATATGGTCATGGCACACCAGACGACTGGATCGAACACAATATTTACAGTAAGTTCGGTTGGCAAGGCGTTGGCTTGATGCTGATCATCAATTTCATGCTGTTCGGTGTCGTTGGTCTGACCGTATGGGCTGTGCAGATGCTGTGGATCCCAATCACCGCTGCCGGCATCATCAATGGTATCGGGCACTATTGGGGCTACCGTAACTACGATTGCAATGATGCTGCAACCAATGTCTTCCCATGGGGCATCATCATCGGTGGTGAAGAGTTGCACAATAATCATCACACCTTTGGTACTTCGGCCAAGCTGTCGTCGAAGTGGTATGAATTCGATATTGGCTGGATGTATATCCGTATTCTGGAAATGATGGGTCTGGCCAAGGTCAAGAAGGTTGCGCCGGCACCGAAGTTTGATCGCCAGAAACTGGTTGCTGACTTTGATACGCTACAATCGGTAATCGCTAATCGCTACGATGTCATGTCCAAGTATGCCAAGTCGGTCAAGCGTACCTGGCACGAAGAAATTGAGCATCTGGTGGAAAAGGCCAAGCTGGAATCGCGTTTCCTGAAGTCGTCCAAGCAATTGTTGCAACGTGAACCAGCCAAGCTGGAAGACGGCCAGAAGCAACAGTTGTCAGAGTTGTTCCTGCATAGCAAGGCATTGAAGACCATGCATGAAATGCGTGTGGAGCTGGGCTCGATCTGGGGACGTTCGAATTCGACGCGCGAACAGTTGCTGCATCAATTGCAGGACTGGTGCGTCCGGGCTGAAGAGTCTGGTATTCATGCTCTGCGCGACTTTGCCCAGCGCCTGCGCAGCTACGCTTAAACCCGTTTGCTCGGACGCATGATGCAGCTAACTACGGCTGTGAATAAAACCGCAATGGTTTTATTCACAGCCGTAGTTGTTTTGGGTTTCGGTTTGATCGTCATGCAGGAGCGGGGTAGTGGAACTGTGCTCAAAGATTGTCTGCAGGTGTGAGAAATAGTGACGATAATGCGCCAGATATAAGAGTCAGGCGACGCCATGAAAAAGCCCCGCTGTAGCGAACAAATTCGCAGCAGCAGGGCTTTTTGCTGACAAAGAAAGATCGATTACTTGATCTTGGTTTCTTTGTATTCAACGTGCTTACGCACCTTCGGATCAAACTTCATGATCGCGAGTTTTTCAGGTGTTGTACGCTTGTTCTTTGTCGTGGTGTAGAAATGACCTGTACCTGCGGTCGATTCCAACTTGATTTTGTCGCGGCCAGATTTCGCCATGATAGATTTCCTTTATCAGCTAGTTAGACTTTTACGCCGCGTGCACGCATGTCGGCCAGAACGGCCTCGATACCGATCTTGTCGATGACGCGTAAGCCGGCGTTGGACAAACGCAGGGAAACCCAGCGATTTTCGGACTCGACGAAAATGCGGCGATTTTGCAGGTTAGGCAAAAAGCGACGCTTGGTCTTGTTGTTCGCATGGGAGACGTTGTTGCCGACCATCGGCCCCTTCCCGGTGACTTGGCAGACACGTGCCATGTAATGCTCCTTAAAAATTCCAGAAATTGGAAAAAAGGTGAGTATATAGAGAAAACTCTGATATTTCAATGACTTGCGGAAAACAATTGTGTCTTTATGTATCTTTAAATTTAACAATTTGTTTTTCGCAGGCAAACCGGGCAATTCCAGCGGAATTTTCCTTGTGATAGTAGTGCCGGCGGCGCTCTTCGATCACAACCTGCCATGCTCGGCAAATGAAAAGGTGTGTCGCCCTGCCACCACAATATGGTCCAGCACACTAATATCAATCAGGCGCAAGGCGTCTTGCAGCTTGTTGGTCAAGTAGTGGTCCGCTTTGCTCGGTTCGGCCTCGCCGGAAGGATGGTTGTGCGCCAGAATCACGGCAGACGCATTGTGCATCAGCGCTGCCTTGAGCACTTCACGCGGATAAACACTCGCTTGGGACAGGGTGCCGCGCGCCAATTGCTCAGAGGCGATCAGCCGATTCTTGATATCGAGAAACAACACCACGAATGCTTCATGGGTTTTGCCATGGAACAGCAATTGCAAGTAGCGCTTGACCGCCTGTGGCGCGCTCATTGTGATACCGTCACACAGCTCTTCGGACAACACGCGCCGTGCCAGCTCCATTATCGCCTGCAATTGCGCATACTTGGCCGGTCCCAGGCCGCGGATTGAGCTGAAATCGAGTTGCGTTGCTGCAAATAAAGCCTGCAGCGAACCAAAATGGCCAATCATATCGCGGCCCAGATCGACGGCACTTTTACCCGCCACCCCAATACGCAAGAACACGGCAAGCAATTCGGCGTCGGAAAGCATATGAGCACCTTGCTTGATCAAGCGCTCGCGTGGTCGCTGGTCTTGTGGCCAGTCGGTAATTGCCATCGGTTTTCCTCAAATACACGCTAGTTTTACGGAGCGCGGCAACGTGGCTTACAATAGCGAGCTGTCACGCATTTTTGAAAATTCTTCATGTCCAACGCACCTGTCCCGGTTGTTACCGAAAACGCTTACCTCACACTGCATTACCGTCTGGCTTCGCAGTCTGGCGACAACATCGTCAGCACGTTTGAGGAAAAGCCTGCCACCCTGCAATTTGGACAAGGTCAATTAGCGCCGTTTCTGGAGAGCTGTCTGCTGGGATTGCCGGAAGGGACGCATCAGACTTTCGAGTTGCTGCCTGAACAGGCGTTTGGACCGCGCAACGCAGAATTGATTCAGCGCATCTCGCGCGCGACGTTGGAAGAAAACTCTGCAATGGATGAAGATTATCGCGTCGGCGATCTGGTTGATTTCGCCGCACCAGGCGGCGGCCGCTTTGCTGGCGTGTTGCGCGAGATTGATGCGCAGGGCGCATTGTTCGATTTTAATCATCCGCTGGCAGGACAGACGCTCAAGTTTGAAGTCAAAATCATTGGCATTCTGTAATTTTGCCGACTATCGACGGGCGAGGATTCTATTATGGACAAGCAAGCATCTGAAATTTTATTGGCGCAGCCGCGCGGATTTTGTGCCGGTGTTGATCGTGCCATTGAAATCGTCGAGCGTGCGTTGACGCAGTTCGGCGCACCAATCTATGTGCGGCATGAGATCGTTCACAATGCCTATGTGGTTGCCGACTTACGCAGCAAGGGAGCGATCTTCATCGAGGAACTGGCCGATGTGCCTGCTGGTAATACCGTCATTTTTTCTGCGCATGGCGTCTCCAAGGCAGTCCAGGCAGAAGCGCTGCAACGCGGTTTGACAGTATTCGATGCAACTTGTCCGCTGGTGACTAAGGTCCACATGGAAGTGGCCAAGATGCGCCGCGAAGGGCGCGAGATCATCATGATCGGCCATGAGGGGCATCCAGAAGTCGAAGGCACCATGGGCCAGACCGACGCTGGTATGCATCTGGTGGAAACCGTGGACGACGTGGTCAAACTGAGCGTCAGTGATCCCGAGATGTTGGCCTATGTGTCGCAAACCACGCTGTCGGTGGACGACACTACTGACATCATTGCTGCGCTCAAAGAAAAATTTCCCCTTATCGCAGAGCCGAAAAAGGGTGACATCTGTTACGCCACCACCAACCGCCAGGAGGCTGTCAAATTCATGGCACCGCAGGTGGACGTGGTGATCGTGGTCGGCAGTCCCAACAGCTCGAATTCCAATCGCCTGCGTGAAGTGGCTGAAAAGAAGGGCGTGCCCGCCTATATGGTCGACAATGCGGCGCAAATTAATGCCGATTGGCTGACCGGCAAGCAGCGTGTCGGTGTGACGGCTGGTGCATCGGCACCAGAAGTCTTGGTGCAGGCTGTCATTGATCGCCTCAAGGAAGGTGCGCTACGCAGTGTTCGCATACTTGACGGTATCGAGGAAAACGTCACCTTTCCGATGCCCAAGGGCTTGGGGGGCGTCCGCCCGGCGTCCGACAACGGTTGATTTTCCCACGCGGTCAACGCCTTTATCCCATCGCACAAGGAATTACCTCGGGTTTGACCTGAGGTGTCCGGCGCATCTTTCTGCGGATATGCCTTTTTGGCATAGGCTTAGGTATAATCCCGCTCCAGCCGGCGAGTCCCCCATAAGGGCCACTCGTTTTTTGATCGTCTCTGTCCTTTCGACGAAGAAGGAGCGCACCTGATCATGCAGACCTACACCTGTAATATCACCGATAACAAACTTCCTCAGCGGAGGTCTACGCGCTCCATCTTGAGGCGTTTCTCTGTGAGTTGTTGTTTTCCTCATCATCTCTGCAACTCCCTGCATTAGTCTTATCCCACACGAATGCTGCCAGTTCGCTCCAGGCAGCGCGCCAGCGTGTTTACCATGCCATGTATGCAATCAGGAACAGTTTTTGCTCTGACAATCAGGATGTGCATGCAGAGCAGCGACTGCAGCGCTCTATTTCATTGACTCGTTAAGAATTTTAGGAAACTGGCATCTATGGACATTTTCATCCAGCAAATCATCAACGGCCTGGTCCTCGGCAGCATGTACGCCTTGATCGCCCTGGGCTACACCATGGTGTACGGGGTACTCAACCTGATCAATTTTGCCCACGGCGACGTG
>JAMFSU010000071.1 GCA_026225475.1 Duganella sp.
TTAATCTGTATCAATCGAATGATTGTTGAGTGGTAAGTTCTCCATCAAACCAGCGCTCATTAGAGGGGAAATTTAGCTTCGACCAATACGCTTCGCGCTGTTTCCTCCCGTTTCATTGTGGTTGGTGCTGTTGGATACTTTGGGGGTTCATGGTTAGCTGACCAGATCCCCAACAACTAGGAGTCCAAGTGTTCTCATTTAAAAATATGGCTGAGAAGCGAATGGAGCGAGATTTTCGCAAGGGACCTCCACCATGGGTTGCTTGGTATGAACACGGTCCATTCATTCATGCAACTCAAGGGGATATGGAGTATTGGTTTACCAATGTTTGGGATATCTATTGGGAACGATTGTGGCCTTGAAGAACAAGATGCATTTCTTGAGAAGCGACGGTTAGAAACGACTTCCTATATATCGGATTCAGATTGGGAAGATTGGATTTCCAACATAAAGTTTCGTGATCCAAGAACCCGTGATTCACTAAGAAGCAAAGAGTAGATATAGAAAATTTAGGGAAAGGTAGAAACAAGAATATGTCAAGAAAAGTAGAAAGCAGTAATAAGACTGAATACATAGCTCCCGTTTCATTGTGGTTTTACCATCCGCGCAATTCGGTTGTTGATGAGCGAGATTGATCCGCCGTGCCTTAACGACAATGATGAAGATGTTCGCGTTGTCGTCGTGATCCGATGGAACTGCCTACAAGTTTCCGGATTGCGGAAGCTTGACGAGTCCGCTCATTGCTTTTGTCGTAGAAAAGTCATGCCTGGTTTTCTCTTGCTGTTCGCTATTGTTAGAAAAAACCTTGGGACGGCAGCGGCACGCTGTTGACGCTCCGGTTGCCCAAGGCATAGGCTTTATGGCTGCTGTGATTGTGGGTCGAGATGGTGCGAATGTTGCGCCAGTGGCGGTCCAGGTTCAGATTGGCCAGTGTGGCCGATGCGCCGGCGATATCGAATAGAGCCGTGGCGGCGTTGTGGGCGATGCGGTCTACCGTGAGCTTGGCCTTGGCCGCTGCTGCAGCGGCGGCTTGCAGATGATCGTTCACCTCCGGGTCCTGGCGATGCAACGATGCATAGGTTTCATCGGCGACGCGGGCGGCAGCCAGTACGATAGCGCGTGCGGCAAAAGCATCGGCTTCGCGCTCGCCCAAGGCCGCCAGCAACAGAGGGTCTTGCGCGCCTGCCGGATTGGGGGCGTAGTAATAATTGCGCTTGCGTTTTCCCAACAATTCGGCGCCATCGCGTGCGACTGCCGCAACCACGCCGGCGATCACGGCAGTGAGAAACAGTTGCGCGATCGTGGAGCCGAATACGGCTTGTTTGGCAGGGATGTCCGTGGGCAGCAACACTTCGCTGCTTGCTACCTTGACGTTATCGAGAATGGTCGTGCCGCTGCCCGTCAGGCGTTGGCCCATGCCATACCAATCGTCCACGGTGTCGAGACCCTGGCGGCTTCTCGGGGCCACCACGATGATACGGGTGTCATCCTCCAGCGAGGCGGGAATATAAATCCAATCCGAAAACAGAGAACCCGTGGAATAGAACTTTTTGCCATTCAGAACATAGCCATCGCCATCGCGTACCAAGCGGCTGAAAAACGGATCAGAGCCGCCAATGCGCGGATGGTTGAGTTCGGTATTAGCCGCGCCGATCAGGTCGCCCGCTACCACGCGCTTACGCAGGGCGGCAATTAACGGATGGTTGGACGAAACATTTAGGATGCGTTCGATCGCGACGTGATGATTGCGCCAGATGTGCGCGATGTTGGGGTCGGCTTCAGCCAGGGTGATGGCTGCATCGAAGGTGTCGACCAATGTGGCGCCGCCGCCACCGTGCTCCTGCGAGAGACGACGCGCGCCGAAGCGGGAAGCCTTGATCTCTTCGATCAGCGCATGAGGCAGCTCACGCTTGGCGTCGCGTTCAGCGGCGCCGTCGGTGATGCGCTGCAACAGTTCGGCAGAAAACGGTGAGGCATGCTGGATATCGGTCATGGTGTTCCTGTCTTGAATAAAGGGACTTGCTTGATACGGATGCGGCGGCTTATGGCTGAGTCAATCGATATCCCGCTTCGTCGGCATTGCCCACCAGTTCTGGCAGATCGGCTTCCCATTGCAGATAGGCTGCGCTGGCCTGGAGATTGCCTGTATGGCGATCATGCAGCCAGAACAAGTAGTCGATGCGCGCTGCGTCCGGCGGAAGCGTCGGGCTATCCGCCAGTGGCAGTCCGGCAGCCTTCCAGGCATCCAGTCCGCCGGGGAGGATGGCGATGTCCACCTTTGCGTGGCCCGGCAACAAGCGCTGACGCAAGCTGTACGCCAACAGCAGCGCCACGCCGTCGTCGTCGCCGAGTACCACGGCCTTGCCGGCCGCAGCGATGCGAGACAGCAGGCCATCATCAATGGCAGAGCGGTTGACCCATACCGCATCCTGAGGATGTGCGCGGCCATGGCGCTCACTGCTACCGGAATCCAGCACCACGGCACCGGCTGCCAAATAGGCGCGCAGCGATACCGCATCCAGCGCGGGGATATCCTCCCACGGTTTGGCGAATGCCGGGGACGTGACCTGGGCATGGTGAACGTCTCCAGCCGACGGCGCAAACAACGCTACCTGCACGCCAAGGCGTTGTAGCCAATTGGCGACGACAATGGCGCGGCTGCCGTCCGTATCGACGAGTACTACGTGCGCATTACGCACGGCTACCCATTCATCGAGACACTGGATGAGTTGTACGCCTTGCACCCAAATCGCGCCTGGCCAGTGGCTGTCATTGAATTCAGTGCGGGTGCGGATATCGAAGACGAAGGTGGTGCGATCCGGTGTGGCCTGCCACTGGGCTAGCGTGGTCGCGTCGATGCGGGGCAAGGCTTCACGCTGTTCCAGTGTCGTCGCGCGACTGCGCGCCAGAGCCTGCGCGTCGGCAGAAGCGGGGGCGCTTTCCTGGCCGGGCTGGCGTTGCAACTCCAGTCCCGCCAGACGCCAGCCCTGGGTGCCTCCGGCCAGCGCCAGCACGCGATTGGGGATGCCGGCATCGATCAGGCTCTGGGCGCCGATGATGCCGCGCGTGCGGCCGGCGCAGGTGACTACCACCAGTGTCTCGGGAGAGGGCGCGAGATCGGAAAAACGAGTGACGATTTCACTGCCGGGGCAACTGATCGCACCGGGCACATGAAAACGGCGATGCTCTTCCAGTGTGCGCGAATCCAGCAGAATCAAATCGTCGCCTGCAGCCTGCCGTTGCGCCAACTCGGCCGGTTCGATGTCGCCGGTGTGATAGACCTTTTCGACAAATTCGGAAAATGCCTTGCTGGGCACATTGACGCCCTGATAGGTTTTGTAGCCGGCCTGCCGCCAGGCTTGGGTACCTCCCTCCAGCGTGTTCACATCGGTGTAACCCAGTGCCCGAGCTGCGTCTGCGTCGATCTGTGCCTGCACGCCGTCTCCCGACACCAGCACCAGCCGCGTAGTCAGACGAGGGACGCGACGCGGCAAGTCGAGTTCGAAACGGCTATGGGGAATATTGACCGCCAGCAGCAAATGCCCGTCACCGAATTGTCCCGCTTCGCCGACATCGATCAGGGCGATTTCCTGACCATCGTAAAGCCAGGTGGAGAGCGTCGAAGGCGACACGAAAGAAGTAGTCTGCGTCATGATGTCAGGCGGCAAGGGTAAGAGAAGATGGTGATAGCGGAGCAACCGGATGGCGCAGCCCCGCTTGTTCCAGCAGCGGTATGACGCGTTCGCCGAAATAGGCCAGTTCCGACACGTAGTCGAAGAAGCAGAGTTGAATGCCGTCGCAACCGGCTGCCTTGAGCTGCAGCAATTGGTCGACGATTTTCTCGGGTGTGCCGATCAACTGGATGTTGCCGCCGACGACGCGCTCGTCGCGTTCGTGGCCGCGCCAGGATTGGCTGTCACCGGTGGCGTGAGTGCGGAAGAAACCCTCGATGGCGCCCTGGTCCGCCTTGTCCAGGATGGCTTGGTAGACCTCGCGCGCTTCGCGCTCGGTATCGCGGCAGATGATCATGGGGTTGATCAGCGTACGCACGTCGCGGCCTGCGGCGGCAGCTTGTTGCTTGACCCTGGCGTTGAGTTCGGGCAGGGCAGTGATGGCCTTGTCGAAGCGCGCACCCACCGGGCTGGTGATAAAGATCAGATCCGAGTGACGCACCGCGCTGGCGATACCCGCAGGCGAGCTGGTCGCGCTGACCAAGATGGGGCGGCCATATTGCGGCTTGGGGGTGACGAAGGCTTGCTTGAGGTGCCAGTGTTTGCCGTCATAATCCAGATTGTCTTCGCTGGACCAGAGTGCACTGAGCACGTCGATGAATTCGTTGGCCACCTGATAACGCTCGTCATGACCGATTTGCTGTTGACCAAACATGGCCCACTCGTCTTTGCGAAAGCCGGTCACGATATTCAAGCCCCAACGGCCCTTGGCAATATGATCGAGGGTGGCGCCAAACTTGGCCAGATGCAGCGGATGCCAGGGGCCGTAAAGGATGTGGATAGTCGAGATGAGCAGAATGCGGCTGGTGACCGCTGCTAGTGCGCTGGTGGCGATGAAGGCATCCAGCGATTGCTCGCGATAGCGCGTCTCGCCACCGAAGCCGCCCTTGCTCAGCCAATGCGCGGGACCGAACGCCAGCTCGAAGCCCAGTTGTTCGGCCTGGCGAGTCAGTGCGGCGTTGTAGTCAAAGCTCCAGTCGGTGTCGCGCGGCAAGGTGGACATCGTCCAGCCGCCGTTGTGAATGGGCAGGAACAGACCCAGCAGCAGAGGTTGCGTCAGTGCCTGGCCGAGCGGACTGCCTGCCGGCAGTGATGACAGGGGACGCGCTGTGGATTGTGTCGATTTTTCGGCGGTGTCGGCGATGTTGGTCATGGCAGTTGGCAATCAGATTTTTGTCGTAATGGGAGGCAAGGCGCCGTTGAGGTAATAGTCTCCGACAGCTTTGGCTTTATAGGCCACAGGATCGTGCGTGGTGTGGGTACGGGCATTGCGCCAGTGGCGATCGAAATTCCAGCCACGTACAGTAGCGCCGGCGCCGCCGACGCGATACAGCATTTCGCTCACGCGCAGTGAGGCTTCGTTGGCAGCCATCTTGGCTTCGGCCACGGCGATCGAGGCACGACCGAGTTCGACATCGCTGGCTTGGTTCGCGAGCGCGCGCGGTATGACCGTATCGAGCGCGCGTGCAGCGCGTTCCAGCAATGCCTCGGCGCCGTGCGCCAACATGGCCATTTCACCTACCGCATGCAACACATATGGATCGTCGCTGGCGTGCGTGACCTTTGCCTCCGGCACCGGGCGGGCGCGTTCACGTCCATATCGCGCTGCGTCTTCCAGCGCCGCCAATGCAATGCCGGTATCGATGGCGGCATGCAGGATCTGGGCAAACGCGCCTTCATGCGTACGTAGCGTGCCGGCAGCCGGCAGCGGCATGTGTTCATCATCGGCCACGTCTGCCTGCGTGAAGCGCACTGTGCCGCTGGCCGTAGTGCGCTGGCCCATCCCGTCCCAGTCGTCAATGATGTCGACACCTGTTCGGTCGCGCGGGAGAAGGGCGATGCTGCGCCCGCCATCGTCGCGCAGCACCAGCGCATAGAAATGGCTGGCAAACAGGCTGCCGGTGCAATAGTGCTTGTCGCCGTTGAGTTGCCAGCCGGGACTATCGCTGCGACGCGATAGCGACACGCGAATTTCGCCCACGGTCCCACCGCCTTTTTCGGCCGAGGCATTGGTGATCATCGCGCCTTCGAGAAGCAACGCGAAATAACGGCGCTGTTGCTCGGGGGTGCCGTAGAGGCGGATCTTCTCCACGCCGCAGGCATGCGGTTGAATGGCTTGGGCAATGTTGGGGTCGGCCTTGGCCAGAGTGGTATAGATCGCCACCAGATCGACGATGCCCAGATCCAGACCACCGAATTCACGCGGCACGCGTGCAGCCAGGATCCCGTGTTTTGCAAGGGCTTGTATCTGTTCGTGGGGCAGTTCGCGCCCGGCATCTCGCTGCGCTGCACCTTTTGCGAACTCTTCTGACAACTGGTGGGAGGCTGCCAGCAGCGCTTGCGCACCGCCAAGTTTGTAGTCAATGGCGTTCATGATGTGTAATCCGGTTCACGCTTGTCCAGCAGTCGGCGTAATGCCTCGAAATGCAGCTGACAGGCAGGCTTGTAGGTTTTCCCGCTGGCGTCGTGCAACGCCGTATTGCGGATCTGGTCTTGCACCTTGGCGACCTGTTCAGGACTCAAGGTTTTGGTGGGACGGCCGGTCCACAGTGCGTGCAGATGCACGCGGGCGTAGCGTTCCAGCGAATATAGGCGGTCATAGGCTTCCGCTACGGTGCGTCCGGTGACCAGCACGCCATGGTGGGCCATGAACAGAATGGTCTTGTCACCCAACACCTTGGCAAGACGTTCGCCCTCGGCCCAGTCGCGGGCCAGGCCATCGTAGTGGTCGTCGTAGGCGATCTGATCGATCAGCAGCGCTTCGGTTTGCCCGAGAGGTTGCAGACGCTGGTCTTCCAGACGCACCAGCGCACTGGTGTATGCCATATGCGTATGCAAAGCCACTGCATGTTTGGGATTGGCGGCATGGATAGGAGCATGAATACAGTAGGCAGAGCGTTGCAAGATGCCTTCGCCGGCGACGATCCGGCCGTCGAAGTTGACCGTTAGCAGTTCGCTGGCCCGTACTTCGCTCCAATGTAGGCCGAACGGCGGCACGTAGAACCGGTCGGTGGCGCCCGGTACCATCGCGGTGAGGTGGTTGTATATGCCTTCGGTCAGGTCGTGCCAGACCGCAAGCCGATGCGCGGCAGCCAGGTCTTCGCGCACACCTTGAATGTCGTTGGCGAGGTCAATGGATTGGGTGGTCATGATGTGCGTTATCGGGAGGACTGCTTTTTCAGGCGCGGATTAAAGTAATCGTTCAAGCCATTCCCCAGCAGCATGAAGCTTATGACGGTGGCAAATATTGCGGCGCCCGGCAATGCGGTCATGTACCAGGTCGTGCGCAGCGTGGAGCGTCCCATGCCGATCATGCTGCCCCAGGAAATCACGCTGGGGTCGCCCAGGCCGAGAAAGGACAGCGACGCCTCGGTCAGGATGGCCTGCGCCATCAGTACCGATGTGGCGACGACGACTGGCGACAAGCTATTGGGCAACACGTGCGACAGAATGATGCTGCGACTCGGCAGTCCGATGGTGCGCGCTGCCGTGACGTATTCGGCATTGCGCACACGCAGCGCCTCGGCGCGCACCAACCGTGTGATCTGGGGCCATGTGGTCACGCCGATAGCGAAGATGATGCTGGCGATGGAAGGCGTCAATATGACCACCAGGACGATGGCGAACAAAAAGCTGGGCAAGGTCTGGAACATTTCAGTAATACGCATGAGCACTTCGTCCAGCCATCCACGGAAATAGCCCGCTGTCACACCGATGGTGATCCCGATGGTGACCGACAGCAGCGCCGCGAAAAAGCCGACCGCTAGCGATACGCCAGCTGAATGCATCAGCCCGGCAGCCATGTCGCGCCCCATCATGTCGGTGCCCAGGAAATGTCCCGGCGCACCTGGCCAGAGATTGGGCTGGGCCACGATGTCGAGCGGGTCGCCAGGATAGAAGTGGTTGGCCGACAGCGCGCAAGCCAGCATGAATCCAAGAATGAGCGATCCCACGAGCAACGGGCGCGCGCCGCCGAGGAGGCCCAGCAGGCGCTGCAACGTCAGGCGCATCGTGAGCATCATGAGCGGCCTCCGACGACACGCGGATCAAGGAAGGCATAGAGGATGTCCACCAGCAGATTCATCAGGACCACCAGCAAGGAACTGAACAGGAAAACGCCCAGCAGCAAGTTGATGTCGCGGTAAAACACGGCGTCGAAGGTAAGGCGGCCCAGGCCGGGCCAGGCGAAGATGGTTTCGATCACGATCGATCCGCCCATCAACGACGCCAGTTGCATACCGGTGAGCGTCACCACCGGCAGCAAGGCGTTGCGCAGCACATGCTTGAGCGACACGCGCAATTCAGAAAGCCCTTTGGCGCGCGCAGTGCGTACGAAATCGAGGCCGTATACTTCCAGCATGGCCGAGCGGGTGATGCGCACATAGATGGCGAGGTAAAAGAACGATAGGGTCAGCGCGGGCAACACCAGGTGGCGTACGCGCTCCACGAATCCTGTCCAACTGGTGGCAGGCGGGCCGCCGATGCTGCTCATCCCGGCGGAGGGAA
>JAMFSU010000072.1 GCA_026225475.1 Duganella sp.
AGGGGCCGGGATCGCGCGGTCGCCTTCTTTTGCTTAGCTTTTCTTGGCGAGACAAGAAAAGTAAGCGGCTGCCGGGCCGCTCCCGGCAAGCTCGTCCGAAGAAAACAAAGAGTCAACTACCCACTGAAGTAAGCGGCTGCCAGGCCACTCCCGGCTAGGTAGTCCGAAGAAAACAAAGATTCAACGACGCACTGAGGTAAGTGGCTGCCAGCCCGCCCCCGGCTAGGTAGTCCGTAGAACACACGCCATCAGCAAGAAAACAAGAAAATACCTGCAATACTAATCCCTACTTCATCGCCACTTTAGTACCATCCCAATCACCGCCCAGCGCCTTGACCAGGAACACCGACGTCAGCATGCGCTGCCCCATCAATTGCGCTGCTTGGCGTTCGCTATTGAGTAAGGATTGCTGCGCCGTGATGACATCGAGATAAGTTGCCACCCCCCCCTCATAGCGGCTGTTGGCGATATCAAGCACGCGCCGTGCGCTGACGATGGCAGCTTGCGCCTGGGCGTAGGCACGGTCCAGTGCCGCCACGCCGGTGATGCCGTCCTCCACTTCCTGCATTGCCGTCAACACTACGCGCCGGTAATTGGCCACAGCAGCAGCATAGCCACCCTGGGAAAAATTGACGCCGGCGCGGATGCGACCACCATCGAACAAGGTCTGCGTCGCCGACACACCCAGCGACCACAATACGCTAGGCGCATTGAACAGCGTCGTCATCGAATTGGAATCGACGCCGTAAGACGGCGCAATCATGATGCTCGGATAAAACGCTGCGGTGGCAACCCCAATCTGCGCATTAGCGGCCGCCATCGCGCGCTCGGCAGCGGCGATATCAGGACGCCGTTCCAGCAGATCCGATGGCACTCCGAGCGGTACTGCCGGCGGCATCATCGGCACCAGTGCCGACGGCAGCGAAAACAGCGGCGCGGGCGTACCAGTGAGCGTGGCAATGGCGTGCTCGAATTGCGAACGCTGCTTGCGCAAGACATCGACCTGAGTCAAGGTGGTATCGAGCAATGCTTGTTGTTGCGCCACATCAAGGCCAGAGGTGGCGCCTAGATCATGGCGCGAAGTGGCCAGCTCCAGTGCTTTCCGCTGCAACTCGATCGAACGCGACAACACATCCAGTTCAACATCAAGTTCGCGCAGATTGAAATAACTACTGGCCAGTTCTGCCGTCAGCAACAGCCGTGTATTTTCCAGATCGGCCGCTGATTGCTGCGCCGAAGCAGCCGCACCTTCGACATTACGTGCGACGCGGCCGAACAGGTCGACTTCATAACTGGCATTGAGGCCCAACGCAAAATCGCTCTGTACGGTGGCGTAATTGGGCGCGTTGTAATTGGTCAGCGGCCGGTCGCCAGAGATACGCAAGCGACCAGCGCGGGTGCCGACACCGACTTGCGGAAACAAACCGGCATTCGTGGCATTGGCGCTAGCACGCGCTTGCAGCAATCTGGCACTGGCCACTGCCAGTGTCTGGTTGCCGGCCAAGGCTTGCTGTTGTAACTGGTTCAACTTGGCATCGCCAAAACGCTCCCACCATGGGCCTTTGGCCAGCGCATCATCAGGTGTACTTTGACGCCATGGTGTATCGAGTTGCCAGGTAACCGGCAACTCGACATCCGGCTTGTGGTAGTCGGGACCGACAGCACAACCCGCCAACAGCAAGACTGCCGTCAGCACGGTGAGCTGCATGAAAGGACGCGCGCGCCGTCTCATCACGCCTTGCCCTTGTCGGCGCCAGTCTTGGCGGGCGCCGCCGGTACCGATGGCGCTACCTCTACTTGATCGCCTTCGGCCACCGAATCCGACGGATTCAGAATCAATTGTTCGTTGCCGCTCAGGCCATCGGTGATTTCTGCGGTCTGGCCATAATTGCGGCCAACCTGAACACGCTTGAGATGCACTTTGCCGTTAGCATCGACAGCGGCCACCTGGGTGCCGTCGCGACGGAACAGCAAGACGTCGGTGGACACGACCAATGCGCCACTTGGCTTGAGTGGCAGTGCCACTTGCACAAAGGCACCGGGCAACAGCACGCCATCGGGGTTCGGCAAGGCGATTTCCACTTGCATCGAACGCGTGGTGGTATCGATCGATGCGGCCGTGCGCACTACCTTTCCTTCAAAATTCTGGCTGCGCAATTCGGCTTGGGTGACGACCACTTTCTGTCCGGCGCGAATCAAATTGGACGACGACTGCGGCACATTCACATACACACGCAAGGGGTCGGTCTGCGCCAACATGAACAACGCGCGTCCGCCGCTGCCGGCGCCGGGATCGACCAGATCACCGACATCCACGTTGCGGCGCGTGATGACACCAGCGAACGGGGCGACGATGCGCTTGAAGCCCTCGATCTGGCGCAGCCGTTCGACATTGGCGTCGGCTGCCGCCAGATTGGCACCGGCTTGCGCAAAGGCGCTGCGACGTTCATCGAGCTCCTGTTGCGAGACAGCGTCTTTCTTGCGCAGCGCTTCCCAGCGATCGACGGTGCTCTTGGTCAGGTCCAGGCTGGACGCTGCCTGTGCACGTGCAGCCACGGCTTGCGTCAATTGCTGGTCGATTTCCGGCGTGTCGAGTTCGGCCAGCAGTTCGCCCTTGTCGACGCGGCTGCCGATGTCCTTGTACCAGCGCTTCAGGTACCCACCAGCGCGTGCCGAAATCGGCGACTGCACATAGCCTTGCAGCGTGCCCGGCAAGGCCAGCGTCTGACCGGCATCGATGGTCTTGGCCGGGGCCGTCTTGACGTATTGCTTGGCACGTTCGACGGTACCGGTTTCCAGTGCATTGGCGTTGAATATGCGGCTGATCACGGTACGTGCGGAACCGGCTGCCAGCAATAGCAACACCACCACCATGACCAGTTTGGTACGGCGCACGACCTGCTGGCGTTTGAGCAGTTCTCCGGCCTGGCCCGGTTCAACCGGGTGGATGCCGAGTTGGGAATGACGTTCTTGCGACATTGCTTCAAATCTCCTGTGACGGCTGGGCGCTTACTGCGGCTGATGAATTGGATCGGCACCGGGACCGCCGGCGTTTGGATCATGCTGCGGGCGAGCTTGCTGGCGACGCGCCAGCCGTTGATGCACACCGGCAAATACGACGGGAACAAAGAACAAGGTTGAGACGGTAGCGAACAGCAAACCACCGATCACGGCACGGCCAAGCGGGGCATTTTGCTCGGCGCCCTCGCCCAGACCCAAGGCCATCGGGATCATGCCGATGATCATCGCCAATGCCGTCATCAACACCGGGCGGATACGCGTGGCACCGGCTTCCAGCGCAGCGGCCAGGGGCGTCGCGCCCTCGTCCTTGAGCTGGCGCGCGAACGACACGATCAGAATACTGTTGGCGGTGGCCACCCCCATGGTCATGATGGCACCGGTCAAGGCCGGCACGCTCAGCGTGGTGCCGGTGATGAACAGCATCCAGGCGATGCCGGCCAAGGCGGCAGGCAATGCCGCGATAATGATCGCCGCATCGATCCAGGACTGGAAGTTGACCACTACCAACAAATAGACCAGCACAATCGCCATGGCCAAGCCGACGCCGAGACCGATGAAGGAGGCCTGCATAGTCTGCACCTGGCCGCGAATAACGATCTGGCTGCCGCGCGGTAGTTTGGCACGCATGTCATCAACCAGTTTGGTGACCTTGCTGGCCACGCTGGCCAGATCGGTGCCCTGCACGCTGACATAAACATCAATCGCCGGCAGGATGTTGTAGCGCGAGGCAATCGCCGCTTGCCGGCCCGGTTTGACATCAACTAGATTGCCCAGCAATTGAGTGTTAGTGGCCGCACCAGTGGCAGTCGCAGCACCGCTGGCACCGACTGGGATACCAAGCAAGGCGTCGAGTGAATCAACCTGATATTGCGGCGATTGCACAGCGACGTTGTACACCACGCCATTCTGTGGATTGAGCCAGAACGCCGGTGCCGTCTGCGAGCTGCCGGACAAGGCCACCAACACGTTCTGACCGACGTTGGCGGCCGACAAACCATATTGCTGCAAGCGCGTGCGATCCATTTGCATATCCAGTGACGGGCCATCGAGGCGTTGATGCACGTGAGCGTCCACCGCGCCCGGGATCTGGCGGATCTGCTTGGTCAACTCAGCGGCCAGCTCGGCATTACGCTGCTGGTTGGGACCGGTCAATTGCACATCGATGGCCGCGGGCAGACCGAAGTTGAGAATCTGCGTGACGATGTCGGCAGGCTGAAAGAAAAATTCAATGCCGGGGAAACGCTTGGGCAGTTCAGCACGCAACTTGGTCACCAGTTGTTCGGTCGGACGATGCCCTTCGCGCAAGGCCATCAGGATTTCGCCATCGAGTGTGCCAATGGTGCCGGCATTGCTGTAAGACAGATTGATACCGCTGTTGGGCACGCCGATGTTGTCGAGCACGGTTTCCAGTTCATCGGCGGGAATCATTTCGCGAATGGCCGCTTCGACCTGATCGGCGATGCGTGCGGTTTCTTCGATACGCGTGCCGGTGGCCGTACGCATGTGCAAACGAATCTGACCGCCATCCACATTCGGGAAGAAGTCGCGCCCCAGGAACGGATACAACAGGCAGGACAACACGCAAAAGCCGAGGAAGGCCAGCGCAAACCGGCGACGGTGAGCCAGCAGCGAGGACAGCACCAAAGTATAGGCACGCCGCACGCGTTCGAAGCGGGCGTCGAAGCCGCGATACACACGTTGCAGCAAACTCGCCTTGCCACCTGGCGCTGCATGCGCGTTGTTCATCAACAGCATCACCAGCGTCGGCACCAGCGTGCGCGACAAGATATACGAAGCCACCATCGCGAACACCACGGCTTCGGCCAATGGCACAAACAGGAAGCGAGCCACGCCGGACAGGAAGAACATTGGCACGAACACGATGCAAATACATACGGTCGAGACAAACGCCGGCACGCCGATTTCGCCGGCACCAACGATGATCGAATCGTGTAGCGGCTTGCCCATGTGCATGTGACGTTCGATGTTTTCAATCGTCACAATCGCCTGGTCCACCAGAATCCCGACCGACAGCGCCAGCCCGCCCAGTGTCATCAAATTGAGCGTTTCACCGAGCATGAACAACACCAGAATTGCCGCCAGAATCGACAGCGGAATGGTCAATGCAATGATCAACGTGCTGCGCCAGTTGCCAAGAAACAGCAGCACCATCGCTGCGGTCAGTCCGGCGGCGATCAGCGCTTCGCTGACCACGCCCTTGACCGCTGCCTTGACGAACAGGGACTGGTCAAACAACGGTGTGATCTTGACGTCCGACGGCATGGTCTGCTGCGCCTGCGGCAGCATCTGGCGCAAGTTGTTGACGATGTCCAGTGTCGAGGCGCCGCCGTTCTTCAATACCGATAGCAGCACGCCGCGCACGCCATCCTGACGCACGATATTGGTCTGCGGCGAGAAGCCGTCACGCACATAGGCAACATCGCGCAAATAAGTGGTGGCGCCATTGGCGGTACGTACCGGCAAGTCGTTCAGGCCCGCCACCGCTTCGGGCGAACCGTTCATCTTGATGGTGTATTCGGTAGCACCGAACTTGGCGGTGCCGGAGGGTAGAATCAGATTTTGTGTATTAACGGCATTGACCACATCAACCGGCGACAAACCGCGCGCCTGTAATGCCTGGGTATCGAGATCGACTGAAATCAGCCGTGTCTTGCCACCATAGGGAAACGGTACGGCGACGCCGGGAATCGTGATCAACTGCGGCCGCAACGTGTTGATGGCAGCATCGAACAGCGCTTGCTCAGGCAGGGTCTGGCTCGACAGCGCCAATTGCATGACCGGAATACTTGAGGCGGAATACTTGATCACCAGTGGTGGCGTAATCCCCGGCGGCATCTGACGCAATTGCGATTGCACCGAGGCGACTACCTGGGCAATCGCGTTCTGGATATTGGCCTTGGGCTGGAAAAACACCTTGATCACAGAGACACCGGCCAGCGATTGCGATTCGATATGTTCGATATCGCTGACCACGGTGGTCAGGCCGCGCTCATTTTGGGACGCGATGCGCTGCCCCATTTCCTGGGCCGACAAGCCGTTATAGTTCCAGATGATGCTGATCACCGGAATATTGATTTCAGGGAAAATGTCGGTCGCCATGTTCATCAACGCCAACGGCGTCGACAATACAATTAGCATCGCCATCACAATAAAGGTGTAAGGGCGACGCAGCGCCAGCTCGACCATGGACATGAACGTGAGTTCCCTAAAATGAGACTTTTATTATACTCAGAATGATTTGCTGCAAAGCACTGTATACCAGCTTCTCACACGATATTTTATTCAAACGACCGCTAATTTCTCACAACCGGCCAGAAAAACCTGCAAATCGTGAGAATGACATTTTCCGGACAGTTTCGTGACAGCTAAGCGACAGGCTGCCGACAGTTATGATGTTGCCAATATCCGACACGGCCGCGCATTCTTCTCTACACTGTGCCACTGACGTCGCTTACATCAGCAATGGCAGGTTAATACGGTCGTCACGCTCATGGTCTTTTATTAAACCCTTACCGCTGCCCCACTCATGGAAGCTCTACGTACCCGTATCGAGGCCAGCGTGCTGGCCATCAGCCGTCCACCCGGCAGTGCCGACTTGCGCTTGCCCAAGGGCGACCCCGGCCTGTTTGGCCCCGACTCAGCTTGCTGGGAGGTGCACAGCGATTTCACGGCGATGCTCATTGGCGGCGTTAGCGCGTTGTTATTGCAGATGCTGCATCCGTTGGCCTTGAGCGGCGTCTGGGACCACTCTACATTTCAGCAGGACATGCTGGGCCGTTTGCGCCGCACCGCGCAATTCATCGCCGGCACCACCTACGGCAGCCGTGCCGATGCAGAAAAATTGATTTCCCGCGTGCGTCAGATTCATGCCGGCGTGCGCGGCACGGCACCGGATGGCCGGCACTATGCCGCCGACGCGCCAGACTTGCTAACCTGGGTACATGTAGCGGAGGTATCGAGTTTTTTGCGCGCCTATTTGCGCTACCGCAACCCGGCATTGTCGCTCGCGCGACAAAACCAATACCTCGATGAAATTGCCGTGATAGCAGAAGCCTTAGGTGCCACCGCGGTACCGCGCACGCTGCAGGAACTGGACGCTTATCTGGAACGCATGCAGCCGCAACTGCAATGCGATGCGCGCACGCTGAAGACGCTGGAGTTGGTACTCAATGCACCTGCGCCGCACCGCCTGGCACAACCGTGGACACGCCTGATGATGCGCGCCGGGATCGATCTGCTACCGCCCTGGGCCAAGCTGCAATTGGGCGTGCAGACCTTGCCGCCATGGCGACAAATGTTGCTGCAACGGTCCGTAGACGTGGCCGCTGCGCCGATACGCTGGGCTGTGCGCCAAGGGTCGGTGCACCTGGCGCGCGAGCGCATGGGAATTTAGCACCTAGTCGAATGACGCCCGGCGATTTCCTGGTTTGGCAAGAAATGCCGGGGATGCTGTTTCGCTGTAGCCGGATAGCCTAATTTGATCGCCCATGCATTCAAAAGGAAAATACGAAAACAAATCTATTGTTCTTTTGTATAGCGGCAAATATTGAATCAACCGACAAATTTAGTGATAGGCGCACGACATTCCTCGTCATGTCGCGCGCTCGTTTTCCTTAATGAGCATCTGCCGACGGTGCCTGCGGTGGCGCCACCTTGCGCATCAAGGGCACCATTGCCACTGCAACCAGGAAACACCACATCACCACCAGAAACGCATCAGCGAAAGTCTGCGTCTGTGCTTCGCGCAGTGCCAAATGCCACAATTGCTGCAACGCTGCAGTGGGCACACTGGCCGCATCCATTCCAGACGCGAGCAGGTTAGCGCGGCTCGATTGCAGCAAATCTTGCATTGCTTCGTTGCCGCTGTTGAGATGTTCGGCCAGACGCAGAAAGTGTAGATTGGTGCGGTCATTGAGGATCGTTCCGCACACGGCAATACCAATGGCCCCTCCCAGATTGCGCATCAGATTGAACAGGCCCGAGGCCAGTTTGAGCCGTTCCGGCTTCAATGCGCCCAGGGTCAGCGTCACCACCGGTGCCACTGCAAACTGCTGGGCGAAACCACGCAAAGCCTGCGGCAGCATCAGTTCGCGCCAGCCCCAATCGTGCGTGATCGGCATGAAGTTCCACATGCTCAAGGCAAAGCAGCTCATGCCGAACATCATCAACCAGCGCAGGTCGATGCGGCGTGCCAGCACGGCGTAGACAGGAATCGCAGAAATCTGGAACAGGCCGGTAGAGAAAATCGACAGGCCGATATCAAGTGCGCTGAAGCCGCGCACATGCGCCAGAAAAACTGGCGTCAAATAAACCGTCGCAAAAATGCCGATGCCGGTGATGAAAGAAAAGAAACAGCCGAGCGCAAAGTTGCGGTCCTTGAGCGCACGCAGGTCAACGACAGGATTGACATATACCAGGCTGCGCCAGAGAAAACTGATCCCGGCCACCACGCTGATCCATACCGTGGTACGAATCACGTCATCGCCCATCCAGCCCAGCCGCGGTCCTTCTTCGAGCGAATATTCGAGACAGCCGAGACTCAGTGCCAACAAGATCATGCCGAAATAATCGGCGCCCTTGAGCAAGCTGAAATCTGCCTTGTCGATACGTACCACGATTGGCACCACTACGGCGACGAAAATGCCGGGCACCAGATTGATGAAGAACAGCCAATGCCACGAATAATTGCTGGTGATCCAGCCGCCCACAGTGGGTCCCAGCGTCGGTGCCATCGATGACAAGGCACCGACGGTGGCGGCGGCGATCACCCGTTGATGTCCCTGAAAATAAAAGAACGCCGATGTGAATACCAGTGGAATCATCGAGCCGCCCAAGAACCCTTGCAGCGCGCGGAAGAAGATCATACTGTTGATGTCCCAGGCGACACCGCACAATAGACTGGCGATGGTGAAGCCGATTGCCGAAATACTGAACAACCAGCGCGTCGACAGCACCCGCGACATCCAGCCCGACAAGGGAATGACGATGATCTCGGCAATCAGATAACTGGTCTGTACCCAGGCCGTTTCATCCGCACCGGCCGACAAGCCACCACCAATATCGGCCAGCGACGCCGAGACGATCTGGATGTCGATCAAGGCAATGAACATACCGACGCACATAGTGGCGAAGGCGAGGATTTTGGCACGCTGTGTCATCTGTGCAGGATCGATGATACTCATGTCGGCTCCGTGTGCTTGTGTTTAATGGGAGCCGTTGGCTGGCCGACCATCGACTTCAGCGGTCACCGACAAACCCGGACGTAATTTACCCAGTCGCGCGGCATCACCATCGAGCAGGACGCGCACCGGTACGCGCTGGACGATCTTGGTGAAATTACCAGTGGCATTTTCTGCCGGCAGGATGCTGAACTGTGCGCCAGTGGCCGGTGCCACGCTAGCGAGATGGCCATGCATGACTTCGCCCGGCACCACATCGGCCCTGATCTCGACCGGCATGCCGACCTGAAAATGAGCGATCTGGTTTTCCTTGAAATTGGCATCGACCCACAGACCTTGCGCCGGCACCACGGACAACAGTTGCCCCCCAACACCAGCGTAGGCACCGAGGCGGGCGCGGCGATTGCCGACCACACCGTCGACCGGCGCACGTAATTCGGTGTAACTGACATTGAGTTCTGCCAATGTACGTTCAGCAATCGCCTGTTGCCAGGCAGCCTGGGTTTTCTGCTTTTCAGTCGCCAGCACGGTCAGTTGACGTTGCGCCGCGACCAATGCCGCCTGGGCCTTTTGATTATTCGCCAGCGCCTGCTTGTAGTCGGCGTCGGCTTTCTGGAAGCTCTGCACTGACACGGCGGCCTTTGCCGACAGGCTCTGGTAGCGGCTTTGATCTTCGTGCGCCCGCACAGTTTCAGCATTGCTGGCACTGACACCGGCGCGCACTTGGTCAATCACCGCTTCCTGCAAATGGCGCTCGGCATCGATATTGGCCAGCATCGCTTCTTGCGTTTGCACCGCGGCCTGCAATTTTGCCAGCACCGCACGGTAATCGCGGTCATCCAGCTTGATCAGCAGATCGCCTGCATGCACGCGCTGATTGTCGCTGACCAGCACCTGCGCGATGTTGCCGGCGACCTTGGGTGCAATCACGGTGATGTCGCCGCCGACATAGGCATCATCGGTTTTTTCCCAATAGCGACCGCTAACCTGCCAATAGATCAGATAGGCGATGGCGGCCAGCAATACCAGTAGCACTGCCGCCAGCGTCCACAGGCGCGATTTTTTTCTGGTCGTCACTGACGTGCTTGCTGCTGCGTTATGGTCTGCGCCACTGCCTGCCGTCGCCGTTGTCTGATTGCTCATGCCGTACTCCGCTGTCAATGTGTTGCGCCCCGCAGGGCGGTTGTTTAGAAACGTTTTTAGTAGTTGCTTTCATTTTGATAGTTAGACTAAACTAGAGACTATCAATTTGCAAGTTACTTTTCAAATAGCGTATTTTTACCGCGCAATGCGGCAGGGGAACAAGCATGGAAAGCATCTATAAGCAGCCGGTCATGCGGCTTTCGCATCTGGCCATGGCTGCCACGCTGGTCTTGTCGGCTTGTGCTGTCGGCCCTGATTACCAGGCGCCGACGGTTGCCGACGCGGCCTTTGTGCAGGCGCCGCTGCTGGCGCAACGTGCAGTCACGGCGCCAATGCCGGCGCTGGATCAATGGTGGAATGGGTTCAACGATCCGGTATTGCGCCGCGTGGTGCAACGCGCGATCGATCAAAATCTGGATCTGGCTGCCTCGCTAGCGCGCGTCGAACAGGCTCGCGCGGTAGCTCAGCACGCCGGCGCGCAGCAACTGCCCCAGGCAGATCTGGAAACCCAGACGGCGCGGCAAAAGCAGTCACTCAATAGTCCACTGGGCAAGATCGCCAGCAATCTGCCGGGCTATGAACGCACGCAGAGTCTCTATGACGTCGGTGTCGGCGCTAGTTGGGAACTGGATCTGGCCGGTGGCCTCAAGCGTGGTACGCAAGCGGCGCACGCTGAGCGTGACGCCGCTGAAGCGGATCATCTTGGTGTACGCATTTCCATCGCGGCAGAAGCTGCCGATGCCTACTTCCGCATTCGCGCGGCACAGGCGCGCATCCGACTGGCACAACAACAAGTCAACACTGACGACCAATTGCAGACGCTGGTGTCGTTGCGCCTGCATGATGGCCTGGCAACGCAACGCGATCTGGCCTTGGCACAAGCACAATTGGCCCAGGCGCGCGGCGCAATTGCGCCACTTCAGATTGAGCAGAAACAGCAGCTCAATCGTCTGGATGTATTGATGGGCGCATTGCCCGGCACTTATGCGGGCGAGCTGCAACAAGACTCGGCGGCGCTGACAGCGGTGCCCGACATCCGCGTCGATGGCGGCAGTGCTGCGCTATTGCGTCGACGTCCGGACGTGCGTGCCGCTGAACGTCGTCTGGCGGCATCGAATGCCCACATCGGCAGCGCCATGAGCGAATATTATCCAAAGCTGTCCTTGTCGGCCTTGCTTGGCTTCGAGAGTCTGGGCGCGACTGGTTTGCTGACGGCCAACAGCTTGCAACCGCAAGCTGCTCTGGGCTTGCGCTGGCGTCTGTTCGATTTCGGCCGCGTCGATGCCGAAGTGGCACAGGCGCAAGGTGCCAATCGCGAAGCATTGGCGCGTTATCGCCAGACCGTCTTGCGCGCCACTGAAGATGTCGAGAATGCGATCGTCACGCTGGTCCAGCTTGAGCAGCAACAGCACGCTTTGATTGATGAAGTGCAAGCACGCGAACGGGCCCGTGGCGCTACCCAAGACGCCTATCTTGGCGGCGCGCTGGCATTGAATGATGTGTTGGAAGAAGATCGTTTGTTACTGCACGCACGCGATCAACTAGTGCAACTGCGCAGTGACGATGCGCGCGCTGCCGTGGCCAGCTTCCGTGCCTTGGGTGGTGGCTGGTAAAAAAATAACGCGCGCAATATCATGCGCGCGCCATCCGTTCTGTCGATTTGCGGTGCTGGTCAGTGCGCCAGCGTGCGATTGTGCTCGTAGCTTTTCAGATGGGTATAGACCAGTTGCAACAGGTCCGTCTGCAACTGCGCAGCGCGGCCCCGTTGCAGCAGATCACCGATGATGTGATCGGCCTCGATGCGGGCGCCGTTGTTGATATCGCGGAACATCGATGCCGTCAAAGTCGAACCTGGTTCGGTCAACATCTTGCGAGTGCGCTCATAGAATGGCCCGGCTGGCGCATGCCCTTGGGCGGCCGCAATCGCACTGCACTCTTGCATCAGGCCGGTGATGAATTCAAGACCACCCGGCGCTGCCAGAATTGGGCCGATGGCCGAGCGCATCAGGGTGGTGCTGCCTGCCAGCGAGGCCAGCATCAGCCATTTTTCCCACATCGCCTGGAGGATGTCGGTACTCGCCGTGACATTGAAACCAGCACCGTTCAATTCTGCTTCGATGGCCGTCAATCGCGCCGACGTGCTGCCATCGCGTTCGCCAAAGGTAATGCCATGAAAAGAGTTGAGATGCACGATGGCGCCGTCGGCGTCGATGGTGCTGGCGATGACGCATTGCCCTCCGAGCAGTTTATCTCCACCAAAGCGCTGCGCCAGTTTGTCCAGATGTTGCATGCCGTTGAGCAGTGGCAGAATCACCGTCTGCGCACCGACTGCGGCAGCAAACGAATCGATGGCGTCGTCCAGGTCATAGGCTTTGCAACTGAGCACGATCAAATCGTAGTCGGCGCGCAAGTCCTGCTTGAGCACAGTCGGTGGCTGGGACAGTGTCACATCACCGACCGGGCTTTTGATGCGCAAACCGTTAGCGGCCAGCAAGGCTGCGCGTTGATCGCGGACCAGAAAGTGCACATCACGCCCGGCCGCCAACAGTCGGCCGCCGAAATAACCACCCACGGCGCCCGCTCCTACCACCAGAATTCGCATCGTCTTGCTTCCTTTCAGTTTGCTTGGTCAGGCGCAGGATTGGTTTGCTGCCCCTGTTCTTCTCGATAGCGCTGACCCCATTGATACATCGCCGCGATCACAGTACGGAAATTGCGGCCACGTTCAGTCAGCACATATTCGTAGCGTGGCGGGTGGATGCGGTATTGACACCGTTCCAGCAATCCGGCTTCGACCAGCGACTGCAAGCGACGCGTCAACATATTGGGCGCAATCGACAGGCTTTTCTGGAACTGATCGAAGCGCGTCAAGCCGCGCAGCGCATCACGCAAAATCAATACACTCCACCACTCGCCTACCACCTGCATGGTACAGGCCACCGGGCAATTCTGCTGATCGAGGCATTTGCGTTGCATGCGCGCGGCTGACCGCTGGCTGCCGTCAGGCCTGATAACGCGCAGCGGCGCGACTCAGCGACAGCTGCGGCGCCAACGCCTGGCGCACCTGATTGAGGTTGTTCCAGGCTGCAATCTCCGGCAACGAGGGAATTGTCACGGGTTCGCCGAGGTCCAGACCGGTCAATGCTGCATCGACCATGTCACCGACTTCCATCAGCATCTCAGGTGGCAGATGGGCAATATCACCGCCCGAACGTTCCCAGATTTCAGTGCGTGTAGCACCGGGCAACACTGCTTGCACACGCACGCCATGCTTGCCCAATTCGTTTTGCAATGACTGCGTCAGATTCAACACAAACGCCTTGGTACCGCTATAGACGCCATTGAACATTTCCGGTGCCAGCGCCAGCACGGATGCGATGTTGATCAACGTACCGCCCTTGCGCGCGATGAAGTTAGGCGCAATCGCTGCGGCCAGACGCATGACGGCGGTCACGTTGAGCTGCACCATCGTGTCATAGCGCTCGATGTCGCCATCGGCCAACTCGCCGGTGATAGCCATGCCGGCATTGTTGATCAGCATGCTGATGGCTTGGTCAGTGCGCAACCGCTGTTCAACCTTGAGCAGGTCGAGCTTGCTGGTCAGATCGGCTGGCAACACTTCTACGGCGACCTGCTGGCTGGCGCGCAGTGTCGCGGCCAGTTGTTCCAGGCGCGCCACATCGCGTGCCACCAGGATCAGATCGTAGCCGCGTTGGGCCAGACGGTTGGCATAGGTCGCGCCGATACCCGTCGAGGCGCCGGTAATGAGTGCGGTACCAGGTTTGTTGCTTGTTGCATTGCGCATGTTGTTCTCCGTAAAGGTATCCGACAGCTCGGATAGTTACTTGCATTATAGTAGTAACAAAATGCGTGTCAAGCGCGAGACAAAAATGGCGCAACCGGTCCTTGCTGCATGCTGGCAACAAAGACCGACTCTCGAGGTACGAGGAAGGAGTTGCCCGGCGTGTTGCTGCAAGCCTGGCGGAGGTGAGAGATTAAGGCTGCGCAGTCTGGCCGAGCAAGACCGCAGGAAAGTTGCGCATGGTGCGCACAAAGGGCGCGGTCGATCCCAGTGCGCGCGATACCACCAAGGCACCATGCATGGAAATCATGGCATCTTCTGCACGCCGCAGGGCTTCGTCATTGGCGACGCCGGTTTCCGCCACCACGGCGGCGAGCATCTTGATCAAGCCACTCAGACGCGGTTTCAGATATTGCTGGAAATGACCGCCCGCTTCGCCGATCGTGAACAAATCGGTCAAACAAGGCAAGCTGCCTTTTGCATAAAACTCGCTGAGTGCGGCGCTGAATTTCTTTAACCGTTTTTCGGGCGCGCCCTGATCGGTCAATATCGGGATGACGTTTTCACCCATCCAGATGCCGACTGCTGCCAGCGCCGCTTCGCCCATATCGACCTTGCCGTTGGGAAAATAGTGGTAGAGGCTGGATTTTCCCAGGCCAGTGGCCTCTGACAGGCTACTCAAGGTCGCGCCCTGATAGCCCGCACGCCGAAACTCGGCAAGAATGCGCTCAACGACTTCATCACGGGACAGGCTAGGTGCAGGCATAGGCGATTCTTTTCGGCAATTTGAAGAGTTGGCAGTGATTATAAATTTATTTGACAGATCAATTATAATTGCCTATTGTACCGATCGCTCGGTACAAGAACATTCTTTTTATTAAGGAGCGACCACCATGCCAAATCAACATCCCATCCGTCTTTTTGGTTTCAGCCTGTCCGGCCATAGCCACCGTGTGCAACTGTTCCTGTCCTTGCTTGATCTGCCCTACGAATTCATCGCAGTCGATTTGCCCAACCGTGCACAAAAGAGCCAGGAATTCCTTGCCATGAATCCACGCGGCCAGGTTCCGGTCATCGTCGATGGCGACATCACCTTGTACGATTCCACTGCGATTCTTGTCTATCTGGCCAAAAGCTACGGCCCGGCAAGCTGGTTGCCGGACAGCGCTGTCGATGCCGCCCATGTCCAGCAATTCCTGTCATTGGCCGCTGGCGAAATTCTCGAAGGGCCAGCGCGTGCGCGCCTGGTCACGGTGTTCAAGGCGCCGCTCGACCATGAACTGGCCAAGGGTAAGGCACAGGCTGTGCTGGCCTTGCTTGACCAGCATCTGGATGGCCGCGATTTCCTGGTCGGCACCCAGGTAACGATTGCCGACATCGCCTGTTACAGCTATGTCGCACACGCCCCGGAAGGTGGCGTCAGTCTCGCTGAATTCGCCCGCTTGCGTCGCTGGATTGCGCGCATCGAAGCCTTGCCAGGTTTCCTGCCGATGCCGGCTTCGCCGTTGGCTGCATAGAACGCATAGACTGGAGTCGATCATGCACGTGTCCGATTACGCAAACAGTGCTTTCCATCTTGGCGAGCTACAGGCACAGCAACAAGCCGGCGCATTAGAACAAATGGCCGCGATAGGACCGCGCGTGATCCGCGACTTCATGCCGCAACAGCACCGTGAGTTCTTTGCGCAATTGCCGTTTCTGGTGGTCGGCAGTCAGGATGGCAGCGGCCAGCCGTGGGCGTCGATACTGGTCGGTGCCGCAGGCTTCATTGCGTCACCGCAGGAGCGGCAATTGACGGTCGCTGCCTTGCCGCAGGCAACCGATCCACTGCATGCCAATCTACGGCAAGGTACTGCGCTGGGCTTGTTGGGTATTGCGCCGCATACACGGCGGCGTAATCGTGCCAATGGCATGGTCAGCGTATTGCGGGAGGATGGCATGGTCATCGATATCCAGCAGAGTTTCGGTAATTGTCCCAAATACATCCAAGCGCGTCAGGCAGAATGGATCGACCGTGGTTCACAATCAGCGCTGGCTATCGAGAATACCGCAGCCTTGAGCACGGCAATGCAGGCCCTGATTGCCAGTGCGGATACCTTCTTCATTGCCACATCGTTAGGTAGCGATGCCAATGCATTGACGGGGGCGCATGGCGTTGACGTCTCGCATCGTGGCGGCAAGCCTGGCTTTGTGCGCATCGACGGCGACCGGCACCTGACGGTACCGGATTTCGTCGGCAATTCGTTTTTCAACACCATCGGCAATCTGCTGGTGCATCCGCGTGCTGGCTTGTTGTTTGTCGATTTCGACAACGGCGACTTGTTGTATCTGGCCGTCACGGCCGAGGTAATCTGGCGCGGGCCACAGGTGGATGGCTTTGCCGGTGCGCAACGTCTGCTGCGTTTGCAGGTGACACAAGCGCGACTGGTCAGGGCGGTCTTGCCACTGCGCTGGAGCGCACCAGCGCTGTCACCATTTCTGCAACCGATGGGTAGCTGGGGCTAACGTCCAGCGATCAATCCGCGCTCTGGACAGCACAGGATTTTTATATCACATTGTGATATATTTGCCGGGCAAGCCGCTTGAGACGGGACGTCCTTATCAAAGCGTTGCGCGCCGTGACGACGGCATTACTGTGATTTCCCAACTGGACCCCTTCCATGCGCCGCCACCAACGCGACTTCGGACTCGATCGGCGAGTCTTGTTTCTTGCTTCCATTGCCATCGTCATCGGTGTATTGAGCACCGTAGCGGCTTATGTATTGCTGCACCTGATTCACCTCTTCACCAATCTGTTCTTCTTTCAAACACTCTCATTTGCCGACCGTTCGCCGGCAGGCCATCAACTGGGTCTGTGGGTGTTGCTGGTGCCGGTCATCGGTGGCTTGATCGTCGGCTTGATGGCCCGTTACGGTTCCGAAAAAATTCGCGGCCATGGTATTCCGGAGGCGATTGAAGCGATCCTGTTCGGCAAGAGCAAGATGTCGGCCAAGGTGGCCCTGTTGAAGCCGCTGGCTTCCGGCATTGTCATCGGCAGCGGTGGTCCGTTTGGTGCCGAAGGGCCGATCATCATGACCGGCGGCGCAATCGGCTCGCTGATTGCGCAACACTTCTCGATCAGCGCCGCAGAACGCAAGACCTTGCTGGTCGCAGGTGCCACCGCAGGCATGACGGCAGTGTTCGGCACACCGGCCGCGGCAGTGTTGCTGGCGGTCGAATTGCTGTTGTTTGAATGGCGTCCGCGTAGCTTGTTGCCAGTGATCCTGGCGTGCACGGTGGCCGGCTTTGTGCGACCACTACTGCTTGATGCCGGTCCACTGTTTCCCTTGCAGACGGCAGCGCCAGGGCTGTCGGCCTTACTGGTATGCGTGATTGCCGGTTTGTGTAGCGGCGCGCTGTCGGCGGCGATGTCGGTGGCGCTGTACTGGATCGAGGATCGTTTCCATGCACTGCCGCTGCACTGGATGTGGTGGCCGGCCCTGGGTGCGGTGGCGGTCGGTATAGGCGGTTATTTCCAGCCGCGCGCGCTGGGTGTCGGTTATGACGTGATTGCCGACCTGCTCAATCATCATCTGGCGATTTCGGCCTTGCTAGCGTTGTTGGCGGTAAAGGCAGTGATCTGGCTCATCGCACTCGGTTCCGGCACTTCGGGAGGTGTGCTGGCTCCCTTGTTGATGCTGGGGGCCGGACTGGGCGCTGTAATCGCCTGGCTGATTCCTGGCAGTGATCCAACCCTGTGGCCACTGGTGTGCATGGCAGCGGTGCTGGCCGGTGTGCTTGGTGCACCATTGACGGCGGCCGTGTTCGCGCTGGGACTGACCGGCGACTTCAATGCCTTGCTACCCTTGTTGCTGGCCACTGGGATATCGTACGGCTTTACCGTACTGGTGATGCGTCGCTCCATCATGACCGAAAAAATCGCCCGGCGCGGCTTGCACATTTACCGGGAATATAGCGTCGATCCGCAAGAGCGCATCTTTGTCGAAGAAGTCATGACACGCACGCCGAGCACCATTGCCGCCGACGCCAGCCTGGATCAGATCGCCCGCAGTCATTTCGGCAACGATCAATTACATCGCGCATTTCCTGTCTGCGCTGCGGATGGTCGCCTGCTCGGCATGCTGGATCGCGCCGGTTTGTCGGCTTACCTGGCGCAGCATGGCGGCGACACCGTGATTGCTGCGCTGTTGACGCCACCGACACTGTTTGCGCTGGGCACCGAAACCTGCCAGGCTGCCGCGCGCCGTATGGCTGCGCAACATTGCGAGCGCTTGCCGGTTGTCAGCGACGCCGCCAGTCTGCATCTGGTCGGGCTAATCAGCCGCAGCGATCTGGTCAAACCTGCGCATGCGGTGTTTCATGAAGAGCATGTGCGCGAACGGCTGGCGCGCTCTTGAATAAAAAGCGGCACTGACGTTGACGTCGGTGCCGCTTTCTTGAACATCATGAACCAGCTGATTTTATGAAGGATCAGACTGCACTGACATCCAGTTCCGCTTCAGTGTTGGCAATCACCTCTTCCTTGCTCACACCACTGGCCAGTTCAACCAGCTTCAAGCCCTGCGGCGTCACATCGATCACGCCAAGATCGGTAATG
>JAMFSU010000073.1 GCA_026225475.1 Duganella sp.
AGTTTGCGACCCTCCCATTTTCTGCAGCACATCGCTGGGAACCCCGCAGGGGCCGGGATCGCGCGGTCGCCTTCTTTTGCTTAGCTTTTCTTGGCGAGACAAGAAAAGTAAGCGGCTGCCGGGCCGCACCCGGCAAGGTAGTCCGAAGAAAACAAAACATCATCAACCAAGAAACCAATGACAGGTGTTTCTTAACTGAACGGCATTAGCGGACTCGCCGCATTTTTCAACAAGTTGTTTGCCAAGTCCGGCAGCTTAGTTTTCTTGCTGCAGGGTCAAGCCTTTGACATTGGCACTGATGCGAACTTTATAAGTCGCAGGATCTTTCAGATCCATGGTCAGTTTTTGGGTTTCCGGATAGGTCGGGCTGTTGAGGCTATGCACTGGCTTGACGCTGAAGGTATAGCTAGTGCCAGGCTTGAGCCAGATGCTCATATGTTCGCCCGATAGCATCTGGGCCAGTACCACATCATTGATGGCCAGTTCCAGCGGTGTATTGCCGTTGATGAAGGTGGAGATGCGCGAAAATTTCACTTCCGCCAGATTGGGGCCGGGACGCGTCATTTCGGCAATGTAGATCCGCGCCGGCGGCACCTGATTGTCTGCCATGCGTTCCGCGCCGGGCGGCTGGGTCAGGCAGCCAGCAAGGGTGAACGCAAACAGGCACGCGGTGATCGAAGTTTTCATTACTACGTCCTTATGGGCTATGTTCTGGGGGCAGTCAGGAATTGTATCTTCATGCGGTACCGCGACGGTACTCAACTTTGTGCGCCGAGTGCTCATGCTGGTCACGACTATTTGCTTTTTCTGCTGCTACAGCGATTTTGACACGAAGCGAGCAAGCTTGTCTCACTCAACGTTGCCGATGCGATAGACACAGCGTCGCCCACCATTGAGCAGGTGCTCTTCACGTGTGATGCTGGCGGTGCTGCCAAGTACTTCCTGAAATAGCCGCAACTCCGAGCGGCAAAAGCCTTGACAGTGCTCAGCAGCGGCGCAGATGGGGCAATGGTCTTCAATCAGCAACCACTGATTTTCGTGGCGCTCCACGCGTGCCATATAGCCTTCAGCGGCACGCAACTTGGCTAGTTTGTCCAGTTTGCCAGCAGTGCCGATAGCACCGTCACAGGCTTGCAGATAGTCGCGCCGCATCTCGTCTTCGCGCTGGGCGATCAGGCGTTCCAATCCGGCGTCGCCAAACAGTTGTTTGATCGAACCGATCAGCTGTATCGTCAAATAAGCATGCGAATCGGGGAAGCGCGCATGGCCGGCGGCACTCAGTTGCCAGTTCTGCTTGGGTCGGCCGGCACCGGCTGCGGCTTCCTGCACGCCGGCAATCAACGCGTCGCTCAACAGTTTTTGCACTTGCAAGCGCGCCGCCTCGGGCGTCAACTGCAATTCCCTCGCCAGCGTCGCCGTGGCCGCCGGTCCCTTGGTCTTGAGGCGCAACAGAATGCGTTCGGCGGTGGACGGGCTTATTTTTTTATCCAAGTTTTTACTTGTATATTCCATTTGGGCAGCTTACTATCGGTTAAATATCCAATTTAATTCTTGCATATTATGCCTGACTCCCTTTTTTGTCGAGGTTTGCCATGAGTAGCACCGAGCTGCCTTTGGACCGATCAAGCAGTGCCGTACCGGTGGCGTCCTGGCGCGAGTTACTTGGCGGTGAGTATCGTTGGCGTGCGTTGGCGTTGACCGGTGGTGTGGCGTTGCATGCGATCAACGTGCATATCGTCACCACGATCTTGCCGTCGGTGGTCCAGGAGTTCGGCGACCTCGATTACTACGCCTGGAACATCACCTTGTTCGTGGCGGCATCGATTTTTGGCGCCACGCTGACCAGTAAATTGCTCGATGTGCTTGGTGCTCGGCATACCTATTTACTGGCGTTGTTGATTTTCAGCCTGGGCTCAAGCTTGTGCGCGCTGGCGCCAGGTATGTTCTGGCTGCTCGGCGGACGCAGCGTGCAGGGTATGGGCGGCGGTTTGCTGACGAGTTTGAGCTATGCCTTGATACAGCAAATTTTTGTGCAGCGTTTGTGGCCGCGTGCGGTGGCGCTGGTGTCTGGCATGTGGGGCTTGGCCACCTTGCTGGGGCCGGCCGTGGGTGGTCTGTTTGCTCAGGGTGGTAGCTGGCGCTGGGCATTCTGGAGCTTGTTGCCAGTGGCGGCATGGCAAGCGCTTCTGGTCATGCGCCAGTTGCCGGCACGCCCGGTAGCGCTGGCGGCCAAGCACGGCGTGCCCTGGTTGAAAATCATCTTGCTGACGCTATCGGTACTGGTGGTGGCCTTTTCTGGGCAGGTCAGCAACGATGCGGCCAAGCTGCTCTGTGTTGGCGCCGGTATCGCCCTCGGTGTGCTGGTGGCATGGCTGGATCAGCGTCCCGGCATCGCGTTGCTGCCGCAAGGTGCCTATCAGTTGCGTAGCGTGCCGGGTCGCTGGTATGCCTGCATTGCCTTGTTGATGATCGCCAGCATGACCGAAATCTATGTACCTTATTTTCTGCAAAGCCTGCATGGCTATGCGCCTTTGCAGGCTGGCTATCTGACCGCCGCCATGGCGGGTGGCTGGAGTCTGGCCTCCTTGTTCGGCGCGGGTTGCACCGGTCGCAGTGCCAAGCGCTTGCTACGCGCCGGGCCGGTGCTGATGGCCTTGTCGTTAGTGGCCCTGGCGTGGTGCTTGCCGACCACCGTGGCGATGCCGTGGATGGGGCTATGGCTGGCACTGGCTTTGGCGGGCATTGGTTTGGGCGTCGGTCTGGGCTGGCCGCATCTGCTCACGCAAGTGTTGCAGTCGGCACCGCGCGGCCAGGAAAGTCTGGCCTCGGCCGGCATTACCACCGTGCAGTTGTATGCCATGGCGATGGGCGCGGCATTGGTCGGACTGTGTGCCAATAGCACAGGCCTGCATATGCCGGGTGGTCTGGATGACGTGCGCATGGCAGCACGCAGTCTGTTTGGCTGGTTTGCGCTGGCGCCGCTGCTGGTCACCTTGCTGGTGGTACGGTTGCCGGCCTGGTCGCGTGGTGTGCCGCAATGAGCGACATCAATGCCGATCAGCAATCTGCTTACTGCCGTTTGGTGGCTGAGTTCGATCTCTTGTGGAATCAGCGGTCCGATCCTCAGCAACGACGTCGCATGGATTACATGATCAAGGTGATAGAGGCGCTTGAAAAGTCCGACACCAGCCTGGGCAAGGACAATTTGAGCTGATCCAGGTCGGCTGCCGGCAGGCGCACATGCAGCCGTGCCAGATCATCATGGCGACTGGCGAGCAGGGCATAGTGCTGTTGTTGCAACCAATAACGCAGATGCGATTCGTCGCTATAGGCCACTGCAATTTCCACTTCCGTGCAGACGATGCGCTCGATGCGCGTGGCTTGTTTCAGTGCGCTGGCGACGGCATCGGTATAGGCCCGCACCAGGCCGCCAGCGCCCAGCTTGATGCCGCCGTAATAGCGCACCACCGCAGCTAGCACGCCATCGAGTTCATGGTGGCGCAACACTTCCAGCATTGGTCGTCCGGCGGTGCCCGATGGCTCGCCGTCATCCGACATCCCCGATTGGCCGCCTGCCATCAATGCCCAACATACATGTGTCGCCGCGCGATGTTGCGCGCGCAGGCGTTCCAGTTCATGCATGGCAGCCTCGCGGTTGTCGACTGGCAAAATCAGTCCGATGAAACGGCTTTTGCGTATCTCTTGTTCAGCGGCAACGGCGGTGGCGATCGTGTAGGTCGACACGGAAAGCGCGCGGCCGCTTATGCGGTAGCGCCGCGCAGGTCAGCGATTTCGGCCTGCAACGCTTGATTCTCTGCGGTCAGTACTGCGACGCGCGAATTGAGCGTGGCGATCATAGTGCGCAAGGCGGCCGGATTGTCGACGCCGTGTGCCGAAATATGACCGGACATGGCTGCTGCCACTTCGGCGGCATCGGCGCGCGGTGGCCGGCTGGCGGCTTTTTGATCTCGTACCTGTTTGGCGGCCTGGCGTAACTCCTTCTTGCCTCCAGCCACGGCGATGACCTGCTCTTCATTGGACAGGGAAGCGACGGCCGCGGCGGCGTTGATGGAAATGGTGCCAACTCGCACCGCTTCGACCAATTCAGGGGCGGCGCTTTTGCGGATCTTTTCGATCTGGCCGATGGTGTTGGAGCTGATGCCGGCTACGCGGGCAATGTCTTCACGGGTTTTGATTGACGCGCTGGGAATGGCATCGTGCTTGTCGCCATCGCCGCTGTCGGGTATTGCTGCCGGCGTCGGCGTGCTACCTTGATTCGCGTCGATGGTGGCATCCATTTCGGCCTTCACGCGCGCCGCCAGAATGTCGCGCTTGCGCAAGGCCAGAACGCCGCGCTGGAAATCGGTGACACTGCGGCGGCCAAGCTGGTTGTCAATCATCCACAGCATGACATCGTCGATCGACTTGAACGCGGTATTTTGTACCGTCTTGAATTCGATGCCGTGTTTGCGGCAGATCTCGTAGCGGTTGTGGCCATCCACCAGTATGTCGCCCCACAGCACCAGTGCGTCGCGGCAACCTTCGGCCTGCAGACTGCGTTCCAGGGCGGCGTATTCGTTGGCGGTCAGTGGATCGATGTATTGCAGCAGTTCGTTATTGATCGTGATAGTCATGACAGTTCCGATGCGCCGGCATTGTGGGACGAGCGTCCGGCCGGCGGAGCGGAATTTTACACTACCGGCGTTGGCCCTGGCCGTAATGCCGGGATTGGCGGGCGGCAGCGGTTGGCTGTTCGGCCAATTGTTTAAGCAGGGTTGCCAAGTGCTGTCACGTAGTACCTCGCTAGCATGCATCTCACGATGATTGATGAGGGGAGGTCTAGTGATCGCTGATGGCCAGCAAATGCCGTTCGATGGCGAATACATGTGGATCGTTTTGTCCCAACTCACGCAGCGCGCTTGCCAGTCCCAGCAAATATTCCGCATTGCGCCCGCTTGGGCCTTGTGCTGCGGCAATCTGGCGGGCAATGTCCAGCTCTGCTGCTGGCCCGAGAAAAGCAGTGTTTTCCGCCGTGGCGATATACACCAGACCCTCGGCACTCTTGTCGTCATCAAACACGATGTCCGTTGCCAGCCGCAAATAACCGTTCTTTTCCCGATAGTCGAGATGGGCAAACACTTCCGGCGTGATCAGGTAAGCCATGCCGGCGCAGATGGCATGCGGCTCTTCAATCAAGGTTACTACGCGTCCGGGCGCTTCAATCGTGCCGCGGTGATCATGCGAGCCTTGCCAGAAACGGCGGCTCCAGCCACGGATGTGGGCTGGCTGACGTGCGATGAATGGAAAGTCGGCCTTGAATATCAGCGAACCATAACCGAACAGCCATACGCTGTCGTGCTGGTCGAACTGGGTCATGGCTTGATTGCGGGCAATGGTATCGGCAGACATAGGCAGGAAGTGACAGCAAGGCGCGATCAGGCACGCAATGACGGCATTATAAGGCCAAGCAGATCAGCACTGAGCGGTGCTGCAATGGGGGCGGCGCTGGTACGACAGGGAAAGGGGAATCGGTGTCGGGCCGTTGGGTGGCCTGGGGCGAGGCGCGGTAAGGCGCAGGAGAAACTAGCTGGCAGCGGGTAATGATGCCCGATGCCGGCCAAGGAGTCAGTGTCGCTGATCGTGTTGTTCCAGATTCGACAGACCGGAATATATGCCGCAATAATGCGATTTTCCGCTATGCGAACCAGTGTCGAGCGCGCTGGAGTCGTTCAGATAATTGACCAGGTTGCGATACAGTGTGGCGAAGTACTTTTTCATGATGTCCCCCTGAATGAGTATGGGTTGAGACATGGTCAAAATGCCTGTCGGTAATGCAGTAACAGGCTCTCTTTGTAAATAGTTTATATGATTAATTGTATGGTGTAAGCAATTTCGCGTCTATCAGGCATTTCCTGAGGCTGTTGTGGCTTTTCCGCCTACGCTGATGCCATCGCGGCAGCATCGGTATGAAACAGCAGCCAGCTACGTAATGCTTGCATGGCGGCACTGGTCGGTTTTGATTTGAGCTTGGTCAGCCAATAGGCGCCAGTGTCGATGCTGATATCGAACGGGCAGAGCAGCCGCCCGGCGAGGACTTCGCGTTCAAACATGGTGACCGGTAGCAGGGCCACGCCCGCCAATTGTGCGGCTGCCTCGGCCATGCTCAGCGATGAATCGAATACGAATCCGCGTATGGGCGGGCAAGGTGTGGCCGCGGCAGCGAACCATAATTGCCATTCGTCGGCGCGATAGGAGCGCAACAAAGTGTGCGCCGCCAAATCTTGCGGACGTTGCAGGCGCGCCGCCAGCGCGGGTGCGCACATCGGTGTCAATGGTGCGGCCAGCAGGCGTTCGGCATCAGTGCCGTGCCAGGCACCGTCACCAAAGCGGATCGCATAATCGAGACCTTCGCCGGCCAGATCGACACGGTTGTTGTTGGTCAGCAAGCGCAGATCGACGAACGGGTAGGCTTGCTGGAAGCTGCGCAGTCGCGGCATCAGCCAGCCCACCGCGAAGGTGCCGACCACACCTAGCGTCAACACCTCGCGCAGGCGGCCATGTTCAAACTGGGCCAGCACGTTGCCGATGCGCTCGAAGGAATCGGCCAGTACCGGCAGCAGCGCCAGACCCTCGTCGGTGAGTGCCAGCCCGCGCGGCAGACGGCGAAACAGGGTCACGCCCAGCCGTTCTTCGAGATTCTTGACCTGCATGCTGACCGCAGTCTGGGTGACGTTGAGTTCGTCGGCGGCGTTGGTAAAACTGAGATGGCGGGCGGCAACTTCAAAGGCGCGCAAGGCGTTCAATGGTAAATGCATTGGGTACTCTGGGATCAGTTTTTCTTGGGTTTGAGATAAATAATCATGAATTGTTGCCGCATTCATTGGACTCTATCATTTGCGCTCCGAAGATAATTTGCAAGGGAAAGTGATGACTGAAAGACGACAATTCCTGCTGGCAAGTGCGTTGACCTTCGGTGGCAGCATTGCCGGCATGCCGTTGGTGAATGCGCAGGTGCCAAGGAAAACTAATGGGTCGGCATCCATCGTTGAGCACTTGGCGGCATTGGAAGCGGGTGTCGATGGCCGTCTCGGCGTGGCGCTGCTCGATACCGGCAACGGCCAGCGTTGGGCGTACCGCGCCGATGAACGCTTTCCGATGTGCAGTACGTTCAAATTGCTAGCGGCGGCGGCTTTGCTCAAGCGCGTCGATAGCGGTGTCGATCGACTTGATCAGCGTATCGTTTTTCAAAAAGAGATGTTGCAGGCCTATTCGCCGACCACCAGCAAGCACGTCGGTGGCACCGGATTGTCGCTGGCGCAATTGTGTGAAGCGATGGTGACCTTGAGCGACAACACGGCCGCCAATCTGGTACTGCATCGTCTGGGCGGCTTGCGGCCATTCAATCGTTTCATTCACTCGCTGGGCGACAGCGTCACCCGGCTAGACCGCATCGAGCCGCAGCTCAACAGCGCGATCCCCGGCGACCCGCGCGACACCACGTCGCCAGCGGCGATGACGGCCAGCTTGCAAAAGGTATTGTTGGGCAATGTCTTATCCGACAATGCGCGCGGACAATTGATCGCCTGGCTCAAGGCCAATCAAACCGGCGACAAACGTGTACGCGCAGGCCTGCCGGCGGACTGGAAAGTAGGGGATAAAACCGGTACCGGCGCCTACGGCACGACCAACACGCTGGCCATCATCTGGCCGCCGCAGCGGGCACCGGTGCTGGCGTCACTCTATCTGACCCAGACCAAGGCGCCGGAGGCGCAGCGCAGTGCCGTGCTGGCAGATATAGGTCGGCTGATTGCCGAGCGCCTGTAGCACAAGGCGCTACGGTAAGGCGTGAAGACTAGCGCAATGTCACCGTTTGCACGGTGACGTTGCCGCGGGCGTTGAAGGCATCGAGTTCCTGCTCGGCCGCATCGGCGTCGGTGATGAGGGTCCATTCGCGCTCCAGCGGGGTCCAGTGTTGCTGGCTGGCACGGCCGATCTTGTCGGCCGTGACCAGTACGAACACATTGGCAGCCTGACGCAATACACACTCTTTCAGATAAGCCTGTTCGGCCGATGCTTCGCACAAACCGAGTGCGGCCACGACGCCATCGGCGCCGAGGAAGGCCTTGTCGACGCTCAGGCGGCTCAAGGCTAGTTGCGCCAGCGGCCCGAGCGTACTCATGCTGAATGGACGCACATCGCCGCCGATCAGGGTCAGCTTCATGTTGCTTGATGCCAGTGCACTCACCACCAGCAGATTATTGGTCACGACATGGATGGAGTTGCGCGCCGGCAATAGGCGGCCGAGTGCGGCAGTGGTGGTGCCGCCGTCGAGGAACACGGTGTCGCCTTCTTCGATATGGGCGAATGCGGCCTGGGCAATTGCTTCCTTTTGCTCGCGCCAGCTTTCGCGCCGCTCATCGAGCGAGGCTTCCGGTTCGTGCGCGCTGACCGCCGCGGCACCGCCATAGGTGCGCAGGATGCGGCGATCATCGGCGAGCGCGCGCAAGTCGCGGCGCACAGTCGCTTCGGACATGCCGAAGTGTTCGCACAGGGTACTGACATCGTTCATGCCGCCAAGCACGGCGTTGAGCATCGCCTTGCGGCGTTTGTCGACTTTCATGTTCGTGAATCTTCGAGGTGTGTGGGCATGCCACTGAAGCGATTAGTGTAGCCGATTCCCTCGAGCGGCGGCCATCTTGCTGCCGCCGCCATTGTGTGGTGAAGGCCTCAACCGCGTACCCAGCTCTCGTCAACGCGGACGTACTTGATGCGCTGGCGGAAGTAGGTGAAGGCGACATGCAGCGCACCATCTGCGGTCTGCACGATGGATGGATACGAGTATTCGCGATTGCGCTGATCGGCGGAATTGTTGGTCATGCAGTAACCATCGCCAATTTCGAGGTTGCGGCGGCGTGTCCAGGTCTGGCCGCCATCGTCGGAAATGGCCAGCGACATCGGTGCGCGCGGTGCACCCCAATAGGCCGTGCCCTGGACAGAGGCGTCCTGATCGCGCAATTCGCCGTTGTCTTCCGAATCCTCAATATCGTCATACAACGACGCGCGCCGCTCGCTGCTGTGGGAGGCATCGCTTTCGTTGAATACCAGCGCCAGATGGCCGTTATGCAGCACCACGAACTGGATCGACGAATTGTTATTGGGCAGCGCCGCCGGTTGCGGTGCGCTCCAGTGGCGTCCGTCCTGCGAGCGGCTGAGATAGACAAAATCGGCCCAACGGCTGCGAAACAGCGCCAGCAGCGAACCATCCTGCAATACCTGCACATTCATATGGACGCAGCCGATGCTGTGTGGCACTTCATGCTCCTGCCATGTCGTACCGTGATCGTCTGAGACCATGACGGCGCTGATGTCGTTATTGCCGACCCAGCGTTGGCCAGGTTCAGTGCGGCATAGAAACACCGGGCAAATCCACGCGCCATCCGGGGCGACCACAATCGGCTGACGCACGAAGGTGCCGGGCCGGTCGAACAGCGTCTCGATCGGCCCCCAACTGCGGCCGCCGTCGGCAGAAATCCGGCGGCGTACCAGTGCCGTATTCTGATGGCCCGACAGTTGTGCTGTATAGGTCAGCCAGAGGCGGCCGTCAGGCGCGGTAAACAACACTGGATTCTGCTCAGAGCGGGTCTGATCATTCGACAGCTTTTGCGGTGTCGACCAGATACCGGAACCGGCGGCCAGACGAGACATATAGATAGAGACATCAGGAATGCCTTCCTGGGTGCCACCGAACCAGACGCACAGCAGATCGCCGTTGGCCAGCGCATGCAGGTTGGCAGCATGGTTCTGCACACAGTCGGTCGGCACAAAGGCTTCTTGCCGATCGGCATCGGTGAGCGCAGGGCGGACCTGGGCATCATGGGCATACGCTGCGGCAGCAACCGTTGTCACGGCGACGTCGGCAAGTTCATAGGTCATTCAATTTTCTCCTAAACAGGTAGCGCAAGTGCGGAGCCAGCCTGATACGCTGGCGCGATCCGCACTGCCGGAATCAATGTGCTTTGGATGGGATCTCGATGCGCGCCTTTGCCGATTGTCCCGAAGAAAACAACAGCTTTTCGAGCACAATCACGATGGCCGGCGTGAGCAGGGCGATATACATGTTGTCGATGCCGAATGGATTGTCCAGCAAGTACCAGGCGGTGGTAGCAATGGTCGCCAGGATCATGCCAGCGATGGCGCCACGGTTGCTATTGAAGAAGGGCAGGTAAATGCCGATCAGCGCCACTACCGAAACCGTCAATCGCAGGGCACGTGTAAAGAAGGACAGCGCCAGGATCTGCGGCACGAACAGCACGAAGACCAGCGGCACCAGGCCGACCAGCAAGGAAATCCAGCGTGTCATGCGGAACTCGACATCCGGTGTCGGGTTGTAGCGCGGCACGTAGAAGTCTTTCACGATCAGCGACGCGATGGCCAGCGCCACAGTGCTGACGCTGACGAAGATCGACGCCACCAGCGACGTCGTCACCACACCGGCGAGCAACGGATGCATATGTTGTAGGAACACCGGCAGTGCATACAGGCTGTTGATCGACGGGAACAGGTATTTGGCTGCCACGCCGAGAAAGCCCAGCGCGATGGCGATCGGCAGGCACAATACTGCGGCGACCAGGGTCGAACTGCGTGCCGCCTCTGGTGACTTGGTGGCCGAAATCGCCTGGATGATGAACTGGGTCGAGAAGATCGCGCCGGCCGTACCGATGATCCAGGCGCCGATCTTGCCGCCGCTCAGGTTGCCGCTCCAGGTAAAGTAATGTTCTGGCATGGCTTGTATCATCGGTGCCACGCCGCCGGTCAGACGCCATGCCACGACCACCAGAATGGCGATGCCGATCAGCTTGAAGGCGCTATGCACGATGGTCAGGTAGGCCACGCTCTTCAAACCGCCCCAGGCGAAGTAAATCGTGCTGACGATGGCAGTGATGATGGCCGCGGTTGGCAAATTGATGCGCATCACGGTCGAAATCGCTGCGGCGCCGCTGATGTAATTGCCCACGTTCACCAGAAACAAGGCATAGATCATGATGGCCGAGACGATCAACTTGGCGCCTTTGCCGTATTTTTTGGCGATGAAACCGGAGATCGTGAATTCCCCCGAGCTGTACGAGCGTTTTGCCATGAACAGGCCAAACAGCAGGAAGCCGACCGAAGCCGCAATCACCGACCACGACGCCGCGATACCGGCGCTGAACGCTTCCTGTGAGGTACCGACGGTGGATTTTGCGCCGATGAATTCCGACATCAGCAGAATCGCGACAACGAACACGGGCATGGAACGTGCGGCGACCATGAATTCCTCCGAATTGCGACTGCGCAAACGGATGCTGATGATAGAGGTAATTACGATGTAGACCACGACCATGCCGATGATGATCGCGGTATCCCAATAGCTGAAGCTTGTCATGCTTGTCTCCAATATGTTATCGACGTTGGACGTCTATGAATGTTGCCGCCGAGCGTGTTCCCGCTCTTGCTGTGGATGCTGCCGGTGGACCTTAGTAAGTCATGTCGCTTCCTCCGCCAGCGCGCTCAGCTCCGAACCGCGGGTAGCCAGTTCCAGCGCCTGTCGCAGCGCTTCGAGCATGCTGCGCTCATCGGCGATGCCGGTGCCGGCAATATCAAATGCGGTGCCGTGGTCGACCGAGGTACGAATGACCGGCAAACCAACCGTGACATTGACGCCAGCTTCGAGTCCCATGACCTTCACCGGACCGTGACCCTGGTCGTGATACATCGCCACCACCACATCAAAATCACCACGCCCGGCACGGAAAAACAGGGTGTCGGCCGGCAATGGACCTTCCACATCCCAGCCGCGTGCTTGCAGAACCGCAATGGCGGGCATGATTTTTTCTTCTTCCTCACCGTAGCCGAACAGGCCGTTTTCGCCCGCATGCGGATTGATGCCGCACACGCCGATGCGCGGCTTGGCAATGCCAGCGCGTACCAGGGTGGCGTGGGCCCGTTCGATGGTGCGCTGGACCAGACCTGGTTCAATACGGCGGATGGCATCGAGCAAACCGATATGCGTGGTCACGTGGATCACGCGCAACTTCGGTGCCACCAGCATCATCGACACTTCTTCGATGCCGGTCAGGTGCGCCAGCATTTCGGTATGGCCGGGAAACAAATGGCCGCCGGCGTGCAAGGCCTCTTTGTTCAGCGGTGCGGTGCAGATCGCATCGAGTTCACCGGCGGAGGTCAGTTCGACGGTGCGGGCGATATATTGATAGGCAGCGTCGCCGGCGATGGCTGACAGCTTGCCATAGGGCAGATCGGCAGGGATCAGTCCGAGATCGATGCAATCGACCACGCCATGGCGAAACTGCGCTTCTGCCGGACTGGCAATCGAGCGTACTTCCAGTGTGACGCCGGCGCGCACTGCGGCGTCGCGCAAGCGGGCCGTGTCACCGATGACCAGTGGGCGGCACTGAGCATATACGGTGACATGCGCCAGGCTTTTCATGATGATTTCCGGGCCGACGCCAGCGGCATCGCCCATGGTGATGCCGATAATTGGACGATAGGTCATTGTGATATTTCCTCTTGAGATGGCTGCGCGCGCAGGGGAGCGGCGCAGTGAAGACTGGCGAGCCGCTGCCAGGCTGATGTAAGCGTAGCGGGGGTGCCGAAGCCACCCGCTTTGGTGATGACCGGCAAGGTACGGCCGGCGTGCACGGCATGCAGCAAGGGCACGCCGCTTTCAATTTCATCGACCACGTGCAGGGTATCGATGGCGGCCGCTGTCAGCAGCGCCCGTGCGGTCTCGCCGCCGGTGGCGACGACGCTGCCTGCATACGGCAAGGCCGGTACCAGCAATGCCGCCAGTTGCTGGCAAAAGAACAAACCGTCGGCGACCTGGCTGCGGTCGTCTTGTCGCAAGGCCACGACCACATCGCGGCCTTGCTGCAAAGCGGCGATGACGCTGGCGCTGAACGCTGGTTGCGCTTGGTGCAAGGACGCAGTGGCGAGTTCGATGACGAGCAGCGCGCTACCGGCGGCTTCCCTGAGCGCCGCGACCTGTGCATGCGACACGCTCGACATGCTGCCGACCACCGCCAGCATCGGCGTGTAGGCCGATGGCATTGGCAAGCTGGGGGCATTGCCGGTTGCCGTCAGGTCAAGCACGGCCATCAATTCCGGCGCCAGTCCGGCTGAGCCGACCCAGAAAACAGCGCTCAGTTGCGCTGAAGCCTGTGCCACCCGGCGCAGATCATCTACGGTTTCGCTATCGCAGACTAGCGCTTGCACGCCGTCGGCCTGGGCTTGCTGCATCTGGGCCAGCAATGCGGCCTGGTTGCCGCGCACGTTGGCGAGCGTCAATACTGATACGCGCAAGCCTTGTTGTGCCAGCATGTCGTTGAGGTCGGCACGACCGGCGATGGCTTCGTTGCGCCATACTTCGCTTTCTTCCACCGGTGTGCCGTGCAGCCACTGGCGGCCATCGCGCGTAGTGCGTCCGGCCGCAGGAAAGGCCGGCGCGACAATGGCCATGCCCGCCAGCGCCACCAGTGCAGCAACTTCGGCGGCGACATTGCCGCGCAGCGTCGAATCGACTTTCTTGTACAAACGCAGGTGCGGATGGCTCAGATTGCGCCAGGCTTCGGCATTGGCGCGTGCGGCCAGTGCGGTGCTACTACGGCGGCAATCGAGATCAATGGCCAGCACATCCACACTCAGCGGCAAACCACTTGCACTCTCGGTGTTGAGCCGGACTATGCTAGCTAGTCCCAGCGCCGCACTGGTGACGGCGCAATCAGCCGTGCCAGACAGGTCGTCGCCGAGGATGAGCAACTTGGGCGCGTTGGCGCTGAGCGTGTTCATGGCAGCAAACGGCGATAGATCGCCTTCATATCGTCCAGACTCAGGACTTTGGGATTGTTGCCCAGCAAGCGCTTGACCTTGGAGGCGGCCACTGCGAGGGCATCGAGATGTTGTTCGCCGACGCCAAAGGCACGCAAGTCCTGTGGAATGTCGACAGCAGCAGTCCAGGCGGCGATCTGCTCGATCAGTTTTTGTGCCGCGTCAGCATCGCTGTCGGCCGCTGTGCTCAACGCCAGCGCGCGCGCCACGTTCGCCAGGCGTGGCACGATGGCATCCAGATTGAATGCCATTACATGCGGCAACAACATGGCATTGGCCACACCATGTGTGATGTTGAACATGCCGCCCAGCGGATACGCCAGTGCATGCACGGCTGCCGTGCCGGCTGCGGTCAGTGCCAGGCCACCGTACATCGAGCCCAGCATCATCGCTTCGCGCGCCTTGATCGAATCGCCATGTTGATAGGCTTCGACGATGTTGGCGCCGATCAGTCGCATCGATTCCATCGCGAACATATCGCTGATCGGATTGGCCTTGGTCGAAATATACGATTCCAGTGCATGCACGAAGGCATCCATGCCGGTGGCGGCGGTGATTGGCTGCGGCAGCTTGAGTGTCAGTGATGCATCCAGAATCACCAGTTGCGGCAGCAAATGCCGACTCACAATGCCGACCTTCAATTCTTCGTCCGGCAATGTGACAATCGCATTCGGGGTCACTTCAGAACCAGTGCCGGCCGTGCTCGGCACCAGGATCAGCGGCACGCCAGGGTGCTTGATCAAATCGATGCCCAGCCATTCGCGCAGCGGCTGGTCATTGGTCAGGCGCACGGCGAACAACTTGGCTGCGTCGAGCACGCTGCCGCCACCGATGGAAAGAATGGCCTGCGGTGCAAATGGCGCAACCTGTTCGCGGAAGACCGTTTCGACATTGCCGATGGTCGGTTCCGGTTCGACATTGCGCACGATCAGTACTTCAATGTCTTTGGCTGCCAGGGCGGCAATGACTTGCGCAATGACGCCGAGCGCTTCCATCGCCGGCTGGGTAATGAGGGCGATGCGTTTGATGGGAACGTCAAGTAGGGCGAGCTTTTCCGGCAACAGTGCCAGACTGCCGGCACCGTGCACGATGTGCTTGACGGTCTGAAAATGATAAGTAGTGGTCATGGTGGATTAGCTTTTCAGTAAATCAGTTGGCGCTGCCATAGGGGCGATAGATCGCCAGGGCTTCGGACAGGCGTTCGCGGGCCTTGGCGTCGAGCGCCTGGGCCGGTGCGCGGGCCGGGCCGGCAGGCATGCCCAGCATGGCGGCAGCCGTCTTGAGGACCACTGGCATGGTGCCCAGCGCAAACGCATCACGCAGTGCCCGCAAGGACTCCTGCGCCAGGCGTGCCGAGGCAATATCGCCGGCCTGAAAACTGTTCCAGATCGACATGACGACATTCGGCACGGCATTGGTGGTCGCCGCAACGGCACCATCGCCGCCAGCCATCAAGGTCCAGAGAATCATCGAATCGGTACCGGTGAACACCGCGAAGTCGTCGCGCCGCAAGCCGATCAATTGCACCAATCGATCAAAATCGCCGCCACTGTCCTTGATGCCGCGAATATTGGGAATCTCGGCCAGCCGGCGTACGGTATCGATGTTAAGCGTCACGCCAGCCTTGGCCGGGATCGTATAGAGCATCACCGGCATCGGCGTGGCGGTGGCGATGGCAGCGTAATGGGCAAACAGCTCTGATTGTGTAGCACCGTTGAAATAGGGCGTGATGACCGACACGGCATCGACGCCACGTTCTTGCATCTTGTGATTGAGTGCGATTACATCACGCGTGGCATAGGCGCCAGTGCCGGCGATGACCGGCACGCGCGAACGGGCCTGATCGACGGCGATTTCAGCGATGCGCAATTTTTCGGCTTCGCTCAAGGCGATGAATTCGCCGTTGGTGCCGAGCACAAACAGCGCATGCACACCGGCTTCGATCAAACGATCGATCAACAGGCGCAAGCCTTCTTCATCGACGGCTTCGGACGGGGTCATCGGTGTAATAAGCGCCGGAACGATCCCTTTAAACGATACTGACATGTTTTGCTCCATTTTCTTATAAGCGGACGACGCACAGGCACCGTCCTGATACTGTGAAACCAGTGATGGGTGATGGTCGTGCGCTACCGCGATGGGGCACAGCCGCACTGCGCATGTTTCATTGAATTTGTCTCCGTTCATGTTCTTTTGCAGCCATGGCGCTTTGGCCATTTGGGCTACGCAATACTTGGTAAATGCCTGCTTTACCAACGATTGTTTGTTTGGGTCATTATAATTAATAAAATGATTTATTCAAGCAATTTGTTTTTAATATTGACTGATTCGATCATTTTATATTGACTCTGATCGTGTTGCGTCAGCATCAATCAGCGGTGCTGGCTTGTGCCCACGCATCATTGGCCGCGCACAAAGCCACGATCTAAGGGGTTTTTTTACCGATGTTGCTGTAAATCAAATATTGCCGCTTGCTTTGTAATACGCACTGGGATCGATGCATCTCCGATGCTCGGCCCGCACCAAGCATCGCCGGCACACAATGCAGAAAATGACATGGCGGCGATCGACAACAAAGATGGGAAACAAAACATGAACATGATTGGCAATATGCAAATCGGCAAGCGCCTGACCTTGGGCTTTGCCGTGATTCTGGCTTTCTCCATCGTCATCACGGCGATTGGTATTTGGCGTTTGCAGGCAGTCTCTGGCGCCACCAGGGAGATGATGGCGCAACCCATGCTGAAAGAACGTCTGATTGGTGACTGGTACACCAATCTTGCCAGCGGCATCCGCCGTACCATTGCCATTGCCAAGAGCAGCGATCCGGCGTTGGGGCCGTATTTTGCAGAAGAGGCAGCGGCGTCCTCGAAGAGCTCGGGCGACTACCAAAAGAAAGTGGAAGCGTTGCTCAGCAGCGACGACGAAAAGAAACTGTTTGAAAAGATTAGCGTGCAGCGCAAGCTTTATCTGAGCTCGCGCGACGCCATCAACAAAGCCAAGGCTGCCGGCAACGTCGATGAAGCGATGCGAGTGCTCGACAAGGTATTTGTACCAGCCTCCACTGACTACCAAGACACCATGCGGCAACTGGTAGAACTGCAGCGCCGGGCGATGGATGACACGGCCCAGAAAATTGAAGTGGTAGCCGATGAAAGCCGCACGCTGCTGCTGGTGCTGGAAGGATTGATTCTGGTCTCGGGCGTACTGTGCGCGCGTTACCTGACGCTGGGCATTACCCGTCCGATCCATACCGCCGTGACCATTTCGCGGCGCGTCGCCAGTGGTGACCTGAGCAGCGACGTGCAGGTCAAGAGCCGCGATGAAACTGGCCAGTTGCTGCAAGCGCTGCAAGAGATGAATACCAATTTGCGCGATATCGTCAGCAATGTACGCAGCGGTACCGATACGATTGCCACGGCGTCTGGCGAAATTGCTGCAGGCAATCTCGATCTGTCGTCGCGTACCGAGCAGCAAGCCAGTGCACTGGAAGAAACCGCATCCTCGATGGAAGAGCTCATTTCCACCGTCAAGCAAAATGCAGACAACGCCCGCCAAGCCAATCAACTGGCGGTATCTGCATCCGAGATCGCGCGCCAGGGTGGCGGCGTGGTCGGCAAGGTGGTCGATACCATGGGCGCCATCAACGCTTCGTCAAAGAAAATCGTCGATATTATCAGCGTGATTGACGGGATTGCCTTCCAGACCAATATTCTGGCGCTCAATGCGGCGGTTGAAGCGGCCCGCGCCGGTGAGCAGGGGCGTGGCTTTGCCGTGGTGGCATCGGAAGTACGCAGCCTGGCGCAACGTTCGGCGGCGGCGGCCAAAGAGATCAAGGTTTTGATTGCCGATTCGGTCGAAAAAGTCGGTACTGGCAGCAAACTGGTCGAACAGGCCGGAGCGACGATGGAAGAAGTGGTGGCCAGTGTGCGCCGCGTGACCGACATTGTTGGTGAAATCAGTGCCGCCAGCCAGGAACAAAGCACGGGCATCGAGCAGATCAATCATGCGATTGCCCAGATGGATCAAGTGACCCAGCAAAACGCAGCATTGGTCGAGCAAGCTGCTGCTGCCGCCGCATCGATGCAGAACCAGGCGACCAGTCTGGCGCAACTGGTGAGCGTATTCAATCTGCAAGACCAGGGTGCGCTACCACCAGTGCAGCGGCCGACGATCGATATCACGCCGAGTCATCCTCGGTTGCAATAGGACGGGGCGGGCTAATTGGCTTCATTGTTTTCTTGGTTGCTGATGCTGGGTTTTCTTCGGACGACCTAGCCGGGTGCGGCCCGGCAGCCGCTTACTTTTCTTGTCTCGCCAAGAAAAGCTAAGCAAAAGAAGGCGACCGCGCGATCTGGGCCCCTACGGGGTTCCCAGCGATGCGCCGCAGAAAATGGGAGGGTCGCAAACTCGCTGCGCTCAAACATGCGCCCCTCTTATCCATTTTCTACAGCACATCACTGGCCCGGCTCGAAGCGGCTCAA
>JAMFSU010000074.1 GCA_026225475.1 Duganella sp.
ATGCTTTCCACAATGGTCATTTCGCCAATAAAATCCGCAGCCGGGTGAAATTTTTCCTGCGCATCCAGATAACGTAGCGCGAATGGCTGCACCACGGCCCTGGCATTGAGCGCCGCTTCAAACAGATTGGCGTGAAACGATCCCAACTGCCCTTGCGCAGCGGTGGTGCCTTCGGGAAAGAAGGCCACCCGCTCACCAGCCTCGATGCTGGTCACCAGCCCCTTGAAGATACGTCCAACGTCACTGATCTTGGCGCGCGATATGAAAATGGTGCCGGTCTTGGCGCACAGCCAGCCAATAAACGGCCAGCTGCGAATATCCGACTTGGCCACGAAACGACATGGCTGTATCGAATTGATGACGAAAATATCCAACCAGGAAATATGATTGGATACGAACAAGGCATGCTTGGGCAAGCTCGTGCCCGCAGGCTGGCGCAGCACCACTTGAATGCCGCAAATACCCAGCAATTGACGCGACCAGCGGCGGATATGATTCTCCCGCCCAACAGCACTGGTCCACGGGAACAGGAAGGCGCAAATCGCCATGCCGACAAACAAATGCACCACCAGGCGCAGTATTCGAAACGCAATCATCGTGTCATCGCTCTACTATTGACGTTCGTAAGCGATATGACCCGCAACGATAGTGATCTTGACCTGCCCAGTCAGTTCGTAACCCAGGAAAGGTGTGTGCTTGCCCTGGCTGGCCAAGGCCTTGGATTCAACCGTCCAACGCGTGTTCGGGTCAAAAATGCAAATATCGGCAACGTCGCCCGGCGTCAGACCACCAGCCGGCAAACCAGCTACACGCGCAGCATCGGTGGTGACCTTGGCAACCGCCTTGGCCACCGCATCCTTACCCGCACCAACTTCTTCGGCCCATTTCAGCGACAACGACAGCAACAGCTCCAGCCCGGTCGCACCTGGCGAAGCTTCGCCAAATGGCAACAGCTTTTCATCGTCATCAACCGGCGTATGGTCGGAGCAGATAGCATCGATAGTGCCATCCAGCAATGCCGCGCGAATTGCATCGCGGTCGCGTTGCGAACGGAACGGCGGGTTGACGCGCGCATTCGAATCGAAAAAGCCGATGTCCATATCGGATAAATGGATGTGATGCGCACCGACGTCGCAGGTGATCGGCAGGCCTTCTTTTTTGGCCGCGCGCACCAGCTCCAAGCCGGCCGCCGACGACATGCGGCACAGGTGAACCCGAGCGCCGGTGGCGCGCACCAGTTCAAAAATCGTGTACAACGCAATCGTCTCCGACATCACCGGCACGCCCGACAAACCCAGTCTCGATGCAGCCGGGCCGCTATGGGCGATACCGTGGCGGCCCAGGTGCGGGTCTTGCGGACGCAACCAGACGGTGTAATTAAAAGTCTTGGCGTATTGCAGCGAACTCAACAACACCGTGGTATCGAGAATAGGCTCATCAGCTTGCGAAAAACCAACACAACCGGCCTCGGTCAACTCGGCCATTTCGGTCAGTGCCTTGCCCTTGAGACCAACCGTCAGCGCTCCCAGAGGATAGACGTGGGCCTGATTGAGCGACTTGGCACGGTGCTTGAGCATTTCCACCAGGCCCGGCTCGTCCAAGACCGGCTCCGTGTCGGGCGGGCAGATCAGACTGGTCACGCCGCCCTGAATTGCCGCCTGCATTTCGGATTCCAGCGTGGCCTTGTATTCATAACCAGGCTCGCGCAAGCGCGCACTCAGGTCAACCAATCCAGGCGCGACCACCAGGCCGGTCGCGTCAATGGTTTTGTCGGCATTGAAATCAGCCGGTGCCTGACCGACGCCGACGATCTTGCCGGCGGCAACGTACAGGTCTTGTTGCGCGTCGATGTTGTTGGCAGGATCAATCACCCGGCCATTCTTAATGTGCAGTTTCATGCGCTTATTCCACTCTTGTCGGCGTCAGTTGTTTCGGTAGATGCTGTTGAATTAGTTTCCGGCAACGATGCTCATCACCGCCATGCGCACCGCGATGCCAAACGTCACCTGCGGCAGAATCACCGCTTGCGGACCGTCAGCCACGGCCGAATCGATCTCGACGCCGCGGTTCATCGGTCCCGGGTGCATCACGATGGCATCCGGCTTGGCCAATGCCAGCCGTTCCGGTGTCAAGCCATAGCTCTTGAAAAATTCCTGCGCCGACGGCAGCAGGGCACCACTCATGCGCTCATTCTGCAGGCGCAGCATGATGATGACGTCGACGCCCTTCAAGCCTTCTTCCATGTTGTGGAAGACGCGCACGCCCATTTGCTCCAGGCCGCTCGGCAGCAAAGTGCTGGGACCAATCGCACGCACTTCGGGCACCCCCAGCGTGGTCAGGCCATGAATGTCGGAACGCGCCACGCGGCTGTGCAGGATGTCGCCAACAATCGCCACGCGCAGGTTGGTGAAATCCTTCTTGTAGTGGCGGATCGTGTACATGTCCAGCAAACCCTGGGTCGGGTGCGCATGCCGGCCATCGCCAGCATTGACCACGTGCACGTGGTTTTGCTTGGTGTCGTTGAGATGCTTGGCAATCAGGTAAGGTGCGCCCGATTGCGAATGGCGCACCACGAACATGTCGGCATGCATGGCGGCCAGATTATCGATGGTGTCGAGCAGCGACTCGCCCTTGCTGGCGCTTGAAGCCGAAATATTCAGGTTGATCACGTCAGCCGACAAGCGCTTCGATGCGATCTCGAAAGTGGTACGGGTGCGCGTGGAATTCTCGAAGAACAGGTTGAACACGCTCTTGCCGCGCATCAGCGGCACCTTCTTGACTTCGCGATCGCCGATGCTAACGAACGACGATGCCGTATCGAGAATGTTGGTAATGATGGCTTTGGGCAGACCTTCGATGGTCAGCAGATGTTTCAGTTCGCCGTTCTTGTTCAGTTGTGGGTTAAGCATGGACCACCGTCAGGGAAAATCGGCCGTCATCGGCACGTTGCAGTTGTAATGATTGGTTGTCGGCCAGCGTGATCGACTCAGCCAGGAAATCGGCGGCGATTGGCAATTCACGGCCGCCGCGATCAACCAGTGCCGCCAGCAGGATACGCGCCGGGCGGCCATAGTCGAACAATTCGTTGATGGCCGCGCGCGTGGTGCGACCGGTATAGAGCACATCATCGACCAGCACAATGGTCGCGCCTTCGACATCGAAGCCAATCTGGCTCGGTTTGACGTCAGGGCGCAAGCCTTTCTCGGCAAAATCGTCACGATAGAACGAGACATCGATGAAGCCCAGGCGCTCGCTCAGTTGCAACTCTGCCGCCAGGCGCTCGGCCAGCCACGCACCACCGGAATGGATGCCGACAATGGCCACCTGCGAGACGCCCTGCAAACCACTTTTGACCTGCTGCGACAGCTTGCCATAAAGCGCTTCGGCGTCCAGCGCCGATGGAGATGTGGAATTAGTTGTGCTCATGATTTTCGTCAAAATATTGCTGCAAAATAATCGCGGCGGCCTCGGCGTCAATGATCTCGCCCTGCTTTTGTGCGATCACGGCGGAGGAATAACGCTCGTCCACCAAAATCGTATCGACGCCGAAACGGCCGTGCAACTGATTGGCAAACCGACGGCAGCGCACTGTCATTTCGTGCGCTACGCCATCGGGATGGCTGGGCAGTCCGACCACGCAGCGCTTAGGTTCCCATTGCGCGATCAGCTTGCCGAGTTCGACGAACTTACCATCATTGGTGGCAGCGCTGATCACGGTCAGCGCACTGGCCTGGCGAATCAGCGTGTTGCCGATCGCCACGCCGATACGCTTTAAACCGAAGTCGAAGGCCAGGAGCGTTTCCACAATGTCCTCAGGCGCGGCCGAAGTCGCCGCTCAACATCACCGGATCGATCCCCAGCAAGGCCAGCGCGGCGGTAAAGCGTTGCTCTACCGGCAAATTGAAGATGATCTGCGGATCGGCTTTGACAGTGAGCCAGCCATTGCGACCCAGTTCGGCTTCCAGTTGACCGGCACTCCAGCCGGCGCAACCAAGACTGACCAGCACCTGTTGCGGACCATCGCCATGCGCGACCGCTTCCAGCACATCCTTGGAGGTCGTCAACGAAATGCCTTCGGTGACTTGCAGCGTCGAGGAAAACTGCTCCATCGTCGAATGCAGTACAAAGCCGCGCTCCACCTGCACCGGACCGCCGAACATGACTGGCCGACGATAAACCTCCGGCATGGCTGCGGGCGAATCATGGATGATTTCGAGTTTGAGATTGATGCGATCGAGCAAGACATCCATTGTCATGTCGGTCGGCTTGTTGATGACCACGCCAAGCGCGCCGTTGTGATTGTGCTCACACAAATAAACCACGGTGCCGCCAAAGATTGGGTCCAGCATCGACGGCATTGCGATCAGGAAATGATCGGTCAGGTCGAGTTCCAGCTTGACGCTGGCGGCATCAGTGTCGCTGTCGCCAGCAAAATCCTCGGCTTCCGCGTCGTCTGCAACAGCGTCGGGAGGGGGCATGGGTGGGGCAGAACGTCGCTTGATCATGCGCGGCATTTTAGCATTTTTACGGCCAATGCCCCAGCCTGTAGCAGCCGCGAGCCGCGCTCAGGCTGCCAACAAGCGCCGGGTCTCCGCGCGTGCCTGACGCCCCAGTACCGCCAGATCAACGCCAGGAATGTTGTCGTCCAGCACCACTGCCCTGCCGCCCACGTACAAGGCTTTCAGATAAGGACGTCCACCCGCCACCACCGGCCCCAATGCCGGATCGTGCAAACCAAAGTAACGCGGGTCATCGAGCCGGTACAGGGCAATGTCAGCCTGTTGCCCAATTTGCAAGCCATCGATGCCATCCAGTCCCAACACCCGCGCGCCACCGGTCGTGCCCCAGCGCACCACATCTTCCACCGTCGCAGCGTCTGCGCCGCCTTCAAAGTCACCGCCAGCATACGATGGCAGGGCGTCCTGGCCACGTCGTGCGCGTTGCATCAACCAAGCTGCGTGGGTTTCGGAAATCATGTCGGCCGCTTCATTGGACGCCGCGCCATCGACACCAATCGATACCGGCACGCCGGCTTGCTCCAACTGCCGGATCGGCGCAATACCGCTGCCGAGTCGGCCATTGCTTTGCGGACAATGCGCAATACCGGTGCCGGTGCGTCCCAGCAAAGCGATTTCCGCAGCATCGAGCTTGACCAGATGGGCGAACCAGACATCGCTGCCCAACCAATCGTAACGCTCGGCAAACTCCACCGGCGAACACTGGTGCTTGCCCTGCGCGGTTTCCTGATAACCGACCGTTTCCGACAAATGACTGTGCAGGCGCACACCGGCATTGCGGGCGAACGCCGCCATCGTCCGCAATTCTTCCGGCGTGGCCGAATACAGCGGCGTCGTCGGCGCCAGCACCACACGCCGCATTGCTGCCGGCGATGGGTCGTGATAGTGCTTGATCAAGCGTTCCATGTCACGCAAATAAGCATCCAGCGTCTCCGGTCGCAAGGCACTTGGCAACTCTGCCTCCAACTGGCGCGTCTGCGTGGCACCGCCACGGCACAGCACAAAACGCAAGCCCAGCGCCTCGGCTTCCTCAAACAGGATCGCCGACGTGTCATACGGCATACCGGGGTAATACAGGTAATTGTGATCGGCCACTGTGCCGCAGCCGGAGCGCATCAATTCCACCAACCCGATGCGCACCGCCAGGCGAAACAGTTTCTCATCAAACTTGGCGCGATAACGATAGGGCGTCGCCGCCAACCACGGCGTCAGCGAGGCATTGATGCCTTCCGGATCGCCCTTGAGCATTGATTGGAACAAATGATGATGGGTGTTGACCCAGGATGGGTAGGCCACACAATCGCTGGCATCCACAATGCGCTCGCCCGGCTGCGGCACCAGTTTGCCAATGGCGGCAATGACGCCATCGAGGATGCGAATATCCGGTCCGGTGTGGCGAGCTGCACCGTTGGGCAAGCCAGTCATGATGGCGTCGAGATTGCTGATCAAAAAAGAGTTATGCATTGTCATGGTATCCATTTAGCCCTGTTCGCTTTCATGCCAGCCCGCCAACGCCATGCGTGACAACACCATCATCGCCAGAAACAGCACAATGCCGGTCATCGTGATCAAGAACAGTGCGGCAAACAGGCGTGGAATGTTCAACTGAAAACCAGCCTGCAAAATCTGATAGGCCAGCCCGGAGCCGGTGCCGCCAGTACCGGCGACGAATTCGGCCACTACGGCACCGATCAACGCGAGTCCGCTGGAAATCCTCAAGCCGCCGAAAAAATAGGGCAAGGCGCTCGGGATACGCAAGCGCCGCAAGGTTTGCCAGCGCGAGGCCTTGTTCAGCTTGAACAGATTGAGCAAGCCGGGATTGACGCTACGCAGCCCCAGCGTAGTATTCGAGATGATCGGAAACAAGGCCATGATGGTGGCGCAAATCACCAGTGCAAAGGTCGGCTCCTTGACCCAGATGATGATCAGCGGGGCAATCGCCACAATCGGTGTGACCTGCAAGATGATCGCATAGGGAAACAGGCTGACCTCGATGAAGCGGCTTTGCACAAACAGAAAGGCAATCGCCACGCCCAGCAACACCGACAGCGCAAAGGCAAGGAAGGTAATTTTCAGGGTCACCAGCAAAGCATCGGACAACAGCCCCCAATCGCCGACCAGCGTTTTGGCGATCAACCAGGGTGTCGGCACCAGATAGGCGGGCACTTCCAACACCGTGCACAGCATTTGCCAGACCAGCAGCAGCAAGACGCCGATCAGCAGCGGTGCCGCTACACGCAAAAAGCGCGGATTAGTGATCAACGGTGTCATGCACGCCTCCTTCTTGATTGGCCAGCGTCAGATAATCGGACAATATTTTGCAATAGCCCATGAATTCCGGCGTGATGCGGAATGCGTCATCACGCATTCCACCAGCACCGGGCGCTTCAATCGGCACATCGGCAATCACCCGTCCCGGCCTTGCCGCCATCACCACCACCCGGCTCGACAGATACACCGCCTCATAAATGCTGTGCGTGACAAACACCACCGTCAAATCCTGCTGGCTCCAGATGCGCCGCAGATCGGCATCGAGTTTGTTGCGGGTGAACTCATCGAGTGCACCAAAGGGCTCATCCATGAGCAACAGATTGGGCCGGGTCGCCAAGGCGCGGGCAATCGAGGCGCGCATTTGCATGCCGCCCGACAGCTCGCGTGGGTAGGCATGCTGAAATTTTTCCAATCCCACCAATTGCAAGGCATCGCGCACGCGTAGATTGCTTTCGGTACGCGGCATGCGGTTCAGCTCCAACGGCAGACGCACATTCTGCTCGACCGAGGCCCAGGGCATCAACGTGGCTTCCTGAAACACCATCGCCAGCGTGTGGCCTTCGGCGCCCACCGTGGCCAGGTTCTTGCCCCACCAGCGGATATGGCCGTGCGAAGGCTCTTCCAGTCCGGCAAACATTTTCAACAAAGTGCTCTTGCCGCAACCGGACGGCCCCAGCAAGGAGACAAATTCACCGCGCTGGATATCGAGCTTGACCTCGTCGAGCGCGCGCGTGCCGTTGCGATAGGTTTTCTCCACCCGCTGCGCGCTGAGCACCGCATCGGCGGCCCCGGTTGCGACGGCTGAGCCGATGTCCTTATGTTGCCATGCCGCCAGCGGCGGCAAGTGCTGATTGTCTCGTTTCATCATGGCTCCCAGCGGTGGATTCAAGTTTTGCTGCGAAAAACTTCTGTCTCGCCATGCTCTTCCAGCAACAACAACAGCATGCGCCGCATGATCAGACCAGGACGGTCCGACACCATGTGAAACTCCTGCTTGCGGCGCACATCGATGCAGGCATCCGGATCAGTGGCTTCGAGAATCTCGCGATCTTCCACCAGAATCGGCGCATCCCAGGCAATCAGTTCGGCTTCCGAACAGTCTTCTTCGGTGTCGTTGCGATACAGCCATTGCGCCAGCATGATGGAACCATCGTCGATCGGTGTGGCACAGTTGTAAATGATGTGATGGCGGCCCGACTCCGGATAGGTGCAGCCGAAGCGGCGCGCAAACGGCAAATACCAGCGGTTGAACATGTGGCGCATGGTGGTGTCGCTGGTGCTGCCGGTGACACGATAGCTGGCCGGCACATTCTTGATCGGCACCAGCGTTTCTGCCTCGAACCCATAATCGGTTTCGTTGATTTCATATTTCTCCGGCTTAGGCTGATCGTAGAGTCCAAATGTGGCCCGATGCACGTAGCTGAAATGGGAGTTGTCGAAGGAGTTTTCCATCATGCGCAGCGCGCTGGTGTCCCACCGTTCATAGAATTGAAAAATGCGGCGATAGCCAGGCGTGGCTTCTTCCGGAAAGAAGGGAATATCGCGCAGCGGTTTTTCCAGCGCCACCCAGACATAACCATAGCGCTCCTCGCAGTAATACGACTGCACCATGGCCCCCGCCGGCACAGCGCCGTCGGCGTTCTGCGGCACGCGCACGCAGGTGCCGGAACAATCATAAGTCCAGCCGTGATAACCGCAGACGATATTGCCATTCTCGACAAAGCCCTTGGACAATTTGGCGGTGCGATGACAGCAACGATCTTGCAGCGCTGCCGGCTTGCCCGGCGACTTGAGCCACACCACGATATTCTCACCCAACAGCGTGAACGGCTTGGGACCGTCTTCGAGCAGTGAAATCGGCATCACTGCGTACCAGAATTTGCGCAAGACCTTTTGTTTTGTCACTAACATGTTGCCACTCCTTGAGAACCTAACAGCCGGCGCGCCATCGTGGTCGCCTTCGCCGTTTTCAACTATTCAATTATTCAACCTGCTGCTGCCAGCACACTGGCCGCACCAAAGGTTTCCTGGACCTTCTGCGCCAGATACTCACCGATCGTGCACGGCGCATAGCGCGCCGGCCGCTGTTCGGAACAGCACGAGGGCAGGCACGACACGGTCACCGCATGATCGCCATCCATGAAAAACGGCAAGGAATAGCGCGGCACCGGATTGTCGTTGCGCACGCGATGCAGATTGCTGTGATAGAGGTCGTTGCTCCAGCGCTGCAGCAAGTCACCAATATTGACCACGAAGCTGCCATGCACCGGTGTGGCGCGCACCCAGTCGCCATCGGCATTACACACTTCAAGGCCACCGATATCATCCTGCGCCAATACGGTCACCAAGCCCCAGTCGGTATGCGCGCCGGCACCGATCTGGTTGTGCTGGGCCTGCGCCGGTTGCGGCGGATAGTGCAACATGCGTTGGGTGGCAATCGGCGTGCCCAGACAGAAATCAAAAAATGTCTCTGGCAATTGCAGCGACAGCGCAATGATCGCCAACAGCCGTTGCGACAGCACACGCATGGCGGCGTGATATTGCAAAGCATGGGCACGCATAGCAGGCAATTCCTGCGGCCATAAATTGTGGCCGTAGCGCAGCACGCCCTGCTGCACATAGGGATGCGAGAGCGGCAAGTCGGTGCCAAACTGAAAGCCCTCTTTCAGATCGGTCGGACCATCATCGAGCGCTTGCGTACCGATGCGCTCGTAACCGAAGCCTGCCGGTGACAAGGTCATGTCGACACTGGCCTTGACCGTATCAGACGCGGCAAAGAAGCGGCGCGCCCAATCGAACTGACCGTCCACCAGCATTTGCGGCACGCCATGATTGACTAGGTAAAAGAAGCCGACATCGCGCGCGATCTTGTGAATCTCCCAAGCGACCGCTTCGCGCCGCGCCAACTCCGGCGAAAAGGCATCGGCGAAATCAATCACCGGCAAGCGTTGCGCGGTTTTGGGTGGTGTATATAGAATCATGGCGTCCTCACACAAATGATTGACTACATTGACAATCGGCGGCGCCGTTACCGCAGCAGATGCGGTAATGGCGCACCACACTTATGGCATCACGTGCATGTCTTTGACGAACTGCGTGGTATAGGCCTTGTGGTAATCGACGTCGGCCTTGAGCAAGCCAGTCGAGACCATGGTGTCGTAGGTCTTTTTCCAGCGTTCATCGGTCATCACACCAATGCCTTGCGTGGCAGCATCACCGCCGGTGACGACTTTCAATTCCTTGATCTTCTTGACGGCATAGACCAGTTGCTCATCGCTCATTTCCTTGTTGTCCTGCTTGATCAGCGCATTGGCCGGTGCCGGGTCTTCCAGGTAACTCTTCCAGCCTTCGGCGGTTGCCTTGACGAAGCGCTTGACCAGATCAGGCTTGCCCGCCACGGTCTTTTGCAAGGTCACGATGGTGGTGCCATACGGTGGATATCCTTCCTGTGCGAACAGGAAGAATTTGGCCTTGGCACCGGTCTTTTCAGCCTGGAATAATTCGGAGGAAGGATAGGCTTGCTGCACCACATTCGGATCAGCAAAGAACGGCTGCAAATTAAAGGTATACGCCTTGGTCTGGGCATCGGTGTAGCCATATTTGGCCTTCATCCACGGCCACCAGCTGGTTTGTCCGGAACCGGCCACCAGGATAGTCTTGCCCTTGAGCGCACCGAGCCCGCTGACATCGGCATGCGTCATCATGCCCTGCAAGTCCGACTGGAACGATGTGCCGACTGTTACCAGCGGCAAACCATGCTCGATGCCAGTCAGCACCGCAAAGTCGTAACCCATACTGAAATCAGCCTGGCCGGTCACCAGAATCTGCATATTGTTGACTTGCGGCCCGCCCATCTTGATGGTGACATCCATGCCGTATTTCTTGTAAATACCCTTGGCCACGGCCTGATAGAAACCGCCGTGTTCTGCCTGCGCATACCAGTTACTCAACAGCGTGACCTTTTCCAGCGCTTGCGCCTGTGCTGCAGCATGCAGTGATAAAGCAGCAATCAATACGGCGGCGATGCGGATGAGGGATGTTCTTTTGCTCATGGCCTTCCTTTCAGGTGGGTAATGGGATAAACACGATCAGCGATGCGCATGCGACATGCGCTGTGGACGAGGGCCATCAAAGCCGTCGCGCCATAAGCCATGCCAAGGGGAGTGAAATGCAGAGGAGGTACTACAGAAAGGTAGTCGGCGCAGCATCGTCGTGTCCCATGTATTTACAGGAACTACCGGAAGATTCCGGTAGCGTCACGAGCAATGCCCCACAGTCGATGGTTGTTGGATCGACGGCTAGCCGCTTCTACTCAGTCTTCAATCTAGCAAGCTGTGTGCCATGTCCAGCGCCACGCCGCTATCACGCGCAAGCTGGGCTCGGCAATAAAAAAGGGATGACGCAAGCCATCCCTTTTTGCCATTTTTTGATCTAAATCAGTGCAAGGACTTTCCGGGCCTACTGATCGCTCCCCAAAATCTGGCGTGCACCACCCTGCCTGCCTTGCCTTGCCGCATCACGCCACACCGTGTGATTTGAACCAGGCAATCGCCCGCTGCCAGCCATCCTTGGCATCGGCTTCCACATAGCTGGGCCGATAGTCAGCATGAAACGCATGACCGGAATTTGGAAACACGACGAACGCCGACTTGTTGCCGGCCTTTTGCAATACTTCTTTCATCTGCTCCACGGTCGCCACTGGAATACCGCCATCCTTGCCGCCATACAACCCGAGCACCGGCACCTTCAGCGTCGGCGCGATGTCGATTGGAAACTGCGGCATCAGCGCACTCTTCTCTCCGACCAGACGGCCGTACCAGGCGACCCCGGCCTTGACCTTGGGATTGTGGGCGCTATAGAGCCAGACAAACCGGCCGCCCCAGCAAAAACCATTGATGCCGACCTTGTCGATATCGCCATTGTTATCTTTGGCCCAGGCAATATAGGCATCGATGTCACCCAGCACTTGGGCATCGGGGACCTTGGAGATGATTTCCTTATTCAGTTCGGCAATGGTTGGATACGCGGCGGGATTGCCCTGCCGCACAAACAGATCAGGGGCGATTGCCAGATAACCGAGTTTGGCGAAACGGCGCGCAACATCGGCGATATGTTCATGCACACCGAAAATCTCCGACAACACCAGGATCACCGGCAAATTGGTCTTGCCCTCCGGTTGCGCACGATAGGCCGGCACTTTTTGGCCGTTGACGACAATGCTGACTTCACCGGCCGTCAAGCCGACGGTATCGGTCTTGATCATGGTCTGCGCACACACGGGCAATACCGCGGCGGCAAAGCCGGTGCCCAAGGCAGTCTTGATGAAAGCGCGCCGGTTACCGGCATCAAACAGGCCAGTGGTGCCGGTCAGGCTATCGACATCATTCTGCGGATCGTTCATACCCACCTCCAATCATCAAAACTGCACTAAGGGGTGACGCTATCGGTTTGGCTGCGTCAGGGATTCTAGAAGAGCCGCATGACATTCCCTGTTTCGCTACGCCGCCATGCTGTCTCGCAGTTGCGGTGTTAGCGGCGTGATATCGATAGTGCGCGCGTTGTGTGCGGCGAATTGCCTGCTGTGGGTCAACCCGCCATCGAGTTTGAACACGCTAACCAACTCGGTCAAATTACCAGCCTGGTCCTGCAAGGCTTGTGCGGCGGCGGCGGCCTGTTCCACCAGTGCGGCATTCTGCTGGGTCATGTCATCGATCTGGATGATGGCCTGGTTGACCTGTTCAATACCGCTGCTCTGCTCGGTATTGGCACTGGTAATTTCCAACATCACGTCGGTGACGCGCTGGATGCTGACGACGATGTCATGCATCGTGGCGCCGGCCTGCTCGACCAGTTTGCTGCCGGTTTCCACCTTGTCGACCGAATCGCCGATGAGCACCTTGATTTCCTTGGCGGCCGATGCCGAACGCTGTGCCAGACTGCGTACTTCCGACGCCACCACGGCAAAGCCACGCCCCTGCTCACCGGCGCGCGCCGCCTCCACTGCCGCGTTCAAGGCCAGGATATTGGTCTGAAACGCAATGCCGTCAATCACACTGATGATGTCGACCACCTTTTGCGAAGAGGCATTGATCGACGCCATGGTAGCCACCACCTGCGCCACCACACTACCGCCTTGCACTGCCACGTCCGATGCTGCAACCGCCAGCTTGTTGGCCTGCAAGGCACTCTCGGCATTTTGCTTGACGGTGGAATTGAGCTGCTCCATGGACGACGCCGTCTCTTCCAGCGAACCGGCCTGTTGCTCGGTACGCGCCGACAGATCAAGATTGCCGCGAGCGATTTCGACTGAAGCCGTGCTAATCGTCTCCGAACCGGTGCGCACCTGCATGACCAATGCGGCCAATTTATCGCGCATCAGTTTCATTGCGGCCAACAGGCTATCCTGATCACCGGCTTTGATCGCAATATGCGCAGCCAGGTCACCATCGGCAATCTGGCCGGCAATAGCCACGGCATAGTCGGGTTCACCACCGAGCTTCCTGAGCAGATTGCGCGTAATCCACAAGGCCGCCAGCAACGCCGTGACCACGCCAATGACGCTGGTGACCAGCATCAGCCAGCGTGCCGCGTCATAGGCGCTGGTACTAGCGCGCGCGGCTTCCTGATTCTGCCGTTCTTCGAGATTGCCGAGCGCGGTCAGTTCGGCATGCCATTTTTGTTGTACCGGCAGATATTCTTCTTTAAGGAATTGCGCCAATTCGTAGGCTTCACGCTTGAGCCCCAGGTCCACCGCCTGATCAATGAGCTTGTGCGCGGCATCGGCCTGGACCTTGACTTTGGGCAGTGCCGATTTTTCTTCGTCCGTGGTACTTAACTCAGCAGCAAACATGCTGCGCAACTGCTGCTCGGCGGCCTGGTACTTCTTGGTTTGTGCGCCGATATATGCCGCTTCTTTCTCAATATCATCGGCGCCGCCCTGCAACATCAGATTGCGCAGGGAAATCGAGCGTTCCTGCACGGTAGCGATCATTTCGCCGACCAGTTTGGTTTCCGGATTATTGACGCTGACCACATCGAGAAAGCGCCGCTGCATCTGTGCCATGTTGTACAAGCCAAACACCGTCACTGCCACCAGCAGCAGCACCACCCAGGCAAAGCCCAGTCCCAGCCGCGTACCCACTTTCATCCCTGCCTTCATGACGCCTCCTCGTTATCGCGATCGCATCGATCCCTGAGAAGCCCCTGCCATTAAAAAAGCCATGTCCGTCGCTACGCCATGCAGATGTTTGTGTCGACGTCACAGCCAACTTCAATCGCAACAGCTTCCTGTCTCTTTGTTTCTTGTATTTTTTATATCGTCTTACGTCTCATCATCAGCATCGTGCGATGCCCATGATGCATTTTGATTATTTTTTGTACCACCCATTCGTCAACACAGCGCCAGCAAAGCGAGCGATACAACCTATCCGCAGCTTGGCGGAGCGTAGCGAGCGGCTCAGATTGCGGCCGAGAAGCGCAACCGTACTTGACGTACGGTGAGCATCGCAGGCCGCAAGCTGAGTCGCGCAGTAGCTCCCCCAAACTGTTAATGGGCTTCGTCCCAGTTTTTACCTGATCCTACCTCGGCAAGCAAGGGAACTTTCAACTCCGCAACATTTTTCATCAGTTCCGGCAATTTCATGCGCACCAATTCCGCCTCGGCGTCGGGCACTTCCAACACCAGTTCATCATGCACTTGCATAATCATCTTCGATCGCAAGCCATCGCGCTCCAGCCAATCCTGCACCGCAATCATTGCCAGTTTGATCAGATCGGCGGCCGTGCCCTGCATTGGCGCATTGATCGCTGCCCGCTCCGCGCCTTGCCGGCGCGGGCCGTTCGGCGAATTGATTTCGGGCAGCCACAAACGACGCCCGAACACGGTCTCGACATATCCCTGCGCTTTGGCGTCCACGCGCGTGTTATCCATGAACTGCTTGACGCCGGCAAAGCGCTGGAAATACTTGTCGATATACATCTGCGCCGCCGCGCGCTCAACCCCCAGATTGCCTGCCAGACCAAACGCACTCATGCCATAGATCAAACCGAAGTTGATCACCTTGGCATAACGACGCTGCTCGCTAGTGACGTCGCCGAGCGCGACGCCAAAAATTTCCGCTGCCGTGGCGCGGTGAATATCTTCGCCGTCGGCAAACGCCTTGAGCATGTTGGCGTCTTCCGAGATGTGCGCCATGATGCGCAACTCGATTTGCGAATAGTCGGCCGAAATGATCACACTACCTGCCGGTGCCACAAACGCTTCGCGAATGCGGCGACCTTCCGCGGTGCGAATCGGAATGTTCTGCAGATTCGGATCGTTGGACGACAGCCGTCCGGTCACGGCCACTGCTTGCGCATAGTTGGTGTGCACGCGACCAGTGGTCGGGTCAACCATCTTCGGCAGCTTGTCGGTATAGGTCGACTTCAGTTTGGCCAGGCCACGATAGTCGAGCAGAATCTTCGGCAATGGATAATCTTCGGCCAGTTTCTGCAACACTTCTTCATCGGTCGATGGCGTGCCGGACGGGGTTTTCTTGACCACTGGCAGTTGCAATTTCTCAAACAGGATTTCACCGAGCTGCTTGGGCGAATTCAGGTTGAATGGCTGACCGGCCAATGCATAGGCTTGCTGTTCGATCTCCAGCATGCGTTTGCCCAGTTCGTGCGATTGTGTGGCAAGAATGTCGGCATCGATCAGCACGCCATTGCGTTCGATCTTTTGCAGCACAACCGAGGTCGGCACTTCGATGTTTTCATAGATGAAGCGCAGCTTGGCGTTTTCTGCCACCTGCGGCCACATGGCTTGATGCAGTGCCAGCGTGACGTCAGCATCTTCAGCGGCATACTCGGTCGCGCGCTCGATATTGACCTGCTCAAAGCCGATTTGCGCTGCGCCCTTACCGCACACATCGGTATAGCTGATGGTGGTCCGATTGAGATGGCGTAGCGCCAGGCTATCCATGTCGTGCGTGCGATGCGATTCAAACACATACGATTGCAGCAAGGTGTCATGCACAATGCCGCGCAATTGCACGCCCTGATTGGCAAAAATGTGGCTGTCGTATTTCAGGTTCTGGCCCAGCTTGGGCTTGCTCGGGTCTTCCAGCCATGGCTTGAGTTTGGCCAGCACCAATTCACGCGGCAATTGTGCCGGCATGTCTTGATAGTTGTGCGCCACCGGAATGTAGGCAGCACGCCCCACTTCACAGCACAGCGAAATGCCGACCAACTGCGCCTGCATCGGAATGAGCGACGTGGTTTCGGTATCGACGGCGGTCAGTTCGGCGGCGTTGATGCGCGCAATCCAGGCATCCAGTTCTGCCTCAGTCAATACGGTTTCATATTCAGTGACGACGTGCGCGGTACTGTCAAACAAGCCGCCCTGCGGCGCAGCGACCGAACCGGCCGCAACTACCGCCGCGCTGGTATCGCCCGCGGGTGCTGCGGGCGCGGCAGGTGCCTTGGCCCCGGCACTATCGATCTCGCGCAACCAGGTACGGAAGTTATAGCGCGCAAACAGCTCGCGCAAGATATCGTTGTCCTGCGCTTGCACCGTCAGTGAGTCGATGATCGACTCCATATGTTCCGACAAGTCACAATCGGTCTTGATGGTCACCAGCACGCGCGCCTGCGGCAACCATGGCAAGGCACGACGCAAATTCTCACCAACCACACCGGTAATCTTGTCCGCATTGGCAATGACGCCATCGAGCGAATCGTATTGGGTCAGCCATTTGACGGCGGTTTTCGGTCCGCACTTTTCTACACCAGGGACATTGTCGACGGTGTCGCCGATCAGGCTCAGATAATCAACGATGCGTTCCGGCGGCACGCCGAACTTGCCGATCACGCCGGCGCGGTCCATCGTCTCGTTGCTCATGGTGTTGACCAGCGTGACCTGGTCATTGACCAACTGCGCCATGTCCTTGTCGCCGGTCGAGACAATCGTCTTCAAGCCCACTTCGGCAGCACGCACCCCGAGCGTACCAATAACATCATCGGCTTCGATGCCCTCGACCATCAGGATCGGCCAGCCAAGTGCACGCACGGCGGCATGAATCGGCTCAATTTGTAACGCCAAATCTTCTGGCATCGATTTGCGTGTAGCCTTGTAGTCGGCGTACAGGTCATCGCGAAAGGTCTTGCCCTTGGCATCAAATATACAAGCGATATAACTTGCGGGATAATCGTTACGCAGGCGACGCAGCATATTGATGATGCCGTACAACGCACCAGTCGGCGCACCTTCCGCATTACGCATATCGGGCAAGGCATGAAACGCCCGATAGAGGTAGCTGGAACCATCAACTAACAACAAGGTTTTTTGCATATGGAAACTAGAGGAAAAAATGTACCGCGACTGCGGGAAGTTGACGACATCGAGCGCGCTACGGCCAAGAAAGCACGCGAGTCATGGCATGTACTCACGATTATGGCAGAATTTATCGAGTCCACCGAGCGCTTGTCGGAACTGCGTCCGGCGGTATCGATCTTCGGTTCGGCCCGTACCAAACCCGAAGATCCGCATTATGCCTTGTGCATCGACATCGCCCGTCGTCTGTCGGATGCTGGTTTCGCCGTCATTTCCGGCGGCGGCCCCGGCATCATGGAAGCGGCCAATAAAGGCGCCTTCGACGGCGCCTCGCCATCGGTTGGCCTGAACATCGAATTGCCGCACGAACAGCACGGCAATCCCTGGCAAGATATTTCGCTGTCCTTCCGTCATTTCTTTGCACGCAAGGTCGCCTTCGTCAAATATGCCGACGCCTATGTAGTACTGCCAGGCGGTTTCGGCACGCTCGACGAATTGACCGAGGCACTGACCCTGATGCAAACCGGCAAGTCACGCCTAATGCCGGTGATCCTGGTCGGCAGCCAATTCTGGAGCGGCCTGATGCAATGGATCAGCAGCACGCTGGTCGATGACGGCATGATTTCGGCAAAAGACCTCAATTTGCTGCAAGTTATTGATGATCCGGCTGAAATTGTGCCCGCCATCCAGAAATTCTATGACGAGCGTAAGAAGCCGATTGGCAAGGATGCCGAGACCGAGCAACAGACCGGCATGTATCTATGAAGCGGCGTAAGCTAGTGACAAGTACTCCGGGCGTCACTGAGATGTCCGTTTCACTCAGGAAACCGGGGCGGTTTGTTACAATGAGAACATCTCGTTCAACTTCTATAGAAGAATCATCATGAACCACACACAAGTCTGGTCAAAAGCCGCATTGTTGGCCATATTGGCCGCAGGCAGCCTGTCGCTGGCGCAGGCGCAACAAGCCGCGCCTGCAGGCGTGGCACCACCGCCGCCTGAACTGCAAACGCTGGACGAGGGCGAACCACCGGCAGTGACCATCAAGAAACCGGGTGACGGCGAAGCCAGCGGCAACAGCATCACCGAACGCCGCGATCACGGCCAAACCAAGGAAATCAAGGTCAAGTCCGGCCCAAGCACCTATTATCTGAAACCCACGCAAGTCGGCAATTCCGTGCCTGGCGATGCCCAGAGCGGCCCACCGGCCAATGCGCAATGGGTCATCAAGGAATTTGACCTCGGCGGCAGCAAGAGCAGCACCAAAGATAACAATACCGATAAGTAACTCCCCCAGCCCGGACAGCAGGAATGCGTCGTCCGGGCTGCCCTTAGTCTCCTTTCATTTCCGCACATGGCAGTTTTTACTCCGGTCAGCCTTGATGAGCTTTCAGGCTGGATCACTCAGTTTTCGCTCGGTAAAGCGCTGGCGATCAAGGGCATTGCGTCCGGCATCGAAAACAGCAACTTCTTCATCACAACCGAAAGTGGTGAGTACGTCCTGACCCTGTTCGAAAAACTGGATCTGGAACAACTGCCGTTTTATCTGGAACTGATGCGCCATCTGGCCCAGCGTGATGTACTGGTGCCTGCGCCGATTCCCAATCAGGCCGGCAGTATCATCAATGTGCTCAATGGCAAGCCCGCCTCCATCGTCACCAAACTGGAAGGCAAATCGCAGCCGCAACCGCAGCCGGCCCATTGCGCCGAAGTCGGCAACATGCTGGCCAACATGCATCTGGCGGCGCAGGACTTCGACATGCGTCAGCCCAATCTGCGCGGCTTACGCTGGTGGCGTGAGACAGTGCCGGTGGTATTGCCCTACCTGAACGCCGAGACGCAGGAGTTGCTGCGTAATGAACTACAATTTCAGGAAGCGTTTGCCGCCTCGGCACTCTACGCCTACCTGCCCAACGGTCCGGTCCATGCCGACCTGTTCCGCGACAATGCCATGTTTGTCGGCGAACGCCTGACCGGTTTCTTCGATTTTTATTTTGCTGGCTGCGATACCTGGCTGTTCGACCTGGCCGTAACCGTCAACGACTGGTGCATCGACCTGGCCACAGGTGCACTGGACTTGCCGCGGGTACAGGCGATGCTCAATGCCTACCACGCCGTACGGCCCTTTACCGGTGCCGAACGGCAAGCCTGGAATGCTTGCTTGCGCGCTGCCGCCTTGCGCTTCTGGGTATCGCGTCTGTATGATTTTTACTTGCCGCGCAGCGCCGAAATGCTGACGCCGCATGATCCCACCCATTTTGAACGTATCCTGCGATTGCGCATCAATAGCGTCACTCCACCACTGAATTGATTATGGAAAAATTGCCCGCAAAAAACGGCTGGACCTGGCTCAAGGAAGGCGTTGCACTATTTCGCAAGCAACCCGCAGAAGTCTCAACGCTGTTTCTGAGCTATATGTTCCTGATGCTGGCGCTGGGCATGATACCGGTGCTCGGGCAGATTTTGTCGCTAATACTGGTGCCCGTGTTTGCCATGGCCTTCATGCAAGCCTGCGTGCAGATCGAGCAAGGCAAGCGCGTCTATCCCAACCTGCTGCTGGTCGGTTTCCGCTCGCCGGCGCTACGGCGCCTGCTGGCGCTGGGTGTGTTGTATGCGCTTGCGGCCTTCGTCGCGATCATCATCTCCAGTGTGGTCGATGGCGGTACCTTCTTCAAGGCCATGGCCGGCGCCAACCTCGATGCGGAAGCCATCGTCGGCAGCAACATCCGCCTGGCCATGATCGTCGCCGTGCTGGTCTATTTGCCGGCAGCGATGGCATTCTGGTTCGCCGCACCATTGATCATGTGGCAACAAATGCCGCTAGGTAAAGCCTTGTTCTATAGCTTCTATGCGGTGCGCCGCAATGGCCGCGCCTTCCTCGTCTATGGCCTGAGCTGGTTGCTGCTGAGCATTGTCTTGCCAGCGCTGGTGAGCACCATCGTGGCTCTGATGATCGACAACATCAACATCATCATGTTTATTTTGCTGCCATTGTTGATAATATTGACCGTGGTCATGTATTGCTCTTTTTATCCGACATACACTGCAGTTTTTGGCAGACCATCACCCAGCGAGCTGGATGCTTCGCCCCCCCAGGGCCAGGCAAAGTAAAATTGCCGCAAAGCAATTTCTGATGTGTCATGCCAATCGTCGCTCCTACAGGCGGCGCAATTATTGTGTTCATGTCACGAGGGAAAAAGATGCGGATGAATCTGCCGGTAACAAACGTCGAATATGAATTACAAGACGGCAAATCGATCGTTTCAAAAACGGATCTGAAGGGCAACATCACTTACGTCAACCCCTACTTCATCGAAGTCAGCGGATTTGCCGAAGAAGACCTGATGGGCGCGCCGCAAAACATCGTGCGCCATCCCGACATGCCGGCTCAGGCTTTTGCCGACATGTGGAAGACCGTCAAGAAAGGCATCCCCTGGACCGGCCTGGTCAAGAATCGCCGCAAGAGTGGCGATCACTACTGGGTGCGTGCCAACATTACGCCAGTGCGTGAAAAAGGCCAGATCATCGGTTACATGTCGGTGCGGACCAAACCGGTACGCGCAGACGTGGCTGCTGCCGAAAAGCTCTACGCCGACATTCGCAAGGACAAAGCCAAAGGCATTGCCATCGAACAAGGCAACGTGGTCAGGACCGGTGTGGCCGGTTGGATCGGCAAACTCGGCAAGATCCAGCTCAAGACCCGCATTAATCTGTCGATGATCACGCTGCTGCTGTTGCAACTGCTGGCTGGCAGCGCGAGCTTCTTTGCCGATCACAGCAAACTCAATACCGGCATCTGCATCGTCGCCATGGGCGTGACACTGTATATCTGGTATGCATTGCACTCGGCGCTGGTGCGCCCGATCAGTGCGGCACTGGAGGCCACCTATGCCATTACCGGTGGCGACCTGTCCACCACCGTCAGCTCCGACCGCCACGATGAAATCGGCCGCCTGTTGCGTGCGCTGCGCCAGATGAACATCAATTTGACGGCCATCATCGGCGATGTGCGCTCCAACGTCGAATCGATCAATGGCGCCACACGCGAAATCGCCACCGGCAACATGGACTTGTCACGCCGCACCGAATCACAGGCCGCCAATCTGGAAGAGACTGCCTCCAGCATGCAGCAACTGGCCGGCACCGTGCGCCAGAATGCAGACAGCGCCTTGCAAGCCAACCAGTTGGCGGCCTCGGCATCGCTGATCGCCGTCAAGGGCGGCGACGTGGTGGCCAAGACCGGCATCACCATGAGCGAAATCAGCGCCTCGTCGAAGAAAATCGTCGACATCATCAGCCTAATCGACAGCATCGCTTTCCAGACCAACATCCTGGCCCTGAATGCCGCGGTCGAAGCGGCGCGAGCCGGTGAACAGGGTCGTGGCTTTGCGGTGGTGGCATCGGAAGTACGCAGCCTGGCGCAACGTTCAGCGGGCGCCGCCAAGGAAATCAAGACACTGATCGAAGACTCGGTCGAGAAGGTCGACATCGGCAACCGTCTGGTCGACGATGCCCGCAATACCATGACCGAGATCGTCGATTCGGTCAAACGCGTCACCGGCATCATGAACGAAATCACCGTCGCCACGCAGCAACAAAGTACCGGCATTACCCAAGTCCATCAAGCCGTGACCGACATGGACCAGGCCACCCAGCAAAATGCGGCCCTGGTCGAAGAAGCTGCAGCTGCTGCCTGCAGCCTGGAAGACCAGACTGGCCGTTTGCTGCAAGCGATTGCCGTATTCAAGTTCCAGCACAAATAAGCGCCCTGGACGGCAACGTCAAAAGGCAGCCAGCGCAAGCTTGGCTGCCTTTTTTATTGCCGCTCGGCCAGTGGTGGCATGGGTCGGTAGATATCACGGTAACGCTGCAGGCGTGGCTGCAATGCTGCGTGACGCTGCGGCTGCGGATCGAACTGATCTTGCTGCGGCGGCTTGCGGCAGACTTCCGCCTCAACGCCGCCCACCGCCAACCAAGCCAGCCGCGCTGCACCCAGCGCACCGCCGGCTTCGCTGCCGACATGCGTGACGATGCGCACGTTGAGTGCATCGCTGAGCAACTGCGCCCAGTATGTGCTGCGTGCACCGCCACCGACCAGCGACAATTGCCGCACATCGGTGCCGGCCGCGCGCAAGGCATCGAGGCCGTCGACCATGCCGAAACAGACGCCTTCGAGCACCGCATAAGCCAACGCCGCACGCTGATGCTCGGGCGACAGGCCGTGAAACATGCCTTGTGCATACGGGTCATTGTGGGGCGTACGTTCACCCGACAGATACGGCAGGAACAACGGCGCATTGGCCAGCTCATCGACGCTCAGCACCGCCACTTCCTGCAACAGGCTGGCTTCATCAACGCTGCACAAACGGCAAAACCAGCGCAGGCAACTGGCGGCTGACAACATTACACTCATCTGATGCCAGCGCTGCGGCAAGGTGTGGCAAAACGCGTGGATCGCGCGCGCCGGATTGGGCCGGAAGCAGTCATTGACCACAAACAGCACGCCCGAGGTCCCCAATGACAAAAAGCCATCGCCCGGATTGATCGCACCGATGCCGACTGCGCTAGCCGCGCCATCGCCAGCGCCACCGGCCACCACTACGTCGGGTGACAAACCCCAGGCCTTTGCCACTGCAGGCAACAAGTAACCAGAAGCCCGACTGCCATCGACCAGCGTCGGCATCTGCGAGCGCTGCATGCCACTGGCAGCCAGCAGGGTATCGGACCAATCGCGCCGCGCCACATCCAGCCACAAGGTACCGGCAGCATCGGAAGGATCAGAGATCTTCAGGCCTGTCATTTGCAGCCGCAACCAATCCTTGGGCAACAATACCGTCGCTACCTGAGCAAACAGCTGCGGCTCATGGCGCGCCACCCACAACAGCTTGGGCGCAGTGAATCCGGGCATGGCAAGATTGCCAGCAATCTGCTGCAGATCCGGGGCGCGTCGACTCAATTCGGCACATTCCTCGGTACTGCGTGAATCGCTCCACAGGATCGCCGGACGCAAGACCTGATCTTGCGCATCGAGCAATACCGCACCATGCATCTGGCCCGACAGGCCGATCGCACGAATCGTTGCAAACTGCGCCGCACCAAGCTGCTCACGCAACTTGGCGATAGTGTCACTGGTGGCTTGCCACCAATGTTGCGGCGCTTGTTCCGACCAGCGCGGATGCAGGCGCGACACCGTCAGCGCAGTACCGGCGAGAGCCAATAGCTGGCCCTCGCCGTCGATGACGACGGCCTTGATCTCCGACGTACCTAGGTCGATCCCGAGATACATGGCACTCCTTAGTTGTTCTTGGCTTTGGCTGGCATTGTAGTCGAAGCCGCCAGCCAGGCCTCGACATGCGCCACTGCCGCGCGCAGCAACAATTCCAGGGTCTCGCTACCGGCTAGCTCGCCCCACAACAAGGTATCGGCGCAATAAATACCCAAAGGATCGGGCGCATTGAGCATCCTGCGCACGGCGGCGGCGTCAAATACACCATCCTGATAGTGATAGGGCAATTGTCCGGCATTCCAGCGCTGCAAGAACACAAAGAACAGCGCCGCCAACATCGCCGTCGCATGCGGCGCATGACCGCGCGCGATGCAGTCGCTGATGGTCGGACGGATAAAGCCTGGAATTTTTGAATAACCATCCGCCGCCACGCGCTGGTTGGTATCCTCGATGGCCGGGTTACCGAAGCGCGCCAGGGTAGTGTCGCGATAGGCTTCCAGCTTCAACGGACTCGGCGTGAGGCACGCAATCACATCCTTGGTCACGTAGTTATCGGCCATGCGCAGGATGTCCGCATTGTGCATGCCTTCATGGATGTAATTGAGTCCGATCAGCGTGCCCGCCCAGGCGACACAACTATGGCTGGCATTGAGGATACGGATTTTGGCTTCTTCATATGGCAGCACCGATTGCACCATCTCGACGCCGACTTTTTCCAATGCTGGCCGGCCCGCAATGAAATCATCTTCGATCACCCATTGAATGAAAGACTCTGCCATCAAGGCACAAGGGTCATCTTCGCCAGTGGCTTCGTGTACACGACGGCGCACAGCCTCGGTTGGCCGCGGCGTGATGCGATCGACCATGGAATTGGGGCTGCTGACATGCGTGCCGATCCAGTCGAGCAAGACTTCTTCACCACGCAAACGCAGGAATTGTTGCAGGCCGCCGTAGAAGCGTTCGCCGTTGTGACGCAGATTGTCGCAATTGAGCAAGGTCACCGCGCCGCCATCCTGCTCCATGCGGGTACGCAGGATCGCCGCTGCGGTACCGTAAATGGTACGGCGCGCGCCCTTGATATCGGCCGCCAGATCAGCATTATTGACATCAAGTTGATGCGCATGGTCGAGGTAATAACCGCCCTCGGTCACCGTAAACGAAATCACGCGCGTGCGCGGATCGGCAGCCACTTCAATCAATGCCTGCAGTTGCGCATCCCAGGGCACGATCTGGCGAATCGCAGCAATTTTTTCATAGGAGCGCTGGCCTTGCGGTGTCACCGTCTCCAAGGTGTAGCGACCGTCATTGGCCTGCAAGGCTTGCAATAACGGGGTCATGTCGTCGCGGATATTGCCCAGCGCCAGTTGCCAGCGCAAGTCCTGTGCATCGCCCATGGCACGCAGCCGGTGCAGATAGACAGCCTGATGTGCGCGATGAAACGAACCGGCGCCAATATGCAGCCAGATCAAAGCGTTGTTGGAATCGGCCATTGTCGTCTCTTCCTCTTCAAAATTAATGCAAAGCCAGACGCGGCACGGCACTGCCGTCGGCACGGAACAGATGGCAGCGATGGGCGTCTGTCGTGACACCGATCACACTGCCAGACGCCAGTTGCACACTATCGGATACGCGCAATATCAGCGCATCGCTGGAAGCGGCACTGGCGGCGTACAGATAGGAGAAATCACCGAGCAGTTCGAGCGCGGTAAAACGTGCCTGCAAAATCGCTTGCTCAACCGAGGCAGCAATGGCCAGATGCTCGGGTCGCACGCCCAGCGTCACCTGGTCACCAATCTTGAGCGAGCCAACCTCGACCGCCGCCAATTGCTGACCACCACCGGCAAACGCGACCGTGGCACCAGCTTCGCTGAGCGCGACGATACTGCCCTCGATGAAATTCATCTTGGGCGAACCGATGAAGCCCGCCACAAAACGATTGGCCGGATGGTGATACAGCTGTTGCGGCGAACCAACCTGTTCAATGCGGCCTGCCGAAAGCACCACAATCTTGTCGGCCAACGTCATGGCTTCGATCTGGTCATGCGTGACGTAAATCATGGTGGTCTTGAGTTCGTCGTGCAGCTTGGAAAACTCCAGCCGCATCTTGACGCGCAAGGCGGCATCGAGATTGGACAAGGGCTCATCGAACAAAAATACGCTGGGCTGGCGCGTAATCGCACGACCAATCGCCACGCGCTGGCGCTGGCCGCCCGACAAGGCACGCGGTTTGCGGTCGAGCAAGTGATCAATATGCAAAATCTTGGCCGCATGCTGCACGGCGCTGTCGATTTCCGACTTGGACTTGCCGGCGATTTTGAGGCCGAATGCCATATTGTCATACAGCGTCATGTGCGGATACAGTGCGTAAGACTGAAACACCATGGCAATGCCGCGCTTGGAAGCAGGCACATCGTTCATGCGGCGCGTGCCGATATTGAGATCGCCAGTACTGATCTCTTCCAAACCGGCAATCATGCGCAACAGCGTTGATTTTCCACAGCCTGAAGGACCGACGAAGACGACAAACTCGCCATCGTCGATATCGAGGTTGATATCGCGCATGACTTCGGTGTCGTCATAGCGCTTGGCGAGGTTTCTGATAGTCACGGCTGCCATGTTGCTCTCCTGATTTCAATCTAAAAGATAATGCGGTTTTTGCTTGTGAACTGATTAACCGACGTTGCCTGCCAACACGGCGGCGATCAGACCCGGAAACGCCGTCATGTCGTCAAACACGATTTCGGCACCAGCTTCGTACAATTTGCGCTGCATCCCCGGCTTGTCATGCGCGACGCCGGTAAAACCCAACACCCGCATGCCAGCGGCCACCGCCGCATGTACGCCGGTGACACTGTCGTCAATGGCGATGCAATGCTGCGGCGCGACGCCAAGCCCGGCAGCGGCTGCCAGATACACATGCGGCGCCGGCTTGGGCCGCCCGACATCGTCGGCGCTATGGATATGCCCATCGAACAACGGCAACAAGCCACACCGGCGCAAGCCCTGCTCGATACGCGCATGACCACTATTGCTGGCGACTGCCTTGGGCAAACTGATCTGCGCCAAAGCGTCGGCAATACCCGGCACCGCTTGTACTTCGGCACTACACGCCCGACCGACTGCTTCATTGATTGCCGCATAATGTTGCGCCTGCAACCCGAGACCGAATTCAATGTCGAGTTCATCGAGCAGCAATTCGGTAAACATGCCCAAGCGCGCCGCAATTGCCTGATGCAATGCGGCGGCTTGTGCGCTGTGTTTCAGCAAGGGCAGCAACTGTTGATGCAAGACCCGCAGTGCAATGCTTTCGCTATCGAGCAAGACACCATCGCAATCGCACACCAAATGGGTGATGCTGGTTTGAGTCATGGTTCCTTTCTTCACTTGACGGCGCCGAAGGTCAAACCGCGCACCAATTGCTTCTGCGCCAGCCAGCCGAGCGCCATGATCGGTGCAATCGCCAACAGCGAGGCGGCCGACAACTTGGCCCAGAACAAACCCTCGGGATTGGAATAGGAAGCAATGAACACCGTCAATGGCGCCGCATCAACACTGGTCAGGTTGAGACTCCAGAATGCTTCGTTCCAGGACAAAATGATCAGCAACAAGGCAGTCGACGCCAAGCCCGGCATGGAAGTTGGCAACAAGAGATAGAGCATTTCCTGCCAGGCATTGGCACCATCGATGCGCGCCGCCTCCAGGATTTCCTTGGGCACATCATTGAAGTAAGTAAACGCCATCCACACTGCAATCGGTAAATTGATCAGCGTATAAATCAACGTCAGGCCGGTGACCGAATCGAGCATGCCGCTGTTCTTGGCCAACAGATAGATCGGCACCAGCACACCAACGGCTGGCATCATCTTGGTCGACAGCATCCACAACAACAGCTTTTGGGTACGCCCGGTCGGAAAAAACGCCATCGAATACGCCGCCGGCACCGCTACCAGCAAGGCCAGCACGGTCGAACCGATTGACACGATCAGCGAATTTTTAACAAAGGCCAGATAATTGCTACGCTCAAACACTTCGCGAAACGTATCTAACGTCGGCAAAAAGACCAGACTCGGCAGATAGGCCTGTTGCTCCGTCTTGAACGCAGTGACCGCGATCCAGAAGATCGGAAAGAACAGGATAATGGCGCAGGTCCACGCCAGCAGCGCGACCCAGAGCGGACTTTTTTTGTGACCGTTCATTTTTCGTTGGCTCCTTTAAGATTGCGCGCCAGCATGCGCACCAGGAAAAACGACACGATATTGGCTAGCACTACCGCAAAGATGCCGCCGGCTGAAGCGATGCCGATATCGAATTGCTGCAAACCGATCGAATACACCAAATAGGTCAGATTGGTGGTGGCCGTACCAGGTCCACCCGCCGTCGTGGTGAAAATTTCCGCAAAGACGGATAGCAGGAAAATCGTCTCAATCATGATCACGACAGTGATGGCCCGCTTGAGATGCGGCAACACGATATAAAAGAAAATCCTTATCGGGCCGGCGCCGTCCAACTGGGCGGCTTCCTTCTGATCAACATCGAGCGATTGCAGTGCCGTCAGCAAGATCAGAAAGGCAAACGGTATCCATTGCCAAGACACGATGATAATCACCGACAGCATCGGATATTCTGCCAGCCAGTCCACCGGCTGCATGCCGAGATCGCGCATGAACACTGCCAGCAAACCGTAGACTGGATGCATGATCATGTTTTTCCAGATCAGCGCGGCCACGGTCGGCATGACAAAAAAGGGGCCGATCACCAACAGCCGCGCAATACCGCGGCCACGGAACGGCTGGTCGAACAACACCGCCAGCAAGGTGCCGCCAATGACGCTGACCGACAGTACCGAGCCGATCAGCACCGCGGTATTACCTATCGATGGCCAGAAAGCCGGGTCTTCCAGTAGAAAGCGGTAATTGTCGAAGCCGACGAAACCAGTCTGGTCCGGCGACATCAGGTTATAGCGATTGAACGAAAAATAGACCGTCATCGCCAGTGGCACAATCATCCACAGGAACAGCAGCAATACCGAAGGGGCCTGCAGCAGACGAATCGGCAAGAATCGTTCACGGGTACGCGCACGGGTACGACCTGACTGATGCGGCGGATCGAGCGGGGAATCGAGATCGGATGGCATGGAGCGGGAATGAGAAAGCGATGACATAAACGGCCTCGCGTGGAAATCAGGTTCAAATGCAGGCCAGCGCGCAGGATTACCGTCATGCCGGTGGCTACCGGCATGACGTTCACGACGACTTGCTTACTTGACCGCACATGCTGCGCGGTGACTTGCGCAGTGACTTGCGCAGTTACTTGATATAACGGCCCTGACGCATCATCCGCACCGTCTGTGCCTGCGCCGTTTTCAAGGCGGCGTCAACAGTGCTCTTGCCAGTCAGCGCACCAGCGATAGCTTGACCGGTGATAGTACCGATCGACTGGAACTCAGGAATGGTTGCAAACTGAATCCCTGTGTATGGCACCGGCTTTACGGTCGGGTTGTTGGCGTCCGCATTTTGAATCGCATCGAGTACAAAAGCGGAGAACGGTGAGACCTTCTTGTAGTCTTCCGACGCATAGGTCGACTCGCGCGTACCCGGCGGCACCAGTGCCCAGCCGCTATCCTTGGCGACCAGCTTGATGTAGTCCTTGGAAGTGGCCCAGGCAGCGAACTTCTTGGCGGCATCCTGCGACTTGGACGACTTCGGCACTGCCAGCGACCAGATCCATAACCAATGCGATCCCTTGTCTGTCGTCGCCATTGGCGATGGTGCAAAGGCGGTCTTGTCGGAGACCTTGGAATCCTTGCCGTGATAAAGCATACCGGCAGCTACCGTGGCATCGATCCACATACCGCACTTGCCGCCCGAGAACAGCACCAGGTTTTCATTAAAGCCGTTTGAGCTAGCGCCAGGGGGACCGTATTTGCGCATCAGATCGACGTAAAACGTCACCGCCTGCTTCCACTCTGGCTGATCAAGTTGAGGCTGCCATTTTTCATCGAACCAGCGACCGCCGTAGGCATTGACCATGGTGCCAATCAAGGCCATGTTCTCGCCCCAACCGGCACGACCGCGCAGGCAGATGCCATACACGCCGTGCGCCGGATCATGCAACGCTGCGGCAAACTTGCCGATGTCATCCCAAGTCGGCTTGGCCGGCATGGTCAAGTTCTTTTGTGCGAACAAGTCCTTGCGGTAATAGGTCATCGAGCTTTCGGCGTAGAACGGCAATGCATATAACTTGCCGTCGGTAGTGAGCCCTTCGCGCACCGTCTTGATCAGGTCGCCTTCATCGTAATCCGCCGGCAAACCGGTCATCGGTGCCAGCCAACCTTTCTTGGCCCAGATTGGCGCTTCATACGCACCAATGGTCATCAGATCAAACTGACCGCTGTTGGTGGCAATGTCGGTGGTCACGCGCTGGCGCAGCACGTTTTCTTCCATGGTGACCCAGCGCAGCTTGATATCGGGATTGGCTTTTTCGAACTGCGGCGACAGCTTTTGCAGTTCAATCATGTCAGGGTTGTTGATTGATGCGATGTTGAGCGTGACCGGATCGGCGTGAGCCAATCCAGTTGCCAACACGGCAATAGCGGCAGCAATACGTGCAACAGGGGCGCGAAGTTTCATGCTTGTCTCCATGGTGGGCGGGCGTTCGGATCGCCTGTGACAACGCAGTCTGCGCATTGCCCAACGTCCTTCGCCTCGATTGTGTTTGTGAGCAAAAATTTTATTTGCGGACAAATCATCAAACATTGCCTCAGCAATGTCAAGCATTTGCTTTTCGATTGAGCAAATGCTCAATTTTGGCAATAATAGCGACGTGCCACTGGCCGAACACACTGACCACAGAACCAAAGCGCGCTTCGCCGTACAATGCCGGATCGTCCGCTACGCCAGCGTCATTCACACAGAGGAAACCCGATGTCATCCAATCCATCCAAGCTCGATCTGGCAGCACGCGCTGCCTGGATGTATTACGTCGCCGGCAACACCCAGAATGAAATCGCCGAACATCTGGGCATTTCGCGCCAGATGGCACAGCGCATGGTGGCGCATGCCGGTGCCTCCAATCTGGTCAAGGTCCAGATCACCCATCCCATCAGCTCGTGCCTGAATCTGGCGCAAGGCTTGCAACAACGCTATGGCCTGGAAGTATGCCGGGTGGTACCGGCTGCACTGACGCCCGACGCCACTGCCGAAGCACTGCAAACTCAGCAGATGCTGGCCGTGGCCGGTGCTGAACTGATGGAGCAATACTTGCGACAGGAAACCGCCTTGATCGTCAATGTCGGCTCCGGCCGCACCCTCAAGGCAGCGATAGAAAAAATCACCGAAATGGAACGCCCGCAACATCAGATCGTCTCCATGATTGGCGCATTTGCCGCCGATGGTTCGGCCAATCGTTACGATGTCGCCCTGCTCGCTGCCGAAAAAATGCAAAGCCGCTTCTACCTGCTGCCAGCGCCGCGCGTGGCCGAAAGCGAGGCCGACCGTCTGCAATGGTGCAATCATCGCGCCTATCAAATCGTCACTGGCCTGGCGCAACGGGCCGATATCACGTTCCTCGGCATCGGCACCATCGCGCTCAACGGTGCGATGCATGAAGATGGTTTCATCGATGACGAAGAAGTGCGACAACTGCAGCAGCAAGGTGCGGTGGGCGAATTGATCTGTCACGCCTTCGATGCCAACGGCCAGATGCTGCAGTCGCCGCTGGCGGCACGTATCACCACACCGCCGCTCAGCCCTGCGCCCGGCAAGCCGGTGATCGCGCTGGCCGGTGGTCGCAACAAAGCCGAAGCAGTGCGCGCCGCCTTGCGCGGTGGCTGGCTCACCGGCCTGGTCACCGATGAATACTGCGCACAGTTTGCGCTGCAAGAGAATTGAACTGCCAAAGCACGAAGAGGCTGTTGTGAAATGCGTGGTGCTAGAGACTGCGACGAAGACAGTACGAGTAATACACACCACGGTAATTTCGCAACAACCGCTCACCCTATTCATTTAAAAAATACGGAGACAGCATGTCCAAGCCCATCGAATTCGTCGTCTTCGGCGAAGCCCTGACCGACTTCATCCGCCAACCTGACGGCCAATGGCGAGCCCTGCCCGGCGGTGCCTGCTGGAATGTGGCGCGCTCGGCGGCGCGCCTGGGCATCGGCACCGGCTACGCCGGCAGCATCAGCAGCGATGTCTTCGGCGAAGAACTCTATGGTCTGACGCAAGCCGCCGGGCTCGACATGCGCTATTTGCAGCAAGTCGATAAATCACCGCTGCTGGCCATGGTGACCTCGACAACACCGCCGCATTATTTCTTCGTCGGCGACGACAGCGCCGACCTGCATTTCGATCCCAGCAAATTGCCCGAAGGCTGGCTCGACGCCGCCAAGGTGCTGCACTTCGGCTGCATCAGCCTGACCCGTGAACCGCTTGCATCACGACTGTTGGCAATTGCCGGCGAAGCGGCACAACGCGGCAAGCGCATTGCCTTCGATCCCAACTGGCGCAAGCTGATGGATCAACCGCGCTATCACGTCCTGATGCGCAAATTGCTGGCGCTGTCGCATTACGTCAAGGTCTCCGACGAAGATCTGGAGAAGCTGTTTCCCGGTGATGGCAACGCACTGGCAACCTTGCAGGCATTGGCACCACAAGCAGAAATCCTGCTCACGCTCGGTGCTGGCGGCATGCGCTGGATCAAGGGAGAACAGATTGTCGAACAGCCGATCTATCGCGTCGAAGTCATCGACACGGTCGGCTGCGGTGACGCCTCGATGGGTGGCTGGATCGGCAGCATCCTGCGCCAACCCACAGCGCCGGTGCAGACCCATCTGCACTATGCCGCCGCCTGCGCCGCCTTATCGGCGGCCCGCGCCGGTGCTTATGCTGCTACCTGGGATGAAGTACAGGCGCTGATCAACACTTGAATGCAAGGCCAGTGAGCGATGCCGCAGCGGCACCGCTCACTGGCCACGGTCGCTCAATAGCGCCAACGCACTTGCACGCTGGCAGTTTGTGCCGTGTAGCCACCGCCTGCTTCCAGCGTGTACTTGCCGGTCAGACTCAGGTTCTGGCTGCGCAGCAGCGTCACACCAAGATTGAGCACGCCCAGGTTGGCCTGTGGGGTCGCACCGTGCGCCACAAACGCCGTTGCGCCAGTACTATCCGCAGCAAAGCTGGCTCCGCTCTGTGTCGCCCCATCCTTGAACTCATGACGCCAGCCCAGTTGCACCGACGGCAGCAACTTGCCGTAAGAGGACTCGAAGCCGCGCTCCAGCTTCGCGCCCAATTCGCTCTTGACGGAGGTGCTGGAAGAGGCATTGATCGTCAACGCGGCACCATTGCCACCGGATTCGGTATAGCCATTCTGCCGCAGATTGCTGTAGCTCAGACCTGCAATCGGCGTCAGGGTTGCGCCCGGCAGCCAGGCATCCAGATTCAGCGGATAGCCGGCCTGCACCGAACTCTGATATTGGCTGCCATTGAAATTGCCATACGCCATGCCGGCAAAGCCGGTATAGCTAATATCGCGTACTGTGCTGAATTTTTGGCGGGCCACGCCAGCTTGCACATTGACATACCACGGGGCACCGTCGTAAGTAGCATAGGCCGTCAAGCCATAGTTGTTGATGTCGGCCGAGCTGCCGACATTGTCACCATCGCTGGCCACTGATGTCTTGCTCACACTGACCAGACCACCGACCCGCAGCACATCGCTGACCAGGCCATCGGCACCCAGTAGCGAACCACGGAAATTGGCGTGATAACCGGAAACATTATCGCGCATGCCTTGCGCTGCACGACCACCGAACACTTGTCCCCACAGCCCTATATCACGCGTACGCTCACCGGTGGCAACACCACCACCATTTTGCGCTACCCGTATGCCATCCATGCGATCGTTGACGACATTATTGACGGCCGCACTGGAGGCATTGACGGCCTGAGTCGTCGCACTACGGACCGATCCCGGACTCAGCCTTGCGCCGGCCCGATTGGCAGCATCCGCTGTACTCAGCGCCGCTGCCGGGTTGAACACACCCAGCATCAATGGATTGGTACCGGCGTAATTGAACAGACCGCTCAGCGCCGACGTCGCGTTGATATTGGTCGCATTGTTAATCGGCGTGGTGCTGGTCGCACTCCCCAGCGTCAGAATCAAATCGGTATAGCCACTGCTGAGAGTATCTCCTTGAATACTGCCAGTGACGCTATAGCCAGTCGCTGAATAATTAACGCCCGTGGCCGCGATGGTGCCGCCTGCAGCCAGCACCACATAGCGTTGGCCTTGGGCGAAGGCATAACCCAATGTCTTCAGACTGACGCTGGAACCGGAAGCAAGCACTGCGTCACCGGACACCACCAGGCGGCCATAGCCGCTGTCACTGAGATCACCGTTGAACACCGGACTGGTCACCCCGAGGATCAGGGTCGAACCCGCGCTCTGCGCGTAGTTGCCGTTGATGCTGATGACATTGTTGACTTGCAGAACGCCGCCGCTGGTGACCGTACCGGTACCGCCATTGACAGTGATATTGTCATTGAGCAGTTGATTGCCAGTGCCGAAGTACACATCGGTAGCGCTGGTAATACTGCCAATGGCACTGCTGCCGAGACCGGCGCTCGCACCAGTGAGCACGCCAAAGATCGTGCCACTGCCGCCGGTGATGGTCAGCACGTTGGCAGAATCGTTGGTAATCGAACCGGCAATCACGCCACCGTTGTTCAGGATGCCCAGACTGCTGCCGGAATCCAGTACCAGCGCCGCAGACACGCCACCGATGAGACCCAGATTTTTTAGCGTCGAAATGCTACCGGTATTTTCCAGTGCGCTAATGGTGCCGCTATTGAGAATGCCATTGATGCTGCCACTGATCGTGCCGGCATTGCTCAATGTGCCAATCACCCCATCATTTGCCAGACCGTTGCTGACACCACTGATGACACCGCCAATACTGTTATTCAATGCATTAATAACGCCGTAGTTGTAGATCCCGCCTGTGTGAATGGTAAATCCGCTTACGACGAAGGTACTGCCGCTGCCGACAATGGTACCGCTATTGTTCAACGTGTCGATGGTGCCGTAATTGCCAATGCCAATGCCAATGCCTGCGAAGCCGCCCACGCCAGTGCCAACCAAGCCGGCGCCGCTGATGACGCCGCTATTGGTCAGCGTGCTGATGGTGCTGGTATTGAAGACTCCTGATGCGCCAGTGATGGTGCCGCTATTATTCACGCTAGCGATGCTGCCGTAGGCGTTCCAGAGACCAACGGCGACGGCACTGATGGAACCGCTATTACTCAAGGCAGCAATGCTGCCTGCGTTATAAATGCCCGCTGTACTGCCAGCGATGGTACGACCGCTGTCGTTGGTCAGCGTACCAATACCGCCGTCATTGATGATGCCGTTATTGGCGGCAATAATATTTCCGCTGTTGGTCAGTATGCTGATAGTGCCACTGTTGGAGACGCCCGTGCCGCCGCCGATCAGCCCGCTATTGCTCAACGTGCCGATGACGTTGCTATTGTTGATGCCGTAACCGCCGTTGACGCCGCTGTAGATTGTGCCGCCGACATCGTTGCTTAATACACTGATGGTGCCTTGGTTAGAGATGCCGAATCCGCTACCCACGCCGGTGATAAGGCCGGTATTGATGATGGTGCCAATACTGCTGAGCGTGGAGTCATTCAAGATCCCAAAGACGGCACTGATGGTGCCGCTATTGGTCAACGCATCGATGGTCCCCAGATTGTCGAGGGCGTAACGGCCATTGAGGGTAGAACCGTAGAGGTAGCCACTATTGGTCAGTGCAATAATGCGGCCTGTGTTTTTCACGCCAACGGTGCCACTGATGGTGCCGCCATCATTGTTAAAGTTAACAATGGTGCCCGTGTTATTGACGCCAAGGGAAACGCCATTGGAGGCCGCCGTCGATCCAAGGATGGTGCCGCTATTGATGAATGTATCAATGGTGCCATTCGCATTGACAATGCCGTTGGTACCACTGAGCACGCCGGCATTATTCAACGTAGCAATACTGCCGTTGTAGGTCAAGATCCCGGTGCCGCCGCTGATGGTGCCGCCGCTGATGGTGCCGCCACTATCATTGCTCAGCAATCCGATCGAGCCACCGCTGTTTTCAATACCGATGATGCCCGAGGCAATGCCACTATTGCTCAATGTACCGATACTGCCGGCGTTGTAAATAGCATAGTTTGCGCCGTTGATGACGCCACCATCATTGCTCAGATTACTGATCGTGCCGCTGGCGGCATTCTTGATGGCGCTGGCGCCGCCAACGCCGGTGCCGGCGATAGTCCCACTGTTGCTCAATGAACCGATACTGCCAATGTTATTGATGCCACTGGCGCCGTTGACAGAACCAGCGTTATTCAGTGTGGTGATCGTATTGCTGTTATAGATGCCGTTGTAGGTGCCACTGATGGTGGCTCCGCTGTCGTTGCTCAGCAGGCTGATGGTGCCGTTATAGTTAGCTACGCCAGAGGTGCCCCCATAGACGAAACCACTGTTGCTTAGCGTGCCGAGCAGACCGGTGGCAGTGATAGCGTCGCTGTTGCCGCTCGGGATGATCGTTCCCGTGCTGTCGACGCTCAGATCGCCCGCGCTCCAGGTCTGGGCGGTCGTGAGGCCGGATATGACCTGCTGAGCATGCAGGGATGCCGGCACCATCGCCGCCAGTGCCCCCGACAAGGCCAGGCTCAGGAGTGTCAGTTGCCCCTTGTGGGCAATCGGCTGCTGTTTATGTTTTTTTGTCTGCTGCATTTATTTCCCGCACGGTTGAACGATTTATTCTTCGCGCAGGATAAAGGGAATTCTTTACCTCCCTTGACATTGCGTCTCATTTTTTAATTTTTATTTTCAGCCGCAAGATCATGTTGCCAAAAACCACACGGTCTCTTCCTGCAACATGCCGCAGACAGTATTGACGCAAGCAGTTTTTCTGGTCAGAAGTACCCACCGCGAACTGATTGGTCGCGTCAAGGCGAGGGCTGGTGCTGACGCTTAGCGGAATCGGCATTTCCATTGGCGCTGCGTTCCAGATCACTGGCATAGGTGAGATCCGGGCAAACGTGGATGACGCCGATGGCATCAAATGCAGCTTCGAAAAATTCTCTATAGGCGACATTGCATCCGGCAGGATCTAGTCCGTGGAAAGCTTGGTCGGTGACGTGGAGAGAAGCGAGATTGATCTGTCCGAATTGGACAGGTTGCTTGTGGATGCGCTGCTAAAAAGTGCGATGCCGTTCAAGTTGCAGGCGTTACTTCTGGTTTCTTGCTTACGGCTGAGGTTGTTTTTTCGATCAGCCCAGAGAGGCCAAGCTGCGTTGTGGGCAATGACAGCAAAGCCCACAACAAAAAGCGTAATTAAGCTGCTTTTTCGTTCGTTTGTTTTGCCACTTCCGCTTCCAGCTCTTCCAGCATGCTGTTGATGAGCTTGTTCATGAACAGGCGGTAAGTTGCTTCAATGTTTTTGATACGGCGAAGTTTGCGCATGGTAATCCTTTTGCTTGTATGAAATATTCGGCATCGTGGTCGATGATGGG
>JAMFSU010000075.1 GCA_026225475.1 Duganella sp.
CCCCGGCAAGGTCGTCCGAAGAAAACAAAGATTCAATTACGCACTGAGGTACCCGGCAAGGTAGTCCGAAGAAAACAAAGATTCAATTACGCACTGAGGTACCCGGCAAGGTAGTCCGAAGAAAACAAAGATCCAACTATGCACTGAGGTAAGCGGCTGCCGAGCCGCCCCCGGCTAGGTCGTCCGAAGAAAATAAAGCTTCAGCAAGTAAGAAGGGGTGTAGCCGCTTTAATGCCGCTACACCCCTTTGCCATTGCTGCCAGCTGACTCGCTAGTGCGCCGACGAGGTGTCGGCCACACGCGTCGGCTTGGGTGCGAACCAGACTGCAGTAGCGGCCAGTGCAAATGAAATCGCCGCCAGCATGAAGATATGGTTGGTCGATAACATGATGCTTTGCGCCTGCACAGTCTGTTCGATACTCACGCGCGCCTGTTCGATCGTCAGTCCGGCCTGGGTTAGCGTGTTGCTGGCGTCGCCGAGTTGGTCGACCATGCTGGCCAGTTCGGCATGGTAATAAGCCGCCTTGTTTTCCCAGCCGGTGTTGACCAGTGAGGTGGCAATCGCGCCCGACATAGTGCGGCAAAAACTCATCAGGCCGGCGGCTGAGGCCATCTCCGATTCGTCCACGCTGGCCAGTGCCAGTCCGGTCAGCGGCACGAAGAACAAGGGCAAGCCAATGCCTTGCAGCAACAACGGCCAGCCGATCTGGAAGTTGCTCATGTCGGTGCTGCCAAAGCTGCGCCACAAGGTGACGGCACCAAGCCAGGTGACGCCGATGAAGACCAGCTTGCGCGGATCAATCTTGACTGACATCTTGGCCACGAACGGTGCTGTCATCACTGCCAGGATTCCGCTCAAGGCAGTGGTTTCACCAGAGTGGGTGGCGGTATAGCCCATGTAACCTTGCAACCACAATGGGGTCAGCACGGTGGCGCCAAAGAAAGCCCCGAACGCCAGACAAATGGTGGTCACGCTGGCGCTGTAGCCACGATGGCGGAAGACCCGCAAATCGACAATCGGATTGCGTTCGGTCAGCTCCCAGATCATGAAGGCGACAAAGCCGGCAACCGCAACCAGGGCCAGGATGATGATTTCGTTGGACGCAAACCAGTCCTTTTCCTTGCCTTCGTCGAGCATCAATTGTAAGGCTGCGACCCAGACAATCATCAGGATCAGGCCGATTTTGTCGATCGGCAGCTTGAGCAATGGCGATTCATACCGCTTGAGCATTTTCCAGCCCATATAACCGCACAGCAATGCCACCGGTACATTGATGAAGAAGATGTAGGGCCAACTGTACTGATCGCACAACACGCCACCCAGGATCGGGCCAGCAATTGGTGCAATCAGCGTGGTCATGGCCCACAGGCCGATGGCGGCAGGTGCTTTGTCCTTCGGGAAGATGCGCAGCAGCAGCGTTTGCGACAACGGCATCAGCGGACCACCGGCCAGGCCTTGCAAGACCCGGAATGCAATCAGCATGCCCAACGAATTGGCCATGCCGCACAAGGCCGAGAACAGACCGAACATGATCATGGAACTGATGAACACGCGTACTGTGCCAAAGCGATTGGCCAGCCAGCCAGTCAGCGGCACGGTGATGGCTTCGGCCACTGCATACGAGGTAATGACGTAGGTGCCCTGACTGGAGGAGGCCCCGAGTGCGCCGGAAATGGTCGACACCGATACGTTGGCAATCGTGGTGTCGAGCACCGCGATGAAATTGGCGGCTGCCAGCAGCAGCCCGGCGCCGACCAGTTGTGCACCTTGCAGGGGCTGCACATTGGCATCGGAAAAATTGGAGGACATGATGTCGCCTGTTTACAAGGTGGCAGCCGAAGCGGAAGTGGCAGCAGTCTTGGCATTGCTGTTGTCGTTAGTCTTGCCGCGCAGATCGATCGAGACATCCATCGACAGGCCAACGCTCAATGGCTGCTTGATCAACTCGTCCGGATTGATCGAAATGCGCACCGGCAGACGTTGCACTACTTTGATCCAGTTGCCGGTGGCATTTTGCGCCGGAATCATGGCGAATGCTGAACCAGTGCCGCCCGACAGGCCGACCACGGTGCCGTGATATTCGACCGCGCTGCCGTAGATGTCAGCGCGCATGGTGACTGGCTGACCCAGATGCACTTGCGCCAGTTGGCCTTCCTTGAAGTTGGCATCGACGTGCAGGCTATGGGTCGGTACCACCGACAACAAAGTCGCGCCGACTTGCACCCGTTGACCCGGCTGCACTTGACGACGTGCGACCACGCCTTCGACCGGCGCACGCAACACGGTGCGTTCCAGATCGAGCTTGGCTTGGTCGCGCTTGGCGCGCGCCAGCATCACTTCCGGATTGGTGTCGACGGTGGTGTTGGCGGTCAGCACGGTGCTGGCCTTTTGCGCGCCGAGTGTGGCGGTGCGATTGGCATCGGCTTGAATGCGGCCGGCTTCGGCAGCCTTCAGATTGGCTTGTGCCGTCAATACGGTGGTGCGGGCATTGGTCAATTCTTCACCGGATACCGAACCACTCTTTTCCAATGCTTCGCGGCGACGCAGATCGAGTTCTGCACGTTGCAGATCTGCTTGCGCCGATAGCATTTGCGCTGCTGAACGCTTTTGCTCGGCTTCCCGCGATAACACTTGCGCGGCCAGACCGTTGTCGTTGGCGAAGTAGGCTTGCACGCGACGTTCGGCGCGGCTCAGATCGGCTTCGGCCTGGGCCAGTGCCAAGACGGCATCGCGGCTATCGATGACCACCAGCACATCACCTTGCTTGACGTATTGGGTGTCGACCACCTTGACTGCCGAGACGATGCCACTCACCGCTGGCGTGACCAGCGAAATTTCGGCTGCGGTATAGGCATTGTCGGTACTGACATAACGTGAGCCGATGAAATACCAATAGCTGCCATAGCCGATGGCAGCAATGGCGACCACGCCGGCGAAAATGCCGAACAGTTTCTTGCGCTTGCCGGATGCATTGTTGGCCGCTTCGCTAGCGGCGATGGTTTGTACTGCCTGGGAGTCACTATGGGACATGTCGATTCCTTTGTTTCGGTATAGGTTGGATTAGCTGGCGTGCTGGTAACCGCCGCCGAGCGCGCGCACCATGGCGACGTCGAGTGTGAACATGCGCGAGCGCAGATTCGACAACTCGCGCAGATTGGTCAGCAGTGCATCTTGTGCATTGAGCACGTCGAGATAATTGGTCAGGCCGCCGCGGTAGCGATTGCTGACGATGCGATAGGCTTCTTCGGCAGCGTGCGCCGCTTCCTGCACACTGGCCAGGCGGCCACCGAGGGCTTTTTCGCTGACGGCGACATCGGCCACATCCTGCAATGCCTGGGTTACGGCGCTGTCGTAGTTGGCTACCGCTTCGTCATAGCTGGCGCTGGCGGAACGGAATTGTCCGCGCAGACGTCCGCCTTCGAAGATCGGCAAGGAAATTGCCGGACCAATACCGCCGATGTCCGAGCCGGGTGCCTTGAGCATGCTGATGCCCAGTGACTGGAAGCCCAGATAGGCCGTCAGGTTGACGTTAGGATAGAACGCCGCACGCGCTACCTTGATCTGCTTGGCTGCCGCTTCGGCGCGCAAGCGCGCAGCGACGATATCGGGACGGCGGCCCAGCAGATTGACCGGCAATTGCTGCGGTAGGCCAAACGGCTTGGACAAGTCGATCACTGGTCGTGTCAGTTGCAGGCCGCGATCCGGTCCGGCGCCAACCAGCGCCGCGAGCTTGTTGCGTTGCAGGCCGATCGATTCATCCACGCTTTGCAGATCGGCTTGCGCCATGGCGCTGCGCGCTTCGACTTGCTTGACGCTGCCTTCAGTTTCGAGACCGTTGATGCGGCGTTGGCGGAATAACGCGACGGTTTCCACGCGGACCTTCAAGGCGGCTTCGGCGGTGTCGCGCTGGCTGAACAATTGTTCCAGGTCGGCATAGGCCGAAGCAATCGAGGTGGCCAGCGTGATGCGTGCTTGGGCAGCATCGGCGCGTGCGGCTTCCAGTTCGGAAGTGGCGGCGGCCAGCGCAGCGTGATTCTTTCCCCAGAAATCGATTTCGTAACTGAAGTCGAGCGCGGTGCGCGTTTCGTTGTTGTAACCCTGTGGCACGTAGGCCGCCGGAAAACCGTTGTTGTAACTCTGCTTGGTGTAGCTGAGCGAGGCATTGGCCGTGGCTTGCGGCGCCAATGCGGCACCTTGTTGCTGGGCCGTACCTTCGGCCTTGAGCAGACGGGCACGCGCAATCGCCAGTGATGGTGCGCCGTGCAATCCTTCGTCGATCAAGGTATTGAGTTGCTGGTCGCCATAGGCAGTCCACCAGCTGTCTTGCGGCCAGGCCACGGGAGCGCTGGCGGGCAAGGCGAGACTGCTTTGGTAACTGTCGATGGCTTTGGGTTCGGCGCGTGGACCGAGATCGCTAAACTGCGCGCAACCGGCCAGCGCCAATGCTGCCAGCGCTGCCGGCGTCAACCGGGCCAGCCGTTGCAGGCCCGCAGAGGCGGTGAAAAAAGTTTGAACTTGCATGATGGATTTCACTCAAAAGTAAACTGTACAGTTCAGTATAGTATTGACATTTCGTGAGCGTCAAGCAAAACTAATGGAAAATACGCGGCATCAGGCCACAGTTGCCATCAGTCACCAACCGGCATCGACGCAGGTCGTGCCCTACGAGAACAGTTATTGTTATGCGCAAGAAAAGTGAAGAGCGGCGTCAGGCCATCCTTGATGTTGCAGCGGAAGTGTTTAATGAGATGGGCGTTGATCGGGCGTCGATGGCAGAAATATCGACCCGTCTGGGCGGCTCCAAGGCGACCTTGTACAGCTACTTTTCTTCCAAGGAAGAAATCTTTCTGGAGGTCATGCGGCATCAGGCCGGTATGCAGTTCGATTCGCTGTTTGCGTTGTTGAATGACGACAGTGATACGCGTGCCACCTTGAAATTGTTCGGCACTAAATATCTGCAACTGGTGTTGTCGCCAGAAATCATTGCCGTGCGTCGTCTGATGTATTACCACGCCGAACGCTCACAACTCGGTTGCCTGTATTACGAAAAAGGCCCCAAACGCGGCTGGACTGCGATTGCCGATTTCATGACACGCGCCATCGCCAAGGGCGATCTGCGTGAAGCAGATCCGATGCTGGTGGCGGCGCAGTTTCGCGCACTGGCGGAAGCCGAATGGACCGAGGGCCGCATCCTCGGGGTGATTGCGACGATGCCACAGGCGAAAGTGAAGGAGTCGATGGAGCGCACTCTGGAGGCTTTTTTCGCCATCTACGGCGTTTGATGGCAAGGGCAGTTATCGTGCTAGGGGCAAATATTGAGCAGGTGCACGACAAGCTGACAGCAATACGACAAGCTCGCATTTTGTTGATCACTTTGGCAAGTTGTAGCAACTACGCCACATACGTATGTTAGGCATACGCGGTATGCGTATCTGTTGGCACAAATGAGCGGTAAACCCCCTCCTTTTTGCATGATGACCCTCGGCCTTGCTTGCGTACCATCAAGGCACAATACCGCCACTGTCTGCCTGATCTCGCAATTTGAGGTGGCGACTGCGAAGCTGGTATCCACCATTCCAATTTCTAGCAGAGGCATTACATCATGCGCTGGTTTTACAATCTGAAGATAGCCAAAAAGCTCATTCTCTCGTTTCTTGCGGTCATCATTCTGACGGCATTGCTGGGTGTATTCGCAATCGTCGAACTGATCAAAGTAAACAAAGCCTCTACCGAAATCACCACCAACTGGTTACCCAGCATCAAGCTTGGCTATCAATTGCAGGCATCGATGGCGCGCTTCCGCATTTCCGAACTGCAACACATCATGTCGACCGATGACAAGGATTTTGACGACGCCGAAAAAGCCATGAAAACGCGCATGGAGATCATCCGCGCTGACCAGGCCAAATATGAGGCGTTGATTTCCGAGCCGGATGAAAAAGTCTTGTACCCGCAGTTCCAGCAAACGATGGCGAAGTACCTGGAAGAAAACAAAAAGGTCATGGCGCTGTCGCGTGCAAACAAGAAGGACGAAGCCCGTACCATGTTCAAAGGTGAGTCCAACAAGCTGTTCCGGCAGGAGGTCGAGCAACTGGGCGGGCTGATCAAGATCAATGACGATGGCACCACGCGCTCGGATGAGCAGGCTGACAATACGTTCGTCATGGCACGCAACTGGATCCTCGGCTTGCTAATCGCCATTGTGGTGGTCGCCATGGGCATGGCCGTGTGGGTCGCACGCATCGTGTCGGTGCCATTGGGGAAAGCCGTCGATATTGCGCAACGTGTGGCAGGCGGCGATCTGGGGGCCGACATCCGCGCCGAAAGCAACGATGAAACCGGACAATTGATGCACTCCTTGCGCGCCATGAATGACAGCTTGCTGAAGATCGTCGGTGAAGTGCGTCAGGGCACCGACACGATTGCTACCGCGTCCAGCGAAATTGCCAGCGGCAATCTCGACCTGTCGTCGCGTACCGAACAGCAAGCCGGCTCGCTCGAAGAAACCGCTTCGGCGATGGAAGAACTGACATCGACTGTCAAGCAGAATGCCGACAATGCACGGCAGGCCAATCAACTTGCTGTCTCCGCTTCTGAAGTGGCACAGCAAGGTGGTACGGTGGTCGGTCAGGTAGTTGATACCATGGGATCGATCAATGCGTCGTCGAAGAAGATTGTCGACATTATCAGTGTGATCGACGGCATCGCCTTCCAGACCAATATCCTGGCACTCAATGCAGCAGTGGAAGCAGCGCGTGCCGGTGAGCAGGGCCGCGGCTTTGCCGTGGTCGCATCGGAAGTGCGCAGTCTGGCGCAACGTTCGTCGGCTGCGGCCAAGGAAATCAAGGAATTGATCGACGACTCGGTCAACAAGGTCGATTCCGGCAGCAAACTCGTTGAGCAGGCCGGCGCCACCATGGCCGAAGTTGTGTCCAGCGTGCGCCGGGTCACTGACATCGTCGGCGAGATCAGTGCTGCCAGCCACGAACAAAGTACCGGCATCGAAGAAATCAACCGTGCCATCACGCAGATGGATGAAGTCACGCAACAGAACGCTGCGCTGGTAGAAGAGGCAGCAGCAGCAGCACAATCGTTGCAGGAACAAGCCAGCAACCTGACCAAGGTGGTCAGCATATTCAAGCTCAAGTAAGACCTGCAGGTCTTACCATCCCGCAAGGCCCGCACTGTTGTCAGCGCGGGCCTTTTTCATTGGCTAATTGCTTATCCGCGCGCTTGGCTAGCGTACCGCCGCGCGGGTTAATTGGTGCACAGTCTTGGTCTGTCTACCGCCTACAACACAATGGCAAGCAGGCGGCAACGTCTAGGACCGAACCGGCTCCTCTGAAAGAAGAACGGCAGTGGCAAAGAAAATGCGAGTTAATTTGGTATTTTTTGGTGCGCACCGTCGTTGCATGGTCGAGACAGAAACACCTTCGCACTGGCGTGGTGCGCCTAGAAACGGGTCAGTAGAAAAATTTTGATCGTGCCGGAAAGTTTGCTGTTAAACAAGTAATCAAGTTGGCAACTTTCTTGTAATATGCGAGTCAGCACAGTTCGCCGCGGCGCAAAATGCGACGAATTGCATTGCTGGTTGGAAATTATATATGAGACTATGCGATCTAACGTCGAGTTTTGTTAGAAACTATCCTAGATCAAAATCGCAATTACCAAGCAAAAAAAATGTTCCAGTGGCTACTGCTCAAAGAAAATGCGCTCAGCGCAGCGGAAAACACGGTCTGGAAAGAGAGCGCATTGCGCATCATCTTGTTCTCGGGGCTGCTGCTCGAGCTCGTCATCGGCACCTTCAGTGTCATCGATGCGATGAAGGTCGGAGCCTATTACGTACTGGCGTTGGTGCTGGGTTTTTTCGTGGCACTGATGGTTGCTGTCTACAGCGCTATACGGCGTCCCATCATTGGTAGCGCAATACTGATTGCGACGATTTATGCGGCGGCGTTTTGTATCGTCTATTTTGTTCGCGATACCGAAATCGCCAAGCTTGGCATCATGTTCGTCTATACCGCACCGCTGATTGCGCGCATCTTCTTCGGTTCGCGGCTGGCGCTGGGGCTGATGCTGATCAATGTCTTTCCATTTTTGCTGCTGGTGTTCGATGTGCCGCTGCCGCGCTATCCCAGCCTGTCATCTTCGATGCCCCAGGCGCATGCTTATATCGAGGCCTTGTTATTCCTGTTCTTTAACGTCTGTCTGCCGCTCGGGGTATTTCGGCTGTTGCATGCGCTCGATGTCGCCATCAAGCGCCAGCGTACTGCCAGTGCGGAACTGGAAAGCAGCCACGCGCAATACCAGGAAATTTTTGAAAATGCCGGTGGCGCGATTTTGTTATGTGATGCGCAGGCACGTATCCTCAAGGCCAACTCGCAGGCCGACACCATGGTTGGCCGCCGTCACGGCAACCTCACCAGTTTGTTCGCACTGTTGGCGCACAAGCGCAAGGACGGTAGCGAGAAGCTGGCGGCTGACATTTTGGCGCTCCAGCCAGGACAGGAATTTCAAACGCGCGATGGCAGACTGATCGTCATTGAGAGCATCGCGCCGACGGCAGAGCAACACTATATTGTGATGCTGCGCGACATCTCGCAAATTCGCCGGATTCAGGAAGCGCTCGATCGTAGCAAGGAGCGCGAATCGTTTCTCAGCAGCCACGACCAGTTGACCCAATTGCCCAATCGCGACCTGTTGTTGCAACAAGTGCAGGGCGCACTGACAAGCATGGCGGCGAGAGCGTCGCGCCGTCAGATGGCGCTGGTGGTGCTGCGTCTCGATAGCATCAAATATGTCAACGATGCGCATGGCAGCTTCGCCGGTGACGGCATGATCGTCGCCTTTGCCACCAGCCTGCGTCGCCTGCTGCCGGCCGACAGCCTGTGTGCGCGGCTGCGTAGCGTGGTGTTTTGTTTCACCATCGAAAGCAATCTCGATAGCGGTGACGTGATTCCAAAAATCGAACATATTCGTGCCAGCTTGCCGGATCAGATTACAGTGGGCCGTGAACAACATCGCGTGCAGTTTTCGATGGCAGTGGCATTTTCGCGTCCCGGCGAAACCAGTGGTGATGAGCTGCTCCAGCGTGGCAAGATTGCACTGGATGCGGCGCGCCAGTCGGGTAGTCAGGATGTGGCCGTGTTCGACGACGAAGCGGCGCAGCAGATCCGTCGCCGTCTCAATATCGAACAAGCCATCGTGATGGCTTTGCGCGATGACGAATTGCGCCTGGTGTATCAGCCCAAGGTCACTCAGGAAGGCGAAATTGTCGGTCTCGAGGCATTGATTCGCTGGCGCTCTCCGACACTTGGGGAAGTCTCGCCGGCCGAGTTTATTCCCGTGGCGGAAAATTGTGGCGCGATCCATTTTGTGACCGCCTTCGTGATCGATCATGCCTGCGCCTATATCCGCCAGACGCTCGATACCTCGGGACGCTGTCTGCCAATTGCGATCAACCTGTCGGCGTTCGATATCGTGCGCGCCGAGATTCTCAGTGTGGTCAATGCTGCCTGCGAAAAATACAGGATCAGCCCGAATTATCTGGAATTTGAAATTACCGAGACCGGCCTTGTCGGCAATGAGCATTTGGCAATTCGCCATCTGGAGGCACTCAATGACCAGGGTTATGCCATCACCATCGACGATTTTGGCACCGGCTATTCCTCGTTGCAGAAGCTCAGTCGCTTTCCGACAAAAAGTATTAAGATAGACCAGTCATTCGTGGCGCAGATCGGCATCAGTGAAAAGAGTGAGCTGATCATTCGCGCAGTCGTGTCGCTGGCCAAGATATTGTCCTGTACGACAGTGGCCGAAGGCGTCGAGACACTGGTGCAAGAGAAATTCCTGAAGGCAATCGGTTGCCAGTTCTTTCAGGGTTTTTATTACTATCCGCCGATGGAATTTCAGCAGGTTAATCAGTTGCTGCAAGGACGCGGATAGCGGCACGGTGGTTGATGCGGCGGCACGGGTGACGGCAAATTTAAAAACAGGCACGCCAACAGCGCGGCGTGACCACAACCCGAGACTGTCATCATGAACCAAGCTGCATCGCCATCATCATCACCATCGCCGATTTATCGTGGCGTCTTCCCAGTCGCACCCACCATCTTCGATGACCAGGGCGAACTTGATTTGCCGGGCCAGCGGCGCTGCATCGATTTTATGATTGATGCAGGTTCCGACGGCATCTGCATCCTAGCCAATTTCTCCGAGCAGTTTGCCCTGACCGATGATGAGCGTGAGAGCCTGATCAATGTCGTCATCGAACAGGTCGCCGGTCGCGTGCCAGTGATCGTCACCACCACCCATTTCAGCTCGCGCATATGTGCCCAGCGTAGCCGTGCCGCGCAGGCAGCGGGTGCCGCAATGGTCATGATCATGCCGCCATATCATGGTGCAACGATCCGGGTTGGCGAGCGTGGCATCCATGAATTTTTCAGCATCGTGTCGGACGCCATCAGCATTCCCATCATGATCCAGGATGCGCCGGTCAGCGGCACCAGTTTGTCGCCGCAATTGCTGGTGAAAATGGCGCAGGAAATCAGCAATGTGGCGTATTTCAAGATCGAGGTGCCGCAGGCCGCCAACAAGTTGCGCGAACTGATCGCCTTGGGCGGCGATGCCATTGTCGGTCCCTGGGACGGCGAAGAAGCGATCACCCTGATGGCCGACCTCGATGCCGGTGCCACCGGTGCCATGACCGGCGGCGGTTATCCTGATGGCATCCGGCGCGTACTCGATGCCTATTTCGCCGGCGACACCGAATTGGCGGCCAGTCACTATCAACAATGGCTGCCATTGATTAACTATGAAAACCGCCAGGGAGGCCTGGCATCGTGCAAGGCCTTGATGAAAGAAGGCGGCATCATCAAATCCGATGCCGTGCGCCATCCGCTGGCGCCGATGCAGCCGGCCACGCGCGCCGGCCTGATCCAGATTGCGCGCCGTCTCGATCCGCTGGTGCTGCGCTGGGGTAAATAAGCCCGCGCGACATGTCCCGATCTGCCCGCCCGCATCACTGCTGGCGGGCAGTATTTCTGCTTGACCATTTTTCATGGTATGTCGGTAACTTTTTCTTAACTTTTGCGCAAGCTGCGTAGGCGTTTTTGCGCTAATTTGCACATAGTTTGTCCCTGCACAAGAGTTGTTGCGATGCCATAACACTGAAAAAATCGCCGGCGATCCCTTGCGCAGCAGGACATATAAGTGCTTTGTATACCTGATATTCCGTAATTAAATTACAGATCATCCTGGATTCCAGTTTCTTTACGGCTATATTCCTAACACAAGGAATTTTTTGCAGTGCATCATTCTTTGGGGAATCTTGCACTGTCCGATAAAATAATGGGAACCTGAGAGGCTCTATGACCAATCAGCATCGTACGGGGAAAAAAGCATTGGTGATCGGTGGTGGCGCACCGAACTCAACATTGATCGCAGGCGCATTGACGGCCTTTCTGGATGAGGGCATCGAATTCGACGTAATATCTGCTTCCGGCGCTGGCGTGCTGATGGGTTTGCTGTATCAGGCGCCGCTTGAGTGTTCACCGCGTGAAGCACTGTTGCGCTGGGCCGAAGTCGGTGTGGCCGATAGCATCTACAAGATGTTCCCGATCAACACCAAGATATTCCACAAACCTGGCCAGGATGCGCGCAGCTACCGCGACAATGCGCCGTCCATGCCCAGCATGCCAGGGATGCCCGATTTGTCGAAGATGGGCGCCATGCCCGGCATGTCGGCCATGGGTTCGAATCCATTCATGGATGTCTTCAATCAACGCATGGCAGAAGCGTCTGGCGCCTGGACCGATTGGATGAATCTGATGGTGTCGGCGATGTCGCCATCCGATCTGTCATCGAAGAGCCTGGGCTTGTGCGCGCATCATCCGTTTCTGGAACAGGCGATCGACTTCAATGCGATTGGCAGCATGAAGCCGGAGTTCTACATCAATGCCTACAACATGACCAAAGGTGAGATGACCATCTGGAGCAAGGAAGAAATCGCCCAGATTCATGTGCGTGCAGCCTTGTCGTTTCCCTTCCTGTATCCGCCCACCGAAATCAATGGAGAAGACTACATCGAGGGCGCCGCGCTCGATACGCTCAACTTCAATCCGCTGATGACCAAGCCCGATGGCAGCGGCGCGCGCGACGATATCGACACGGTAGTGGTGCTCGACATCCTGGGCGAAGACCGTCTGATCCGCAAGCCACGCAATCTCTACGATGCCTGGGTGCGCTCGATGATCACGCCGCTGGTGAGAATTTCCCAGAGCCAGATTCGCCTGTTCGAATTGGAACACAATACGCATCCAAAAACCGGGGAACCTTTGCGACGCCTGCTCAAGGTTGATCTGATGAGCGGCATCCCGGATGAGCATTGGCCTGAAGTGCTGGACTGGTCGTCCTCGAACATGCAGTTGCTGTTCGATGTCGGCTACCGGGCCGGAAAAAAATTCGCCAGGGAACACGGACAATCGCTGCAGGAAGCTTTTGAAGCGACACCATTGGCGGCCTAACCATAGACAAGCAGTACCCGCGCAGCAGTCGGGCGCGGTTCAATTTCATCAGCCAACTGATCACACCGCACTGCCAGATCGTAAGCCAGCGCCGCCGCCAAGTGCTGCGGATTCGACTCACCTTCTTTTCAGAGACATGACCATGACTATCACAAAACGCCTTATTCTCACCTTATCGATGGCCTTGCTGGCCCTCCTGTTTGTCGGTATCGACGGTCTGATTCAGTTGCAGCGTGCGCAAGCCCGGTTCGATACGGTACAAAGCCGCATTATCCCCAGCATTCACGGTCTCAACGCCGCCAAGGGTTTTCTGGCCGACACCCGTCTGGCTGGTTATCGTCTGTCGGTGTTTTCCAACCTGAGTGACAAGACCGCGCTCGACAAGGCAGTCACAGACGCCAACAAGGCATTTGACGACGTCGTTGCCAAGTACGCCAGCGAGCGTATTTATGACGAGACTGACCGCAAGATGCTCGACGCCGACAAGGCCAATATGGAAGCCTATCGCAAGGCTCTGGTGCCATTCTTTGCCGCAGCGCATGCTGGCGACATGGATGGCGTGCGCGCCACGCTGATGCCAGGCACGCCGCTGGCTGTGTCGGCTGCTGGCGTCAAGAAGGGGATCGACGATCATATCGACTACAACAGCAAACTGGTAGCCGATGTCCGCACTGAAAGCGTGGCGGCCTACGATTTCGCATTCAAGAGCATGGTGGCTGTCATCGTGGTGGCAATTCTGCTGACTGGAACGCTGGCAATGACGCTGTATCGCAACATCAGCGGCAGCCTCAGCAATATCCAGAAGACCTTCGAAGACATCAGCGCCTCGCTCGATCTGTCGCAGCCGATGAAAGTCGATCGCATGGATGAGATTGGCCTCACCGCCACTGCCTTCAACAAATTGCGCACCCGTATCGTTGACGTGATCGCCACCGTGCGCAGCTCGACCGATTCGGTCAGTGTCGCCGCCAGGCAGATCGCCGTCGGTAATACCGATCTGTCGTCACGCACTGAACAACAGGCAGCTTCGCTGGAAGAAACCGCATCGAGCCTGGAGCAACTGACCTCGGTGGTCAAGCAAAACACCGAGAACGCCAAGCAAGCCAATCAACTGGCCTTATCGGCATCGCACATCGCCTCGCAAGGTGGTGACGTGGTGCGTCAAGTGGTCGACACGATGAATTCGATTAATGCATCCTCGCGCAAGATTGTCGACATCATCAGCGTGATTGACGGCATCGCATTCCAGACCAATATCCTGGCCTTGAATGCCGCCGTGGAAGCAGCGCGTGCTGGTGAGCAAGGTCGCGGCTTCGCGGTGGTCGCATCGGAAGTGCGCAGCCTGGCGCAACGCTCGGCAGCCGCCGCCAAGGAAATCAAGACGCTCATCGATGACTCGGTCGACAAGGTGGGTTCCGGTAGCAAGCTGGTGGAGCAAGCCGGCACCACCATGAGCGACATCGTCAACAGCGTGCAAAAGGTCACCGATATCGTCGGCGAGATTGCCAGCGCCAGCGAAGAGCAAAGCGGGGGGATCAGCCAGGTCAATCTGGCAGTATCGCAAATGGATGACGTTACCCAGCAAAACGCCGCGCTGGTGGAAGAAGCGGCTGCTGCTGCACAAGCATTGCAAGAGCAGGCCGAAACGCTGGAAAAAGTGGTCAGCGTGTTCAAGCTTGATGCGGCGCGCATCGTCACTTCAACGGCGGCACAATCGTCGCGCACTGCCGCCCGCACCGTCAACATCACACCGGAAAAGGCCCGTTTGCGTGGTAATTCTTCACCGCGCCTGGAACACGATCTGGAAGTCTAAGCGTCGCGTAGGTCTTACCGAGCGAGGCCGCTGCACATTAAGTGCAGCGGCTTTTTTATTGGTGCTTGCTCATGGCAGCATTTGTGGCAAGAAGCGACCACGGCGGCTGACCGTGCGACCGGCCAACATGAACTGACCGTCACCGCGGTAATGTACGGTCGTCGGATTTTTTGGACTGGCGGCAACGTGAGCCTGGACCACTTCGAAGATGAAATAGTTGTAGCGCGCTATCATGGCGCCGTCATACAGGCGGCATTCGAGGCTGGCGAAGCAGGCATCTAGCAAGGGCGCTTTGACCTTGCTGGCGGTGCTGGTGGCGAGCGTGAAGCGGGAAAATTTGTCGACCTCGGCACCGCTGCAATTGCCGATGTCGACCACGGTATCGATCATGTCGACGGTGGGAATGTTGATCACGCATTCGCGACTGCGACGGATCAAGTCGAAACTATGATTACCAGCGGCGATGACGCAACCGACCAGCGATGGCGTGAATTCCATCACGGTATGCCAGCCCATGGTCATCACATTGCGCTGACCGCGCCACTGTGAACTGACCAGCACAATGGGGCCGGGTTCCAGGTAGTGGCGGATTTGTGCTACCGGAAAATCGGATTTACGGATCTTGGCCATACAGAACTCTCTCGCTGTGTGTCGATGAGACACTATTCTAGGTCTGTGGTGACGCGCGCGCCGTAGGACAAACGCCGATTCATGTGACATCGGGCAGCCCGGAAATGACAACGCCGACAAGGATAACCTTGTCGGCGTTGCTGACGATGGTCAGTACTGACGATTAACGGTTGTAATAGCCGCCATCCCGGTAGTAACCTTGATAGCCCTGACGCGGACGATATTCACGTTCGACATAGACCGGTGCTGGGCGCACATAAACCGGTGCTGGTTGGTAATAGACTGGTTGTGGTTGGTAATAGACCGGTTGCGGTGCGGGTTGGTAGACCTGCTGATACACCGGAGCCGGCGCATAATTCGGGGTTGCTGCATTGGCAATCATCGAGCCAACCGCCACTGCACCGATAATGCCGGCGGCGATCGCCAGGCCGTTGCCGCCATCGCGGTCGCGTGCCATGGCAGAGGTCGATGCCGACGCTGCCAGCACGGTCGCAATCAGCAGAGCAGGGATGAGTTTCTTGTTGAGCATGATGATTTCCTTTCAGTTGCGGCGTATTAGGTTGGTCGCCACGTTTCAAATATAGTGCAATCCGGCGCGATGAAATGGCTTGGCATTACTTGCTTACATTTCTTACCAAGTTGAACGGTTCGGTAAAACGGCGGTATTGCCGGGTAAAGCGTCGGCAGGTGCGGCGGCTGACTTCATATTAGAATGCGGGCTGGCTTTCCAGCGGGAAAGCCTTCTTGCTGCGATCAGATGACCTCAAACTCCTCCCAACACACTGCGCCCAATCGTCTGCTTGCCTACGCCTGCCTGGCGCTGAGCATGTCGCTGGTAGGCGCCTATGTTGCCCTGACCAAACCGCTGGCGCTGGCGCTGCCGGTATTTTTGCTGGCCTGGTTGCGTTTCGGCATCGGTGCGGTGGCAATGTTGGGCTGGCTGAAGAAGCCTGCCGAGGAAGCGCCGTTGGCACCGCGCATGAAGTTGCTAGTGTTCCTCGAATCATTTCTCGGCAACTTCCTGTTCTCGATCTGCATGATCACCGGCGTCAGCATGACCAGCGCGGTGTCGGCCGGCGTCATCATGTCGGTGATACCGGCAGTGGTGGCCTTGTTGAGCTGGATCTTCCTGCGTGAACGCATCGGTGTGCGGGTATGGCTGGCGGTGGCCTGCGGTGCGCTCGGTATTGGCTTGTTGTCGCTCGCCAAACATAACGTCGCGTCCGGGCTGGACAGCGGCGCGGCGCAGCAAGCCTGGCTCGGCAATCTGCTGGTGTTTGCTGCAGTGGTCTGCGAAGCATCGTATGCCGTGATCGGCAAGAAGTTGACGGCCGTACTCAGTCCCAAGCGCATCAGCGCCATCATTAATCTGTGGGGCCTAGTGCTAATGACGCCGTTGGGTTTGTATGCCGCCTGGCATTTCGAGTTTGCCAGTGTCGGTGCCGGCATCTGGTTGTTGTTGCTGTTTTATGGTCTGGCTGCCAGTGTCTGGACCGTGTGGCTATGGATGACCGGTTTGAAATCGATCCCGGCGGCGCGCGCCGGTGTCTTCACGGTAATGCTGCCGGTCAGTGCCGCCTTGACCGGTGTGCTGGTGCTGGGCGAAAGCCTGACGCCGATACAAATGGCTGCCTTTGCGGTAGCGCTGGCGGGCATGTTGTTGGTGACCATTCCCGGCAGGTCGTCGCCATCGACGGTCGCATATTGATGATGATCGTCTAGCTCGCCATGGCACGCCGCTATCACTACTCGGTGTATGTGATTGAATTGTCGTCAGACGTGCTCTACGAAGCGCGTTTCCGCAAAGCCAATCCTGATTACCTCAGCGGCAAGCCCTGTGTCTATGTCGGCATGACCGGCCTCAATCCCGATCTGCGTTTCGACAAGCACAAAGCCGGCATCCAGTCGAACCGCTTTGTGCGCGACTTCGGTCTGCGCTTGTTGCCCAAGCTCTATGAAATGTACAACCCTATGCCTTATGACGGTGCGTGCGACATGGAAGTCGAACTAGCCATCGGGTTACGCGAAGCTGGTTATGGTGTCTGGCAAGCCTGAAGCCAGGTTGTAATTTCCTTTAGTCAGGACAATTCGCGACCGCTGTTCTTGGTTGCTGATGCTGGGTTTTCTTCGGACGAGCTAGCCGGGTACCTCAGTGCGTCGTTGAGTCTTTGTTTTCTTTGCTTACTTATCTTTGGTCTAGCCCAAAGATAAGTAAGCAAAGAAAGGCGACCGCTACTGCATCGCCCCTGCGGGGTTCCCGGCGCTGCGCTCAAACATGCGGCTCTCTTCTCCCGATGTTTACCCCACACCACCGGCGACGCAGAAGCGGATTTTTTAAACGGCTCGCTGCGCATTGCGTGGTGGGTGTTCACAGTCCTGCGGTTTTTCATCTCTGTAACGATCAACCAGCCCCCCCTAAATTGCGGTGCTGCTAATGCTTTGTTTTCTTCGGACGACCTAGCCGGGAGCGGCCCGGCAGCCGCTTACTTTTCTTGTCTCG
>JAMFSU010000076.1 GCA_026225475.1 Duganella sp.
ATCGCGGACTTGAACCGCAAGATCGCCGAGATGGAGTCGATGCGGCGCACGCTCGAAACGCTGGCGCGCTCCTGCCACGGCGACGCGCGCTCCGATTGCCCCATCCTCGACGACCTGGCCGCCCACGCCGGACGCGCGCAACGCAAAACGCCGCAAGCTCAATGAAAAGCTTGCGGCGTTTTAACGAATTCTGCGGGAATAAAACCCGGTAGATGGTGCCCACGGAGGGACTCGAACCCCCACACCTTGCGGCACATGGACCTGAACCATGCGCGTCTACCAATTCCGCCACGTGGGCCTAAAACGTTGCCACACAAGGCGTACAGCGCTTAGAAGGGCTGAATCATACTGGCAATGTAGAGAGTGGTCAACAAAAGTTTTATAAAAAATCTTTCGTCGTTACGACGGCTTGCTTGTGTTCGATATTAGTGGGATGGGTAAATTCAAACATCGCAGGCGCCTTGTTCGCGGGCCCCAAAAACGCAAAAGGTCGGTTGACTTTCATCAACCGACCTTTTATGTTTTTGGTGCCCACGGAGGGACTCGAACCCCCACACCTTGCGGCACATGGACCTGAACCATGCGCGTCTACCAATTCCGCCACGTGGGCAATAACCGCGAAAGAACGAGATTATAGCCGAAATCTGACTGCTGTCAATCATTTGTGCGTTGCAATTGCATATAGTTGGAAGTGGGCCAAAACCATCTGCTATATAGGGCGCGGGGCGTTAGGCAAATAGCGACAACCTCCGTTACACTAGGGCTGTTGTAGTAAAGTCCACGACCTGTTTGGCGCTCATTGCGCAGCGCCGCATCCGGGATTGCACTGCAACGGTATTCCTAGAGCTGGACGGCTTTATGCGTTGCTGCTGACGAATAACAATTTACCCAATTACACTTTTGAGCCAATTCCCCTACACCATTCCCAGCCGCGAGGAAATTCTCGGCATCCTGCGCACTTCATCGGGCGCGCAAAATACGATGACTCTGGCGGCGGCTCTCAACGTCAAGCCGGAAGAAATGGATGGCCTGACGCGACGCTTGAATGCAATGGAACGCGATGGCCAGATCAAACCTGATCGCGCTGGCAATTACAAGCTCACACATTCCCCAGATTTTATCGAAGGCCGGGTTAGCAGCCATCGTGATGGTTTCGGTTTTCTGTTGCCAGAAGACGGTAGCGGCGATATCTTCCTGCCCGAAAAAGAAATGCAGAAAGTCTTGCATGGCGACCGCGTGCAGGCGCGTATCATCGGCACTGATCGCCGCGGCCGCCCGGAAGGTACCATCGTGGAAGTGGTGTCGCGTGCCAATACCCATGTGATCGGTCGTTTGCTCAATGAAAACGGCGTCTGGGTGGTAGCACCGGAAGATAAGCGTATCGGCCAGGATGTGCTGTTGGCCGGGCCGCCAGGCAAGGCCAAGGCTGGCCAGGTGGTCAGCGTCGAATTGACCGAGCAGCCGTCACGCTATACCCAGCCAGTGGGCAAGATCGCTGAAATCCTTGGCGATATTGATGACCCCGGCATGGAAATCGAAATCGCCGTGCGCAAGTATGGCGTGCCACACGAATTTTCCGAAGCAGCCAAGAAGCAGGCCAGTAAATTGCCTGGCGAAGTACGTGCGGCCGATTTGTCAGATCGGGTTGATCTGCGCGATGTGCCGCTGGTGACGATTGATGGCGAAGATGCACGCGACTTCGATGATGCGGTGTATTGTGAACCGATCAAGATTGGTCGCGCCAAGGGTTATCGTTTGATTGTGGCGATTGCCGATGTCAGTCATTACGTCAAGCCGAACGATGCGCTCGACGTCGATGCGCTGGAGCGCAGTACCTCGGTGTACTTCCCGCGTCGCGTGATTCCGATGCTGCCAGAAAAACTGTCCAATGGCCTGTGTTCGCTCAACCCCGATGTTGATCGTTTGACGCTGGTCTGCGATGCGGTCATCACTGCCAAGGGTGAAATCAAGGCCTATCAGTTTTATCCAGCGGTAATCCATTCGGCAGCGCGTCTGACCTATACCGAAGTGGCTGCCGTGCTGGCCAATACCAAGGGGCCGGAAGCGGCACGCCGTGGCGCTCTGGTGCCGCATCTGCTGCATTTGTATGAAGTGTTTCAGGCCTTGTTGCAGGCGCGTCATGCGCGCGGTGCGATTGATTTTGAAACCACCGAAACCTATATCGTCTGCAACGCGGCTGGCAAGATCGAGAAAATTCTGCCACGCACTCGCAATGATGCCCATCGTGTGATTGAAGAGTGCATGCTAGCGGCCAATGTCTGTGCAGCCGATCTGTTGCAGCGCCATGAGCATCCCGGTCTGTATCGCGTGCATGCCGGTCCGACCAAGGAGAAGCTGAATCAGCTGCGCACTTTCCTCAAGCAAATCGGCTTGAGTCTGGGCGGCGGCGATAAGCCGAGCGCCTCCGATTATGCTGAACTGATGCCGAAGATCAAGGCGCGGCCGGATGCAGTACTGGTCCAGACCATGTTGTTGCGCTCCATGCAGCAAGCGGTCTATAGCCCTGAAAATATCGGTCACTTCGGTTTGTCGTATGAGTCGTATGCGCATTTCACCAGCCCGATCCGGCGTTATCCCGACTTGCTGACGCACCGTGCCATCAAGGCCATCCTGCAAGGCAAGCGTTACGATCCAAAGAGCATCGATACCAGCGAACTCAACACCATGTTGTCGCCAGCGGCGCGCAAGATGCAGGCGCAGGATCGCGCCAACGGCAAGAAAAAAGCCGAAGGCAGCCTGGCTATCTGGGAAGCGCTTGGGGTGCACTGTTCGGCCAACGAACGGCGTGCCGATGAAGCATCGCGTGATGTCGAGGCTTGGCTCAAGTGCTATTTCATCCGCGACAAGCTCGGTGAAGAATTCACCGGTACCATCGCCGGGGTCGCGACTTTTGGTATTTTCGTGCAGCTCGATGCCTTGTATATCGAAGGTTTGGTGCACGTCACCGAACTGGGTGCCGATTACTTCCAGTACGATGAAGCGCGCCATGAATTGCGTGGCGAACGTACCGGCATCCGTTATCAATTGACTGACCGTGTGACGGTACAGGTCAGCCGGGTTGATCTCGATGCGCGCAAGATTGATTTGCGTCTGGTGACCGAGCCGGGCATCCATACCATTCTCAAGAATGAAGCACGCCGTGCCGACAATGCACAGCAGGCGCGCAGCAAGGGCGGGGCTGGCAAGCCTGGCCCTGGTAAAGCGGCTATCACGGCCAAGGCTGCACCGGCCGCTAAATCTGCCAAAAAACCGGCAGCCAAGGTTGATAAGGCTGCGGCACCGGCGCGCAGCAAGGGCGGTGCGGCTGAAACCGAACGCAAGCGTCCCGCCAAAGGCTTTACGCGGCCGAGCAAGAAAAAGCGTTAAGCACACGCCAGCTGCGGCTGGCGGTCATTAGCATCATCCATTGCGCCCGCCGGACCAATCAGGTTCCGGCGGGCGTAAGTCCTACTGTAAAGAAGCAACGTATATGAAAAGTAAAATGATTTTCGGCTTTCACGCCGTTACCTCGCGCATCCGTCACGAAGCGTCGTCGGTCGAAGAACTGTATGTCGACGCCGACCGCAATGACGCGCGCATGCGCGATCTGTTGCATGCGGCCAAGGCGGCTGGCGTACGCATCATTCAGGCCGATGACCAACGCTTGTCCAATATCGTCGGCACGCGCCGTCACCAGGGCGTCGTCGCCAAAGCCGGCGAATTGTCGCTGGCGCGCAATCTGGATGAATTGCTCGACGCCATTGAAGGTCCGCCATTGCTGCTGATCCTCGACGGCATTACCGATCCGCATAATCTTGGCGCTTGCCTGCGTGTAGCCGACGGCGCTGGTGCGCATGCCGTGATCGCCCCCAAGGACCGTGCGGTCGGCTTGAATGCCACTGCTGCCAAGGTTGCCAGTGGCGCGGCCGAAACCGTGCCTTACATCACCGTCACCAATCTGGCACGCACCATGCGGGACCTCAAGGACCGCGGTGTCTGGCTCATCGGTATGGCCGATGATGCCGATAAGGATTTGTATGTTGGTGATTTTTCCGGCCCGACTGCACTGGTCATGGGTTCGGAAGGCGAGGGTATGCGCCGTTTGACGCGTGAAACCTGCGATATTCTGGTCAGCATTCCCATGTTCGGCTCGGTGGAAAGCCTCAATGTCTCGGTCGCCTCTGGCGTTTGTCTGTACGAAGCCAGACGGCAGCGTTTGCCAAAATAAGCCATGCAGCAGCATGGCGCGCGGCAGGTGATCCCTGCCTGCCGCACTGCGATGGATGCCGGACCAGCGTGCCACGGCCGGCAGCTCCATCAATAAACGATTAAGATTGCACTCCCCGTAACGACATCACGATTATGTTTACGCAACTCCGAGAAGACATTGCCAGCATCATTGAGCGCGACCCTGCGGCGCGCAACAGCTGGGAAGTTCTGACCTGTTATCCAGGCTTGCATGCCGTGGTATTGCATCGGCTGGCGCATCGGTGTTGGCAGGTCGGCTTCAAATGGCTGGGGCGTTTCATCTCACAGGTGGCGCGCTGGATGACTGGCATTGAAATCCATCCAGGTGCCACCATTGGTCGCCGTGTCTTCATTGATCATGGCTTCGGCGTGGTCGTTGGCGAGACGGCGGAAATCGGCGACGACTGTACCATTTATCAAGGCGTGACTCTGGGCGGCACTTCGCTCAACAAGGGCACCAAGCGTCATCCGACGCTGGGCCGCGGGGTCATTATTGGGGCTGGTGCACAAGTGCTAGGCGGTTTCACGGTTGGTGATGGCGCCAAGGTCGGTTCCAATGCTGTGGTGGTTAAGGAAGTGCCTGCCGGCGCTACCGCGATCGGCAATCCGGCGCGCGTGGTGCGCAAGGAAACGCAGGAGTCGCAAGACCCGCGCGAGCAGGCAGCAGCGCGCATGTTTGCAGCCTATGGCGTGATGCCCAATGGCGATGATCCACTATCGAAAGCCTTACATGGCTTGATCGATCAGGCGGCGGCACAAGAGCATCAAATTGAGGTAATTCTGACTGCACTACGTAGTGCGGGAATTGGTTGCCAATCGTTGCAGGAACTCGATAAGTTCGATGCCGACCGGCTCAATAAGCTGGTGGAATAGCAGGGCACAATATTGGCTGACCAGGCGGGCAGCAACGGCATTGTTGCTTAACGTAGATTGGTGCAGCGTGTCTTGACGCTCAATATCTGTTCCAGTTGTCCACGCAATTCTTCGCGCGTGGCATGCAGGTTCATCAGCGATTGTTCAATCTTTGCGCGTTCGGCCGAGGTTTGCCCGGCTGCCAGTAATCGCTCGAATTCGGCGATGTTGGCGCTGACGTAGGAAATTTCCCTGGCAAAAGTTGTCGCGTCGTCCATGGCTTTTCCTTGATTGAAAAACCATATATTGCACTAAATGTAATAGATTTGTCGTTCAGGAAATTCCTCATTGCCATTTTTAGTGTTTTTGGCAACAAGTCTGCAAGCATGGTCACGCTGATAGACTGGCTTCTTCACCCCAAAGTTGCTGCATGGAGACGTGAATCGCCGCTTTGGTTTCGCAGACCAGGTCTCTGACGGCATACATTTGCATCGAGGTATCGCGTTGGATTGGAAACGCTAGCGCGGCATTGCGGGGGCCGATTAAAGCATGCACGATGGGCGTGGTGGTCGAGCTGCCTTTTCTGGTGACGACGCCGGTTTCGCCATTGGTCAGTCGCACGACGGTGCCGGGTGGGTAAATGCCCAGTGCACGCATGACCGGCGTGGCCAGCGCCGGGTCAATATGTTGCTTGCCTTCGAGTAGTACCTTGCGCAGCGCCGCGTTGGGAAACAGCGCCTTGCGATAGGCGCGCGGTGAAATTTTGGCACAGTAGCGATCGGCAAACGAGACGATCTTGGCGCCGAGTGGAATCTCGACACCAGTAACACCAGTCGGATAGCCGCTGCCGTCTTCGCTTTCGTGGTGCATCAGCACGTTGCGCAACCAGGCCTGGTTGGTGACCCCAGCCTGTTGCAGCAATTCCATCCCAATTTGTGGATGGTCTTTGATAATCGCCTTGTCTTCTGCTGATAAATGCGTCGCCCGTGATTGCATTTGTTCCTGTGGGCGCAGCATGCCGACATTCATGGTCAGCGCGGCTGCCAGCAAGTCGGCTACCTGCTGCCGCGGCAGTTCCATTTGCCGAATGATCGCCACACAGACAATGGCGCTATCGATGCAATGCCGCACCGAATAAACTCCCGCTGTGCGATTGAGCAAAATAGTTGCCAGAGCGACGTTTTCATTGAGGTCGACTGCGCGACTGATCATCGCGACGATGGCCTCGATCTTGGCTTCGAAATCGCTTTCGTTGTGAATGTTGTACAGCAGCCGCGTCAGTTGTTTGTTGGCGTCATTGATCAGGCGTAATGCCGATGGCGCTTCGAAGACTGGCGCGGCGTTCAGCGACGCGGCATCGATGTCCGCAACATACAGGCCTCTTCTGAGCAGTGCTTCGATCTGTGTCTCGTTCTGGACCACAAAGCCTCTGCGCAACAACAAGTTTGCTGCGCCGTCGAACACATCCCAGGCCAGTGGCTCACCCAGTTGTATATCCGTTGTCCTTATACGCTTACTCATGGAATCATTCCTCTGGGCGCGCTGCGCTCAGTGCCGTTGAACAACATTTGAAAAAATGAATGTGGAACTGCTGTATTTCAGAGAGACGCGCGCTGCGGCATTGCCAGCCAGATCAACGCTTTTGTCTCTTATTGATGAACGGTTCTTGAAGCATGACTTATGTATTGCTTATTGTTGCCGATAAGCTGATTGCTACTGGAGTAATGCAATGTTGGCAGTCAAATCTTATTTCCACGTGGAAATGTATCACAAAATTTCGAGATAATTCAATTCGGATTGCAAAGAAATTTGATGTGGCGCATGAGGCGACACGCCGCCAGCAGTGCGGCGGTGCGTCTTGCAGTCATGGTGGAATAGGAGCGGGGGAGCGTGCGAGGGCGATGCAGTTACACGGGTGCTTTTTGCTACGACAAGGCCTTACCGGTGGCATCAAAGCGTTGTAATTGGCCGTCGGCGCTCAGGCTGATCCAGCCGCCACGCGCCGGTGTGACGTCATATTCCCAATCGGGCAACACATAACGCAGTCGTGGTGTGGCGTGACTATGATCCACATGCAGTGCCGGACGATGGGTGTGGCCATGGATCAGGATGGGCGTGCCGGTGCTTTCGAATAGCGCATTGATGGCATCGGCGTTGACATCCATGATCTCAGATGATTTTTCCTTGCTGGCATCCTGGCTGTTCTTGCGTACGCTTTCAACGATGGCCTTGCGCTGCTGCATCGGCATGGCCAGGAACTGCTGCTGCGCGGCAGGTTGACGCACCTGCGCGCGAAACGCCATGTAGGCGATATCGTCGGTGCATTGAGCATCGCCGTGCGCTAATGTAATGGCCAGGCCGGCCAGTTCGATCACATGGGGATCGTCGAGCAGCGTTAATCCAGTGGCTGCAGCAAACGCCGTGCCGGCCAGGAAATCGCGGTTGCCGGCGATCCAGAACAACTGCACGCCACGTGCGCTGGTGCGCTGCAGGGCATCGACGATGCTGCGATTGTAGGGCGCGTCGATATCGTCATCGCCGGCCCAGAATTCGAAGATGTCGCCGAGCAGATACAGGCGTTCGGCATGCACCGCACGCTGTTCGAGAAAGTCGAAAAACATCTCGGTGGTACGCGGCAGCGCGGGCTGCAAATGCAGATCGGAAATAAAAAGCGCAACCACCTTGGGCTGCGCTCCTTGTGCGGATGAAGAGTTCATCTTGGACTGAGCAGGCAAGGAAATGGCTTAGACCACTTCGGCCTTTTCGATCACAACATCTTCCACTGGCACGTCGGCAAACATGCCCGAACGGGTGGTCTTGACGGCCTTGATCTTGTCGACCACGTCCATACCTTCGGTCACTTTGCCGAAGACACAGTAACCCCAGCCGTCTTGACCAGGGAAGTCGAGGAAGCTGTTGTTCTTGACGTTGATGAAGAATTGCGCCGATGCCGAATGCGGTTCCGAAGTGCGTGCCATGGCCAGAGTGTAGGGCTCATTCTTGAGGCCGTTCTTGGCTTCGTTGTCGACGGTATCGTTGGTCGGCTTTTGCTTCATGCCAGGTTCAAAACCACCGCCTTGCACCATGAAACCATCGATCACGCGATGGAAGATCGTGCCGCTGTAATGGCCAGCATTGACATAGGCCAGGAAGTTTTCAACCGTCTTTGGTGCTTTTTCAGCTTCCAGTTCGACTTTGAAGCTACCGTGGTTGGTGGTGAAGAGAACAGCCATGAGAATCCCTTTTTGTGTAATTGAATGAAACAGAAAATAATAAACCAGCCGGCGCCGCTACAGCGCCGCACGGGTGTTGCTTACTTGACCAGCGTCGCCGATTGGATCAGTACTGGCGTGACCGGCACATCATCGAACATGCCGCTCGGGCCAGTGCGTACTTGCTTGATCTTGTCGACCACTTCGGTGCCTTGAATGACTTTGCCAAATACCGCATAACCCCAGCCGTCACGGCTAGGATAGTCGAGCGGCGCATTGTTGCCGACGTTGATGAAGAACTGCGCCGTGGCTGAATGTGGCGCCGAGGTGCGCGCCATGGCGACGGTATAGATGTCGTTCTTCAAACCATTCTTGGCTTCGTTCTGGATTGGTGCCCGTGTCGGCTTTTCATGCATGTCCTTGTCAAAGCCGCCACCTTGAATCATGAAACCATTGATCACGCGGTGGAATAGGGTGCCGTTGTACTGGCCGCTTTTGACGTAGTCCAGAAAGTTGGCCACGGTCTTTGGTGCCTTGTCAGCATTGAGCTCGAGCACGATGTCGCCCATGCTTGTCTTGAGCAAGACATGTGGTGCAGCAGTCTGTGCGTGGGCCAGCAATGCAGCGCCGGACAGCGACAGTGCGACGATGCTCTGGAGTACTTTACGGCGCGAAAACAATGCATCAATCATTCATGTTCCTTGGTAGACGTAGCGGTTAGGTAGCAATAATAAAGACCGCAATGCAGCGTATGTGCAGTTGCCGGCCTCAGGCATTGCCTTCGTAGACGATTTTCCATTGAGATCCTTCGAGCTGCCAGTACTGGCGCTTGCGGATCGCGTTCTTGTTCTTGCCGACCGATGTTTCCTGAATGAAAGTGCTGACAATGACTTCATCCTTGCCGGGGTAGCGATACAGGCTCAGATCTCGCACTTTGACACTGGAAGGGCGGGCGCCGTTGAGACTTTTCTGCTGGCGGCCGAACCAGGTGCTGAGGCTTTCGCCGATGCTGGAGCGGAAGTTGGGCGAATAATTGGTCAACAGTTTGTCGGCATCGGCCGCTTCCATATCCTGCTGCCAGCGATCCATGAAACTGGTCGCGTTGCGTTCCTTGTTCCATTCGGTCTTGTTGATGAACTGAATGTTGTCGCTGATCACTACCACGGTCTTGCCCACTTCGGCGGTGGCATACAAACTTTGCAGGTCGGGATTGGCCAATACCACGCAGCCATCGGAAGACAACGGCGGCCGGCTGAAATTGTCGGATGGCGTGCCATGCAGCCAGATGCCGGAACCGCTGCGGCCATTGCGCTTGTCCCAGTCGTTCGGGTAATTCAGCGGCAGGGCACCGGTGCCATAGAAATCAGGTAGCTTGGGGCCAGGAATGCGGGCATTGACGTAATACACCCCCAGCGGCGTGCGCTGATCACCCTCGCGCGATTTGTTGACGCCATAGCGTCCTTGCGAGATGTAATAGTCGGTGATGTATTTGAGCTGACCGCCTTGATTCTCATAGACAAACATGCGCGAGCGGGAGGTGTCGACGACCAGGACATTCTTTTGGTCGTCGCCCACTTGCAGCACAGGCTTGGGAATCAGGCTCGGGTCTGGGCGTTCCTGCAGCGACTTGATGCGCACCAGCGCTTCGGCGCGCAGGTCCTTTAGCTTGTCGGCAGGGCCATCGGTAATTGCACCAAAGTTTTTGATCGGGCGCACATGCATCATCAACAAGTCGCCGCGCACCAGATGGCCGAGACGGAAATGCGGATAGGCGGCGACCAGCGCATCGGCCTTGTTTTGTGCTTCCTGCAGGCGGTTGTTGCCGAGATCCTTGTAGATGTCGAGTAGCAAAGCTTCCGGATCAGGCTTGTGGATTTCCGATTGCAAGCTTTGCGGCGGAATCGCGGAAGACGAGGCTACGCCAGCAGCGGCCGGTAACCAGGCCAGGCAAGCCAGTGCCAGACGTCCAAGAATTGACGGCAAGGGCAAACCCTTGCCTTGATTTGCATTGAAACGAATCATCACCCTCCCGAGCGCTCCTGTTTGATCAGCCAACGGTTGCCCTGTTTGGTCAGGATCAATGTCTTGCGGCTGTCGACTGTCAGACGATTTGAATTATATATCTGACGGAAGCGGACAGTGGCGATGTCGTTTTTAATAGTGATTTGCGGCGACTGCACCTTGACGCTGATATGTCCTTTTTCTTCGATGCGGGCACGCCGTTCTTCCGACCATTCCTTGCGCGATTGTCCTTTGGGCGGCTGGAATTCATTGCCATAGGCTGCCAGATAGGACTTCACATCCATATCGCTCCAGGCTTTGGCCCAATTGTTGACGATGCTCAGTACGGCGGTTTTGTCTTTTTCGGCACGTGCGGCTTCTGCTTCCTTCTCGGCAGCCTTGCTAGCCTTTTCTGCTGCCTTGCTGTCTGCCTTGCTGTCTGCCTTGGTCGGTTTTTCAACCGGCTTTTCAACCGGTTTCTCAACTGGCTTCTCAACCGGCTTCACTACCGGGGCCGGTTTGACGACCGGCTTTTCAACCGGCTTGGGTGGCTCTACCGGTTTGACTTCGGGCTTTGGCTCGGGCGCCGGCGCCGGTGTTGGCGGCACCGGAATCACAGGAGTTGCTACTGCCGGCGTGACAGTCTTGCCATTATTGCCACTGGCACTGGCCAGTTTGGGAATGGTGCCGCCGGTGATGTTACCGCTGAGCGTACGCACCAGGGTCAGTTTTGGCTGCGGCACATTGCTGGCGGGATCGATCTGCAAGGCCTTGTCGTAAGCCTGGCTGGCCAGCTTGGCATAGACGTCACCGAGATTGTCGAGCGCTGTGGCGTAAGTCGGGTTGGTGTGCATGGCCATGTCCAGCGCCGCACGTGCCTTGTCGTATTGACCACTGGCGGCATACAGCACGGCCAGGTTGTTGTACGGTTCAGGCAGATCCGGAAAGTCTTCTGTCAATTTGCTGAAAATGGCAATTGCTTCGGCAGTCTTGTTCTGCTCGGCCAGAATCAGACCTTTGACGAAGCGCAGTTGCGCATCGCGCGGATGCTGCGTCAGGACCGCATCGGCTTTGGTCAGTGCTTCCGGATACTGGCCGGTGCGCATGAGTTTGCTGATGTCAGACATGTCGCTGCCATAGGCTGGGTAGATTGCCGCGATCAAGCCGGATAGAATGACGGTCTTGCTCAAAATGCCACGCAATGCATTGCGATAAGTGTGCGGAGATGCAAGAAGCATGGTTTTCATCAATGCTATACTCGAACGAAAAGACGCATTTTATCAAAGAAGCACTACAAAAAGGGTTTTGGCCATCGTGTTGTATTCATGTTGTAAAACGCCTTAGAACAACCAGCGCGTGAGCAACTCGGGCACACCGAGGCGTGTCGGCATTCGCCGTCAGCCGTCTTGGTCAGTCAAGGACAGCCCCTCTTGAAGCACAATACCAACTGTAGCCGGAACCGATCTTTCCCATCCATGAGTAATCTGAAAATCTATAACACGCTGGCGCGTGACAAGCAGGTCTTTTCCCCTATTGAGCCAGGCAAGGTGCGCCTGTATGTCTGCGGCATGACTGTCTATGACTTCTGTCACCTGGGCCACGCCCGCGTGATGGTGGTGTTCGACATGGTGCAGCGCTGGTTGCGCGCGAGTGGTTTTGACGTCACTTATGTGCGCAATATTACTGATATTGATGACAAGATCATCAAGCGCGCCATTGAAAACCGTGAAACCATTGGTGCGCTGACCCAGCGTTTCATCGAAGCCATGGATCAGGATGCCGCCGCGCTCGGTGTGCAAAAGCCCGACCACGAGCCGCGCGCGACCGCCTATGTGCCGCAGATGCTGGCCTTGATCCAAAAATTGCAAAACAATGGACTGGCCTATCAGGGCAGTGATGGCGACGTCAATTATTCGGTGCGAGACTTCCCCGGCTACGGCAAGCTGTCTGGCAAGTCGCTGGATGACTTGCGCGCTGGCGAACGGGTCGACGTCAATACCGGCAAGCGCGATCCGCTCGACTTCGTCTTGTGGAAGGCCTCCAAGGAAACCGAGCCGAGCGAAGTTAAATGGGATTCACCCTGGGGCCAGGGCCGTCCGGGCTGGCATATTGAGTGCTCGGCCATGTCAGGCGACTTGCTCGGTGAACATTTTGACATCCATGGTGGCGGCCAGGATTTGCAGTTCCCGCATCACGAGAACGAAATCGCCCAGTCGGAAGGCGCGCACCAGCATTCTTTTGTTAATTATTGGATGCACAACGGTTTTGTGCGCGTTGATAACGAAAAAATGTCGAAATCGCTCGGCAATTTCTTTACCATTCGTGACGTACTCAAAAAGTACGATGCCGAGGTGATTCGCTTCTTCATCCTGCGTGCGCACTACCGCAGCCCGCTCAATTATTCGGATGCCCATTTGGATGATGCCCGTCAGGGCTTGACGCGGCTCTATCTAGCACTCAAGGAAGCGCCAGATGACCAGGCGGTGGTGCTTGATCCGGCTGAAGCGCATGCGTTGCGCTTTGCCGAAGCGATGAATGACGATTTCAATACGCCGGTGGCGATGGCGGTCTTGTTTGAGCTTGCCAATGAAGTCAATCGCAGCAAGTCGCCTGCCCAGGCTCGCCAATTAAAGGCGCTGGCGGGGGTGATCGGATTGTTGCAACGGCCGGCAGACAGTTTCCTCAAGGGCGCTGCCGGCAGTGAAACAGAAGGGCTTTCGGAAGTGGAAATTACGGCAGGCATTGCAGCACGCGTTGCCGCGAAACAGGCAAAGAATTTCGCTCAGGCGGATGCAATCCGCGCGCAACTGGCAGCAGCTGGCGTAATTCTGGAAGACAAACCAGGCGGTTTGACCGAGTGGCGACGAGGCTGACAACAATGATAAAAAAACACCCGGCTGATCCAGCGATTAGCGTACCGGCGTACTGGGAGGATGCCAAGGCGGAGTTGATGAAGCGCGACCGTATCATGCGCAAGCTGATTCCGCAGTTCGGCGATTTGCAACTGACCAGCCGTGATGATGCGTTCACGACGCTGGCGCGTTCCATCATCGGCCAGCAAATCACGGTCAAGGCGGCGCAAGCCTTGTGGCAGCGGTTTCTGGAAGCTTGCCCAAAATGCGCGCCCTTGCAGGTACTTAAACTGGGGCCGGTGAATCTGGCGGGCTGCGGCTTGTCGAAGCGCAAAGCTGAATATCTGCTCGATCTGGCCAAGCATTTCAAGGATAAGACGGTGCATCCCGATAAATGGGCGGAGATGACCGACGAAGGCGTGATTGCCGAAATGGTGCAGATTCGCGGCATCAGTCGCTGGACAGCCGAGATGTTTTTGATATTTAATCTGCTGCGGCCGAATATTCTGCCTTTGGACGACCCCAGGTTGCTCGAAGGTATCAGTAATAGTTATTTTTCAGGTGAGCCGGTATCGCGCAGCGATATCCGTGAAGTTGCCGCCAATTGGGAGCCGTGGCGCACCGTTGCCACTTGGTATCTATGGCGCAGCCTGGATCCGCGTACATCGGCGTAGCGCGGTGGCGGCGGGCTGTTATACTGCCGCCTATTCGTGCAAATGAGTTCTAGTAAAGGAATACGATGAGCAAGTCGACAACCACATTTCTGGGTTTTGAGCAGGCCATAGCCGAGCTCGACGCCAAAATCGAAGAGTTGCGTTTTGTGCAAGATGATTCGGCCGTCGACATCTCGGAAGAGATCGAACGTCTGGTCAAGAAAAGCCAGCAACTGACCAAGGATATCTACGCCAAGTTGACTCCATGGCAAGTCTCGCAGATCGCCCGTCATCCACAACGTCCGTACACCATGGACTACGTGAATACGATCTTCACCGACTTCCATGAATTGCACGGCGATCGCACCTATGCCGATGACTTGTCCATGGTCGGCGGTCTGGCACGTTTCAATGGCCAGGCTTGCATGGTGATCGGTCATCAAAAGGGTCGTGACACCAAGGAACGCGCACTGCGCAATTTTGGCATGCCGAAACCGGAAGGCTATCGCAAGGCGATGCGCCTGATGAAGGTTGCTGAAAAATTCAATTTGCCGATCTTTACCTTCGTCGATACACCGGGTGCTTTCCCTGGCATTGACGCAGAAGAGCGCGGCCAATCGGAAGCGATTGGGCATAATTTGTATGTCATGGCTGAACTGAAGGTGCCGCTGATTGCGACCATCATCGGTGAAGGCGGCTCCGGCGGTGCGCTGGCCATTGCGGTTGGTGATTCGGTGCTGATGTTGCAATACGCGACGTATTCGGTGATTTCGCCGGAAGGCTGCGCCTCGATTCTGTGGAAGACCGCCGATCGCGCGTCGGACGCGGCCGAAGCGCTGGGGCTGACAGCACACCGGTTGAAGGCAATGGGCTTGATCGATAAGATCGTCAATGAGCCTTTGGGCGGTGCCCATCGCGATCCCAAGCAAATGGCGTCATTGCTCAAGCGCGCCCTGGCCGATACACTGCGTCAATTCCAGGGCGTCAAGACCAAGGAGTTGTTGGCGGCGCGTCATGAGAAGCTGATGAGCTACGGCAAGTTCAAGGAACTCAATCCGCAAGAGTAATACGGATGTTTCTTTGCCAGACCGGGCGGCGCAGATCGATGACGTAATTGTCGACGGCGCCGCTTTTGCATTTTCAGCACCCAATATTTACCCGCCAGTGGACACGCGCATCGTCCCATGTGCAGGAACCATCGACATGTCTGCTTCTCGCTCCAGCCTCTCCCTGACTGAACTACTGACACAGGCGTTGCACGCCTTGTCTGCACCACCCGCGGCTGACCAGGGGGATACCTTTGCCCGTCGTTTTCCGCGCATTGCGGTGGCGTATAGCGGTGGTCTCGATTCCAGTGTGTTGTTGCATCTGGCGGCCGCATTTGCGCGCACGCAGGGAGTGCAATTACTGGCGTTTCATATTCATCACGGCCTCAGTGCCAATGCCGACGACTGGCAGCAAACCTGTCGCCAGACCTGCGCCGCGCTCGACGTGCAATTTGATACCAGTAACATTACATTGGCCAACCGCGATCAGAGTGGCGTCGAAGAAGCCGCTCGGCTCGGTCGCTATCATGCGCTCGGCCAGTTGTGCCGTCAGCACAATGTGGAACTTTTGCTGACTGCACATCATCTCGATGACCAGGCCGAAACCGTGTTGCTGCAAATGCTGCGCGGCTCCGGCGTGGCCGGCATGTCCGGTATGGATCAGGCCAATGGCGCTGCCGAGCTGCTCGGCAATGCCACGCTATTGCTGGCGCGGCCCTTGCTGGCGGCATCGCGCCAGCAATTGGAGGACTACGCCAGCAGCGGCAATGTCGCCTATGTCGAGGATGAGTCGAATCAAGACACGCGTTATGCGCGCAATGCACTGCGCCATCATGTGATGCCGGCGCTGGCCAATTTCTTTCCTGGATTTCAGGAGCGCTTTGCGCGTGCGGCAGGACATGCACAGGCGGCGCAACGCTTGTTGATCACCTTGGCGGCACAAGATCTGGCCGCCAGTCTCGATGGTGAATATCTGAGCGTACCGGCGCTGCGGCGTCTCGATATGGATCGGCTCGATAATCTGCTGCGCTATTGGATTGCCTTGCGCGGCTTGCGCATGCCGTCAGCTGCCTGGCTGCTGGAATTGCGTACGCAATTGCTGGAAGCGAAAGAGGATGCGCAATTGTGCGTGACGCATCCCGATTGCCATATTCGCCGCTATCGTGAGCGGGTGTTCTTGACCCCGCGTCATCCAGCGTTCGATCAAGACGCAGAGCCACAGCCCTTCGTCTGGCAAGGGCAGGCCAGCATCCATTTTTCACAATTTTCCGGAACCTTGTTTTTCGAGCCTGCTACGTATGGATTCGATCCTGCTTGGCTGCGAGTGCAATCCATGTCCGTGTGTTTGCGCAGTGGCGGTGAACGTGTCAAGTTGGCTTTGAATCGTCCCGGCAAGAGTTTGAAATACCATTACCAATCGCTCGACATTCCCGCCTGGGAGCGGCCGTATCTGCCGATTGTATTTGCCGGTAAACAGTTATTGTATGCCGCAGGTATTGGCATGGATTGTCAGGCGCAAGCCACGGTCGACAACGGCATCATACCAATCGCAGGTGCCTGCATCGCCTTGCGCTGGCAGGCTGATTTACGCTGATGTTTGCGTGCGCCCACAGATAAAAAAACGGCTTGTCATGCAGATGACAAGCCGTTTTTTCTTACCAAGCCTGAGCTTAACGGGCGCACCCGATTACTTGGCTGGTGCAGGAGTTGCTGCTGGTGTTGCTACTGGTGTCGCGGTCTTTTCCTTCGCGGCCTTTTCTTTCTTGGCAGTGTGCTTCACAGTCTTTTGCTTGGCGCTGGTGGCAGTCTTCGGCGCTGCGGCAGTTGCCGGTGCCGCAGCAGGTGCTGCTGCGGTACCGGTTTGTGCGAACACGGGCAGAGCCAGAGCGGACAGGAGTGCGGCGACTACGATGGCGGACGATTTCATGATGGTTTTCCTTTAAGGTGGTGGTGCATTGCAGGCGTCGATCAATGACGCCTGGCTTCCATTGTCACAGGTTGGCTTGCAGTTACTTAGTCTTGGCTGCTGCGCTGTCGGCAGCTGGTGCTGCAGCAGGCGCAGTACTGACCTTGGCTGTTTTTTCCTTCTTGACGGTGTGCTTGACCGCCTTGTGTTTGGCAACGTGTGCCGCCTTTGGCGCAGCGGTAGTAGCAGGTGTGACAGCCGCTGGCGTGGTGCTGGTGCCGGTTTGTGCGAACACTGGCAAAGCCAAAGCGGAGAGCAGAGTAGCGACGAGGATGGAAGACGATTTCATGGCATTTCCTTAAAGAGAAGTTATTCAATCTCGGCGCTTGGTCTTGGTGACTGCACTTGATTGCTGCGCCTTACTTCCATTAACGAGCCGGAAACCAAAGCGACGACGTCAAAGTGTTTCAAATCATGCAATATTTGTAAGCGGCTGTTGCAATTTGGCGTCGTGCTGTAAAGGGCGGGGAAAACGCTTTAATTGAACGGCCAGCCATGCGTGCCGAACAGCCCGACCAGGCCGACGATAATCAAGTAGAGCGCGATGATGTAATTGAGCAGGCGTGGCATGAGCAAGATCAGGATGCCGGCGATCAGTGCCACCAGTGGGCCAAAGGCGAGATGGATATTCATGTACTACTCCTTGTCTGTTGGATTTTTTGGAACGGTGCAGCTAGTGATAAGAGGAGATTTTTCGTAGCGAGTTCAGTGTATCGCCGACTGTCTGACAGTGTGTGTGCTTGCTGCGTGACAGTCATTATCCACCGGCGGCGAGCTTGTCTTTATAATGCTGATCTGAATTCTTTGCAGAGGGCCTGGGTATGCTGTTTGAAACATGGTTTGCGTTTTTCCTGGCGGCTTGTCTGATCGCCATTTCGCCCGGTTCCGGTGCAGTGCTGTCGATGAGTCATGGCCTCAGTTACGGCGTACGCCGTACCAGCGCCACCATTCTCGGGCTGGAGCTGGCGCTGGTGCTGATTCTGGTGATTGCCGGTGCCGGTGTCGGCTCTTTGCTGGTGGCCTCGGAGGCCGCATTCAATACCATCAAGTTCCTCGGCGCTGCCTATCTGATTTACCTGGGCTGGTCGCAATGGCGCGCGCCGGTCTCGGTAGACCAGCAGCAGCCGGCACGCACTGCACTATCGACCAAATGGTGGCAGCGTGCAGTGACCGGTTTTCTGACCAATGCCACCAATCCCAAGGGCATTGTGTTCATGGTGGCGGTGTTGCCGCAGTTTATCGATCATGAGCAGGCGCTGTGGTTGCAATTGTTGGTGATGGCGGTGACCATGGTGACTGTTGATCTGGTGGTGATGCACGGTTATGCGTTTGCCGCCAGCCGCATGCAGCGTTTTTTTCGCGATGCCAAGGCGGTCAAGCTACAGAACCGGTTCTTCGGTGGTATCTTGATGCTGGTTGGTGTTGGCCTGTTTTTCTTCAAACGCAGCCAGCATTGAGGTCAATTTGATCCTGCTGCCGACACTCGCCGGCGACGTAAAAAAGCCCGTGCAGCGATATGCTGGTACGGGCTTTTTGCTGGGCGTCTGTGGCTTGATCAGGCGCCTTTGTCTTTTTTCAGGCATTCCTTCATGAAGGCCTTGCGATCGTCCCCCTTTTTACCGGTGGCATCCTTGTTGCACATCTTCATCTTGTCTTGCTGGGTCATCGGTGCAGCTGCGGCTGGCTTGTTGGACAGACACTCTTTCATGAAGGCCTTGCGGTCGTCACCTTTCTTGCCGGTGGCATCCTTATTACAGGTTGCCATTTTATTTTGTTGTGAATTTTCTGCCATCGCAGGTTGGCTCAACAGGACCGGAGCGAGGATGACAGTGGCGGCGAGGGCGGCGAGCAGCTTTTTCATAGTTTTCTCCAAGAGTGGATCGCAGGGACACATTGGCAGCCTTGCCCGAAAACATGGCGCGTCGTGTCGGCTTAAAACGTTTGCAAAGCTGACGCCGTTGACAGCTTGGAAGCGATTCGAGCTATCGTGGACAACTGAGGTCACCCTCGCGGCAGTTCGCCAATGCCTTGATTTCTTGCGTGCGTTGCAAGGTCTTGTCGCTTAGACAGGATTGCAAGGCCAGGCCATGGGCCGATCCACCGGTGCTGGAAGTGGCATACTTGCAGGACAGATCGCGGTACTTGATCCAGGCCAGTTGGACATCGCGGATCTGATTCTGGCGTTCGCGGTCGAGTTGGTTGCGATACTCGACATAGGTTTGATTCAGTTCGGCATCGGCTTTGTTTAGGGCCTCGGTGGCGCATTGCTCCATGTCGATTTGGGTCGTTGCCTTGCTACAATCAACGGTATTATTGGATTCGGCGGCGTGTCCAACGCTAGTCACTGCGCTCAATGCTGGCAGTGTCAGCAGGGCGGCTACCCGCCAGAATAATAATTTCATGGTTTTCCTCAACTTTAGCTGATCAAGAGTGTCTACCTGCCCACTGCAGATTGCAAATGTTTTGGGAGAGAAAAATCGTAACAGTTTGTCGTTGTGATTGCATTTTTTTGAGCTAGCAGCATAGCAATTTTTTATTCAATGGGAGCCTGACAATGGCAATTAACTGGATCGCTGCTTTCAAACTGATTCCATGGTCGGATGTGGTGCAGGCAGCGCCTACCGCTGTGCGTGGTGCCAAGGATTTATGGGCGCGCACCAAGAAATCCAAGAAAAAGTCGACGATGCTCGACGGCGGCCTGCCGGCGGGGGCCAGTAGCACTGAACAACTGTTGCAACGCGTGACGGCACTGGAAAACGAACAACTGGAAGCTTCTGCATTGATTACCACGTTGGCTGAACAGAATGCACATCTGGTGGCAGCACTCACCGGCATGCGTGCCCGCGTGAAGATCTTGAGCGCAGCATGTTTGCTACTAGCGCTCGGTGTGCTGGTGGCGCTGATGCGCTGATACGGCAAGCGCAGGTGCCAGCAAGAATTCGACAAGCGTATTACCATGGTCGCGCATTGTTATAGGAACCCAAGCAGGGTGCGGATTGAGAAACCGTTTCAGCATGAGCAGCGCCAGTTGCAGTAATCGAGGCATGTTCATGTTGAAACGGTTTCTTGGTCACAAGCTGCCTTGCTACCTCTTGCCCTGATGGGCATCTTCATCCCACAAGAAAGGATTCAATATGCTGGCATCCCATGGCTATGCAGCCGCCACCGCCAAGTCCGCACTGGCACCGTATCGCTTCGAACGTCGCGAGCCTGGTGCGCACGACGTGCAGATCGACATCCTGTATTGCGGCGTCTGCCACTCCGATTTGCATACCGCGCGCAATGAATGGGGTAATACCGTTTATCCATCCGTTCCTGGTCATGAAATCATCGGCCGCGTCAGCAAGGTGGGCGCCCAGGTACAGCAGTTCAAGCCTGGTCAGGTGGTCGGCGTCGGCTGTATGGTCGATTCCTGTCAACACTGTGCCAGTTGCGACGAAGGACTGGAGCAGTATTGCGAAAACGGCTTCACTGGCACCTACAATGCGCCGGAGAAACATACCGGTGGCATCACTTACGGTGGCTATGCCGACAACATCGTGGTAGACGAAAAGTTTGTCCTGCGTATTTCCGATAAGCTCGATCCTGCTGCAGCAGCGCCGCTACTGTGCGCCGGCATCACCACTTATTCGCCATTGCGCCACTGGAAGGTCGGCAAGGGCCACAAGGTCGGTATCGTCGGCCTTGGCGGACTCGGTCATATGGGCGTCAAGATCGCCCATGCCATGGGCGCACATGTGGTCTTGTTTACCACTTCGCCAAACAAGAAGGACGATGCCTTGAGGCTGGGTGCCGACGAAGTGGTGATTTCCAAAGACCCGGCGCAAATGGCGCAGCACGAAAACAGCTTCGATTTCATCCTCAACACGGTGGCGGCACCGCATAATCTGGATGTCTTCCTGGCGTTACTCAAGCGCGAGGGTACGATGACACTGGTCGGCGCTCCCGAAACGCCGCATCCGTCGCCGAACGTGTTCAGCTTGATCATGAAACGCCGTCATCTGGCCGGTTCGCTGATCGGCGGTATCAAGGAAACCCAGGAAATGCTGGATTTCTGCGCTGAACATGGCATTGCTTCCGATATTGAGATGATCAAGATTGCAGACATCAATGAAGCCTATGAGCGCATGCTCAAAAGCGATGTGAAGTATCGTTTCGTAATCGACATGGCGTCGCTGACGGCTTAAGCTCGCGTCAGGTTTTTCTTGTTTTAGTGTGACAGCCACAGCATCGCCGCAGGGTGAGGTTGTGGCTGTCAGTCCATCTGGGAATTGCATGTTTGCACTCGCATTGCGCATGACACGTCGGGATTGGCGTGCCGGTGAATTACGTTTTCTGTTGATCGCGCTGATCGTGGCCGTGGCGGCCTTGTCGTCGGTGGGTTTTTTCGTCGATCGCATGCGCGCAGGCCTGGCGCGTGACGCTCATCAATTGCTGGCGGCTGATCTGCTGGTTGGTGCTGATCAGCCTTTGCGGCAGGAATGGTTGGCGCAAGCGCGGCGCGACAAATTATTGACAGCGCAGACGGTGGTGTTTCCCAGCATGGCAGTGGCCGGCGAAGGTGATGCAGCGCGTTCGCAACTGTCGTCGATCAAAGCTGTTTCGCAGGCCTATCCGCTGCGCGGCAAGTTGACACTGGCCGATGCCAGCGGCGCGCCAGGCAGTCTCGACCGGGTCGCTGAAGGCACGCCGCAGGTTGGCACGGTGTGGGTGGATCCGAACATCCTGTCGGGCCTGCAATTGAAGCTGGGTGACATGCTCAAGCTCGGTGAACGGCAATTCCGCATTGCCGCCGTGATTGCGGTAGAACCCGATCGCGGCAGCGCCTTTGTCAATTTTGCGCCACGCGTCATGATCTCGCTGGATGATCTGGAGGGAACCGGGCTGGTGCAGTTTGGCTCGCGCGTGACGTATCGCTTGCTGTTGGCGGGAACGCCAGCACAGATACAAACTTATCAGCAGTGGTTGCAAAAGCGTATCGATGACGCCAATTTGAAAGGCGTACGCATCGAATCACTGGAATCCGGCCGTCCGGAGATGCGCGCCACGCTCGACCGTGCCCAGCAGTTTCTGTCGCTGGTGGGCTTGCTGTCGGCCTTGCTGGCGGCGGTAGCGGTTGCGATGGCGGCGCGTCGCTTCATGTTGCGCCATCTGGATGCCTGCGCCATGATGCGCTGCTTCGGCATGACGCAATCGCAGGTGAGCTGGATGTATCTGCTGGAGTTCTTGCTGGTCGGCCTGGCCGGCAGTGCGCTCGGGGTGGCGCTTGGTTTCGTTGCCCATTTCGTGCTGCTGGCCTGGCTCGGCAGTTTCATTCCGACGGCCTTGCCTGCAGCCAGTTGGTGGCCAGCCTTGCAGGGCGTGGCGACTGGTTTGCTGTTGCTGGTCGGTTTTGCCTTGCCGCCGCTGCTGCAACTGCGCAATGTGCCGCACAATCGGGTAATTCGGCGCGAACAATCAGCACCGCAAGTGTTGAGCGTTGCGACCTATGTGCTGGGCGCGCTGGTGTTTGTCGGCTTGTTGTTGTGGCAAGCCGGAGACCTCACGTTGGGCGCGTTGACAGCGGCCGGTTTTCTCGGCGGTTTGCTGGCCTTCGCGCTGATTGCCTGGGCCTGTTTGAAAGGTGTGCAATCTTTGCGCGGGCTGTTCGACAGCCAAAGCTGGCGCTTTGCCATTACCGGTTTGCAACGCCGTCCAGGTGCCACCACCATGCAAATTGTCGCACTCGGGCTGGGTTTGATGGCCTTGCTACTGCTGACGGTGATCCGTGGCGATCTGATTGGCGCCTGGCGTCAGGCGACGCCAGCCGATGCGCCGAATCGCTTCGTGATCAATATCCAGCCTGATCAAAAGCAAGGGGTCGAGCAGCAACTGCGCCAGGGGCAGGTCCAGCAGGTACGCCTGTATCCGATGATCCGCGGTCGTCTGGTGCAGATCAATGGCCAGCCGGTGACCAATGACAGTTATCAGGAGGACCGAGCCAAACGACTGGTGGATCGCGAATTCAACCTGTCGACCATGCGCGATGTACCGGCGCAAAATACCATTGTCGGTGGCAAATGGTTTGATGACAGCCGTCCCGAAGCCTCTGTCGAAGAAGGCTTGGCCAAGACCTTGCGGCTCAAGCTGGGTGATCAGTTGCAGTTCGATATCGCTGGCCAACTGGTCAGCGTGCCGATCACCAGCATACGCAAACTTGAATGGGGTTCTTTGCGGGTGAACTTCTTTGTGATCATCAATCCATCTGCGATGAAGGACACGCCACAGACCTGGATTACGGCTTTCCATCTGCCGGACACGCAGGCGGCGCTTGGTAATCAGCTCACGCGTGATTTTCCTAATTTGACCGTGGTGGATATCGGCAGCGTGCTTAAACAGATTCAAGATGTCGTCGATCAGGTGGTGGCGGCGGTGGAGTTTCTGTTCTTGTTCACGCTCACGGCGGGGGTGCTGGTGTTGTATGCAGCGCTGGTCGGCACGCAGGATGAGCGGGTGCGCGAAGCCGGTCTGTTGCGCGCGCTTGGCGCGACGCGTCAGGAATTGTCACGGGCGCAATACATCGAAGTGACCCTGATCGGCAGCGTCGCCGGTTTGCTGGCGTCGAGTGGTGCGGCGGCAATCGGCTGGGCGCTGGCGCGCTATGTGTTTGACTTCGACTGGCGCTTCAGTGTCTGGTTGTGGTTGGCCGGCGCAGGCTTGGGCATGCTGTGCGCGCTCATTGGTGGCTGGGCCGGATTGCGCAATGTGCTGGCGCGGCCGCCGTTGCAGACCTTGCGCGAAGCTTGATTTTCGCGGCCAGGAGAGCGCAGTTGCACAGCAGCTGCGCTATCATTGCGGTCTATGCAAATCGAAGACCCTAATCAACCGACTGTCTACGACATGATCGGCGGCGCTGACAAGCTGCGCGCAATGGTCGATCGTTTCTACGATCTGATGGACCTTGAGCCGGAGTTTGCCGGCATCCGTGCCATGCATCCGGCTACGCTCGACGGTTCGCGCGACAAGACCTATTGGTTTCTGTCCGGCTGGAGTGGCGGCCCCAATCTGTATATCGAACGCTTCGGCCATCCGTTTCTGCGAGCGCGTCATTTGCCGTTTGCGATTGGCATCAGCGAACGCGATCAATGGTTACGCTGCATGGCGTGGGCAATGGAAGATGCCGGTCTTGATGAAGCCTTGCGCACGCGACTGATGGAGTCGTTTTTTCAGACGGCTGACTGGATGCGCAACACCGATCGTTAGCAAGCGCCAGCACGACATCATTGCGAACTTTTTATGTCTTTCGGGATTTCCCGAGAGCTTGCATGCGCAGCCAGCCTGGACAGTTGCTGGATGCCTTAATTTGTATCGCGAGTTGCTCTCGTTGTCACCAGGCGCCAGGTCCTCGTGTGCCGTTATGGCGTTTTTTTACAACATGCCTGCCAGCTACTGTTTGGTGCCTGCCAGGGCAAACAGCGGCAATAAAAAATAAGTGTGCCGGCATCAAGAGAAAGCAGCGCTCAGAAATCATTTTCCTCCGTATTTTGATTAGAATACTTGACAAGGAAATCCGCTAGAGATTTCCCCGGCGCATTGCCAATACAATCTTGGGAGACGAAATGAAGCTATCTACGCGGTTGATTTTTCTGGTCGGAGTAGCGGTAATTTCGCTGTCCGCATTGTGTGCGATCAGCCTCTATTCTCTCAACAAGTCGATGATGGATGACCGCAAAGCCGAAATCGTCAACATGGTCAAAATGGGCATCAAACTGGTTGCCTATTATCAAAGTCTTGAAGCTAAGGGCAGTCTCACGCACGAACAGGCGCAGGCAGCAGCGATTGCAGCGTTGTCGCAGATGGATAATGATGGCAAAAGCTATTACTGGGCGCGCTTGCCGAATGGCTTGACTTTCGTTCATCCGAATCCGCGCATCCGCAATACCATCACCCAGGGTGAGGCGATGGATGGTCGCGTTGATGCGCTGGCCTATCGCGAAGCGATGGCACGCGATACGGTCGGTCTGGTGTTGATCAAAATTCCGCGTGGCAATGGGGGTGCCGTACCGAAATTGAATGGTATCGCCGAGTTCAAGCCTTGGGGCTGGTGGATTGGCACCGGTTTTTTTATCGACGATATCAATGAAGTCTTTTTGCGTTCTGCGGTCAAGTTTATGGCCATCTTCGTGGTGGCGATTGTTTTTCTGGTCGTGCTTGGCTGGCGCCTGATTCGTAGCGTGACCAGCTCGCTCGGTGGCGAACCCTTGTATGCCTCAGAAGTTACGCAAAAAATTGCAAATGGTGATTTGTCGATTGCGGTGCAGTTGCGTAAGGGCGACCAGCACAGTCTGCTGCATGCAATTGCCGGAATGCAAACCGGCTTGAATAGCATCATCGCAGGCATACGTTCAGGCGCAGCATCAATTACGACCGCCTCGACCGAGATCGCCATCGGCAATCAAGACTTGTCGTCACGCACCGAACAGCAAGCCGGTTCGCTGGAAGAAATTGCTTCGTCGATGGAACAGCTCACGAGCGCCGTCAAGCAAAATGCCGAGAATGGGCATCAGGCCAATCAACTGGCCTTGCGTGCTTCGGAAGTCGCAGCCGAAGGGGGCAGCGTGGTGGCTAAAGTGATCGACACCATGGCTTCAATCAACCAATCCTCTAACCGGATTGTCGATATCATCGGCGTGATTGACGGGATCGCCTTCCAGACTAATATCCTTGCCCTGAATGCAGCCGTCGAAGCGGCGCGTGCCGGCGAGCAGGGCCGCGGTTTTGCGGTGGTGGCGACCGAGGTGCGCAGCTTGGCCCAGCGCAGTGCCAGTGCGGCCAAGGAAATCAAGATACTGATCGCCAATTCGGTCGATCAGGTCGATGCTGGCAGCGTATTGGTGGAAGCGGCCGGCAAGACCATGACCGAGGTGGTCAACAGCGTCAAGCAAGTCAGCGACATCATTGCCGAAATTGCCACGGCCAGCCGTGAACAAAGCGCCGGTATCGGGCAGATCAATATCGGTATCGCCCAGATGGACAACGTTACCCAACAAAACGCCGCACTGGTCGAGCAGGCAGCAGCCGCCGCCGAGTCCTTGAAGCAGCAAGCCGCCAGCCTGGGACAGTTGGTCGAAGTGTTCAAAGTCAATCACGCCTAAATACCGGGAGCAGATGGAAAATAGCAGGCAGTTTCCATTTTTGAGGGGAGATGTCAGCTTTGTGAAAATTAATGCGCCGGATGCCGGATAATAAGCATCCAGCATCGGCCGCATCGGCGATGCAATACACTTGAACCGGCCTCACAAAGTACTGACATGACACAAATTGAATGGATACTGCTGGCGCTGATTGCCGTTGGCATCGCGCTGCAACTGCTGACACTGCTACGTGGTCGCAGCAGCGTCGACCTCGACAGCCCCTTGCAGCAATTGAAAGCCGAATTGCAACGGCATCAGCAAGAGCTGGCCGAGCGCAGCGAACGCGAAATGCGCACACAACTGCAAACCAATGCGCAAGGTGCGCGCCAGGAACTGGGGGCCAATTTTGGCCAATTGCAGCAAACGCTGGCAGCACAGATGACCAGCGTAGCCACCTTGCAGAACAATCAGATTGATGGCTTCGCCCAACAACTGGTCAAGCTCAATGAAACCAATGCCCAGCAACTGGACGGCATGCGCCAGACCATGAATCTGCAGGCGCAAACTAATCGTGAAGAGCAGGCCGCTTCACTCAAGCGTTTCGGCGACACTCTCAACCAGACCTTGTCGACGCTGACCGAATCGAATGCGCAGCGCATGGCGGAAGTGCGCGCCACGCTGGAAGCCAAGATCAAGGATTTGCAATTGGACAACGGCAACCGCCTGGAAGAGATGCGCAAGACCGTTGATGAAAAACTGCATGCGACGCTGGAACAACGCCTGGGCGAATCGTTCAAGCTGGTCTCAGACCGGCTCGACAAGGTTCACCAGGGATTGGGTGAAATGCAGCAACTGGCCATCGGCGTCGGCGACCTCAAGCGCGTGCTGACCAACGTCAAAACACGCGGCACCTGGGGTGAAGTGCAACTGGAAATGTTGCTGGAACAAGTGCTCACCCCCGAGCAGTACGCCAAAAATGTCGAAACCGTACCGGGCAGCGGTGAACGGGTGGAGTTTGCCATCAAGCTGCCGGGTAATGAAGATGGTGGCACGCCGGTATGGATGCCGATTGACGCCAAGTTTCCCAAGGAACAATACGAACGTCTGGCCGAGGCGGCCGATCGCGCCGATGCCGATGGTGTCGCAACGGCTGGCCGCGAGCTGGAGCGCGCTGTACGCACGGAAGCCAAGACCATCGCCGAAAAATACCTGTCGCCGCCGTTGACTACCGATTTCGCGATTCTGTTCTTGCCGACCGAAGGCCTGTATGCCGAAGTGATGCGCCGTCCCGGCTTGTCAGATGATTTGCAGCGTACCTTCCGCGTCAGTATCGCCGGCCCGTCGACACTGTCGGCCTTGTTGAACAGTTTGCAGATGGGTTTCCGCACATTGGCGCTGGAGAAACGATCTTCAGAAGTATGGCAGGTGCTCGGTGCGGTCAAGACCGAGTTCGGTAAGTTCGGTGATGTGCTGGCGGCAACCAAGGCCACGCTGGAACGCGCTGCCAAGAATATCGAACAGGCTGAAACACGCACCCGTCAGATGACGCGCAAATTGAAGTCGGTGGAAGCCTTGCCGAGCGATGCCGCGCAAAAATTGCTGGGTAGCGCCGAGCCGGAAATCGACAGCGATGGGCAGAGTGAATTGTTGTGAGCGATGCCGGGTTCCCTAGCCCCGTGCGAACAAACGCATAGCCTTACCCCTGCGTGCCGTTGGCAGTAATGTATGCGTCGGCGGGCCTTGTTAGCGGTATTTTTCAGGCAGACAATGCCGCAATAACAGCAACGCGCTTTTCTCTAAATACAAGCAACATGAGCGCCAATTAGCTGCTCTCCTGCGATTATCGTGTTGCTTGTCTCTGGCGGCGGGGCAGACATCAGCGTCTCTTATCTACGTTCATTCACCAAACTCTTGCATTGCGTCGATATGAAATACCGCAGAAGGGAACAAACCTCATTGGCGTTATTCGTGATGGCGGGATGGGATAAATCTTAGGATTATTTGTGAGATAAGTTCTAAAAAATATAGCATTTGATGCAACTGTGGATAATTTGAAAGTTGTCTCGTATAAGTCTGCTAGTTTTTGTCGGGTTGATTTTTTGACCATGAAAATGACTAGGAGAAAGTAATCATGCCAATTAACGCTAATGTTAATTTAAGCAATGTTGATGTCAGTAAGCCCGTTACAGAATCTGGAAAAGTAACGGTTTTTTTTAATTCTTTGTTTGGGGTGAAGAGCTCGACACATACGCCAGCAGAGTGGCAAAAAACAGGGAAGAAACTGTTTGTCATGTCATCGGCGCACCATGAATCGGCGCCAGAAAATGGCGTGCTCGCACCCAAGCAAGTCATTGCCAATGTTGGTCTTGCACTTATCAATGGCGCTGGTGCCGCAGCTAGAATATTTCCTCAGGTGAGCGCTCAGTGGTCGGTTCCGGGAATGGCGGACGTGCAGAACGCTACGAGCGACATGCCCGCCAGCATATCGGAAGCCGTTGTCCCGTCGTTCACGCCGCACCAGATACAGAAGAGGGCGGTCGAGGGGGACGCTCCTGAGCTAGCGCATGTCAGTCCTCTGACGCACATCAATCAAGGTGTGGAAGCGCTGCTGAGGGGGCAACGATTGATTGGTTCCGCCGGTAAGATTCCACTTCCGCAGCTTCTCACATCAGCCATCGCTTTTTGCACAAGAAATGAGCAATCCAAATTGGCGTTGGTCAGGACAATACAGCGTGCCAAAGGACACTATGGTGAATTGCCTAACGAGGCACTGTCGGATGCCCATCAGGATTCGATCATCAAGCACTGGGTGACGCACAATGTTTTTGGCCAAAGTATCGGGCGCTTTCTCGAACACAAAGTCATCGAGCATGGCGATGATCCTGAAGCAAAGTCACCGTTGCGTTCTCTGGATATCCAAAATCATTTGACGAACAGGCTGTCTAGGTTGTTCAAACCCTATGCTGCAGAAGCAAGCACCTATCACTGGATTTGGTCGAATGTGGTACTGCGGGAGTTACCGATCCTGCGCTTCAAAGATGTCCATCATGAATCCCTGACCGTACAGGATGTGGAATGGGGGCAAAAGAATGCCGGTCTGATGTTTGCCCAAAGCATTGGTCATGATCTCAATACCTTGTCGGCAGAGAGCGCCTGGATGCATGGGAACATGTTGCTGGCACAACTGAAGGAAGGCATGGTTCCGCTGGCGATTTTTTTCAGATTGCCAAGCATGCTGCGCTATGCGCACACGCATTCCGCAGTCATGCGTGTGCGCGGCGACAGGCTGGCGACGGATGTGGAGGTACATGCAATGAACAGTTACTTCGCTGCCCATGATCGTCACTTAGCGCAGGAGAATTTGGTTTCCAGATTTGAAAATGCTGTCGGCAACTATAGAACACGCGGTCAGCTCGCACAGGAGGTTATTGATGACCGCTGCCCGGGAATGGAGGTGAGTACCTATCTCAATCTGGTCGAGACATTCTGCCGCATAACGCCGCATGGCCGGCCATATGAAAAACCGGAACATCTGGAAAACATCAATGTAAAGTTTCAGAAAAAAATTGACGACACTGTCGCCGCTTTTTCGGATCTGAACAAGCCATTGCTCCTCGCGGGTTGGAATCAGCTGGGAGACGAAGAACTTGAGTTCATCAAATCTGCACAAGTGAGGCGGGTGGCGGCGGAGTTTTCGGCAGCGGATGCGCTTAATTTTCAAGTGATGGGGGCCAATGCCGCCGCACGTGCAAGCCTGACGTTCGGATTGACGAAGGAAGTGGAATTATTCTCGGCACATCGCCGCGGCGAACCAGAACGAATTTATGCGCAACTCAGAAATAACAGAACATATAAGGTCTACCGGATAGACCGCGAAGAATCACATTATCGCGCGTTGCTCGAAAAAGAACTTCCAGCGATCAGGACACAAGATATCAAACTAAAGTCCTTTGCCGTCGGCGATCCATTGAAGGAACACGACGCCGAACTGGAGCCGCTGCTTGATCGCATTGCCGAGCAGCATCAACGCACCTATGGGAAATACCTCTACGATTACGGCTACGACAAGACAACGCTGGAAAAGGTCAAAGAGTTAGGCTTGTCACTGATTCCTTTCTACACCTGCATTTCCTCTGTCAATGCAGGAAAACAGCAAGAGGCAGCCCTGGCCTGCAGCATTGATGCGCTAACGCTCATCCCCGTCATTGGTACTCTGGCGTCCGCTTCAGGGGCAATCAGCAAGGTCATCGGGACCGGTTTGTTGCGAGCGAAGCTGGTCGCTGCAAACGAAATCGCCTTAGGCTATTCCATCAGGCAAGTGATCAAGTCTTCCACTGCAGAATTTATGCGCATTACCTACCCGGAATTAATACAGGTAGCGCAAGGAGGCATGCGCTCGGTTGCGCTGGCATCGCTACGGAGAGTCGATCCAGGCCTTGAGGTAGGTTACATGTTGGGAAAAAAAAGCACGTCGACGGTTCTGGCATTGGGTAGCCGTATGATCGAGAAATGGTCTCCAGCGATGAAGGCTGAGTGGTCAAAACTGGCATTTTCCGCGGGAAAACTACCGAACAATATTGTGTCAGAGGTCCGCTATGCCCATCTGGCTGGCATCGCGGAGGAAGTGCCTGTGATCAAGCTTGTGCCCCTTGTCTCGAACGCAAGACGGAAAACACAGGATGTCTTTGTCAAAATGAATCTGGCAACCGGCGAACCGGCTGGTCAGAAATACATAATGAAAGACAATCAGCTGTTCCCTGTTCGCATTAAAAACATACTTAATCAGGGACTCAGTGGCAGGGGGGCTCCGCAGAAGGGGCAGCAGTGGGCGCAAGAGGATCGTGCCGCGGCGCGATCGGCGGGCAACGCCCTGCAGCAGCCAGTCGGCGCGATGGCTTCTGACGTCAATGCAGGCGCGGGACCATCAGGGGCTTCCGTGGTGACCTCCCAAACCATGAGTAGAGCGCAGCTTTTGCAGGTATGGGAAACATGGAAGAACGCGGCGCCACTCAGCGATAGAAATTTACGGCGTGACGTGGTGGAGCAAATGATGGCGAGTCTCGACGGGGGAAACCACAAGCTTGTTTTGGGAGATTGCAGCGATAGTAACTTCCCGTCTCACCTTCCTCCCAGCGTAACGGAACTAGTTCTATCAGGAACGCAACTGACTAGGCTACCTGATAATTTGCCACCAGACTTAACAGTGCTGATTGTAAGTAAGAGTCCACTGACCAAACTACCAGATAATCTTCCTCTTGGTTTAAGCCAGCTGACTTTGCTTGACACCAAACTGACTGCACTACCAGATAATTTACCTCTGAGTTTAACCAGAATGATTGTGTTGAACAGTCCACTGGCAGCCTTGCCCGAGAGGTTGCCGGAACGTTTGCAGCAACTGTTTGTCGTCGGTGGTGGACTGACAACGCTACCCGAGTCTTTGCCGCAAAGCTTGGTACATCTGGATGTGTACAGAAATCAACTGAGCAAGCTACCCGAGAATTTGCCGCAAGGCTTGGTCACTCTGAATGCGCACGACAATTGCCTGCACAGGCTACCCGAGAACTGGCCGTCTGGTTTAACCCAACTGGTACTGGACGAAAATCAACTGAGCGTTTTACCCGAGAACTTGCCGCCGGGTTTAATCGAACTGAGCGTCGGTCAAAATCAACTGACAACACTACCCAAGATATTGCCACCCAACATAAAAAGGGTGCGTGCCGCTGGAAATCAATTGAATGTGTTGCCCAGAAAATTTCCGCAAAGCTTAACGCTGCTGGACGTTTCAAATAATAAACTGACCCATCTTCGTGAAGCGCTTTTCGAGTTGCCTCGGGGCGCGGTGTTTACGTTGGATGGCAACCCTTTAAGTATGCGGGCGCAGCAAGCATTGCGAGATCTCCCCGATGATTTTTCCACATATGGTCCCCGTGTCATCTTCCCGCTTTCATCAGTTGAACCGTGGCCATCAGACGATTTTTTGGCGACCTATACCGGCTCGACGCTAAGAGAAAAAGAATTGGTTAACACATGGGGGCGATGGGAGAACACAAGGCCAATCCAAAATCACGAAATGCGCGACATTGCAGTTATTAAGATGAAACGGTGTCTGTTTATCAAGTCCAGACTGCTTGATTTGAGCGATCTTCGTCTGAGTACCTTGCCCGAAAGCTTGGACTCCAACTTAAGCTATCTTAATCTCGACGGCAACAGACTGATGGCGTCAACAACGGCTTTACCGGAACGTCTTCAGGGACTGTCTTGGGGGCGCAATTATCTGACGGAATTACCGCAAAGTCTGCCGCAAAGTTTAAAGAGATTGACTGTGTCAGGGAATCAATTAACCGAACTGCACAATAATTTGCCACAAGAACTGATTTATCTCGATGTAAGCACCAATGATTTGGTTGCACTGCCCGAGAATCTACCGCAAAGCCTGAGTTATCTGAATGTAAATGGCAATGATTTGGTCGCACTGCCCGAGAACTTGCCGCAAAACTTGTGTTTTCTAGCGGCAGTGCAAAACCAACTGACGACGCTACCGGAGAATTTGCGTGCAAGGAGCCCATTGACCATCGATGTGGAAAATAACCATTTTTCCGAACGTACCTTGGCAAGCTGGCAACAGGCGATGAACAATAGAGCTTATCAGGGTGCCCGGATTTTCTTTTCGATGCAATCCAACGCGGCTCATTCGCCGGTTCGACTGCTCAATGTAGCTGTTGCATCCTGGCTGGAGCCTGATCATGCAACCCGCGTGGCAGCAGAATGGGCCGGTATTGCGCAAGGCGAGGGCTCGGCTGCGGGAGAGTTTGGGCGGTTTCTGGATCGCCTCGCTGATACTGCAAGCGCAAGAGGCGAGTCAGGTTTCAAACAGCAGGTCGTACTTTGGCTCAATCGCTTGACCGAGTCATCCACACTGCGTGAACAGACCTTCGCCGCTGCGTACGAGGCAACCACTACCTGCGAGGATCGTGTCATCTGCACGTTCAATAAGATGCAACAGGTGCTTGTCACCCACGATGTCGACATTCAACGCTACGACAACGATTTGGAAAAACTGGTTTCTGTTGGTCGCGAAATGTTTCGTCTGGAGCAGCTCGAACAGATCGCACACGAGAAAGTAGCGGCGCTGAATTTTGTCGATGAAATTGAAGTGCACCTTGCCTATCAAGTCAAGTTGCGCGAATCATTGAGGCTTACCACAGTGGCAGAGGAAATGCGCTTTTATGACGTATCTAGTGTCACATCAGAAGATTTGAGTCAGGCGGAGAGCGCGGTGAAGCGCCTCGAAAATGAGGACTTTCCGGCTTGGCTGTCGCAATGGGAGCCTTGGCAAGGTGCGCTCAAACGTATCGACCAAACGGCGTACAGTAAGGCGATAGAGGCGCTTAATGAAAGTGTCGGGGGGACCTATTTTAAAGAAAAGCTACGCGAGGTACTGCAAAAAGAAAATTTGCCAGAAGATTTAGACGTCGAGGCCCCCATCGGTAAAAAAGTCATGGATGAGATAACGAGGGATATCTACATGAAACTGACCAACGAGGTGCTCAGCAAGAAGCAATTGTCCAACTTGCTGGATCCTCAGTGGGAAACTGAGATTGCTGGCGGCTCTGGAGTGGCATCTGCTTCCTCTTCCAGACAACGGTAACGCTAGCTAACGCTGAAGCAGTTGCCAAAAGCAGTCCGTGAGCGACACCGTCAGGTTCAAACCAGACCGTCAAACAACACCACTTGTACGGTGTCGCCCACGACCACATTGCTTTGTGCATCGTCGAGCACGATGATGCAATTGGCGTCCGACATTGAGCGCAAGATGCCTGATCCTTGGGCGCCGGTCAGCCGGACTTTCCAGATGCCATCGCTGTCCGGTGCGAGGATGCCACGCTGGTATTCGGTGCGGCCGGGTTTCTTGCGTATCGGCGACAGTGACACGGCCTGCAGGCGCGGCAATGGTGCCGCGCTGGTGCC
>JAMFSU010000003.1 GCA_026225475.1 Duganella sp.
CGCCGCCAGATTGCCTTCGCCGATGATGTGTACGCCATGCTTGATGACGGTCTTGCCTGGTTCCGACAACGGGCAGTTGCCACCCTGGTCAACGGCCATATCAAGAATCACCGAGCCAGGCTTCATGGCCTTGACGGTTTCTTCACTGATCAACACTGGTGCCTTGCGGCCCGGAATCAATGCTGTGGTAATGATGATGTCGGCCTGCTTGGCGCGCTCGTGCACCAGTTCGGCCTGACGACGCATCCAGTCAGCCGGCATCGGACGGGCGTAACCACCGACGCCTTGAGCGACTTCCTTTTCTTCATCAGTGATGAAGGGCACGTCTAGAAACTTAGCGCCGAGCGATTCAATTTGCTCTTTTACTGCCGGACGTACATCGGACGCTTCAATCACTGCCCCCAAACGCTTGGCGGTTGCAATCGCTTGCAAACCTGCCACACCGGCCCCCATGATCAGCATGCGGGCCGCCTTGACAGTACCGGCAGCGGTCATCAGCATCGGCATGAAACGCTGATAGGTATTGGCCGCCATCAGCACGGCCTTATAGCCGGCAATATTGGCTTGGGAGGACAGCACATCCATCGATTGCGCGCGCGAGGTACGCGGTGCCGCTTCCAGCGCAAACGCGGTCAGACCGGCAGCAGCCATGGCAGCAATATTGTCGGCATCGAACGGATTGAGCATGCCGACCACCACGGTACCGGCTTTCAAATTGGCACGTTCCTGCGCGTTGGGCGCACGCACTTTGAGCAAGGCCTCAGCCGCATAGACCTCATCGGCAGCCACAATCTTTGCCCCGGCGGCGGCATAGGCGTCATCGGTAATGCTGGAATGGATACCGGCACCCGCTTGCACCACGACCTCGTGTTTGGCGGCGATGAGTTTTTTGACTGTTTCCGGGGTTGCAGCAACCCGAGTTTCGCCCTCCCGACTTTCGACGGGGATACCTAGCTTCATTCAAAGCTCCTATAGTTGTCAATTCTTGCCGGAATCTTACACGTAAAGCTTGAACAGCTACAACTTTGCGCAAACGTCGGCCGCATCAAAGCCTATCCCGGTTGGGTTGCGGCGGTCGATTGGAATGGATGATCCAGCGTGCGAGCAACGCCGCATTCCTCCAGAGATAAGCTCGCATCCGCACTGCGGCCTGAAACCTTAGCCCAGCCACGGTAAAATGACGGCTCTTGTAAGGATTATCATGACTGACGTTTGGAAACCCTCTGTCACTGTTGCCGCCATTATCGAGCACGAGGGTCGTTTTTTGATGATTGAGGAGCAAGCCGCCGATGGCCTGCGCCTCAATCAACCGGCCGGCCATCTGGAACAGGGAGAAGCATTGACCCAGGCGGTCGTGCGTGAAGCGCTGGAGGAATCTGCGCACGATTTTACGCCGACTGCCCTGATCGGCATGTACCTGTCGCGTAATGTCTCGTCCAAGCGCAGTGCTGTGCAAACCACTTATTTGCGCTTTGCCTTCACTGGTACTCTGGGCCAGCGCCATGAGCGCGCACTCGATACCGGCATCGTGCGCACATTATGGATGACGCACGCCGAACTAGCCGCCTGCCCTGAGCGGCATCGCAGCCCGCTGGTATTACGCTGCATCGATGATTATCTGGCTGGCCAACGGGCACCGCTATCACTGCTCTACACCGACGCGAGCATATGTGAGGTGGATCATGGCTAAGAAAAAAGTAGTCATCGGCATGTCCGGTGGCGTTGACTCGTCGGTGTCGGCCTGGCTGTTGAAAGAACAAGGCTATGAAGTCATTGGTCTGTTCATGAAAAACTGGGAAGACGACGACGATTCCGAGTATTGCTCGACCCGCCAGGATTGGATTGATGCTGTCAGCGTCGCCGATGTCGTCGGCGTGGATATCGAAGCAGTCAATTTTGCCGGCGAATACAAGGATCGCGTGTTCGCCGAGTTTTTGCGCGAATATCAGGCCGGCCGCACCCCTAATCCGGACGTACTATGCAATGCCGAAATCAAGTTCAAAGCCTTCCTCGATCACGCCATCCATTTGGGCGCCGATCTGATCGCCACCGGCCACTATGCACGCGTACGCGAGAACTCGGCCGGCAGCTTCGAACTGCTCAAGGCGCTTGACGCCAGCAAGGATCAAAGCTACTTCCTACATCGGCTGAACCAGGCCCAGCTTTCCAAGACCCTGTTTCCACTCGGCGAGATTCACAAAACCGAAGTACGCAAGATCGCCGAGCAACTGAAGTTGCCGAATGCCGCCAAAAAAGATTCCACCGGCATCTGCTTCATCGGCGAACGGCCGTTCCGGGAATTTCTCAACCGTTATTTGTCCTACCAGCCTGGTCCGATGAAGACCGCTGACGGCGACATCGTCGGCGAACACGTCGGCCTGAGCTTCTATACGCTGGGCCAGCGCAAAGGCATTGGCCTAGGCGGCATCAAGGCGCATCAAAACGCCGATGGCAATAGCGACGCCTGGTATGTGGCGCGCAAGGATGTGACGAACAATACGCTCTATATTGTGCAAGGCCACGACCATCCCTGGCTGCTTTCTTCGCAACTGGGCGCCAGTCAGATCAGTTGGGTTGCCGGCACCGCCCCTGAACTGGCCTCGCTCAGCGCCAAAACCCGTTACCGTCAGGCCGATGTGCCGTGCTCATTCAACGGCACAACACAGGAGCGCTTTGAGTTGCATTTTGACGACCCACAATGGGCGGTCACACCTGGTCAGTCTGCCGTTCTGTATGACGGAGACGTCTGCTTGGGCGGCGGCATTATCGAATCGGCGTAAGCCGTCAGACACCTGTCAGAAAGGCCCCTTCGACTAGGCGTCGTCGGGGCCTTTTTTGCGTTTCGACAAGATTCAGCAGCACGCACGCAACGTCCGCAATTCCAATCAAAAACAAACTCGCAACAAATGATAAAAGAGCTTGCAATATCGGATTAAATGACGAATAATCTAAATAAGAATTGTTCGCATTTAATAGGAGGTTATGATGAGCCAACTGATCCAGCACGGAACCGAACGTCGCAACCAACCAGCCACAGCAGCTAATGGCTCTCCGATTACCCGTATCAAGAGCCAGGATTTGTTCCGGCAGATGCGCGAATTGGAGATCGACCATGGCGGCCGTATCTACAAGCTGCGACTGACGCAATTGAACAAGTTGATTCTGACAGCATAAGCAGACAACGCCATCTCTCAGCGAGATGGGCAATAAATAGTGGTAAAACCAGCCAGCCAACGATGATGCCAGTGCGTACGACGTTAGCCAGCCAAGCTTCCTGACTAAGGAGAGTTTGATGGTGACCGAAAAAATGGATTCTGCCTTCCTGGAACCCAATAGCGCCCCAGCACAACCGGAACTACTGGTTTCAGCGGTATTGCATCTGATGTCGCACTACACCGCAAGCAATCAGGAAAGCAAAAGCTGCGTCAAATTGGCGTCAGTGATCGAAAGGCACCTGAAAGCATTGGCGGACTTGCCGAATCTGGCTCCGGTATTGCGGGCGACCTGCCAGCAATTGTCGGAACAGTGGGCAACAGTAGTCGAAAGAACGATGGCGCCACCCGAAAAGTTGAATCTTTTTTCTCGTATTGTTTCAGGAGCGAGACCCATTTAGTGCCTACATTACCAGGCGGCAAGGCGTACAATGATCGTATGTGTTTGTAACAACATTTCCGAAGGCAAGATTCATCAGGCAGTGAATGCAGGCATGACATCCATGTCCGAGCTTCGCAAGGAGCTCGGTGTTGGTACTTGTTGTGGCAAATGTCATACCTGCGCCAAACATGTCCTCCGCGAATGCCTAAGCAAATCCAACCACACACATAAGACGGTGCAACCAATGGTATTCCACGCGAATACTATGATTGCCTAAAGATCATTCATGAACGCTTTATCACCCGCTATGAGCAGCACCAACGATGTCCCCAATGTAGTTTGGCAACAAGTTCGAAAAATCGGCCCGCTCGGCCTGATCATTCTGTTGCATATCGCCTTTTTCTACGCCTTGCAGAGCGGCTTGATTCGTCATGTCGCCAGTGCAATTCCGAAGGAAGTAATTGCCACTTTCATCACCCCGGAACGCGCACCAGAAGCGGCACCGCCCAAAGCGCCACCTGCGCTGCCCAAGGAAGTCCACATCGTCAAGAAATCGGTCTCGCCACCGCCGCCGATTCCAATTACACAAGCACCTGCACCAACCGCAATCAGTGCGCCGCCAACGCCGCCGCAACCAGCTGAGCCGTCGCTGCCAGCCGCCACCGCTCCAGCGCCCGCACCAGCGTCACCACCTGGTCCGCCGCTGCCGAAACAGATTACCTCTGGCATTGAATACATTGAAGCACCCAACGCCAAATACCCACCGGCATCGCGCCGCATGGGTGAAGAAGGCGTCGTACAATTCCGTGTATTGGTCAATACCAACGGCAAGGCTGAAAAAGTCGATATCATCAAGAGTTCCGGCTCACCACGACTGGACGACGAAGCGCGCCGCGCTGTCATGCGCGCCGTGTTCAAACCTTATATCGAGGACGGCAAGGCAATCGTGGTATCGACCACCGGCGTCATCAATTTCAAATTAGATCGTTAACACTAAAATCATCAACAAAGGAAGTCATCATGGAAGTAAGTCCGTACGGATTGGAAAGCCTGTGGTCGCAGGGCGATTTTGTCACTAAAGGCGTCGCTGTATTGCTGGTCGCCATGTCGATCGCATCGTGGTACGTGATCGTCACCAAAGCATTCCAGTTGCTGCGCTTCCGCCGCTCCTCCAATGCGGCCGGCCATGCCTTCTGGGATACCACCAGCCTGCCGGAAGGTGTCGCGACCCTGGGCACTGACAATCCATTTTCCGAAGTAGCCAAGGCCGGTGTCTCGGCAATGAGCCATCACACTGCCCACAAAGGTCATCTGCACGATCAATTGTCGGTCAGCGACTGGGTCACCTTGTCGTTGCGCCAAGCAATCGATGACGCTTCCGGCAAGTTGCAAACTGGTATGGCAATCTTGGCGTCGGTCGGCTCGACGGCACCATTCGTCGGTCTGTTCGGTACTGTCTGGGGCATTTACCATGCGCTGGTCTCGATCGGTACATCCGGTCAAGCCAGTATCGACAAGGTTGCCGGTCCGGTCGGTGAAGCACTGATCATGACGGCACTGGGCCTGGCAGTGGCAATTCCAGCAACTTTCGGCTACAACGCCCTGGTGCGAGGTAACAAGACCACCATCGCCAAGCTCAACAAGTTTGGCTTTGACCTGCACGCATTGTTCGTGACTGGTGCCCGCTCGGCCACCGAAGAATCCGACTCGGGTGCATCCAAAAGCGCCAAGCTGACAGCGGTCGGGAGAGCGTAATGGCAATGGGTTCTTTGTCCGATTCGGACGACGACTTCAATCCAGAAATCAACACTACGCCGCTGGTCGACGTAATGTTGGTACTGCTGATCATTTTCATCATTACCATTCCAGTAATGAACCACGCGGTCAAGATCGATTTGCCGCGTGCCACTAATCAGCCAGACGACATCAAGCCACAGAGCATCAATCTGTCGATCGACGCAGTTGGCAAGGTTTACTGGAATGATGAACAGATCGACAGCAATCAGCTGAACATGCGCATTGCAGAAGCAGCCAAAAAAGAACCTCAACCGGAATTGCATCTGCGCGCCGAGCGTACGACGCAATACGAAAAAGTCGCGCAAGTGATGGCGGCGGCACAGTCTGGCGGATTGTCCAAGATCGGCTTTGTGACCGATCCGCAAGCCAAGTAACAGCACCAGCAAAAGCAGCACCCTGCCAAGCCCCTGTCTACCGACGGGGGCTTTTTTCTTGCCCGAACAAATCCCTCGCTCATTTCATCTGACACGCCAAATGTCTCCGTGCTGGCGGCACTCAGTTTGCACAAGCACGCATTGTCGCCAAGGCATTGAAAATAAAGTAAGAATGATTCGCGCTAATTTATGCTGAAGTCTGCAACGGCCTGCGTTATGATCCGTCCGTTCACGCTGCCAGGGCATGATTTGATCATTCAGGTCACTTGCGTCAGCCCATTTTCCCCCATTTATTCTCAGAGGTTCCTATGAAAGGCGATCCAGCAGTCTTGAAGTTGCTCAATGCTCAATTGACCAACGAACTGACAGCCATCAATCAATATTTTTTGCATGCCCGCATGTACAAGCACTGGGGCTTCGAGAAAATCGCCAAGAAAGAATACGAAGAATCGATCGGCGAAATGAAGCATGCCGACAAATTGATCGACCGTATCCTGATGCTCGACGGCTTGCCTAATCTGCAAGCACTGCATAAGCTGATGATTGGTGAAAACACGCAGGAAATGCTGCAATGTGACTTGAAGCTAGAAAAAGCTGCGCACAAGACTGTCAAGGAAGGTATTGCCACCAGCGAACAGCACGGCGATTACGTTTCACGCGATCTGTTCCTGATGATTTTGGATGACACTGAAGAACATATCGACTGGCTGGAAACGCAGCTCGATATCATTGAAAAAATCGGCATCCAGAACTACTTGCAATCGCAAATCATCGAAGAATAAACCTGGCTCGGCAAGCTTATTCTTGCCTGTTGTCGGCATAATAAAAAGCGCGATCCATTCCAGATCGCGCTTTTTATTTGCCATTCAGTCCGTTCTGTTAACTGACGCACAAGACTTACTGCGGGAAGGTATCCTTGAGCGATTGCCGCTCGGATAACTTATCGATCAATATCCTGGGCGCCGACCAAGCCCCGCTGGCCGAACAATTCGCACGCAAGTCTGCTGATCGTTTTGCCGGTGTCAAATATAGTTTGTCGCGTACTGGCCAGCCGATCTTGAAAGGCGTTTCAGCCTGGTTCGAATGCCATAGTCGCAGCCGCTATCCGGATAGGCGACCACGTGATCTTCGTCGGCGAAGTCGAACATTGCGAAGTCACGCCGCGAGCGGGACTGGTATTTCATGATGGGCGGTTTGTGAAGACCTCGGCTTGAGCAGAAAAACCTGCCGCGCCAATAAAAAAGCGCCAGTGAGGCGCTTTTTTATTACATCGTAAATCTTAACAAACTTAGAATTTGTAGTTAACCGAAGCGAAGCTGACGATAGGATTGATTGTCAGACGGGTCTTGTACACGCTGGTACCAGTGTTCGCATTGGTACTGGTGATGGTCGCATCCGTCTTCAACGGAATATAAGAAATCGAGAGGCCGAGCGACCATTTATCGTTCAAATTATAGGTTCCACCAATGGTCGCGACCGGTGCTGTCGATGAGCTAAGTGAAGCGGATGTCGTACCAGTCGTCGTTGTGCCAGCGGAGCTGATCCGTGTGATGGACTGTTGGAAGCCCGAGCTAAGATTGACACTCGAATACCAAACATAAGTCACACCAGCACCAATGAATGGACGGAACTTGTCATTTGCGTCGCCAAAGAAATACTTGGCCACGATCGCCGGGCTCCATTGTTTAGCAGTGCCAATCTCGCCGACGCCAGACAAGCCACCTTGGCCGGTGAGATGGAACGTAGGAGGAATCCCGCCATCCAGGGTCAGCGCAATATTATCGGTAAAGAAGTGCGTGAATGCCAAGCCAACAGTGTCGGCATTGCCTACTGACGAATGATAGGTGCTACCGCCACCGCTTGCAGCCAAAACGGCAACGCCTGTGCCGCTGACAGCCGTAATGCCTTCGCTTGAATCCTGCGGCGCCAGATGGAACCAACCTACACCAAGGATGTTGCTACCCGCACTTTGCGCCATCACAGGCGCAGCAAACGCCGCCATGACGGACAGCGCAGCGATTTTAGGCAAAATGGTAAATTGTTTCTTCATGTCTCGTCTCCGTGTGTAAAGGGCTTTGCCCTGATTTTATAAATTCCTCGCGACGAATTTTCCGGCAAACCCAACGTATCTTGCTTACTTATTTTTATCTACGTTGAGAAAAATGCCGATAGTAAAAGCGACATTTTCCAGCAATTCATCGAACAAAAAGAACGTGCGTGCTATTCTTTTTCGATACTATGCCAGCTTTAAATGTCTTTGTATAGACGTGTATTTTTTTGGCAACTGATAAAAATTTTACCGGTTACACAAGATACAGCGAAAGAAAAAAGTACGCTAGGTCGCCAGCAGACGGGAAAGAATTCCGCGCGAGTCAAATGCCGCGCGGCGCAGGCGATCATTGATGCCTTGCCAGGCAGAAGTTTGCGGAAGTGCTTCCACCAAAATCACATCGGCGCCACAATGATCCATATCCCGCAGTGCAGCATACAAATCGTGGGCGTAATGATCTGCATCGCTCGGCATGGACAAGACGGCAATCAATGATGAATCGGTTTGCTTTTGCAATGACCGTTGAATCAATGCAATCTTGCAGCCACGCGCCGTCAATTGCAGCAACAGGTCGGGCAACTCCGCTGCCTCTACCTGCGCCACTGGCGTATGCGGAGCGTAATGTGCATCCAATGTGCCGGAAGCGCGCGGAGCAGCAGCATCGGGGGCCACTGGCGCGACACCCAGAACGGCCGCAATCTGGTCCACACTGACCTGTCCAGGACGCAACAACACCACGCCATGCGTATCGACGCGCGACAGGTCGACAATCGTGGATTCGATGCCAACATCGCTTTGCCCGCCGTCGAGAATATAGTCGAGCAAGATATCCGTCTCGGCACTGAACTCTTCACGTACATGTTGTGCCGTGGTGGGACTGACATGGCCAAATTTATTTGCCGACGGCCCGGCGATACCACCTTTGCCGCCCTTGAATTCACGTAGCAATGCCTGCGCCACCGGATGCGAAGGACAACGCACACCGATCGAATCCTGACCACCCGAGGCGGCGGCAGGAACATGTGCCGCGCGCTTGAGAATCAGGGTCAGCGGCCCCGGCCAGAATGCCGCCATCAGCGCATACGCTTGCGGCGGCACTTGCGCTGCCCAGAATGTGATATCGGCTTCTGGTGCGATATGGACGATGACTGGATGATTCGCTGGCCGCCCTTTGGCGGCATAGATATCGGCAATGGCAGCAGCATTTTCTGCATCGCCGCCAAGCCCATAGACGGTCTCGGTAGGGAATGCCACCAGCTTGCCCTGCTCCAGCTTGCGTGCGGCCAATTGCACAGTTGCCATATCAATCACCGTCATCGCCACACTCCTTACAAGGCAATGCCGAGGATGGCACAAGCGCTTGCCAGTTGTGCCTGCGCCGCAGCGATGGTTGGCGCGACGAAGGTCACATGGCCCATCTTGCGCGCACGCCTGGCCTGCGCCTTGCCATACAAATGCAAATGCGCACCAGGCAATGCCAGAATCTGCTCCCAGGCCGGCTCGCGCATCGTGTCGCTGTCACCGTCATACCAGACATCGCCAAGAATATTAAGCATGACCGCCGGCGAATGCTGACGCACATCTCCCAACGGCAAACGCGCCATCGCGCGCACTTGTTGTTCGAACTGACTGGTGATGCAGGCATCGATAGTGTAATGCCCGCTGTTATGCGGGCGTGGTGCCATTTCATTGACCACCAGACTACCATCGGCGAGGACAAAGAACTCGATACACAGCACGCCGACGTAATCAAGTTTGGCAATGATCGCCAGCGCCGCATCCTGCGCCTTCCTGGCAACACTCTCAGAGACATGCGTCGACGGTACGGTAGTGGTAAACAAGATGCCGTCACGATGCACATTCTCGGCAATCGGATACACCACCGCGGCACCGTCGGCACCGCGCGCGACCAGCACCGACACCTCGTAGGCCAGCGGCAGCATCTTTTCCAGCAGACAGGTGACGCCGCCCATACCGGCAAATGCAGCTTCAAGCTCGGCCTTGCTGCTGACGCGTACCTGGCCTTTACCGTCGTAACCCATGCGCACGGTTTTCAGAATGCCGGGTAACAAATCGGCGCTCACCGCAGCGATATCGGCAACCGCAGCAATCGTCTGATGCGGCGCCGGCGACACGCCCGAGCTGGTGCTACATTCAACAAAAAAACGCTTCTCGGCGATACGATCCTGGGCAATCGACACACCTGCTGCCGATGGGGCCACATAGGTCGTCGCTGCCAAGGTCGCCAGACTGCAGGCGGCGACGTTTTCAAACTCAGTGGTCACGGCTGCACAGAGCGATGCCAGTTCAACCAAGCCTTGCGGATCGGTGTAAGCGGTACCGATCAGACGGTCGGCCACCTGCCCGGCCGGGCAATCCGGTTCTTGCTCCAACACCGCGACCTTGAATCCAAGCGCCTGTGCGGCATGCGCAAACATGCGCCCCAATTGGCCGCCACCCATCACGCCCAGCCAGGTCGCCGGTGTGGTCGTGGGAATGGCGGGAGACGTCAACGCAGACTGCTTTTGATTCATAACGGCAATTTCATATCCAGAGCGACTTGCGTTTGCTTGATGCGGAACGCTTCCAATTTTTCTGCCAATGCGTCATCGGTGGTCGCCAGCATGGCAATTGCCGACAGCGCCGCATTGGCAGCACCGGCTTCACCAATGGCATAGGTGGCGACGGGAATGCCTTTCGGCATCTGCACGATCGACAGCAAGGAATCCTCGCCACGCAAATACTTCGACGGCACCGGCACACCCAGCACCGGCACGATGGTCTTGGCGGCAATCATGCCCGGCAAATGTGCGGCGCCACCAGCACCGGCGATGATGGCGCGCAAACCACGCGCACGCGCCTGCTCGGCATAGGCAAACATTTGATCAGGCATCCGATGCGCCGACACCACTTGCGCTTCATGCGCGATGCCGAACTCTTTCAAGATCGCCACGGCATGCTGCATCACATCCCAATCGGACGACGACCCCATGACCACGCCCACCACGGGCGTTTGCAGATTGTTTTGGCTCATGCTATTCCTCAGCCTTTCAACGCATTGCCGGTCAGACGCTCAAGCGCTTCACGGTATTTGGCACCAGTTTTTTCGATGACTTCCGGTGGCAGTGCTGGCGCTGGTGGTGTCTTCTTCCAACCATCAACGGTTTCCAGATAGTCGCGCACGAATTGCTTGTCGAATGACGGTGGCGAGATGCCGACCTTGTAACTGTCAGCCGGCCAGAACCGTGAGGAATCAGCAGTCAATACTTCGTCCATCAGATGCAGTACGCCGTCGTCATCGAGGCCGAATTCAAACTTGGTATCGGCGATGATGATACCGCGCGTGGCAGCATAGTCGGCAGCGGTCTGATACAGCTTGATGCTGATCTCGCGCATCTTGTTGGCCAGCTCGCTACCGATGCGTTGTTCCATCTCGGCAAAGCTGATGTTTTCGTCATGCTCACCGAGGTCGGCCTTGGCTGCCGGAGTGAAGATAGGCTCGGCCAGTTTGGCCGCCTGCTGCAAACCTTCAGGCAGCTTGATGCCGCAAATCGCACCGCTGTCTTGATAATCCTTCCAGCCGGAACCGATGATGTAACCGCGCACCACGGCTTCCACCAGGATCGGCTTGAGGCGTTTAGCCACCACTGCACGGCCGCGCACCTGCTCGACTTCATTGGCCGCCACTACGGTTTCCGGCGCGATGCCGGTCAAGTGATTCGGCACAATGCCAGCCAGCTTCTCAAACCAGAAATCGGACATCTGGTTCAACACTTTTCCCTTGCCTGGAATCGGTTCATTCATGATGACATCGAAGGCCGACAAACGGTCGGTGGTGACGATCAACAACTTGTCGTCGCCGACGGCATAGTTGTCGCGTACCTTACCATTGCCCAGCAAAGGCAGCGAAGTGATGGAAGTTTTGTAGAGGCTAGTCATGTTGATTCCGGTCGTTCTGTGGGGTGCTGCGGCGATGACAATAGCATCGTTTTCCACCCCGCTTTAAAGTCAAAAAACCGGGACTGGAAAAAACCAGGTCCCGGTCGCGATTGGCGCGCTATCGCTTATTGCACGATTTGCGAGAGCTCGCCCTTCTTGTATTTCTCAGCGATTTTTTCCAACGGGATCGCCTTGATCTTGTCAGCCTGGCCTTCGCAACCGAACGACAGGTAGCGCGCCTTGCACACCAGCTTGGCCGCTTCGCGGGCAGGCTTGAGATAGTCGCGCGGGTCGAATTTGCCTGGATTTTCCATCAGATAACGACGAATCGCACCAGTCATCGCCAGACGAATGTCGGTGTCGATGTTGATTTTGCGCACGCCGTGCTTGATGCCTTCTTGAATCTCTTCCACCGGCACGCCATAGGTTTCCTTCATGTCGCCGCCGAACTGGCGAATTTCTGCCAGCAGTTCTTGCGGCACCGACGACGAACCGTGCATCACCAGATGGGTGTTCGGAATGCGCGCGTGAATTTCCTTGATGCGGTCGATGGCCAAAATGTCACCGGTCGGCTTGCGCGAAAACTTGTAGGCGCCATGCGAAGTACCAATCGCAATCGCCAGCGCATCGCATTGGGTCAGCTTGACGAAATCAGCCGCTTGCGCGACATCGGTCAGCAACTGTTCACGCGTCATCTTGCCATCGGCACCATGACCGTCTTCCTTGTCGCCCATCATGGTTTCCAGCGAACCAAGCACACCCAGTTCGGCTTCCACGGTCACACCAATGGCGTGCGAAAACTCCACTACCTTGCGCGACACTTCCACGTTGTATTCGTAGCTGGCGACCGACTTGCCATCTTCCATCAACGAACCGTCCATCATCACCGAAGTGAAACCGGACTTGATTGCAGCCATACAGACCGACGGCGACTGGCCGTGATCCTGATGCATGACAACTGGAATATGCGGATAGGCTTCCACTGCGGCTTCGATCAGATGACGCAGAAATGCTTCACCAGCATATTTGCGTGCACCAGCCGAGGCTTGCATGATCACCGGCGCGCCGACTTCATCGGCGGCCTGCATGATCGCGGTGACCTGCTCCAGATTGTTGACGTTGAATGCAGGCAGGCCGTAACCGTTTTCGGCGGCGTGGTCCAGCAATTGACGCATGGATACGAGAGGCATGATAAAACTCCAGAACAATAAAAATCAGTATTCGCCGACCCTGAGTATCTTCAGTGCATTGGTGCCACCGACTTGGCCAATCGGCTCACCCCAGGTCACGACGATCAAATCCCCTTTTTGCACGACGCCTTGCGCCAGCAACAAATCCTGCACCGCCTTCAAGACCACTTCCGTGTCGGTCGACTGTGCCAGTTCGAAGGTCCGTACGTTGCGGAACAGCGCCGCCTTTTGGCGCGTCGCAACATTCGGGGTAATCGCAAAAATCGGTACATCAATATTGTGCCGGCTCATCCACAATGCGGTCGAACCGGACTCGGTCAAGGCGGCAATCGCCTTCACGCGCAAATGGTGCGCAGTGAACAAGGCGCCATAAGCAATCGACTGGTCGATGCGGGTGAATTGTAGATTGAGGAAATCGGCATCAAGCTTGCAGTCTTCCGACTTCTCGGCAGCCAGGCAAATTGCCGACATTGCTTCAATTGTTTCCACCGGATATTTACCGGAAGCGGTTTCAGCCGAGGTCATCACGGCATCGGTGCCGTCGAGCACGGCATTGGCGACGTCCGACACTTCGGCACGCGTTGGCACCGCGTTGACAATCATCGACTCCATCATTTGCGTGGCGGTAATTGCCAGCTTGTTGGAGGCGCGTGCCATCTTGATCATGCGCTTTTGCAGACCTGGCACCGCAGCATTGCCCACTTCCACGGCCAGATCGCCGCGCGCTACCATGATGCCGTCGGAAGCGTCGAGAATTTCCTGCAACAGCGGAATCGCTTCGGCCCGTTCGATCTTGGCGATCATCATCGGTTTATGACCGTAAGCTTCACCGGCGACATTGCCGAGCTGACGCGCCATTTCCATGTCGGTGGCATTCTTGGGAAAGGACACTGCCAGGTAGTCGGCCTGAAAGCTCATCGCTGTCTTGATGTCATCCATGTCCTTGGCAGTCAGCGCTGGCGCCGACAAACCACCGCCTTGGCGATTGATACCCTTGTTGTTGGACAATTCACCGCCAATCGTCACCACGGTGTGGATCTCGCTACCCAGCACGCGCTCTACCGTCAGCACGATCAAGCCATCGTTGAGCAACAGAATATCTTCGCCACGCAAATCGCGCGGCAAGGCCTTGTAGTCGAGACCAACACGTTCCTGGTTGCCCATTTCGCAATCGGCATCGAGAATGAATTTCTCACCATTGACCAGATTGATCTTGCCATTTTCAAACTTGCCAACGCGGATCTTCGGGCCCTGCAAGTCGGCCATGATGGCAACCTTGCGGCCACAGGCATCAGCCACATCGCGCACCAGCGCCGCACGATCAATATGATCCTGCGCCTTGCCGTGCGAAAAGTTCAAGCGCACCACATCGACGCCGGCCTTGATCATGCGTGTCAGTGTTTCCCGATCGCTGGATGCGGGGCCGATGGTGGCAACAATCTTGGTGGCTCTCATGAAAATCTTTCTCTAGTCTCGGTTAAAGAAGCTGCATTCTTGTGCATTGTTATTTTGTTACCACCACCTGAGCAACGCAGCCGACGCCTGCGGGCCAGCGCTTAGCCAACAATTATTGCGCGCGCTGGATCAGTATTTCCACGGCCGGCAAGGTTTTGCCTTCGAGGAATTCCAGGAAAGCGCCACCGCCGGTCGAAATGTAGCCGATCTTGTCTGTAATACCATACTTGGCAATCGCCGCCAGCGTATCGCCGCCGCCGGCAATCGAAAAGCCTGCCGAATCAGCGATGGCCTGCGCCAGCGTCTTGGTGCCAGCGCCAAACTGATCAAACTCAAACACGCCAACCGGGCCATTCCAGACAATAGTACCCGCCTTGGCCAATTGTGCGGCCAACAGTGCGGAAGTTTTTGGACCAATGTCGAAAATCATGTCGTCGTCGGCCACCTCGTTGGCGTCCTTGATGGTCGCTTCTGCGGTTGGTGAAAACACTTTGCCGCACACGACATCGACCGGGATTGGCACTGAAGCGCCACGTTTTGCCATCATGTCGATAATTGCCTTGGCTTCATCGACCAGATCGGCTTCCACCAATGACTTGCCGATCTTCAGGCCCGAGGCCAGCATAAATGTATTGGCAATGCCGCCACCGACAATCAGATTGTCCACCTTGTCGGCCAAGGACTTGAGGATGGTCAATTTGCTCGACACCTTGGAGCCGGCCACAATCGCCACCAGCGGACGTGCTGGCTGGTTCAGTGCTTTGCCCAGCGCGTCGAGCTCAGCAGCCAGCAAGGGACCAGCGCATGCCACTGGTGCAAATTTGGCAATGCCATAGGTGGTCGCTTCGGCGCGATGGGCAGTGCCAAACGCATCGTTGACGTAGACATCGCACAGCTTGGCCAGCTTTTGCGCCAGCTCGTCGCTGTTTTTCTTTTCGCCCTTGTTGAGACGGCAATTTTCCAGCAGCACTACCTGGCCCGGCGCTACATCGACGCCGTCGATCCAGTTCGACAGCAGCTTGACTTCCGCTCCCAGCAACTCCGAAAGACGCGCAGCGACTGGCGCCAGCGAATCTTCAGGCTTGAATTCACCC
>JAMFSU010000077.1 GCA_026225475.1 Duganella sp.
AACACCAAGGTTCAGCCGAGGTTGTGACTCCTCTGTTGAGTCACAACCTCGGCCAGAAGCGGACAGGCATGCAAGCACGGCCTGTCCAACGCTCAAGCTGCGCCTAAGCTTGCCTGCGCCATCCACGCTACTGCATCGGCACCGGCGGCAATGCGCAAAGGCGCGTCCGGGTTGGTCGCTGCATGGAATATGGCTTCTGCCACATCGCTTGCATACGTCACCGGGCCAGACGTGTCGGCGAATCCCTCAAGGATTTTTTGAATCATCGGGCCATAGTCGGGATGGTCGAGTCCGAGCAGATGCGGCCGTGCATTGCTGCCAAAGCTGGTCGATGGAGAGCGGCCGGGCAATACTAGATGTACCCGAATGCCAAACTGTTTTACTTCCAGTTCAAGCGATGAAGTAAATGCATCGACTGCCGCTTTGCTGGCGCGATACAGACCAATGAGCGGCAGCGCTTTGAGTGTGACTGACGAGGTAACGTTAATGATCACACCATTACGGCGCTGGCGAAATTGCGGCAGTACCGCCTGCGTCATTGCCAGCGTGCCGAAGGTATTGGTTTCGAACAGGGTACGCGTGGTCTCAGGCGAGATGAGTTCCACCGGCACTGGCGCACCAAATCCGGCGTTATTGACCAAGACGTCGATTTCACCAGCGTCGGCAATAGCCCGATTGATACTTTCTGCGTCCGTGACGTCGAGCTGAAGAATCCGCAGCTTGCTGCCCGTCGGCAGCAATGCGGGGTCCGGCGTGCGCATGGTGGCGATCACATTCCAGCCGCGATCGAGGAACAGACGAGCGGCTTCCAGGCCAAAGCCGGACGAACAGCCGGTAATCAGTGCAGTAGGCATCGAAACTCCATAAATTGAAATGAGACACTACGATAGCCAAGTTGATGAAGACTATCTACAATCAATCGTCTCTAATAATTTCGAATTAGTCTTGATATGACAGACCCCTTAACCGACATTGTTTCCTTCTTGCAGCTCTCGGCACGCTTTTCCAAAGTGGTCGAAGGGGCCGGTGCCTGGCGCGTACGCCGCCAGGGTGACGGCGATCCGTTTTATTGTGCGGTGCTTGAAGGGACTTGTTTCTTGTCCGTAGACGGATACGCGCCCGTTACTTTGCAGGCGGGCGATTTCGTGTTGGTGCCCGCCGTTCACGGCTTGGTCAACGGCAGTGTTGGTGCGCCAGACGATCTGCTATCGCAGCCGGTTGAGATCGGCAAGGGGCGCTTCCGCGTCGGTTTTCAGGAAGGACCGACCGACCAACTGATTTGCATAGGCCATTGCAGTTTCGGCTCTCCCGACGCCGCCTTGCTAGTGCCGTTGTTACCGCGTGTGTTGCTGGTTCGCCGGGAGCCGCGCCTGGTTGCCTTGGTGGAGATGCTAGGCGAAGAGGCGCGAGCGCAACGGCCTGGACGCGATGTCATATTGGAGCGTTTGCTGGAAGTTCTGTTAATCGAGGCTCTGCGCGGCGCGGTCGACACAGTCGATGCACCCGGTTTGATGCGCGGCATGATGGACGAACGTCTTTCACCTGCTCTGCGCGTGATGCATGCCCAGCCCGAAAATTCATGGACGATCGCTGAATTGGCGACCAAGACGGCACTGTCGCGGGCCGCTTTCTTCGCACGCTTCAACCGTACCGTTGGGATGCCGCCAATGGAATACCTGCTGATCTGGCGCATGGCATTGGCGAAACGTTTGTTGCGCGATCAGCAACTAGGTTTGGCGTTGATTGCCGAGCGCGTGGGTTATTCCTCTGCCAGCACATTCAGCGTCGCCTTTGTGCGGCATGTGGGGATGACACCGGCGCGTTTTGCGCATGCGATGCATGCTTGAGAGCAAGGGTGTTACTACATTCCCCCAGGCTTGGATAGCTAATCTGCCCAACTTGATTCGATACCAGCCAGGATCAGATCAATCCCGACCAGGAAGTCAGCACGATCGTCGTGGACACTCATCTGCACAGCAATACTTCGGGTGAACGGATAGCGGACCGGATCGAGCTGCAGCCAGGCGGTGGCCACGGCCCCCAGGAACTCCATCCTTTGCGCCTCGCGCACCCGGGCCACTTGCGCATTGGCGGCATTCTGCCCGCCTACCCCGAGGATGTAATTGAGCAGCACGGAGACGGTGGCCCAATGCTGATCGGGCGGCACCCCAAGTGCCTGCACCTGCTGGCCGATGCGTTCCAACACGCTCACCATCGTCGATTTCCCGACCGCCCACGCCAGGGTGGAGCCGATCCATGGATGCGTATCCATCGCATCGAACATCCCCAGCGGCACCGCACTACAGGCAGCGTCAACCAAATCATCCTTGTTGGCGATGTGGCCATAAATCGTCCCAGGGCCGGTAGCCAGTCGTTCGGACAAACGTCGACAGGTCAAACCTGGCTCGCCGCCGCTGTCGAAGTCGCCGCCGTACGTCCACTTGGAAATGGTCGCCATGAGGTGAGTTTTGCGGACAGCTGCACGGTCACCACATCTGAAGTAAACCCCGCTCGGGTGGTCATGCCGTTCAGTTAAGAAAATGCTTGCGTGGTTTTCTTGGTTGCTGATGTTGTGCTTTCTTCGGACGTGCTAGCCGGGGGCGGCTCGGCAGCCGCTTACCTCAGTGCTTAGCTGACTCTTTTCTTTCTTCGGACAACCTTGCCGGGGGCGGCCCGGCAGCCGCTCACTTTCTTTGGTCTCGCCCAAAGATAAGTAAGCAAAGAAAGGCGACCGCTACTGAATCGCCCCTACGGGGTTC
>JAMFSU010000078.1 GCA_026225475.1 Duganella sp.
GGTGTGCGTAAAGCCAACCGCAAGGATTTGCTGGTCATGACGCTGGCACCGACGGCAACAGTTGCCGGCGTGTTCACGTTGAATCGTTTCTGCGCCGCACCGGTACAAGTCTGCAAGACGCATTTGCAGCAACGCGATGCCGCTGTACCAGATGCTGCTCCAATCCGCGCACTGGTGATCAACACCGGCAACGCCAATGCCGGTACCGGCGAAGAAGGTTTGGCACGCGCCAATGCGACGTGCGCGGCACTGGCTGCTTTACTTGATTGCGCGCCGGCGCAGATTTTGCCGTTTTCGACCGGCGTCATTTTGGAACCGCTGCCGGTGGAGCGCATCACCGCCGGTTTGCCTGCGGCGATTGCCAACCTCAAGGCCGACAACTGGTTTCATGCTGCCGAAGCCATCATGACCACCGATACTCAGCCCAAAGCGGCATCGCGTACGCTGATTATCGGCGGCAAGCAAGTTGTCATGACCGGTATCAGCAAGGGCGCCGGCATGATCAAGCCAAATATGGCAACCATGCTCGGTTTCCTCGCCTTCGATGCGAAAGTGCCGCAAGCGTTGTTGAACCAGTTGGTCAAGGATGCTGCCGATCAGTCGTTCAACTGCATCACCATCGATGGCGATACCTCGACCAACGATTCCTTCATGCTGATTGCCACTGGTGCCGGCGAACTTGAGATTACCAGTGCGGACAGCGTCGAATACCGTGAACTGGCTGCAGCAGTCAGCGACTTGTCGCAAAACCTGGCGCACCAGATCGTGCGCGATGGCGAAGGCGCGACCAAGTTCATCGCGGTCACGGTCGAAGAGGGCAAGGATCTGGAAGAATGCCGCAAGATTGCCTATTCGATCAGTCATTCGCCACTGGTCAAGACCGCTTTCTTCGCCTCGGATCCGAATCTGGGCCGCATTCTGGCTGCTATCGGTTATGCCGGTGTTGATGATCTCGATGTCTCCAAGCTGAACCTGTATCTCGACGATGTCTGGGTCGCCAAGAATGGTGGCCGCAATCCGGAATACAAGGAAGAAGATGGTCAGCGCGTGATGAAGAAGAGTGAAATCGCCGTGCGCGTGAAGTTGGCTAGAGGTACGGCCAAGACCACGATCTGGACTTGTGATCTGTCCCACGATTACGTCACGATCAACGCCGACTACCGCTCCTGATCTGCTTCATAAGCTATGGCGCGGGCCAATCTTGGCTCGCTCGCTACGCTTTTGAACGACTTCAGCTTTGAGTGAATGCATTTGTTTTTCGAGAAATTTATTCACCTGTCGGCTGGACGGTTTCCGTCACAATGTGACGCATTGCTAACTTTGCCATTCTTTGCCACCTTGCCATGACTCAATTAGACCAATTTCTTGTGCGCGCTGAAGCCCTGCTGGCACGTATTGAATCCATCCTGCCGCCATCGAGTGCGGCGATGCAATGGGATGAGAGTATCGCCTATCGCTGGCGTCGCCGTAATGGCGGCCAAGGCGGCGGCTATTTGCAGTCGGTCGGGCATATCTCGCTGATTGCCTTGTCGGACCTGCATAATATTGGCCCGCAAAAAGAGCAGATCGATCAAAACACCAAGCAATTCGTCGACGGCCGTCCGGCCAACAATGTCTTGCTGACCGGCGCACGTGGCACCGGCAAGTCATCGTTGATCAAGGCTTGTCTGAATCAGTACGCCGATCGCGGCCTACGCCTGATTGAGGTAGACAAGGATGATCTGCATGACTTGCCCGATATCGTCGATCTGGTGTCGGCGCGCCCTGAGCGGTTTATCATCTTTTGTGATGATTTGTCGTTTGAAGAAGGCGAAAGCGGTTACAAGGCGCTCAAAGTGGCACTCGATGGCAGTATCGCGGCGCAATCGGACAATGTGTTGATCTACGCCACTTCCAATCGTCGTCATTTGATGCCTGAGCGCATGTCGGATAATTCGACTTACCAGCATACCGAAGACGGCGATCTGCATCCCGGTGAAACAATCGAAGAAAAAATCTCGCTGTCTGAGCGTTTTGGCCTGTGGGTGACGTTCTATCCATTTAAGCAAGATGATTATCTCGACATCGTTGCCCATTGGTTGCGCCATTTCGGCTGCAATGCCACGCAAATCGAAGAAGCTCGCGGCGATGCACTGCGTTGGGCGTTGCAGCGTAGCTCGCGCTCCGGCCGCGTGGCCTGGCAGTTTTCCAAGGACTACGCCGGAAAGCTGCAAGCCTGATGTCGGATCAATCAGTGACGAGTACAACTCCACCCATCGATGTGGCCGTTGGCATCTTGATGAAACCCAATGGTGATGTGCTGTTGGGACAGCGCCCGGAAGGCAAGCCTTACGCCGGCTATTGGGAGTTTCCTGGTGGCAAGGTGGAGCAGGGTGAGGCGATTGTGGATGCCTTGAAGCGCGAATTCATGGAAGAGCTCGGCATAGAAGTGCTAGCTGCCGAGCCTTGGTGTGGCGTGCAGCACGTCTACCCACATGCCCATGTGCGTTTGCATTTTTACATCAGCCGTGAATGGCGTGGCGAACCGCAAAGCCTGGAAGGGCAGGCATTTGCCTGGCAGGGCAGCGTTGACGTCACGCCACTGTTGCCTGCCACGATTCCGTTGATTGAGTGGATAGATCGGTTGCGCCTGCCAGCAGTTGCTTAAGAGGCAGTTGCAAATTTGCTGTAGCGTTGTAGTCGTTCCTGGCCGTACAGTCGTATTGCTGATGCCGCGAGGCTTAGTCGCACTAATTTCGCTACAGCCTCTACACTCACTGGTGCGACGAAGCGTTATCGTCGTCCAGTTCTTCTGGCAGATTGACGGCAGGGATGGTGTATTTTTCTTCGGCCCAGGCGCCCAGATCAATCTGTTTGCAACGGTCCGAACAAAATGGCCGGAATTTGTTTTTCTCGGTCCATTCGACTTTGGTGCTGCAAGTCGGGCAGTCTACGATGGTGGCCATACTCAAAATTTCTTCAAAAACCGCATAAGGCCAGTTCAAACGGCACTTCACCTTCAAACGGCTTGGGTTTCATATCACCATCCTGCGAGGTGAAACGCACCCACAACATGTACTTGTTGGCCGAGATCTCGGGGATCGCGCCCATTTCTTCATCAATCACCAGACGCAACATCTGGTAGATCTTCCCTTGCAGCATTTGTTGGTAACTACCGCCATCGGCATTGATCTTGGAGGCATGTCCCGATTCGCGCAGCAAACGCATGACGATGATGATCGCATCGAACAGTGGCACCAATGGTGCAAACCAGTTCGAAATATCGTTGAAGCGTTGTTCTGCCGTGCGTTTTTGCCAGGCATAGTAAGACGGTAGGTCGAACTCGCAGGCGCCACCCGGAATGATGGTGCGACCGCGTATGCTCATCAACCATTCGTTTTCACGGATATTTTGCCCAGTCCTGCCTTGCGAGGCAGACAGCGCCGCACTGGCGCGGTCGACTTCGGCCAGAATCGCGTTGAGCATCTCAGCTTCGACATTGGGATTGGATTGATAGGCCAGCAAAATTTGCTTCTGGCGTTCCAATTCCTGCAGCAAATCGGATTTTAGATCGGCGCGCCCTGCCACTTCGAGCATCTCGAAAATAGTAGAGAGGGCGACATGATGTTGCAGCGGACTTTCTTGATGTAGGAAGAACACGAACTTCTCGTGCAGATCCTCCAACCGCAACAGCGTGCGAATACGCTCGTTGAAAGGGTATTCGTAAACGATCAAAGCTGCATCCCTTTAAAGTTGAACCGGATTCGGCAACGAACCTTATGAATATGCCGTTGAATATCAAAATGAAATTGCAAATGATATTGGGACATTAATAAGGTGCGTCGAATTTATGTGATTCTGACCCATGCAGCAGAAAATTACAAATGCCCATCGCTATTTGTTTGCGCGAGCGCGTTTTGCCAGCGCCAGATAGGTGCAGTGTAAAGATGCGACCTGGCTCGTCAGTGCCGCATTGTCGCTGTTGTTTGCGATGACGTCGTCGGCTGCTGCCAGTCGCTGGGCGCGGGTAGCCTGGGCCGCCATGATGGCCTCGACCTGTGCTCGTGTCATGCCGTTGCGCTGCATGACACGGGCAATCTGTATCTCTTCAGCACAATCGACCACCAGCACACGCGTGGTGCGTGCCTGCCATTGTGGCGACTCCACCAGCAAGGGCACCACGAAAATCAGGTAATCGCCCTGTGCGCATGCTGCCGCACGGCTGGTCTCGTTGCGGATCAGTGGATGGAGAATGGCTTCCAGACGTTTGCGTTCGGCCGAGGTGGCAAACACGTGGGCGCGCATACGGGCGCGATCCATGGCGCCGTCGGCACCGATGAAGGCATCACCGAAGCCAGTGCGAATTGCTTCAATCGCCACGCCGCCAGTGGCGGTCAACTGATGCGCAATGGCATCCGTATCGATGATGGCAGCGCCGAGCGCGCCGAACAGATTGGCAACAGTGGTCTTGCCGCTGCCAATGCCGCCGGTGAGACCGATTGAAAACGGTGAGTTGGCGGGAGAAGAAAGGGGAATGCTCATGGGAAAAGTGTACTAAAACAGCCAGAACGGCGGCAAGTGCAGCCAGGATTGTCCATATAACAGCATCAGCAGGCCGGCCAGTGCTAGATAAGGCCCGAATGGCAACGCCTGGTCGGAGGCGCGCTTTTTCAGCAGTACCAGGGTGATACCCACCATAGCGCCGAGACAGGACGCCAGCAGCAGGATCAGCGGCAATACCTGCCAGCCGAGCCAGGCGCCCAGCGCCGCCATGAGCTTAAAGTCACCATAACCGATGCCTTCCTTGCCCGTGACCAGGCGGAATAGCCAGTAAATGAGCCACAAACAGAGATAGCCGGCCATGGCGCCGATCACGGCGGTCTCGAGTGGCATGAACAGGCCATTCAGATTGACCAGCAGCCCCAACCAGAGCAAGGGCAAGGTCAAGGTATCGGGAAGCAACTGCGTGTGCGCGTCGATGAAGCTGAGTGCGATCAAGAAATACACCAGCAACAAGGCCGCCAAACCAGTCGGATTAAGACCAAAATGCCAAATGACAAGTACCGACAGCAGTGCGCTGACGAATTCGACGGCAGGATAGCGGCGCGAGATCGGGGCCTGGCATTGTGCACAACGGCCGCGCAGCAGCAGGTAGCTGAGCAGCGGGATATTGTGTCGCATGGTCACTGGTGCCGCGCAGTAGGGACAGGCCGAACGCGGCCGCAGCAGATTGTAGGCTTGCTGGTGCGGCTGCGTTTGTCCGGTTTCATGCGCCAGATAGTTGTCAGCTTCACGTTGCATCATCACCGGCAGGCGATGGATGACGACATTGAGGAAACTGCCAATTAGCAGGCCCAACAAGGCAATCAGGGCAAGCGTGGCGGGCGAACTTGGAAAGTCCAGCATCAGATAACGGATCCCAGTTGAAAAATCGGTAAGTACATGGCGACGATCAGACCGCCAATGACGACGCCGAGTACCAGCATAATAATGGGTTCCATCAAGGTAGAGAGCGCAGCGACTGCTTCATTGACCTCAATTTCATAGAAATCGGCGACTTTTGCCAGCATTTGGTCGAGTGCGCCCGATTCTTCACCGACCGCCACCAGTTGCCCTACCATGTCGGGAAAGCAGCGCGCGCCCTCAATCGCCGCCGCCAGACTGACGCCCTGGCTGACTTGCTGTGCAATACCGCCGGTGGCGTCGGCGAACACGGCATTGCCAGCCACGCCGGCCACCGAGCGCAGCGCCGTCACCAGCGGCAGACCGGCAGCGAACAAGGTGGCCAGTGTGCGCGTCCAGCGCGCCAGGCAGGCCTTGTGCACGATGCCGCCAAACAGCGGCAGGCGCAGCAACAGTCGGTCGCACCGCGCGTGCCAGCTAGCAGAACGGCGCCAGGCGCGGGTCAGCAACATGCTGACTGCGGCGATACACGCAATCAATACCCACCAGTATGCCGCCAGAAAATCGGATATGACGATGACCACCTGGGTCGGCCACGGCAAGTTGGCACCAAAACTGCTGTATACCTGCGCAAATGAAGGCACCACCCAGATCATGATAATTGCCGTGACCAGCACGGCACAACTGACGACGGCGAGTGGATAGATCAGTGCGGCACGGAGCTGGCTGGTGATCGCCAACGATTTTTCCTTGTGTTGTGCCAGGCGCTCCAGCAATTCATCGAGCAATCCCGACTGTTCACCGGCGGCCACCAGATTACAGAACAGGGCGTCGAAATAACGAGGATGGCGCGCCAGCGCCTGATGCAGGGCCAGGCCACCCGCCACATCGCTGCGCAGTTGCTGGATCAATTGCGTCATGGCCGGTTTGCTCTGGCTGCGGGCGACGATATCGAAGCCCTGTAACAGAGCGATACCGGCCTTGAGCATGGTGGCCAGTTGGCGTGTGAACAAGACGATATCTTTGGCGCGGATTGGCGGTGAGTGGTCGCGCGGCTTGCGGCGTATCCGCGTGGTGCGGATACCTTGTCGCCGCAATCCAGCACGGACGCTGGCTACACCGTGGGCACGCACCTCGCCGCGCAGCAGGCGGCCATGACGGTCTTTGCCTTCCCACAGAAATAGCGTCAGCGCCGCCTGGCGCACCTCCCGGTCGCGACGCTCAGGCATTGGTGCTGGCCAAGGTATGGTCGAGACTGATCAGACCGTCGCGTACCTTTTGCAAGCCAGCCTGACGCAAGGACAGCACGCCTTCGCGTTGTGCTTGCGCGGCAATTGCCGTCGTGGCCGCTTGTTGAAGGATCAATTCTTCGATGGCTGCGCTGACCGGCATGACTTGATAAATGCCGACGCGGCCGCGGTAGCCGCTGTTGCCGCAGCGCGGGCAGCCGACCGGGCCAAATGCCTGCCACTTGCCTTCCAGCGCGGCTTCCGAAAAACCGGCGGCACGTAGCGTCGCTGGCGTCAGCGCGAGCGGCTGCTTGCAATGGCACAGGTGTGGCAGCAGGCGCTGCGCGGTGATCATGCTCAGTGAGGCGGCAATATTGTAGGCCGGTACACCCATGTTGCGTAGTCGTGTCAGCGCCGCAGGGGCATCGTTGGTATGCAGTGTGGATAGCACCAGATGGCCGGTCTGGGCGGCCTTGATGGCAATGTCGACAGTTTCCAGGTCGCGCATTTCGCCGATCATGATGATGTCGGGATCTTGCCGCAGAAAGGCGCGCAAGGCGGTCGGAAAGTCCAGGCCGGCGCGTTCGTTGAGATTGACCTGATTGACGCCGGGTAAATTGATTTCTACCGGGTCTTCTATCGTCGAAATATTAATGTCAGCCTGGTTGAGCAGATGCAAGCAGGAGTAGAGAGAGACCGTCTTGCCCGAACCGGTTGGGCCGGTCATCAGGATCATGCCATGCGGACGTGTGATGGCCTGGCGCAGCAGCGCTTCCTGCGCTGCGTCATAACCGAGCGCGCTGATGTCCAGTTTGGTCTGGGCCGCATCGAGGACGCGCAGTACGACTTTTTCACCGAATAGCGTCGGCAAGGTTGAGACGCGGAAATCGATGCTGCGCGTCTTGGACAGCACCAGCTTCATGCGGCCGTCCTGCGGCAGGCGTTTTTCGGCAATGTCGAGATTGGCTAGTATCTTGATGCGCGAGGTCAAGGCATCCTTGAGCGTCAACGGCGCCTGGCCGATCTCTTGCAATTGGCCATTGACGCGTCGGCGCAGCCGGCAGTCATGCTCAAATGGTTCCAGATGCAGGTCGGAAGCACCGACGGCGATCGCGTCGAGCAGGATTTTTTGCAGATAGCGCACCGCTGGCGCGTCATCGGCATCGTTGGGCAAGGAAGTTGAAAGCATAGGCCGCCGCAAGCTTGTCGTACCAGCTGCAAGTTGCCAGCAGTGACTGGTATGGTTCAGTCTGGAGAATATCGGGAAACCGTGTTGGTGACCTCAATACTGCTGCCGGACGACGGCCTTGCCTATCGTTAAACTTCGGTTTTGCCGAGTTTGCTGGTCTTGAGCTTAATCAGTTTGACCACCTTGATCGCCTGGTTTTGCACCTGGATGATTTCGATGACGCAATCGTCGATCTTGACGCAGACATTGGCTTCCGGGATGTCGCGCAGCCATTCCAGCAGGAGGCCGTTGAGCGTTTTGGGGCCATCAAGCGGCAGTGTCAGGCCGAGCCGCTTGTTGATGTCGCGCAAGGTGGCCGAGCCTTCCAGCAGACATTCGCCATCCTGGTTCCAGGCGAAGCTGTCGGCGCGTGCGGCACCCGGCACCGAGGTGGTGAATTCACCGATCATTTCTTCGATGATGTCTTCCAGCGTCACCAGGCCCTGCACTTCGCCGTATTCGTCGACGATGATGCCGAGCCGCTCGTGATTTTCCTGGAAATATTGCAACTGGGTAAATACGTCGGTGTCCTGCGGGATGAAGTAAGGTGCACTGAGCAGTGCACGGATGTCGTCGCTAGTGATTTCTTCGTCCTGGCTGAAGAGCGTCACCGCCTTGCGCATGTGCAGGATGCCGACAATCTGGTTGATCTCGCCTTCATACACCGGCAGCTTGTTGTGATAACAGGTTGCCAGTTGATGACGAATTTCTTCGATGGGCACGGACAGATTCAGTGCTTCGACCTGGGCGCGCGGCGTCATTACGTCTTCTACCGAGATTTTTTCCAGATCGAACAGATTGAGCAAGATGCTCTTGTGTTTTTGCGGGATGAAATTGCCGCCTTCTAACACAATCGAGCGCAGTTCTTCCGGTGACAGGCGCGCTTCATGGCTGTGGCCGCCAGCCTTGATATGCAGCACGCGCAAGATGGCGGAAACAAACAGATTGACGAACCAGATCAGCGGCTTGGCCAAGGCCATGAGCGGCTTGAGGATGAAGCTGGTAAACAGGGCAATGCGCTCGGCATAGGTGGCGCCGATGATCTTGGGGACGATTTCGGCAAAGACGATCAGCAGCGCAGCAACGCCAGCGGTGGCCAGGGTAATGACTTTTTCGTGGTTGCCGAACGCGGCAATGGCTAGTGCCGTCACCAGCGCCGTGGCCAGGGCATTGATCAAGGTATTGGCGATCAGGATCAGCGACAGCAGCTTGTCAGTGCGTGCCAGCAACCAGAGAATGGTAATGGCGCGTTTGTTGCCGTGTTTGGCCAAATGCCGCAGACGGTGCCGGTTGGCGGCCATCACGGCGGTCTCGGTCATGGAAAAAAAGGCCGAGCAAAGAATCAGGAGTGCCAGTGCAAGAATTTGCACCCATATGGGCACGGTTTCCAAAGTGTCACCGTCAATCGTAAGTGGGAAGAAACCAGCTCCAGCGCTTGCTTACCGGAACAAAAGACCCGGCCGCGCGTGGCCGAACCGGCTGCGAAGCGACAAAGTCTAGTGCATGCCATGGCTTCGCGCAAGTCAGCGCCCCCGCCGGTGCCATGGTAGCCACCTCAATAACCACGCTGGCGGTCGTATTTGTGCGGAATTGGCGCGCCGCTATTGACGGCTCGGATCACGTCAGCGGCCTGGCGCGCACGTTCGCGGCGCGATGGCGTGGCGGCCGCATGCGGTGTGACCAGAATGCGCGGATGGTGCCAGTAAGGCGAATCTGGCGGCAATGGTTCGACATCGAACACATCCAGTAGCGCTCGGCTGATCTGGCCGCTGTCGAGCGCGGCCAGCAAATCCGGCGGTTGCAGATGCGCACCACGACCAACATTGATGACGGCGGCGCCTGGCGGCAACAAGCTTAACAATTCCGCATTGATGATGTGGCGGGTATCGGGCGTATCCGGTAACAGGCAAATCAGAATGTCGGTGCGGCGCAGGAAGGCCACTTGTTCAGCGGTGCCGGCGTAGCACTCGACCTCATCGAGTGTGCGTGGTGAACGGGCCCAGCCAGCAGTCGCGAAACCCATGCGCGCATGCAGACGGGCACAGGCCAGCCCGAGTGCACCCAGACCCATCACGCCCACGCGCGTGTCCAGCGCGGTGCGCGGCGTGGCAAACTCCTGCCAGACGCGGCGTTGTTGCTGATTAATAATGCGCGGCATGTCCTTGAGCAACATCAGGCTGGCCATCAGCGTGAATTCAGCCATGCGTTGCACGGTTTCCTGCGTCACCATGCGCGCAATCGGTGTAGCGGGCGGTAACGTTGTATCGGCGAGTATATGGTCGACGCCGGCGGCACTGCTGATGATGGCTTTCAGATTGGGAAATTGGGCGATGCGGCCAGCATCCGGCTGCCACACTAATACATACTGCACGGCATTGACGTCGAGCGTAGGGTCATCCCATTGCCGTACGTCGATCTCCGGTGCGAATTCGCTGAAGGCGGCTCGCCATTCGTCCATGGCGGCCAAGCCACCTGATTTGATCAGCAATACCGGCCGTTGTGTCGCGGTGAGATTCATACAGTTTTTTCCGTGCCCGCAGGCGTTTGATGCATCGGGCGCCGCAACGCCGGATCGAAAGGATTGATCCGTTGGCTGAGCGCCTCAGCTTCACGCTTGAGTATTTGCACCACGGTCGGCAAGCGCTCTTCATTGAGTCGCGAAGTCAATGTGCCGATGCTTAACGCCGCCACCACCAGGCCGTTACTGTCAAAAATTGGTACCGCCAGACCGGCCATGCCTTCGAGCAAGCCGGCTTGGCGCGCGCAATAGCCGGTCGCACGCGTGCGCTCGATTTCGGTGCGTAGATAGACTTCATCAAACACGCCAAAATCGCGCATGCGCGGCAAGTTGTAGCGAATCACTTCATCTTGCTCAGCCGCTGGCAAATAAGACAGGATCGCCAGCGAGCCCTGACCGACGCCGAGCGCCACGCGGCCGCCGATATCGCCGGTAAACGCACGGATCGGAAATGGCCCGTCGATGCGATCGACACACACTGCATCGAAGCGTGAGCGCACCAGCAAGAACATGGTGTCGCCCAGACTCGCACACAGCCGCAGCAAGGTCGGCCGGCACAGGCTGCGCAAATCCCAGCTATTGCCAGCACGCGCGGCCAGGCTGAACAAATCCATGCCGAGCCGGTACAGCTTGCTGCGCTCGTCCTGTTCCACCATGGCTTCGCTCACCAGCGCCTGCAGCAGGCGATGGGTGGTGCCTTGGGTCAAACCGATGATTTTGGCGACCAGGGTTACGCGCATGCCTTGTGCTGGTGCATCGGCCAAGGCGCGTAAAACCGCAAAAGTACGTTGCACGCCATTGGCGGGGAGGGGAGGCTCTACTGGCATATCGACTGGGTGAAATGAGGTGGTGATTGTAGGTGGTAAGTATTTCACTGGGTGAAATTATGTTGATAAATATCTCGTTTGATGAAATACGATAGCAGAATTGGCAAGGAAATTGCATATCGATTGCAATCCGGGGAAATAAAAATCCAGCCTCTTGAATTTAGCCTATCTTGGAAGGGCCAGCCATGTCGTTTCTCAAGTTGACCAATGTCAGCAAGTTCTACGGCGCTACGCCAGCGGTGTCGTCATTTAATCTCAGCGTGGAAAAAGGCGAATTCATTTCGCTGCTGGGGCCGTCCGGTTGCGGCAAGACCACCACGCTGCAAATGATTGCCGGTTTTGAAGCCGTCAGCGGTGGACGTATCGAACTCGATGGCCGCGACATTACGCACGCCAAACCGAATACGCGCGGACTGGGCATTGTGTTTCAGTCCTATGCGTTGTTTCCGCACATGACGGTCGAGCAGAACGTCGCGTTTGGTCTGGAAATGCGCAAATGCCCGGCTGCCGAATTACGCGAACGCGTCGACCAGGCATTGGCGCTGGTGCATCTGGAACAGCACGGCAGGCGTTATCCGCGTGAGTTGTCGGGCGGTCAACGGCAGCGCGTGGCGCTGGCGCGAGCGTTGGTGATTGTGCCGCCGGTGCTGTTGCTGGATGAGCCGCTCTCGAATCTCGATGCGCAGTTGCGCGAAGAAATGCAATTCGAATTGCGCGACATCCAGCGCAAGGTCGGCACCACCACCATCATGGTCACGCATGACCAGAGCGAAGCGATGTCGATCAGCGATCGCGTGGTGGTCATGGAAGCCGGCCATGTGACCCAGGTCGGCCAACCGCTGAGCGTGTACGAACATCCGGGTAACCGTTTCATCTCGACCTTCGTTGGCAAGGCCAATTTGCTCGAAGGCAGCATCCAGGGCGAATGGGCCAATGGCGTCAAGGTCGAGGTCGGCGGCGTGATGCTTTATCTCGATGCTGCTGCGGCTGAATTCGGTAGCAGCAGCCAGGTCGTGCTCGGCCTGCGGCCGGAAAAGCTGCGCTGCGTCGGCGTCGATGCCGGCCGTTGCAATGGCGTAGTGCGGCGCACCTTCTTTCTCGGCAGCCAATGGATGTACGATGTCGAGACCACGCTGGGCACACTGACCATGCTGACCACCAATGACGGCGGGGCTGCGCTGGAAGCGGAGCAGCAGATTGGCATCGACTGGAGTGATCGCAATTTGCGTCTGATTTCGGCCAGTCGCAATGCTGCCGTCACAGCAGCGGAGGCAGCGTGAGCGATAGTGTGATGCAGGTCAATAACGGCGCAGCGCCACCGTCGCGCAAGTCGACGCTGGCATTCTTGCTGCCATGGTGGATGTCGGCACCGGCGCTGCTGCTGTGCGGGGTGATGTTGCTGGTACCTTTGCTGCTCACCGTGATTCTCTCTTTCAACACATTTGACACCGATCTGGGCCCGCAAAGCGGCACCTTCACGCTGGAACATTACGTGGCAGTGTTGACCGATCTTTACTATTACGCGATTTTCTGGCGCACGTTCTGGATCGCAGGTCTGGTGACTTTGATCTGCATCGTGGTCGGCGCGCCGGAAGCCTATATCCTCAATCGCATGCGCAAACCATGGCGTTCGATCATGTTGCTGGTGGTGCTGGCACCCTTGATGATCTCGGTGGTGGTACGTGCCTTCGGCTGGAGCATGCTGCTCGGTCCGGAAGGACTAATCAATGGCGTGCTGGCGGCATTCGGCTGGGAACCGGTCAAATTGCTTTACACCGAAGCTGCTATCGTGATTGCACTGGTGCATGTGATGCTGCCTTTCATGGTGATCCCGGTCTGGACTTCGTTGCAAAAACTCGACCAGGGCGTCGCCAATGCGGCCTTGTCGCTGGGCGCGTCGCCGCTGACGGTGGTGCGTCGCATCATCCTGCCGCAAGTCATGCCCGGCATTCTCTCGGGCAGCCTGATCGTATTTGGCCTGTCGGCCAGCTCGTTTGCCATTCCCGGCCTGCTTGGCGGACGCCGTTTGAAGATGATGGCGACGCTGATTTATGACGAATATCTACACGAATTGAATTGGCCGTTGGGGGCGACGATTGCCCTGCTGCTGCTGTTGGCCAATCTGGTGGTCATGCTTGGTTGGAATCGGATGCTGGAACGCCGTTACAAGAAAGCGCTGGGTTAAATCATGCAAAAAAACGGTCCTCTCGCGCTGTTGTTCAATGCGCTGGTGATCAGCTTCATGCTGGCACCGATTCTGGTGGTCTGCGTGATTGCCTTCACCCCGGAAAACACTCTGACAATCCATGGCCCGCAGTTGTCCTTGCGCTGGTTCCGCGCAGTGTTCGACTATCCCGATTTCGTCAGCTCGTTCTGGAATAGCCTGTGGTTGGCCCTGGGTTCGGCCACGATTGCCACCCTGATCGCGGTGCCGGCGGCACTGGCGCTGATCCGTTCGCCGATGCGCGGCGCTGGTGTCTTGCAGGGTTTGTTCCTGTCGCCGTTGGTGATTCCCCATCTAGTGCTGGGCGTGGCCTTGCTGCAATTGTTTGCGCTCGTTGGTGGTGCCGGCAGTTTCGGTTGGTTGGTCTTCGCCCATGCGCTGGTGGTGATGCCCTATACCATGCGGCTGATAATGTCGGCCTTGATCGGCTTTGATCGCAGTGCCGAGCATGCTGCATTTTCACTGGGTGCCAGTCGTCGTACGGTGTTCTTGCGGATTACCTTGCCGATCATCTTGCCCGGCATTACTGGTGGCTGGTTGCTGGCGTTCATCAACAGTTTCGACGAAGTGACGATGTCGATCTTTGTCACTTCGCCATCGACGGTGACCTTGCCGGTGCGCATGTACATGTACGCCACCGAGTCGATCGATCCGATGATGGCGGCAGTCTCGGCGCTGATGGTGGCGTTGACGGCGACGGCGATGCTGGTACTTGATCGTGTCTATGGTCTGGATCGGGTCTTGGTGGGGCGCTCATGAACAAGGTAGTGCAGCAGAGCGTATTGCATCCGCAATTGCAACGTGTCGCAGAACGACACAGACAGGTGCTGGCATTCCAGCTCGACGGTCGTGTCGTGACGGCATTGCGGGGCGACACGGTATTGACGGCGATGTTAGTCAATGGCGCACAGTTGCGCCGCAATGAGTTCAGTGGTGAATCGCGCGCCGGTTTTTGCATGATGGGCGCCTGCCAGGATTGCTGGGTCAGCAAGGTGGATGGCAGCAAGCTGCGCGCCTGTTCGACCTTCGTCGAAGAGGGTATGGCGTTGCTGAGCGAATTGCCGGAGAGCATGGCATGAGTACGAGCAAAAGCCAACGCGAAGCCACGTCGCTGCCAGCACCGGTGATTGTCGGTGCCGGACCGGCCGGGATACGTGCCGCACAGACTTTGGTGGCCTATGGTTTGCGACCGGTGGTGCTCGATGAAGCGCCCCGCGCGGGCGGGCAGATTTATCGCCAACCGCCACCGATGCCAGGATTCCGGCGCAGCAAACGGGCGCTCTACGGATTCGAGGCGAGCCGCGCCGATGCGCTGCATAAGAGTTTTGAGGCGTTTGAAGAGTATTTCGACTACCGTCCGCAGACACTGGTCTGGAATGCTCAACCCGGGTTGCTCGATACACTTTGCTATGACACCCGTCGCGGCGGCAGCTTGGCGTGGCACGATATCATCGTCGCCACCGGCGCCACGGACCGCGTGTTGCCCTTTCCCGGCTGGACCACGCCAGGGGTGTATACCTTGGGCGGCGCTCAAGTTGCATTGAAATTTCAAGGCTGCGCCATTGGCAAACGTGTGGTGCTGGCCGGTACTGGGCCCTTGTTGTATCTGGTGGCCTATCAATATGCCAAGGCCGGCGTTGATGTTGCCGCCGTGCTCGACAGCAGCAGCTTGGCCGATCAGATTGCCGCACTGCCCGCCATGATTCGGCAACCTGCAATGCTGGCGCGTGGTTTGTACTACCTTGGCTGGCTGCGTTTGCATGGCGTGCGTCTGCACAGTCATGCGCGGCTGTTACGGGTGGAAGGCAAGCAGCAACTGCAGGCGGTGGTTTGGTGCCGCCAGCGGCAGGATCAGCCCGCTGCGGCAGGTACCGAACAGTGCATTGACTGCGATGCCCTTGGCTTTGGTTACACCCTGCGCTCAGAGACGCAACTGGCCGATTTACTGGGCTGCGAATTCAGTTTTCAGGCGCTGCAACGCGCGCATTTGCCCACGCGTGACAGCGCTGGGCGCAGCAGTGTCAAGGGCGTCTACCTAGCCGGTGATGGTGCCGGCATCATGGGGGCAGACGCTGCCGAATTGGCCGGTGAGCGCGCTGCGCTGGCACTGTTGGCCGACCGAGGCGTGACCATCGATGAGGCACGGGTGACGCTGCTGGAGCAACAACTGCAACACATAAGCAAATTCCGTCTCGGGTTGGAACGGGCATTTCCCTTTCCGCAGCATTGGGCCGCACTGGCCGCAGATGATCTGGTCGTCTGCCGCTGCGAGCAGATTACTGCCGGTCAATTGCGTCAGGCTGCGTGCGAACTCGGGGCTTGTGAAATGAATCGGCTCAAGGCGCTGACCCGTGTCGGCATGGGGCGCTGCCAAGGACGCATGTGCGGCATGGCGGCGGCGGAAATTTTGTCCCAGGCTAGCGGTGCGCCATTGGAACAAATCGGTCGTCTACGCGGGCAGGCGCCGATCAAGCCATTGCCGATCGATATGCAGCTTGCCGAGGATACCGAGGTCGACGCATGAAGCGTATCGACACAGAAATTGCCATCATCGGTGGCGGCATAGTCGGCAGCGCTGCGGCGCTGGCGCTGGCCAAGGCGGGGCGTTGCGTGTTGGTGCTGGAACGCGATCTGTGCGGTTCACGTTCGAGCGGTATCAACTATGGTGGTGTGCGCCGGCAAGGACGACCGCTATCGCAATTGCCGCTGGCAGCGCGCGCCCATGAAATCTGGGCACGGTTGCCGCAATTGATCGGCATCGATGGCGAATATCAGCGCAGCGGCCATTTCAAACTGGCGCGCAACGCGGCCGACATGCAGACGCTGACAGACTATGCTGAGCGCAGCCGGCCATTCGGTCTGGGCATTGAATTGATCGACGGTGCGCGCTTGCGCCAGATGTGCCCTTGGCTCGGTGGTGCTGCGGTCGGCGGTTCCCTGTGTCCGGACGATGGTCATGCCAATCCGCGTCTGGTGTCGCCTGCGTTTGCGCGGGCTGCGCAAACGGCGGGTGCGCAATTGCTGGAAAGCTGTGAGGTTGGCAGTGCCGGCCATGATGGTCAGCGCTTTGTGCTGGAGACACGTCAGGCCGGCGTTGCGCTGCAGGTTCATGCTGACATCCTGATCAATTGTGCAGGGGCCTGGGCGGGCCAGTTGGCGGCAGGGTTTGGCGATGTAGTGCCACTAACCAGTGGCCATCCGGCTATGGCAGTGACCGAGCCTTTGCCTTTGTTTTTGCCCTGGAGTCTTGGTGTGGAAGGTGGCAGCGTGTATTGCCGCCAGGTTAGCCGCGGCAATGTCGTGCTGGGTGGCGGGCGTGGTTATGCGCAAGACGATAAACGCGCGCGTTCCTCGCATGCAGCAATTTTCGCACTGCTGCCGCAACTGACCGCTTTGTTGCCGGGACTGGCCAAGGCCCACATCATCCGCACTTGGAGCGGTGTCGAAGGTTATCTGCCGGATCGCCAACCAGTACTGGGTGCCAGTCCGCATCAGGCCGGTTTGTTCCATGGTTTTGGGTTTTGCGGCGCCGGTTTCCAGATCGGTCCCGCCGCCGGAGAAGTGATTGCCGAATTGATTCTGCAAGGACGTACCAATATCCCGTTGACGGCATTTGCCGTTGAGCGTTTTTCTACAGTTGTGTCATCCCCTTCGATTGCTGTATCCCCGCTAGTTTCAGAAAGGAACACGTAATGAACCCGCTTCCCCGAATGTTCGCGCGCGCCCCCCATGCCGCCATTGCTGCCGCTGTCAGTTTGCTGTTGTGCGGTGCCGCCCATGCCGAAACCAAGACGTTGTATATCGGCATGAATGGCGGCAATATGGAAAAGACCTATACGCAATATGTATTCGGTCCGTTCGAGCAAAAGCATAACGTCAAGGTGGTGGTGGTGCCGGGCGGTTCGGCCGATATCTTGACCAAGGCGCAGGCATCCAAGGACAAGCCGCAGATGCATTTGATGTTCCTCGATGATGGCATCATGTATCGCGCCATTCGCATGGGCCTGTGCGAAAAGCAAAAGCCTAGTCCGGGTCTGGCCGGCTTGCTGCCGGTGGCGCATATTCGCGGCGACATGGCTACCGCCGTGACCATCAGCGTCACTGGCCTGGCCTACAACACCAAGGTCTACGCCAGCAAAGGCTGGGCACCACCGACGTCGTGGCTGGACATGGCCGATCCCAAGTTGAAGGGCAAAGTGGTGTTCCAGTCCTTGTCATCGTCGACCTTTGGTCTGCATGCTTTCCTCAGCTTCAACCGCTTGAAGGGCGGCACCGATAGTAACGTCGAACCGGGTTTTGCCGCCTGGCCGACCACGATAGGCCCGAATGTACTGGAATACATTGCCAGTTCGGCCAAGGTGTCAGAGATGGCGCAAACCGGCGAAGCCGCCTTGTTCCCCTATACGCCAACCCAGGTGACGATACTCAAGAGCAAGGGTATTCCAGTGGAATACGTGCAGCCGAAGGAAGGTGCGGTTGTGTTGATGGTGGCGCAATGCGTGATTGCCAACAATAGCGAGCCGCAACTGGCGCAGGAGTTGGCCGCTTATCTTTTGACGCCGGAGGCGCAGGCCAAGGCACTGGAGAATGGCACCTTCAATCCGACCAATACCCAGGTCAAAGTCACGGGTGCAGCCGCGGTGGAACAGAAGCGCATGAACGACTATGTCAAGAATTCGCACGTGGTCGACTGGGATGAGGTCAACAAGAATCGCAGCGCCTGGAATACACGTTGGAATCGTACGATTGAGCGTTGAACGATAGCGAGCTGGGCGCGCTTGCGTGCACATGAGAGCTGAATTGTTTCAGGCTTCATGTTGCGCGTGAGCGGTCCTGCGCATTGCGATCAATTTGCTTAACTCAGTGCAATCATATTGGGTGCGCCATTGCGCGGCTTTCTCTAGCGCAGCAATGGATGCATCCCGGGCATTGGTCCGGGGCTGTGCGTTTTGGCAGTTGACGTATTGGCGCCAGTTTTCGATGCAAATCGTGGGGCAGTCATTGGTAACGCTGCCCCACGATGATGGGTACGTTGGGATTTAATGATTGCGGTCTACGGCGAACGAAGCCAATTCCAGCAAGGAATTTTTGTACTTGCTATCGGGCAGCGAGAGCACTGCTTCAGTGGCGCGTCGTGCCGCTTTTTGTGCTTCCTGGCGGGTGTAATCGAGTGCGCCCGAGGTCGTGATGGCAGCCAGAATCTGGTCGAAATGCTGCTCATCACCATTTTCGATACAGCTACGCACTAATTCACGTTGCTCAGCCGTGCCATGCTCCATTAGATAGATCAGCGGCAAGGTCGGCTTGCCTTCGCGCAGGTCGTCACCGACATTCTTGCCGATTTCGGCTGCGTTGCCCGAATAATCCAATACATCGTCGATTAACTGGAATGCCGTTCCCAGCGAACGCCCGTATTCGCCAGCCGCATCAATGGCAGCATCGTCGGCGCTGGCCACCAAGGCACCCAGTTGCGCGGCGGCTTCAAACAGCTTGGCAGTCTTGGAGCGAATGACGCGCAGGTAATCGGCTTCGTTGACGTCCGGGTTATGCATATTCAACAACTGCAGCACTTCGCCTTCGGCAATCACATTGGTGGCATCGGCAACAATTTGCATGACGCGCGCATGACCGACCGTCACCATCATCTGAAATGCGCGCGAGTACAGGAAGTCGCCCACCAGTACCGACGCGGCATTGCCGAACAGCGCATTGGCGGTTTGCTTGCCGCGTCGCAGCGATGACTCATCGACCACATCGTCGTGCAGCAGTGTCGCGGTATGAATGAATTCGATCACCGCTGCCAGCGAGTGGTGGGCGCCGCCTTCATAGCCGTGAGCGTTGGCGATGAGCAATACCAGCACCGGGCGAATTCGCTTGCCGCCAGCGCTGATAATGTATTCAGCAACTTGATTGACCAGCGGCACTTCCGAATATAGTTGCTGGCGGATAACTGTATTGACCGCGCCCATGTCGGCGGCTATTGGGTCAATGAAAGAATTGGGCGTAGCGGATTGGAGAGCGGCGGACAAGGCTGAACCTGTGAAAAATCAAGATTGTCGTGATTATACGATGACAACGGCGCTCCATGCCGAGCACATGGCGTTGACGGACAATTGCTTTGCGGCAAGGCGAGAAAATTGCCGGAAGGTCATTTTTTGTGGTGATGTTGCATTCGTATGTCAAGTCCTTTTGACGGATTTGTTAAGCCTATGTATAATTGGAGGTTTTCCCGATTCAAAAGCCGCTTTTTACGGGCGTGGGGCGAGAAAAAGAAAATATTTTTCATTCATTCGATGAGGTTTCACATGTACGCGGTCATAAAAACCGGCGGCAAACAATATAAAGTTGCCGCTGGTGAAAAACTTAAAGTAGAACAGATACCGGCAGACATTGGCTCCCAAATCACTTTGGATCAAGTGCTCGCAGTGGGCGCAGGCGATACCGTGAAATTCGGTGCGCCGTTGGTCGAGGGTGCAACGGTGCTGGTTACTGTCATAGCGCAAGGTCGCCACGACAAGGTCAAGATCTTCAAAATGCGTCGTCGTAAGCATTATCAGAAGCGTCAAGGCCATCGCCAGAACTACACTGAATTGCAAATCGTCTCGATCAACGCTTAATCGCGCAGGTCAAACTTAGATCAGAAGGAGTCATATAAATGGCACATAAAAAAGGCGGCGGCACTACGCGCAACGGCCGTGATTCAGAGTCGAAACGACTCGGCGTCAAGGTCTACGGCGGCCAGGCTATCAATGCCGGCGGCATCATCATTCGTCAACGCGGCACCAAGGTTCATCCTGGTGAAAACGTCGGCATGGGCAAGGATCACACCCTGTTCGCGCTGACCCCAGGTAAAGTCCAGTTCGTTATCAAGGGCCTTGCCAAGCGTCAATACGTGACTGTTGTTGCTGCTTAAGTTCGCTTGAGCACAGGCGCTGCGGCGCCGCGACAGTCGCGCCATGAGATGCAAGTTTCATGGCTGCAACAGATGTAAATAGATGTATTCAAAGGCTCTGCCTCCGGTGGAGCCTTTTTTGGTTTTCAGCTAGTTTGTTTTATCCAGATGGCAGTACATCGGCAGGCTTCCCGCGTGGGAGGTGTAATTGGCGATGGCTGTACTTGTAGCTTCAGGAATCTCTGCCTAAGCTACCCGTGTTCCGATTCCCGCGGCCTCGACTTTGATCTTGACGCCGGCGCCCTTCGGACACTGTCTCCGGCGACCGGTTTTGTCCGCATTCTTTACCGCTTGCCAGGTTTAAGCAGAGCTTCTTACTTTTAGGTTAGCGGTAGAAATCATGAAGTTTATCGACGAAGCAAAAATCGAAATCATTGCCGGTGATGGTGGCAATGGTGTAGCCAGTTTTTGCCGTGAAAAATTCCGTCCATTCGGTGGCCCCGATGGCGGCGATGGTGGCAAGGGCGGCACCATCTGGGCGGTGGCCGACCGTAATGTCAACACCTTGATCGACTATCGCTATTCCAAGCTGCACAAGGCGCGCAATGGCGAGAACGGCCGCGGCGCCGATTGCTATGGCAAGGGCGCAGACGATATTTTCCTGCGTATGCCGGTCGGCACGCTGATCGTGGATCACAACACCGGTGAGCATATCGCCGATCTGACTGATCACGAACAAGTAGTGCTGCTGGCTCAGGGAGGCGAAGGTGGTTGGGGTAATATCCATTTCAAGACTTCAACTAACCGCGCGCCACGCCAAAAGAGCGAAGGCAAGGAAGGTCAGCGCCGCGAATTGCGCCTGGAGTTGAAGGTGTTGGCTGACGTCGGCTTGTTGGGCATGCCCAATGCCGGTAAATCGACCTTCATCTCGGCGGTGTCGAATGCCCGCCCGAAAATTGCTGATTATCCCTTCACGACACTGCACCCGAATCTGGGCGTGGTGCGCGTGAGCCACGAAAAAAGCTTCGTGATCGCCGACATTCCAGGTCTGATCGAAGGTGCGGCCGATGGCGCTGGCCTTGGCGTGCAGTTCCTGCGCCATTTGCAGCGTACTGGTTTGCTGTTGCATATCGTTGATCTGGCACCGTTTGAAGACACGGTCGACCCGGTCAAGGAAGCCAAGGCCATCGTCAAGGAATTGCAAAAGTACGACGACTCGCTGTTTGACAAGCCACGTTGGCTGGTACTCAACAAGCTCGACGTAGTGCCGGAAGATGAGCGCAAGAAGCGCGTCAAGGATTTCGTCAAACGCTTCGGCTGGAAGGGCCGAGTGTTTGAAATTTCGGCATTGACCCGTGAAGGCTGTGAAGATTTGATCACCGAAATCTATAGCTATCTGGAAACCAAGCGTCATCAGGAACATCGTTCGGAAGAGACGCAGATGACCGAAGAAGCACGCGGAATTTCCTCGATCGATCCGGATGACCCGCGCTTCAAGGTAATGGATTAATATCCGAGGTTCGACCGCTGCATAGGACGCCATCTTTATCGATGAGACCCGGCGCAGCGTGGTATCCATTTCAGCTTTTGCACGACTGCCGATCCTGCCGATAACAACATGCAATCCGTGATACAACAAGCCAAGCGGCTGATCATCAAAGTCGGTTCCTCGTTGGTGACCAACGATGGCAAAGGCCTGGACCATGTCGCCATCGCGCGCTGGGCCGAGCAAATTGCCCATTTGCGCACGCTCGGCAAAGAAGTGGTGATGGTCAGCTCTGGCGCGATTGCCGAAGGCATGCAGCGACTCGGTTTCGAGCGCCGTCCTACCGGTGTGCATGAATTGCAGGCTTGTGCTGCTGTCGGGCAGATGGGGCTGGCGCAAATCTACGAAAGCAGTTTCCGCGCATTTCAAGTCGGTACCGCACAAGTCTTGCTCACGCATGCCGATCTGGCCGACCGTGAGCGTTACCTGAATGCGCGTTCGACCTTGTTCACGCTGCTGCGTTTCGGCGTGGTGCCGACCATCAATGAAAACGACACGGTGGTCACCGATGAAATCAAGTTCGGCGACAACGATACCTTGGGCGCTTTGGTTGCCAATCTGATCGAAGCCGACGCCTTGATCATCCTGACCGACCAGCGTGGTTTGTATACCGCCGACCCGCGTCGCGATCCGGCAGCGCAATTCGTACATGAAGCCAAGGCCGGCGATTTGTCCTTGGAGGCGATGGCTGGCGGCGCTGGTACCGGTATCGGTCGCGGTGGAATGCTGACCAAGATTTTGGCGGCCAAGCGCGCCGCAACTTCAGGCGCGCATACTGTGATTGCCTGGGGCCGTGAAGAGCAGGTATTGAGCCGGTTGGCCGCGGGCGAGGCGATTGGCACGCAGTTGACAGCACAGACCGCGCAGCTAACTGCCCGAAAACAATGGATGGCCGATCATTTGCAAACAGCCGGTCGTGTTGTGCTGGATGCCGGTGCAGTGCAAAAACTGACGGCAGAAGGTAAATCGCTATTGCCCATCGGCGTCACTGAAGTGGCGGGCGAATTTGGTCGTGGCGATGTGATTACCTGCGTCGATGCCAGTGGCCGGGCGATTGCGCGTGGCATCAGCAATTATGCCAGTCCTGATGCGCGTCGCATTGTGCGTCATCCCTCTTCGGAAATTCAGGCAATACTTGGCTTTGTCGAGGAATCAGAATTGATCCATCGCGATAATCTGGTATTGCTGTGAATGTGATCAGATAGGCAAGAAAAACGGGCGCCAATAGGTGCCCGTTTTACATTCAGTCGATTGTCCTGCAGGCGATATCAGCGATTGTTGCTCAGGTCGATAGGACGCTTGTTGCGCAGGCGATCGCTGATTTGTTCGGCATTGCCGGACAACATGCCGCCCTGGCAGAAGTAATCCTTGTACAGTGCCGCATCCTGGCGGTTGGCGCCGATATCGGCGATCTGCTTCCACTTGTTCTGCCGCGAACGCGACCAACTGCCGTCGGAGCGGCCGAATGCATATGACTTCTTTTCAGCGGTTTCGCAACGGATACCTTCATAAGAAGTGTTGACAGCGCCGCCGCTGGTTTTGGTGACAATAGTGTAGCGCACCACATTGTCCGAGCCGACAGTCAGTGACTTAAGGTCGATCGATGACACCGCCGTGGTGGTCGGGCCGACATAAAACGCAACCAGGTTGGCCGCTTGTGGCGCTGGTGGCAATTGCACGGCGATCTCCAGCCATGGCTTTTCTTCATCGTCGAAATCTTCGTCGAACTTGCCTGACTGCTGTGCAAAGCTCAATGAAGCCGAGCACAACAGGGCGCCGACCGTCAGGCTGCGCGCGCAAAGCCGGGCAAAGCCGGCGGCGGTAAAACGGTTCCGGAGAGCTTGAGACATGGATATTTGCTTTGTGTTTGAGAGAGTAAGAATAGGAGTCAGGCAGGATCGTTGCCGCCAGCTTTTTCGGCGTCCGGCAAGGCCGGTGGATTTGCTGCAACAACATCGTCGGCACAATCGTCCGGCCCTCGATCGGAATGGCCACCAGCCTCCACACGCCGATGCGGTGTTTGCGGGCGAATCAGAAAGCGCGACAATTCCTTGAGCGCCTGCTGATAGACATCGCGTTTGAATTCGATGACCACGTCCAGCGGCACCCAATAGTCGTGCCAACGCCAGGCATCAAACTCGGGATGGGAAGTCAGGCGCAGATTGACGTCGCAATCGCGACCCACCATGCGCAGCAGGAACCAGATTTGCTTCTGCCCGCGATAATGGCCGCGAATTTCGCGTTTGATAAAATGATCGGGCACTTCATAGCGCAGCCAGTCGCGCGTGCGACCGATGATCTTGACGTGTTCTGCCCGCAAGCCGATTTCTTCTTCCAGTTCACGAAACATGGCTTGTTCGGGAGTTTCGCCATGTTTGATTCCGCCTTGCGGAAATTGCCACGAATGTTCCCTGACTCGTTTGCCCCACCATACCTCATTGTGGGCATTGAGCAGGATGATGCCGACGTTCGGGCGGAAGCCTTCTCGATCCAGCATGGTGTACCTCAAAACTTTCTGCGGCAGGGCTTCCTCTTTTGTGCCCGATCCGGTCTGCGCTGACGATGCTTACATCTTGTCAGCGCGCACCTGCATAGGGTGCATCAAATGCCCGCATATCTGCCTGCGATATGCGTGAAACAGCGATCAAATGTGCAAAGAGTGGGCTCATCAGCCAGCTAATCCTTTAAAATTACATCGATTATAACCTTCCTCTTTTAAAAAGAACTCATCGTCATGCGCGCCTCCCGATTTTTTATTTCCACCCTGAAAGAAGCTCCTTCCGATGCCGAAATCGTCAGTCACAAACTGATGATGCGGGCCGGCATGATCAAGCGACTCGGTTCCGGCATTTACACTTACATGCCCATGGGTTTGCGCGTGATCCGCAAGGTGGAAGCAATCGTGCGTGAAGAAATGAACCGGGCCGGTGCCATCGAATTGCTCATGCCGGTGGTGCAGCCGGCCGAACTGTGGCAGGAAACCGGTCGTTGGGACAAGATGGGTGCCGAATTGATGCGTGTGAAGGACCGCCATGGGCGCGACTTTGCCATTCAGCCGACCTCGGAAGAAGTGGTCACCGACGTGGCCCGTACCGAGTTGCGCAGCTACAAGCAATTGCCGGTCAACTTCTATCATATCCAGACTAAGTTCCGCGACGAACGTCGTCCGCGTTTCGGCTTGATGCGTGGGCGCGAGTTCACGATGAAAGATGCCTACTCATTTGACCGTGATGTCGATGGCCTGAAGAAGTCGTATCAGATCATGTATGACGCCTATGTCCGCATCTTCAATCGCTTTGGTTTGCAATTCCGCGCTGTAGCTGCCGATAACGGCGCCATTGGCGGCTCCGGCTCACATGAATTCCATGTGATCGCCGCCACCGGTGAAGATGCGTTGGTGTACTGCCCCAGCTCTGACTATGCCGCCAATATGGAAGCGGCCGAAGCGGTCGCCGTCAACGCCACGCGTGCACCTGCAGGCGCACCATTGACCAAGACCGCCACGCCGGGCAAGGCCAAATGCGAAGCGGTGGCCGAATTGCTGCAATTGCCACTGACGCAGACGGTCAAGTCGATCGTGCTGACCGTCGAGAAGGAAAAGCCAGCCGACAAGGAAGTCTGGCTGCTGTTGCTGCGCGGTGACCACGAGCTCAATGAAGTCAAGGCAGGCAAGATCCCAGGTCTGGCTGGTTATCGTTTTGCTAACGAAACTGAAATCGTCGAATGGTTCGGCACACCGCCCGGTTACCTTGGCCCGATCGGGACCAAGAAGTCGGTCAAAGTAGTAGCCGACCGCACCGTTGCCAATATGAACGACTTCGTCTGTGGCGCCAATGAAGCTGACTTCCACTTTACCGGTGCCAACTGGGGACGTGATCTGCCGGAACCTGTGGTCGCGGACATCCGCAATGTAGTCGAAGGCGATGCCTCTCCCGATGGCAAAGGTGTGTTGGCGATCCAACGCGGCATCGAAGTCGGTCACGTATTCCAGCTCGGGACTGCCTATTCGGAGTCGATGAAGGCGACCTATCTCGATGAAGCAGGCAAGCCGCAGCCATTGCAAATGGGTTGCTATGGTATCGGCGTGACGCGTATTCTGGGCGCCGCCATTGAGCAGAACTTCGATGACAAGGGCATCATCTGGCCAGCAGCGCTGGCACCGTTCCAAGTGGTGTTGTGTCCAATGGGTTATGACCGCAGCGAAGCCGTCAAGACCGAAATCGACAAGCTGTATGAGGCGTTGTTTGCCGCGGGTGTCGATGTTGTGCTTGATGATCGTGGCGAGCGTCCGGGCGCGATGTTTGCCGATTGGGAATTGATCGGCGTGCCACATCGGATCGTCGTTGGTGACCGTGGTCTCAAGGATGGCCAGATTGAGTACCAAGGACGCCGTGAAACGGCTGCGACAGCCGTGCCATTGGGCGATGCGCTAGCGTTTATCCAAGCCAAACTGGTTTGAGTCGGCAACGGCGGCTGTGTCATCAAGCCGCCGTCTGTAGCAACTTCAGTAAATTACCAATGCAGCCGCCAGCGATTATCGCGCTGGTGGCTTTTTTATTGCGCCGGGGCCGGCACTATCGTGACATCTTTGCGCAGGATGCCGCCAGAGCGGGCACTACCTTCGATATCGGACGGGCTATCGATACGACGTTGGCAATCGGCCTGATCTTGCGGCGGCAGGATCTTGCAGCGCTCCAGGGCATTCTGGTTGTACGGCATGCCTGGGCTATTGCTTAACTTACCTTGCTTGGCTTGCTGGTAAGCAGCGCCGGCTTCGCGCAGGCAAGTGGCGCGGTCCTGATTCGATTGGCCATTGCTGCAGGTGGCTTTTTCGCGCTGGTATTGCGCATCGAGATCGCCATTGCCGGCGGCGAAGACGTTGCCGATCAGCAGCAAGCCCGCAGTTGCCAGCCCCAGACTGACCAGCACATAGGGGCAGCGGGGGGGCGTACGGTGATGTTGAGAGAATGTCATGTCGCGATCCTTTTGGGTGATGTCGTCCATGCTAGACCCGGCCAGGATCAGCTAAGTTCGATTGGCGACAAGCCTATTGGAGGCTTGTAGGAAGGCGCTGTCAGTGTATGGCGCAATAACAAAAACGCCCGCGCGTTGCGGGCGTTTTTGTTTTGCATGAAGTTTGCAAAAACCTGTATTGCTTATTTCAAATGGCCGGAAATCAGCTTGGTCATTTCAAACATCGATACCTGTTTCTTACCACCGAATACTGCCTTCAACTTGTCGTCGGCGTCGATATTGCGTTTGTTTTCAGGGTTTTGCAAATTGTGCTTCTTGATGTACTCCCACACCTTCTTGGTGACTTCGGTACGTGGCAGTGGCTTGGCGCCGACCACTTCAGCCAGTGCTGCCGACGGTGTCAGCGGCTTCATGAAGGCGGCGTTGGGAGTGCGCTTTACAGCTGGTTTTGCTGCTGCCTTAGGTGCTGCGACAGCTTTCTTCGGTGCTGCTTTTGGTGCTGCCTTGGCGACCGTCTTCACTGCTGGCTTGGCTACGGCTTTTGGTGCTGCGGCTACTTTTTTCGGTGCTGCGACTGCTTTCTTGGGAGCTGCTTTCGGTGCTGCTTTTGCTACGGGCTTCTTCGCTGCGGCTGCTGGTTTTTTGGCTGTGGCCATCGGTAAGCCTCCTTAACAAGGAAAGAGTTAGATGCGCAAATCACGCACCGACAATAGTGGTGCGGTTTTCCCGGCGATGCAAGTGTTTTTAGCGCTTTTCAGAGGGAAAAGCCGCGTTCGACAACGGCATTTGCACAATCCGCCGCGGTTGGCCTCAAAAACCCAGCCCGCTTGGCTTTCGCCAGGGTTCAGCGCATCCCGGGCAACATGCCTTTCATGTTACGCATCATCTTCATCATGCCGCCGCCCTTGAGCTTTTTCATCATCGTTTGCATCTGATCGAATTGCGCCAGCATGCGGTTGACTTCTTGTACCTGAACACCGGCACCGGTAGCAATGCGGCGCTTGCGCGAGGCCTTGATCAGTTCCGGTTTGGCGCGTTCCTGGGCAGTCATGGAATTGATGATGCCTTCCATACGGCGCGTCTGTTTTTCTGCCTGGCCCATGTTGGCATTGCTGGCGGCCTGCTGCATTTGCGCCGGCAGTTTGTCGAGCAGGCCAGACAGGCCGCCCATTTTTTTCATCTGGCTCAACTGCGCCTTGAAGTCATTGAGGTCGAACTTGCCGCCACTCTTGATCTTTTGCGCCAGGTCCTGTGCTGCGGCGACGTCGACGCCTTTGCGCGCCTCTTCGACCAGCGCCAGGATGTCGCCCATGCCGAGGATACGGTTGGCCATGCGGCTTGGATCGAATGCTTCCAGACCATCGAGTTTTTCGGAGACGCCGGCGAACTTGATCGGCTTGCCAGTGATATGGCGCACCGACAGCGCGGCACCACCACGTGAATCACCATCCAGTTTGGTCAGGATAATACCGGTCAGCGGTAGCGCGTCGCTGAAGGCTTTGGCCGTGTTGATGGCATCCTGGCCGAGCATGGCGTCGACCACGAACAGTGTTTCGATCGGCTTGACGGCGGCGTGTACGGCGCTGATTTCCTGCATCATGGCTTCGTCGATGCCGAGGCGGCCGGCGGTGTCGATGATCAGGACATCATGGAAATGGCGTTTCGCATAGTCCAGTGCGGCGCGCGCAATGTCGACTGGCTTGTCGGTTGTCTGTGTGGGGAAGAAGTCGGCGCCGGCCTGGGCGGTGACGGTTTCGAGCTGACCAATAGCGGCCGGACGGTAGACGTCGGCTGACACGGTCAGAACTTTCTTCTTGGTGTTCTCGCGCAGATACTTGGCCAGCTTGCCGACGGTGGTGGTTTTACCAGCACCCTGCAAGCCTGCCATCAGGATGATTGCAGGCGGTTGCGTGGCGAAACTGAGCAGCGATGCTTCGGGGCCGAGGTCGGCACCCATCAGGCTGGCCAGTTCGCGTTGGACCACGCCGACCAGGGCCTGGCCGGGCGTGAGTGAGCCAATCACTTCTTCACCGAGAGCTTTTTCTTTTACCTTGGCAATGAATTCACGCACAGCAGGCAAGGCCACGTCGGCTTCGAGCAGCGCCAGACGCACTTCGCGCAGCATTTCAGCGGTATTGGTTTCGGTCAGGCGCGCCTCGCCGCGCATGGTTTTGACGACTTTGGCAAGGCGTTGGGTCAGATTGTCGAGCATGATGAACCGTTCAGCAGAAGAAATGAAAGCGCTGGCAGCGCGGGAAGCGCCCGCCACAGGTCGCTGGCAATCCAGCATTTTACCTGATCGGCGCAGGCTTCTGAAGCTGGCGCCACGGGCGCGCCGGCCGGCTTACGTGAAATGCGCTATTGTTGTCGCTCGCGGATTTGTGTATATAAAGAGGGCTTGTACCGATTTGACAGCCGCTCCCATGAGGAGCGGCGTACCAATCTGCGGCTGGCGGGGACCAGAACTCCGACAGCAAAATATAAATAACGATTAGGAGAGAGCAATGAGCAAGAAACTGTTTGCGGTGGGATTGCTGGCGGCCTGTACCGCGCTGAGTGCAACGGCACAAGAGGTGGTGCGGTTGGGTAACCTCAAATTTGCCCACTATGGCGCAGTCTCGTATATCAAAGAGATCGCCCCGAAATGCGGCATCAAGGTGGAAGAACATGTGTTCCCCAAGGGCCCGGACGTGATGCAGGGCATTCTCGCTGGTGAACTCGATGTTGGCACTACTGCATCGGAAGCCGCAATTTCTGGCCGCGCCAACGGTGCACCGATCTATGTGGTGGCTGGTTTTGCCAAGGGTGGCGCCCGTCTGGTGGCTGGCAAGGATTCCGGCATCAAATCGGTCAAGGACCTCAAGGGTAAGAAAGTCGGTGTGACTCGCGGCGGTATCCACGAAGTGCTGCTCGACGCTGAACTGGGCCAGAACGGCCTGTCTTCCAAAGATGTGACCATCGTCTATCTGGCATTCGCCGACCTGAACCAGGCGCTGCTGGGCAAGAACATTGATGCGATGATGCAGAGCGAACCACAGTCGTCGCAAGCGATTAACAAGGGCTTCGGCGTGGAGGTGATGAAACCTTACGACACACCGATCGGCGAACCGGTGCGCACCATGGTGATGACCGAGAAGTTCTACAAGGAAAAACGCCCGTTGGCCGAGAAGTTCATGCGTTGCTTCCTGGAAGCGACCAAGACCTTCATCGACAATAAGGAAGTCGCCGAAAAATATGTGCGTGAAGTGGTGTTCAAGAACCAGATCACCAAGGAAGATTTTTACGACGCCATCGGCAATTCGCCTTATTCCTACGACATCACGCCTGAGCATATCCAGATCACCACCGACACCATGGTCAAGTATGGCACCGGCAAGATGGCCAAGCCACCAGTGGCCAAGGATTGGGTGAAAACCGATTTGCTGGAACAAGCCAAAAAAAGCCTGAACCTCAAGTAAGGCAGGACTCCAATTATGGCAAAGCAAAATAACGGCGGCGTCCTGCAGGGATTGCTGGTGCCGGTGTCGGTGATCGCCATCTGGCAATTGGCGTCTTCCATGGGGTGGGTCAATCCGCTGGTGTTGCCATCGCCCTGGGCGGTGGTGCACAAGTGGTTCGAGTATCTGTCGCCGACCAAGGCGTATGACCCGGTCGACGGCAGTTGGCTGGCATGGCTGTTTTCCGGCGAACTGATCATTGATGCCATCGGCAGTCTGTATCGCGTGGTGGTCGGTTTCCTTATCGGCGCCGGGCTGGCGTTGCCGCTGGGCCTGTTGATGGGATCGAGCCAGCGCATTTATGGATTGATGAACTTGACGGTGCAAGTGATTCGGCCGATTCCGCCGATTGCCTATATTCCGCTGGCTATCCTCTGGTTCGGGCTGGGTAATCCGCCAGCCTTGTTCTTGATTTCGCTCGGTGCTTTTTTTCCGGTGTTGATGAATACCATCGCTGGCGTACGTCAGGTCGACAGCATTTATCTGCGGGCGGCGCGCAATCTGGGTGCCAACCAGCGCACCATGTTTGTCCGGGTGATGTTGCCGGCTGCGATTCCTTACATTTTGTCGGGGGTGCGCATTGGTATCGGTACCGCTTTCATTGTCGTGATCGTGGCGGAAATGATTGCGGTCAGTAATGGTCTCGGTTTCCGCATCATGGAGGCGCGTGAGTATTTCTGGTCTGACAAGATCATCGCCGGCATGATGACCATCGGTTTGCTTGGCCTAGCCATCGACGTCGGCATGAACCGACTGAATAACTACATGCTGCGCTGGCATCGCGGATTGGAGAATTGAGCATGACTGCATCGCATATTGTCATTTCCGGCGTCAATAAGGTCTTCAAGAGTAGCGATCGCGAAGTGGTGGCGCTCAAGGATATCAATCTGGATATTCCCGATGGTCAGTTTGTCTGTCTGTTGGGGCCATCCGGCTGCGGCAAGTCGACCCTGCTCAATGCGATTGCCGGGTTCGCCCTGCCTAGCAGTGGCAGCATTAGCACGGCAGGCGTGCCGGTCACCGAACCGGGGCCGGATCGCGGCATGGTGTTTCAGGAATACGCGCTGTTTCCCTGGATGACGGTGGAGCAGAACGTCGCTTTCGGCCTGGAAATCAAGGGTGTCGGTAAGGTGGAAATCCAGAGCCGGGTCACGCAATTGCTCGACAAACTCGGGCTGATCGATTTCCGTAGTCGTTTCCCCAAAGATTTGTCGGGTGGTATGCGGCAGCGCGTGGCGATTGCACGGGTACTGGCACTGGACTCGCCGATCATGCTCATGGACGAACCGTTCGGCGCACTCGATGCGCTGACGCGCCGCAATCTGCAGGATGAGTTGCTGCGTATCTGGGAAGAGTTCAAGAAGACCATCGTGTTCGTTACCCACAGCATCGAAGAGGCGATTTATCTGGCTGACCGGATTGTCGTGATGACCTATCGTCCCGGTACCATCAAGCGCGACATCACGGTCACACTGCCGCGTCTGCGCGATCCGGCTGCGCCCGAATTCAATGCGCTCAAGCGGGAATTGGGGCAGTTGGTGATGGAAGAACAGCAACGCCATCATCATGACGAGATGCGAGCGGCCGCAGTGGATTAGCCGCTGGTTTGATGCCGGTAGCTTTGCCTCTCTATATATAGGGGTATTTTTGATAGGGAAAAGGATGGCGCGCTAATGCAGCCATCCTTTTCTTGTTTCGGAGCGATGCAAAGCACATGGCGGTGGTCAGTGCATTAACGACATGGTGTAAACTTAGCTGATGCAAACCTACTTTTTCATTTTGGCCGCGCTGCTCTATCTAGGCTGCGCCATCCTGCCTTCCGAGCGGCGCATGCCGATTTCGCTCGGCACGGTGATCGGCTGGCTGTTGCACGGCGGTGCGCTGATGGCCGACATGTTTGCCGGCGATGCGGTCAGAGTCGGGTTCGCGATCATGTTGTCGGCCACTATGTGGGTGTCGGTGGCAGCTTACTGGCTGGAAAATCGCAACTTCGCACTCGACAGCCTGCGTGTGCTGGTGCTGCCGGTGGCAGCGGTGGCGGTGATCCTGCCGAGCGTGTTTCCCGGCAATATGGTGGTCCTGGCCGGCAAGTCAGACTGGTTTCTGTGGCATATCGCCATTTCCATTCTGGCTTACAGTACCCTGACCATTGCCGCCTTTCACGCCGTCTTGATGGTATTGCAGGAGTCGCGCCTGCATACCCGGCCGGGCCCCAAACAAAGTGGCTGGTTTTCGCTGGCGCTGGATCGTTTGCCGGCACTGTTGACGATGGAAAAGATTTTGTTCCGTCTGATCGGCTTCGGTTTCATCTTGTTGACGCTGACCGTCGTGTCGGGCGTCTTTTTTTCTGAGCAATTGTTCAAGCAGGCGTTCCGCTGGGATCACAAGACCATTTTCACCTTGTTGTCCTGGGGATTGTTCGGTCTGTTATTGGCGGGCCGCCGTTGGCAGGGCTGGCGTGGCCGCACGGCACTCAGTTTTACCCTGACCGGATTTGCCATTCTCTTGCTCGCTTATGTTGGCAGCCGCTTCGTGCTGGAAGTCGTGCTGCATCGGATACTGGTATGAAATATCTCATTTGGCTGGTGATCGCACTGGCAGTTATCGTTTGGATCCAACGCGCTAAAAAATCCTTGACCGGCGGCGCTAGCCCTGCTCCTGGCGGGCGCAAGCCTGGTGCCGGTTTTCGCCGACAGCGCAAGGAGCCGCCGGAAGCCATCGTGCAATGCGCCCATTGCGGCATCCATTTTCCGGTTTCGGAAGCGGTCACCAATACGGCTGGCCTGGTGTTCTGCAGCGACGAGCATCTGCGTCTGGCGTCGGCCTGAGATGAGCGGGTCGCTGGCGCGTTTGCAGGTGGACGGCGATGGCTGGTGCCGCCAGGCGCGGCAATTACGCTCGCCCAATTGCGATGCGCGTGCCCCCGATAGCCCAGCCGAACTGCTGGTTATTCATAACATCAGCTTGCCGCCGAGCCAGTTTGGCGGGCCTTATATTGCCGACTTGTTTTGCAATGCGCTCGATTGTGATGCCCATCCTTATTTCGATCAGTTGCGCTCGCTGCGGGTCTCGGCGCATTTCGTGATCCAGCGCGATGGTGCGCTGCTGCAATTCGTGTCGGCCAATGATCGCGCCTGGCATGCTGGCGCCTCATCCTTCCATGGCCGCGAGCGCTGTAATGACTTTTCGATCGGCATCGAACTCGAAGGCAGCGACTTCGAAGCGTTCACGGCGGTGCAATATGTGGTGCTGGCAGAACTGACGGCGGCCTTGCTGCAGCGCTATCGGCTGACCGATGTTGCAGGACACGAGCACATTGCGCCAGGACGCAAGACCGATCCCGGTCCGTTTTTCCAATGGTCGCGCTATCAACGCAATTTGGCCGAGCATGTTGATCCGGCGCAACTGCGCTTCCCTTCTGGGCTTGATGCTTGTCAAGCGCCCTGAATAGAAAAATAAGCAGAAATAGCGGTTGCGTCGATGGATTTCAGACACTAGAATTAGTCTCAATTATTCATTTGGAACTAGATGTAGTGCTTTTGGTAAGTAATTCCTTGGTCGTTTTTGGGTTGGGAAAAGTGCCTTTTTGGTGCGCCGCGTAACGCCGCACCAAGCTTGTAATCAGAGCCGGCGCGGATTCCATGCAGTTGGACTGCAGCGATGGTGCTGGTGAGGCAAGCAACAATTCAAACGATGTCTCAGTAATTCTCTATTTCATTTAATTGGTTCGGAACTAGTGGTGCTCTAACCGTAGTGCTTTGGCGGCGGTGTTTGGCATTGTCTGGTTCCTGGTTTTTTCGTGAACGCCTGGTTGATCCGGGGTTCTAATCGCAACGCGGACAGTTTTGCTGTCCGTCAATCTCAGTTTTTAGGAGGCTCAGTGCGCTCTACTCAAGAAATTTCCGTCAAATCATCTGCAGATTTTGGCGCCATTCCCGCCAATGGCGTGCAAGAAGAAAGCACGTCTTCGCAACTGGCACGACCAGGCACCGGTTTGGGTGAATACCGCATCATCCGTCGCAATGGTGCGGTGGTCGGTTTTGAACCATCGAAGATTTCGATTGCCGTGACCAAGGCGTTTCTCGCCGTCAACGGCGGTCAAGGTGCTGCTTCGGCACGCGTGCGTGAAATGGTCGAGCAACTGACCACCAACGTGGTGTCGGCGCTGGTGCGTCGTCAGCCCACCGGCGGCACTTTCCATATCGAAGATATCCAGGACCAGGTTGAACTGGCTCTGATGCGTTCGGGCGAACACGATGTGGCACGCGCTTATGTGCTGTACCGCGCCAAGCGCATGGAAGAGCGTGCGCAACAAAACAGCGGCAAGACTGATTTTGTCGCGCCGCAACTGCATGTGATCGAAGACGGCCAAGTGCGCCCGCTCGACATCAACGAAGTGCGTACCCTGATCACGGCCGCTTGCGTCGGCCTGGAAAAGCACGTTGATGCCGATGCGATTCTGGCGGAAACCGTCAAAAACCTGTACGACAATGTGCCCGTCGAAGAATTGCACAAGTCAGCCATTCTGGCAGCGCGCGCGCTGATGGAAAAAGACCCTGCATACAGTCAAGTCACTGCCCGTCTGCTGATGCACACGATCCGCAAGGAAGTGTTTGGCAAGGAAGTGGCACAAGCCGATGCGCCAGCCGAATACCTGGAATACTTTGGCCGTTATATCAAGAAGGGTATTGCTGCCGACCTGCTCGATTCGAAGCTGGCTCAGTTCGACATCAAGAAGCTGGCCGAAGCGATCAAGCCGGAACGCGATCTGCAATTCGGTTACCTCGGCCTGCAAACACTGTATGACCGTTACTTCCTGCACATCCAAGGTACCCGCATCGAAATGCCGCAAGCATTTTACATGCGTGTCGCAATGGGCCTGTCGCTCAATGAAATCGACCGCGAATCGCGCGCTATCGAGTTTTACAACTTGCTGTCGTCGTTCGACTTCATGAGTTCGACCCCGACCTTGTTCAATTCCGGTACCTTGCGTTCGCAACTGTCGTCGTGCTATCTGACCACCGTGGCCGATGACCTCGACGGCATCTACGAAGCGATCAAGGAAAATGCCTTGCTGGCCAAATATGCCGGCGGTCTTGGCAATGACTGGACACCAGTGCGTTCGCTCGGCGCCCATATCAAGGGTACCAACGGCAAGTCGCAAGGCGTGGTGCCGTTCCTGAAAGTGGTTAATGACACCGCCGTGGCGGTCAATCAGGGCGGCAAGCGCAAGGGCGCGGTTTGCGCCTACCTGGAAACCTGGCACATGGACATTGAGGAATTCCTCGAACTGCGTAAGAATACCGGCGACGACCGCCGCCGTACGCATGACATGAACACTGCCAACTGGATTCCTGACCTGTTCATGAAGCGCGTCATGGAAAAGGGCGACTGGACACTGTTTTCGCCATCCGACGCGCCAGATCTGCACGACAAGTTCGGCCGTGCTTTCGAAGAAGCGTATGTCGGCTACGAAGCCAAAGCGGCGCGCGGTGAACTGAAGCTGTTCAAAAAAGTGCAGGCGCTCGACTTGTGGCGCAAGATGCTATCGATGCTGTTCGAAACCGGCCATCCATGGATCACCTTCAAGGACCCATGCAACATCCGTTCGCCACAGCAACACGTGGGCGTGGTGCACAGCTCAAACCTGTGCACCGAGATCACCCTGAACACCAATGACGCCGAAATCGCCGTCTGCAACCTGGGTTCGGTCAATCTGCCAGCCCACCTGGTTGATGGTGAAATCGACCACGTCAAGCTGCAAAAGACCATCCGCACAGCGATGCGCATGCTCGACAACGTGATCGACATCAACTATTACGCGGTCAAGAAGGCGCGTGATTCGAACCTGCGTCATCGTCCGGTTGGTTTGGGCATCATGGGCTTCCAAGACTGCCTGCACGTCAAGCGCGTGCCTTACGCTTCGATGGATGCGGTGCAATTCGCTGACCGTTCGATGGAAGCCGTGTGCTACTACGCTTACCTGGCGTCGACCGAACTGGCGGAAGAGCGCGGCCGTTACAGCTCTTATCGTGGTTCGTTGTGGGATCGTGGCATCCTGCCGCAGGATTCGCTGAAGTTGCTGGCCGAGGAGCGCGGCGGTTATCTGGAAGCCGATACTTCGGAAACTCTGGACTGGTCGGTTGTCCGTGCCCGTATTGCCGAGTTTGGCATGCGCAACTCAAATTGCGTGGCAATTGCGCCAACAGCAACGATTTCCAACATCATTGGCGTGTCGGCTTGCATCGAACCGACTTACCAGAATCTGTATGTGAAATCCAACCTGTCGGGCGAATTCACCGAAATCAACGAATACCTGGTGCGTGACCTGAAGGCACGTGGCCTGTGGGATGAAGTCATGATCTCCGACCTGAAGTACTTCGATGGTAGTCTGGCCAAGATCGACCGCATTCCACAAGACCTGCGCGATATCTACGCTACTGCGTTTGAAGTTGAGCCGTCGTGGTTGGTGGAAGCGGCCTCGCGTCGTCAAAAGTGGATCGATCAGGCACAGTCGTTGAATATCTATATGGCAGGCGCATCGGGCAAACGCCTGGATGAGACATACAAGCTGGCATGGGTGCGTGGCCTCAAGACCACTTACTATCTCCGCACCATCGGCGCGACCCACACCGAGAAGTCGACTTCCAAGACCGGCGCGCTCAACGCGGTGGCCATCGATGGCGGCATGAGTGCCTCGGCAGTAGCTGCAGCCAGTGCCGCCGCAGCATCGGCACCGTCGGCAGGCTATGCAATGCCAACGCCAGGCGCGAGTATCGAGGCCGATGGTCCGGTGTGCACCATGCGTCCAGGTGACGCCGGCTTTGAAGAGTGCGAGGCTTGCCAGTAAGTTGGCAAGCGGCGACTATCCGACCTTGATGTCGGATAGTCGCCAGTAGTCGTTATCGTAAAGATTTGTTATTTCCCGGCTCAGCCGGGACGTCTAAGTAAATTAAGTAAAGGATCAAACATGCTTTCTTGGGATGATGAAGTGAAGGCGACGCCGGCACCGTCCGCGCCGCAGATGCCTCAGCCTCAATTGCAATCGGCCGCGTCCAACAATGTTCGTCCTCAGTATCAGGACGTCGCGCTCAATCCTGCACTTGTTACCAAAGACGAGGCGCCGGTCGACGTCACTGCACGTGTAAATGCTGCCGACAAGCGCATCATCAACGGCCATACCGACGTCAATCAGTTGGTGCCGTTCAAGTACAAATGGGCCTGGGACAAATACTTGGCGGGCTGCGCCAACCACTGGATGCCGCAGGAAATCAACATGCAGCGCGACATCGAATTGTGGAAGAACCCGAATGGATTGACCGAAGACGAGCGTCGTCTGGTCAAACGCAACTTGGGCTTCTTCGTGACCGCTGACTCGCTGGCGGCCAACAATATCGTGCTCGGCACCTACCGCCACATCACCGCGCCAGAATGCCGTCAATACCTGCTGCGCCAGGCGTTCGAGGAAGCGATTCATACCCACGCTTATCAATACATTGTCGAATCGCTGGGTCTGGATGAAGCCGAAATCTTCAACGCGTATCACGAAGTCAAATCGATCCGCGACAAGGATGAGTTCCTGATCCCGTTCATCAATACGCTGACCGATCCAGCCTTCACCACCGGCACCACCGAAAATGATCAGAAGCTGTTGAAGTCGCTGATCGTGTTTGCCTGCATCATGGAAGGTCTGTTCTTCTATGTCGGCTTCACGCAGATTCTGGCGCTGGGTCGCCAGAACAAGATGATGGGTGCGGCGGAACAGTATCAATATATCTTGCGCGACGAGTCGATGCACTGCAACTTCGGTATCGATCTGATCAACACCGTGAAGATGGAAAATCCACATTTGTGGACGCCGGAATTCAGAGACGAAATTAAATCGTTGTTTTTCAGCGCGGTAGAGTTGGAATATCGTTACGCAGAGGATACAATGCCGCGAGGCGTGCTAGGTTTGAATGCGCCGATGTTCAAAGGTTACTTACGGTTCATCGCTAATCGTCGTGCACAGCAAATCGGACTCGATCAGCTGTTCGCGCAAGAAGAAAATCCGTTTCCGTGGATGAGCGAGATGATCGATTTAAAGAAGGAGCGCAACTTCTTTGAAACCCGAGTCATCGAATACCAAACCGGAGGCGCGCTTAACTGGGAATGATATTGTGCCCATCTCGTCAATGCTCTTCAGCGAGATCTGCGAGGCACCAAGTGGTCAACTAGCTTGCAAGATAGTTGACCACCAAATACGGAAGGCTTTCACCAAATTTAATGAACAGTAAAAGACCGAATCGATCTTCTCTGTTATCGCCGCTTAACCCGATCAAGTCGGGTAAGGCGGCTTTTTCTTTGAAAAACCTGAAGGTTTTTCAGGAACAGTATTCCTGACGCTAGCGGGTAATCCGCTGGCGTTTTTTTTGGTTGCGGTGCTGATAAAGCCGCCAATCGCCCTCAGAGCCCTGCAGCAATTGGGGTAGAGGCGCAACCAAGATAGCTGAAGCGCTGCATAGGTGAGGGGATGCAGCAGTTCAGCTGGTGCCTAATTCATTAGCGCAAGCAGAGGTTTGCTTGTGCCGATGAATAATCCGCCTGCATCATCGCGATGGTACAGACGGGTTTTTTAAATCAAGCTTGATTTTTTCCATCACGTGAAGAAGGAGAAACAAAAATGGCAACAGCAGCAAAGAAATCAGCCGCCAAGAAGCCGGCTACAAAGAAACCAGCAGCCGCAGCTAAAAAACCGGTCGCAGTGAAGAAGGCCGCCGCTCCTAAGAAGGTCGTCGCAGCCAAGAAGCCAGTCGCTAAGGTAGCAGCTAAGCCAGTGGCAAAGAAAGCAGCAGCACCTAAGAAGGTCGTTGCAGCGAAGAAGCCAGTCGTCGCGAAGAAGGTCGTTGCAGCGAAGAAGCCAGTCGCCGCGAAGAAGGTCGTTGCAGCGAAGAAGCCAGTCGCCGCGAAGAAGGTCGTTGCAGCGAAGAAGCCAGTTGCCGCAAAGAAGGTCGTTGCAGCGAAGAAGCCAGTTGCCGCAAAGAAGGTCGTTGCAGCGAAGAAGCCAGTCGCCGCAAAGAAGGCAGCAGCTCCTAAGAAGGCAGTCGCAGCGAAGAAGCCAGTCGTCAAGGCAGCAGCTAAGCCAGTGGCAAAGAAAGCAGCAGCTCCTAAGAAAGCAGTTGCAGTGAAGAAGCCAGTCGCCGCAAAGAAGGCAGTTGCTAAGCCAGCAGCCAAGCCAGCAGTCAAGGCTGCAGCAAAGCCAGCAGCTAAACCTGCAGTCAAGGCCGCAGCTAAGCCAGCAGTCAAGAAGGCAGCTGTCAAGAAGCCAGCAGCCAAGGCAGCAGCTAAGCCAGCGGCAGCAGCACCAGCAGTCAAGACTGTGCTGAACCCAGCATCGGCTTGGCCGTTCCCAACAGGCACAACACGTCCTTAATCGGACCTGGCCTGGCGCCTGAGCAATCGGGCGTAGCGCCGCTGTGTGACTCGCCTCTGTGAGTTATGCAGCGGTTTTTTTTGCCTTTTCGATTTATTCACTGCCTCCACATGAGCGCAAGCGCGCCATGGTTTAGTATGTGCGCTGTGGTTTGAATCCGTTGAAATGTGTTCTAGGAGAGTGACCGTGTTGCATAGCATTTTCATGTTGATCGTTGACGCCGTAGCCAGCATCTTGGTCGGCGTGCTGTTGCTGCGTTTCTGGATGCAGGTGGTGCAGGTGCGCCCTCCGGCTTCGGTTGGACAATTTGTGTTCCAACTTTCAGACTGGTTGGTCAAGCCGCTGCGGCGCGTGCTGCCAGGTGTCGGTGGTTATGATTGGGCCAGTTTGCTGGGCGCTTTCCTGATCGTGCTGCTGTCGATCATTGCCGCAATTGGCGTGTCTTCCGGGTTTGATTTCCTGCCGATCATCCTGCTGTCGCTGGTGCGCTTCTTTCAGTGGATTTTCTATGGCTTCATGGCGACGCTGATACTCGAAGCAGTGTTCAGTTGGGTCAACCCCCACGCACCGTTGGCGCCATTTGTACGTGCCTTGAACGAGCCGCTGCTGCGCCCACTGCGCAAAGTAGTGCCGCTGATTGGCAATGTCGATCTGTCGCCACTGGTGGCCTTGATCCTGCTGCAGATTGCAATACGCCTGGTCAGTACCCTGATCTTGTCGATCGGCTGACGCTGAGTTGATGTTTGACCTGCCTGGTTCCAGGCAGGTTTGCCCGGTGCGGCGTGAGGCTTTGACGATTGCTCATGCGCCCGGCGCAAACTTTCCAAGTTTTTTGCTTATTTGTTCTTGGCTGCCCACTGACGCAAGGCTTGCAGAGTATTTTCGACATGCTTGTCGGGACTCATGCTGCTGTATTCGTAGAGGATGCTGTGGTCCGGTGCGATCACGTAAGAAATTCGGCTGGCGTAATCCGACTTGATCAGCATGACTGCGTCATAGGCTTTCATGATCTTTTGATCGGTGTCGGCAGCGACGGCGAACTTGCTGCGACATTCACTGACGGAAAACTTGGTCAGGGTTTCGATCTTGTCATTGGACACGCCAATGACGGTGGCGCCCAGTGCCTTGTACTTGTCGATGGCTTCGGCGAACAGGTGTGCTTCAATTGTGCAGCCGCTGGAAAAAGCCGCAGGATAAAAATACAGCACCACCGGCCCCTTCTTTAGGTTGTCTGCCAGCGAAAAGGTCGAGACCTGCCCGCCCAGTGAAGATGGTGCTGAAAAGTCGGGCGCGCGATCACCCGGTTTCAGCGCCGCTAGCGCGGCCTGGCTGGCTGACATCGCACACAGTGACAGCAGGAAGGTGGAAACCAGGCGTTTCATGCAAAATCCTTTCAATGTAGCGGTAAGTGGATGTCGGCCAGCAATATGCAGAGGACGATCAGGCGAAGCGGTAACCAAATGCCTGGTGGAAGCGGTCGTCGATTTCGCTCAGGCTAGGGGCATGGTTTTGCGGTCCTTGCGAAGCGATCTTGATCGAACCCATCAAGCTGGACAGGCGGCCGATCGTGGCCCAGTCCATACCCTTGGTCAGACCAAACAACATGCCGGCACGGAAGGCATCGCCGCAACCGGTTGGATCGGCAATCACCGCCGCCGGCACGCAAGGGATGTCGATCTTTTCACCGCCGGTGAAAATCTCGGCACCTAATTCACCGCGTGTCACGATCAGTGCCGATACTTGCTGGGCAATCTGCTCCAACGTCAGGCCGGTCCGCGTGGTCAGCAGTTCGGCTTCGTAGTCGTTGACGGCGACATAGGTGGCTAGGTCGATGAAGTGCTTGAGGTCGTCACCGTTGAACATCGGCAAGCCTTGGCCTGGATCGAAAATCAGCGGGATATTCAGCGCGACGCTTTGCTCCGCGTGCTGCAACATGCCGTCACGGCCATCGGGCGCGACGATCGAAAACTTTACCGGACCAGCGTCGGCTACCTTGTTGTCATGCGAATAGGTCATTGCACCCGGGTGAAAGGCGGTGATCTGATTGCTATCGGCATCAGTGGTGATGAAGCATTGTGCGGTGAACGAGGTGTCGATCACGCGTACGCATTTGGTGGAAATATCGAGTGCCTTGAAGCGTTCCAGATAAGGCGCGCCATCTTGACCCACGGTTGCCATGATCACCGGTTCGCCACCGAGCAGTTTCAGGTTATAGGCAATATTGCCTGCACAGCCGCCGAATTCACGGCGCATCGACGGCACCAGAAAGGACACATTGATCTTGTGCAATTGATCGGCCAGCAGGGATTCAGAAAAGCGCCCTTCGAATTGCATGATGTTGTCGAAGGCAAGTGAACCGCAAATAAGTGAACTCATGATGGATGTCTGGAAAAGGTTCGGAATGCTGCATTGTAGAAGAAAGCCAGGCGCTGCGCGTGTTTTTGCCGCCGATCACGGCTGGCAGGAATCAATCTCTGGACGATCAGGGGAAGAACAGATAGACGCGGTAGCCGGCTGCCACCGGTTGATTCAGCTCAAACGTCATTTTGACTTGCTGTTCGCTGTTGCCGGCAAAGCCGCCATTGACTTGTTGTTCCGATGCCAGATACTCGCGCGGTGTGAAGGCGCGCCGCGTGATGGCTTTTTCATCGTTGTCGTTAAGGGTCAATTCCAGATAAGGCCACGATTGCGCGGCAGCGCCGCGATTGCGCAACAGCACCGTCAAGGTGTAGATGCTCTGGTTTGGCGGCAGCAGTTGCAGCTCATTTGATTCCAGCGACAATTGCTCGATATTGGTCGGCAGCCCGACCGTGCAATGCAGTTTTGCACAGAGTGAAGACAGCAGCGGCTGGGTTGATGGCAACCACGCGGCCACCTGATTGCGCCACAAATACAGTGCCTGCAAGGGTAGGGTGATGCTCAGTAATATGACGCCAATGATCATCACGACACGGACCACGCGGCCCAAGCGTTCGCGCCGTTCGGCGCGCTGGACAAAGCTGGGCGCATCGTCGTCCAGCGTTGCTTGGTCATCATCATCAGCAGCATGCTCGCCGTCGGTGTCTTCTTCGGGTACGGTGGTTTGCTCAGCGTCTTGCGCTGTTTCATCTTGCGTAACCGCGTCAGTCACATCTTCGCGCGTTGCCTGTTTGAGTAATCCAACCGGGGCCGCCTTAGTGGTCTCTGTCGCCAGCGCATTGAGCGCTTGTTCGATGGCGGCGGCTTCTGCTGCGACTTCTGCGGCGTCATCCTCGTTGTTGCTGGCAGCGACCTGGGGTGCCGATGATGTTTGCGGAATCGGGAAGGACAGCTCTTGCGTCAACGTGTTGATGTTTGCGGCGTCCGGCGGCACTATGGCGGGATTATCTCTGGAGGGCGCTGCCGATGTGGTGACAGGTGCCTCGCTCGTTGTACCCCAGGGGGCATCGTTGGTGTCGGCGGCGATACTGGCGAAGGTGGCAGAAAGATTGGCTGGAGCCAGCCAAGCCGGCGTGCTCGGCGCCGACGGCGCATCTGCCCCAGCGGTGGGGGACTCGGTGTGCGTTGGGTTGGGTAATGGCGGCCAGGCAGTCGCCGTTGGCGTGCCTTGCGGCGCTGGCGTGGCCACCAGTTGTTGCGCCACTTCGGATGTGACCAGATGGTCGTTGCCGTTGAAGACTTCTTTGCAATTGCCGCAGCGGACCAGGCCGCCGCGCAATTTGAGCTGATCCTGAGCGACCCGAAACGAGGTCTGACAGAACGGACATTGGGTCGCCAGTGCCATCAGTGCACCTCGTTAAACAGAGCTGCGCCGCGTTGCATGCCTAGACCGCGGCAGCTTGACCGGCCAGCGCCACCCAGCCTTCGTGTTCAGCCCAGACTTGCAGCTTGATGAACGGAGCATAGGCGGCAATGACTTCTTCAGCCTGGCGATCGAGTACGCCGGACAACACCAACGAACCGCCCGGTGCCACGCGTGCGGATAGCATGGGTGCCATCAACTGCAGCGGGCCGGCCAGAATATTGGCGACAACGATACCGAAGGTCTGGCTTTCAGGATAAAGGCGGGCAAATGCTTCCGGCAGGTAATAGTCGATCTCGCAATTATTGCGTTCGCTGTTGAAGGCAGCCGATTCCAGTGCTTGCGGATCGATATCGACACCGATCACCTGTGGCACACCGAGTTTCTTGGCAACCAGCGCGAGAATACCCGAGCCGCAACCATAGTCGAGCACAGTAGCGATGTCTGCAGTGACATTGCCTTCCAGCCATTCCATGCACAAACGCGTGGTGGGATGGCTGCCGGTGCCGAATGCCAGACCGGGGTCCAGTTCCAGCACCAGCGCATCTGGTTCGGGCGCATCATGCCAGCTCGGCACCACCCAGATGCGTTGACCGATATGGATGGGGTCGAATTGTGATTGCGTCAGGCGCACCCAGTCTTGGTCTTCTACTGGCCGCAAGGCGAATGGCAGCGCGTAGTCGAGGCCGATGGCCTTGGTGGCGTCGGCGACAATGGCAGCATGGTTGGCATTGACGTCGGCCAATGCCACCACGCGGCTGCGTTCCCATGCAGCTTCGGCTGGCTCCATGCCGGGTTCGCCGAACAGGGGTTGCTCAGCTACGGTGCCTTCATCTGCATCTTCTACCGAGACCGACAGTGCGCCGGCTTCCATCAAGGCGTCCGAAAACGCCTCGGCCTGTGCACGCGTGACTTGAATGACAATTTCGGTCCAGCCCATTGCTTACTTCTTCGCAGTTTTGTCAGCCGCAGACGCGGTTGGGCGCTCAGCCAACTTGTGCTCAAGATAATGGATGTTGGTGCCGCCTTCGATGAAGCGTGCATCCACCATCAATTCGCGGTGCAGTGGGATGTTGGTCTGAATGCCTTCGACCACCATTTCCGACAGGGCGATCTGCATGCGACGAATCGCTTGCTCACGCGTGGCGCCGTAGGAAATCACCTTGCCCACCATCGAATCGTAGTTGGGTGGCACGAAGTAACCGGCATAAGCATGCGAATCGACCCGGATACCAGGACCGCCCGGCACGTGCCATGCGGTCAGACGACCTGGCGACGGTGTGAACTTGAACGGATCTTCGGCATTAATACGACACTCGATTGCATGACCCTTGAGCTCAATGTCGCGCTGGCGGAATTGCAGCTTTTCGCCGGCAGCGATGTGGATTTGCTCCTGCACGATGTCGACGCCGGTGATCATCTCGGTGACCGGATGTTCGACCTGTACGCGGGTATTCATTTCGATGAAGTAGAACTCTTCGTTTTCGTACAGGAACTCGAAGGTGCCGGCGCCGCGGTAATTCATCTTGCGGCAGGCTTCAGCGCAACGCTCACCGATCTTCTCGATGATCTTGCGCGGGATGCCTGGCGCTGGCGCTTCTTCAATCACTTTCTGGTGACGGCGTTGCATCGAACAATCGCGTTCGCCGAGCCAGATGGCATTCTTGTGTTCGTCGGCCAGAATCTGGATTTCCACGTGACGCGGATTTTCCAGATACTTCTCCATGTAAACCTCTGGATTGCCAAATGCAGCGCCAGCCTCAGTCTTGGTCATGGTCACGGCATTGATCAATGCTGCTTCGGTATGCACCACGCGCATGCCGCGGCCACCGCCGCCGCCTGCTGCCTTGATGATGACCGGATAGCCGATCTTGCGCGCAATCTGCACGATTTCCTTGGGATTGTCGGGCAAAGCGCCTTCCGAACCTGGCACGCAAGGTACGCCGGCGCGGATCATGGCCTGTTTCGCAGCGACCTTGTCACCCATCATGCGGATGTTTTCCGGACGCGGGCCGATGAAGACAAAGCCGGATTTTTCCACCCGTTCGGCGAAGTCGGCATTCTCGGACAGGAAGCCGTAGCCTGGGTGAATCGCTTGCGCGTCAGTCACTTCGGCGGCGCTGATGATGGCCGGCATGTTCAGGTAGCTGAGCGCGGACGGTGCCGGGCCGATACAGACCGATTCGTCCGCCAGCTTGACGTATTTCGCCTCGCGGTCGGCTTCAGAGTGCACTACGACCGTCTTGATGCCCATTTCGCGGCAAGCGCGCTGGATGCGGAGAGCGATTTCGCCACGATTGGCAATGAGTATTTTTTCAAACATAAGAGAAATGTGCGTCGCCAAGAGTCAAGCGTTTACATACAGATAACCAAATCCAGCAGGATGTCGGGAAAACCAATGCGCGACATGTTGCGCCTGGTCACCAGCGGCCATCCTATTTTGGCAGGATTTAGCCGATCACAAACAATGGTTGGCCGTATTCGACCGGCTGGCCATTTTCGACCAGAATTTGCTTGATCACGCCCGACTTGTCGGCGTCGATTTCATTGAGCAGCTTCATCGCTTCGATGATGCACAGCGTTTCGCCTTCCTTGACTTCCTTGCCGACTTCGACAAATGCCGGTGAGCCTGGTGCCGACGAACGGTAGAAAGTACCGACCATAGGCGACTTCACGATATGACCTTCCGGCACGGCAGGTGCTGCCACCGCCGGTGCTGCGGCCACTGGCGCGGCGCTGGCTTGCAGGTGCTGTGCATAGGCCGCTTGCGGTTGCATCATCATCACGTGATTTTGTGCATTGGCAGACGACTTGACGATGCGCACCTTGCTTTCGCCTTCGGTGACTTCCAGCTCTTCGATGTCGGACTCCGCGACCAGATCGATGAGCGTTTTAAGTTTCCGTAAATCCATGTGAATTCCTCAGTAATATTAATAGCAAGAAAATATTGCGGGTTGATTAGCGCATCATCGCCAGTAGGCGATGTTGTCTGAAAACGGACGGGGAGCGATCCTTATGATTGCAGCAGATGGTCAATGGCGAGGCGGTAACCGTCAACACCAAAACCGCATAGAACTGCCTTGGCAATACCAGACAGATACGAAAAATGTCGAAACTCCTCGCGCTGGTGCACATTGGAAATATGCACCTCGACGAACGGAATGGCCACACCCGCCAAGGCGTCCCGCAAGGCCACACTGGTATGCGTCAGGCCGGCGGGATTGATCACAATCGCGCTCACACCTTCAGTTCTGGCAGCATGAATGCGATCGATCAAGGCCCCTTCATGGTTGCTCTGAAACGCGCTCAGCGTCGCACCTGCCTTGCTTGCCTGCAAGGCGGCGCGCTGTTCGATATCAGCCAGGGTGGTCGATCCGTAGACTTCAGGCTCCCGGGTACCCAGCAAATTCAGGTTGGGTCCGTTGAGGAGGAGAAGGTTTATTGCCATGGAGATAAAGCTCCGTTTGACGACGATGGGCGCATTTTGCCGTCAAATCGCTTCATTTGGCAAGAAAAACTTTACTTACATACTTTTTAGGGAGGCTAGGTCGTGGCGCAGCTCGTCAAAATTGAGCCGTCCAAGATAGACTTTTTTGAGATTGCCGTCCAGTCCCACCAGAACAGTGAAGGGCAGACCACCAGCCTGATTGCCAAATTGCCGTAGCAAATCAGTGGCGCCGGTGCCAGCAACATACAGAGGATAATAGATATGCATCTTTTCTGCAAATCGGGCGATATTTTCCTGGGTATCGACCCCAATTCCAACGATCTGGACGGGCGCCACCTCGGCTTGCAAGGCTGCCAATTCCGGCATTTCTTCAACGCAAGGCGCACACCAGGTGGCCCAAAAATTAATGATCATCGGCTTGCCGCGCCATTGCGACAGTGCTTGTGGCTTGCCATTGACATCAGGCATGGTTTGCGCAAACAGATTGGCAATCGCGCGCGCCTCGGGCGTTTGCGGCGCAGCGCGCTGGTGGCTGATCAACATGCCGACGCTGGCCGCGATGACGGCAACCAAAACAAATATGAAAATAGGGCGCTTCTTCATTAGCTCACTTCCTTGATCAGGAGGCGCAATGCCTCGATATCGGCGCGCTCAGCGCGTTTTCCCGTGGCAGTCTTGAGGCCGCCGCGCAAGTCGTCGACATCATACACGGCCAGATGCACACCCTCGGGCGCCGCTCCCTTTTGCGGCAGCAGGAAGCTCAAGGTCTCCACGGGCGCATGATTGGCGCCACGTTTGAAGTGGGGAGTTTCACTGACTTCGAAGTTGACATTTTTGTTTAAAAGAAAGATTTCGACGTCTTTGGCGCTGGATGTAAATAACTGCAAATAGATGTCCGAATGATCACCTGCAGTGCCATTGAGTACCGCACCGGTCAGATAAGGATGAAACTGCATCAGTCCCTCCATTACCTGTAGCGCTAGCTGTCTTAAATGCAACAATCTTGCCGGTTGCGTATCACCAAAGAACAATTCGTTATAGGCGCGTACCTCTTCTTCGATCTGGGCGTTATCGGGCAACATGTCGCTGCGCGTCTTGCTGTCGCCCAGAATCTGGCGCGCGGCCTTGCGTTTGGCGGTGGCATAGTCGGCGCCATCTTCGGCAATCATGCGCGCTGCAGTGGCGGCAATCTCAGCGCGTAATAGGTCGGTATCGGTCGGATGCATGGCTGCAATGATACCGCGCCGGCAACATTGATTCACAAAACAGCCAGCGCAGGCCAGATGATCGTCGTCGGTAGCGCTGGCTCAGGTAAAATCTCGGGATTCTTTATCAAGTTTGACTATGCATATTCACATTCTCGGCATTTGCGGCACGTTCATGGGTGGTTTGGCGGTGCTGGCAAAGCAAGCCGGTCACAAGGTCACCGGTTGTGACGCCAATGTCTACCCGCCCATGAGCACCCAGTTGGAAGCCCAGGGCATCAGCTTGATTCAGGGTTTTGGTCCCGAGCAGGTTGATTTGCAGCCGGACCTGTTCGTGATCGGCAACGTGGTGTCGCGCGGCAACCCGCTGATGGAAGCGATCCTCAACCGCGGCTTGCCTTACATGTCGGGGCCGGAATGGATGGGCAACCACATTCTGCGCGACAAATGGGTGCTGGCAGTGGCCGGCACACACGGCAAGACCACCACCTCGGCCATGCTGGCCTGGATATTGGAGTATGCCGGTTATGCGCCGGGCTTTCTGATTGGCGGGGTACCGCTCAATTTTGGTATCTCGGCGCGCTTGTCCGGCGTCGAGGTCGGCACACAAGCTGACGCAAAAGTGAGCAAATCACAGGATTCGATCTTCTTCGTCATCGAAGCCGACGAATACGACACCGCCTTCTTCGACAAGCGCAGCAAGTTTGTGCATTACCATGCCAAGACTGCGATCCTGAACAACCTAGAATACGATCACGCAGATATCTTCCCGGATCTGTCAGCGATCGAAACCCAATTTCATCATCTGGTGCGTACCGTGCCCGGCATTGGCCGCTTGCTGGTCAACGCACGCGAAGCAGCGCTGGAGCGCGTCATGGAGCGCGGTTGCTGGAGCGAGCAGGAAGGCTTTGGCGTCGCGGCCGGGCAGCCTGGCTGGGGTATGCAAAGCCACGATGACGGCAGTTTCGACATTACGTTCGAAGTGCAATTGCAGGGTACCGTGCATTGGTCGCTGACCGGTGAACACAATCGGATGAATGCCTTGGCAGCGATTGCCGCTGCTCGTCATGTCGGTGTACCGCCGGCAGTCGCCATTGAAGCGCTCGGCAAATTCGAGAACGTCAAACGACGCATGGAGTTGCGCGGCACGGTCAACGATATCGCGGTCTACGATGACTTCGCGCATCACCCGACCGCGATTACTACTACCGTCGCTGGTTTGCGCAAGAAAATCGGTGCCGCCCGCATTCTGGCTGTGTTGGAACCACGTTCGAACACCATGAAGCTGGGCACCATGAAGGATGCACTGCCGGCCAGTCTGGCCGAGGCCGATCTGGTATTCGGTTTCGGCGCCAAAGGCAGCGGCCAGGATGGCGACAAAAACGCGCTCGGCTGGGATCTGGCGCAGGCGCTGTCACCGTTGGGAAACAAGGCGCAAGCGTTCGACGATCTGGCCGCATTGGTGGCGGCCGTCAAACAAGCGGCGCGGCCCGGCGATCAAGTGTTGGTCATGAGCAATGGTGGTTTTGGCGGTGTCCATCAAAAATTGCTGGACGCGCTCGCATGATTTTGTATCTGCACGGTTTCCGTTCGTCGCCGCAGTCGTTCAAGGCGCGGTATCTGGGTGAGCGCATGCAGGTGCTGGGACTGGCGCATGACTATGTCTGCCCGCAATTGCCAGCCTCGCCAGCGGCGGCGATTCAACTCGCGCTGGGGTTTGCTGCGGCTTGTCCGGTAGAGCAATTGACGGTAGTCGGCTCCTCCCTTGGCGGCTTTTATGCAACCTGGCTGGCCGAACACCTGGGCTGCCGTGCGGTGTTGCTCAATCCAGCAGTCAAGCCGCCGCGCGATCTGGAATCCTATGTCGGCGTGACGACGCACTATCATTCTGTCGAACCGTTTGAGTTCAAGCGCGACTATATCGATGAACTCAAGGCGTTGACGATAGAAAAAATTACCGTGCCACAACGTTACTTCCTGATCGCCGCCACCGGTGACGAAGTGCTGGACTGGCGCGACATGGTTGCGCATTATCCGGGCGCGCAACAAACCGTGATTGAAGGCAGTGACCACGGCATCGCTGAATTCGCCGACTACGCCGACGCAGTGCTGGCATTTTGCGGTATTGATGTGCTGCCAGCGCTTGCCGGAGCGCCACACTGATGGGAAAAATGAGCGCCCTGGCAACGTGGTTCGATCATCCGAATGCGGTACAGGCCGGGCCCTTGCTACGCGCCTGGTTGGCCGATCCCGGTTCGATGACCTTTAAGTTGCAGGCGCGTTGCGCCGCGCTGCGCGTGCAACGCTTGCGCCAGCATAGCGGCAATGCGTTGGTTGACGAATCTGCCTGCCTGGGTTTGCGTCCGCGCCAGCCGGTCGAGCAGCGTGACGTGATCTTGCACTGTGATGGTCAGCCAGTGTTGTTCGGTCACACGGTCACACCGCTGGCATCGGCTGCCGCCTGGCCGTTTTTCCGGCGTCTGGGGACGCGGCCGCTGGGCGCCAGTTTGTTTACGGACCCACTGGTGACGCGCGCACCAATCCAGTATGCTCGTCTGCATGCAGCGCATCCGCTGGTGCGGCGCGTGGCGCGTGCACTCGGAGAGTATCCGCAACATCTGCGGTTGCCGCTCTATGCGCGGCGCTCGCTGTTTCAACGTCACGGCAGTTTGATGCTCGTGACTGACGTTTTTTTACCTGCCTTGCATCAACTGATGGCATTGAATATTGACGCATTTTGACTTAAGCAATCGATGAATTTATTTTTTGAAGAATCCGGTGATTTCAAGGCCGGCAGCGTACTGTCGCAACAAGGCGAGGCCTATCAGGTCGAAATGGCATCGGGCAAACGCAGCAAGGTCAAGACCAAGGATGTGCTGCTGCAGTTTGCCGCGCCGGCACCGGCCGCACTGCTGGAGCAGGCGCAACTGATTGCGCAGGACGTCGATCTCGACTTTCTGTGGGAAGTTGCCGGCGAAGAAGAGTTTGGCTTTGCCGAGCTCGGCGCCGAGTATTTCGGTCACGCGCCGTTGCCGCACGAAGCGGCCGGTTTGTTGCTGCGCTTGCATGCCGCACCTATCTATTTCTACAAGAAGGGCCGCGGCCGCTACAAGGCGGCACCGCAGGCGTCCTTGCAGGCAGCGCTGGCGGGCGTCGAAAAGAAAAAGCAGCAGGCGCTGGTACAGGCACAGTACGTGGATGAACTCAAGGCAGGAAAACTGCCCGAAGCATTCAAACCGCTGGCGCTGCAATTGTTGTTCAAGCCGGACAAGAACGGCATCGAATTCAAGGCGCTCGACGCGGCCTGCAAGGAATTGCAAACCACACCGCAACGCTTGATGCTCAGTACTGGTGGCCTCAGCTCGCCCAAGGATTTGCATTACGCCAAGTTCCTGTTCGAGTTTTTCCCAAAGGGCAGTGGCTTCCCCGAGATCACGATTCCGGTTGCACCGACTGCGTTACCGTTGGCCGACGTCCAGGCGTTTTCCATCGATGATGTGACCACTACTGAAATCGACGATGCCTTGTCGGTGGTGACGCTGCCTGATGGCAAGGTGCGTATCGGGATTCACATCGCCGCACCGGCCTTGGGCATCAAGCGTGATGACGCCATCGACGCGATTGCGCGGGGACGCATGTCGACCGTGTACATGCCCGGTGAGAAGATCACCATGCTGCCCGATGCACTGGTAGCCGCATTTACCCTGGATGAAGGCAAGCCCTGCCCGGCGTTGTCGCTCTACGCCACGCTCGACCCGAGCGACTGGAGCGTGCTGTCGACCGAAACCCGCGCCGAGCTGGTGCCGATTGCCGCCAACCTGCGTCACAACGACCTCGATGCGCTGGTGACCGAAGAAGCGCTGGCGGCCAACAGCGGTGACTATCCGCACAAGGCCGACATTGCCTTGTTGTGGCAATGGGTGCAGGTGCTGGAGCAAGGCCGCATGGCCAAGCGAGAAAGCTTTGGTCTGCGGGCGGAGCAAAACAACCGCGTCGATTTCAATTTTTACGTTGATAACGATGTCGTCACGATCGCGCGCCGCAAACGCGGTGCTCCGCTCGACAAGATTGTTGCCGAATTGATGATTTTCGCCAACAGCACCTGGGGCAAGTTCATGGCCGACCATGGTGTGCCGGGCATTTACCGCGCACAGGGTGGTGGTGCCGGTGGTTGGGCGGCCAAGATGCAGGTACGCATGGTGACCCATGCAGCGCCGCATCAGGGACTTGGCGTTGATCAATATGCCTGGAGCACGTCACCGCTGCGCCGCTATACTGATCTGGTCAATCAATGGCAGATTCTGGCCTGTCTCGAACATGGTGTCGCGGCACCATTGGTGGCACCGTTCAAGCCGCGCGACGCCGACCTGTTTGCCATCGTCTCGGGTTTCGAGTCCGCCTATTCCGGCTATGCCGACTTCCAGTCCGGCATGGAGCGTTACTGGTGCCTGCGCTGGCTGGCACAGGAGCAGGCGCGCCAGGTCGATGCGGTGGTGTTGAAGGATGAAATTCTGCGGTTGGTCGATATTCCGTTGGTGATTCGCTTGCCGGGCATGCCGCAAGTGGCACGTGGTTTGCAGGTCAAACTGGATTTGCTGCGCTGGGACGAGGTCGATCTGACCGTCGAAGCACGTCTGCTGGAGGTGCCGGCTGCGCAGGCCGGTAGCGCGGAGCCGCTCGATGAAGAAGATGACGAAGCGCTGGCCGCTGAGTTGGCCGAGCAAGGTACCGTCACAGAGGCTGCCGCAGACATCGGTGCCGAGCGCGCCGAGTCTGGTGACGCTGATCCTGATGCTGCTGTGACGGACCTTAAGTCGGCGGCAGAATAAGCATGGCTTTGTCGTAAAATCGCGTTTTTACTGTATTGATGCCCTTGTGAAATACTTCGCCGAGAATCGCTTCTTGACCATCGCTCTGGTGGGGTCCGTGCTGGTGCACGCAGCCTTCCTCGGGGTGCGCTTTGCCGCGCCCGATGCGTTCCGGTTCAAGCCTTCCGATCCCGGCCTCGAAGTGATTCTGGTCAATGCCAAACACGACAAGGCACCGCAACAGGCGGATGCAATTGCCCAAGCCAACCTCGACGGCGGTGGCAATGCCGATGCCGGTCGCGCCAAGTCACCGCTGCCCGATATGCGCAAGGTCGAGGATGGTGACAGCGTCAAGGCGGCGCGTCGTAAAGTGGCTGAATTGGAAGCGCAGCAACAGAAAATCCTGGCGCAGATGAACAAGGCCGAGCCTACGGTCGCCATGCCGGAGCGCGAAAAGCCGCGCGAAGCAGCGCCGCAGCCCAACGCCAAGGACTTGTCGGACAATGCCAAGGAAGTGGCGCGCATGGAAGCCGAAGTTGCCAAGAACATCGAGGAATACAACAAGCGGCCGCGCAAGACACAAATCACGGCGCGCACACGCGAAGCCAACTACGCCATGTATTACAAATCCTTGCAGGAAAAGATTGAGCGTCTGGGTACGCTCAATTTCCCGCAACAGGACGGTAAAAAGCTGTATGGCGAATTGATCATCTATATTCCGGTATTTCAGGATGGCTCGATTTACCAGAAAGAAGGCGGTCTGCATATCGAACGCAGCTCCGGCAACCCGGCGCTCGACAATGCAGCGCTGACCATCGTGCGCCGTTCGGCACCGTTCGGGCGTTTCCCGGAAAACATGCGCACCAGCGGCAAAGACGATGTCTGGGAAGTGATTACGCGTTTCCGCTTCACGCATGAAGACACCCTGCAAGCCGACATGAGTCGCGCCAACTGATTATTGAGAACCAGCATGGATGCATACCTCGTCATCGGTAATCCGATCGCCCATAGCAAGTCACCCGAAATCCACGCCCGCTTTGCCGCGCACAGCGGCCAGGTATTGCGCTATGAGCGCCTGTTGGCACCGCTTGATGGTTTCGCCGCCAGCGTGCACAGCTTCATCGCCAGTGGTGGCAAAGGCGCCAACGTCACCGTGCCGTTCAAGCTGGAGGCGCATGCGCTGGCCGATCGCTTGAGTGAGCGGGCGCGGCTGGCCGGTGCTGTCAATACGCTTATGTTCCGTGGGGGTGAGATCTTCGGTGACAACACCGATGGTGCTGGCCTGGTCGTCGATATCGTGCAAAACGCCGGTATTGATTTGAGCGGCAAGCGTATCCTGTTGCTCGGCGCCGGTGGTGCCGCGCGTGGGGTATTGCAACCCCTGCTGGAACAGCAGCCGCGTGAAATCGTGCTGGCCAATCGCACCGAGGCCAAGGCGCGCGAACTGGCCGCACAGTTTGCCGCGTTCGGGCATCTGAATGCCGCCGCTTATGCCGACCTGACGGGCGTGTTCGATGTTGTCATCAATGCCACTTCGGCCAGTCTGAGTGCCGATCTGCCACCAGTGCCGGCAGAAGTATTCGGCGCCGCTACGCTGGCCTATGACATGATGTATGGCAAGCAGCCGACTCGTTTCATGGACTTTGCCGCCCAACATGGCGCCACCGTGCGCGACGGTCTGGGCATGCTGGTGGAGCAGGCAGCCGAAGCATTTTTGCTGTGGCGTGGCGTGCGGCCGCACACCGCAGAAGTGTTTGCTGATTTGCGCGCACAATTGCATCTGGCTGGCATTTGAATGCTGCTGCACGGTTGCGCTGCGCCGTGCTGTACGATGGATGCCAGTTCCTGTCATGAACATAAGAACAAACAAATGAAGCTTCTGCGCAAACTGTTTCTGTGGCTGATCGTCTTGCCGATCACCTTGCTGTTGCTGCTGCAACTGTATTTCTTCGCACAGATCTGGTGGTGGGTTGATCACAATCCTGACTCAACCAGCTTCATGCGCCATCAATTGGCGTTGTTGCAAGAAAAAAATCCCAAGGCGCAGCTGCAATTCCAATGGGTGCCATACAACCGTATTTCCAATAACCTCAAGCGTGCCATCATCGCGTCGGAAGATTCCAATTTTTCGGAACACGACGGTATCGATTGGGATGCCTTGCAAAAAGCCTATGAGAAAAATGCCAAGAAGGGCAAGGTAGTCGCCGGCGGCTCCACCATTACCCAGCAACTGGCCAAGAATCTGTTCCTGTCGGGCGAGCGCAGTTATCTGCGCAAGGGACAAGAGTTCATCATCACCTATATGCTTGAGTTCTTGATGGACAAGCAGCGCATCTTTGAAATTTATCTCAATGTCGTCGAATGGGGCAATGGTGTGTTCGGTGCCGAGGCGGCTGCGCGCCATTACTATGGCAGCACGGCGGCCAATCTCGGCGCCAGTCAGGCAGCGCGATTGGCAGTGATGCTGCCACGTCCGCGCTTTTATGACAAAAATCCTGGTTCGGCTTATCTGGCCAGCCGCAGCGGTTTGATTCTGCGGCGCATGAATGCGGCCGAATTACCGCCGACCAAAAAATAGCGCGCTTGCCTGGCGCATGCGATGAACGTACACTTGCGTGCATTTTCCGCACGGGCAACTGCTGCGGTCACGCCGGCATCATCGCCTGATGGTAAAACTGGCAACCCCGCCTTCTTCGTCTTGTCCCGACAGTGAGATCACATGATTAATGTTTTTGTGTTGCAAAACGGTCGGTTGAACCAAGTCAATATCGACAGCCGTAGTGACCTGGAAAACATCGCGCCTGTCTGGGTCGATCTGACTGAACCCAGCGATGAAGAGCGTGCCTGGGTCAAAAGCATTTATGGCGTCACCCTGCCTGATGAAGATGAATTCAGTGACATCGAAGCTTCGGCGCGTTACTTCGAAGCCGAAAATGGTGACCTGCATCTGCGCACCGACTTTCTGTTCGAAGGCGAGGACGACGCTTCGGCCACCATGACGGTGGCGTTTATTCTGGCGCGCAATATTCTATTTTCGGTGCACGCCGAGGATTTGCCGGTGTTCCGCCTGGTGCGCATGCGCGCCCGTTCGCGGCCCGGATCGATCGGTGACTATCGCGATGTCTTGCTCGATCTGTATGAAACCGATGCCGAATATTCGGCCGATGCGCTCGAAGGGATTTATCAGAAACTGGAAGCGGTCAGCCACAGTGTGCTCAAGAAAAGCCTGACCGACCAGGCCGCTGCCGATGTGCTCAATACGATCGCTCATGAAGAAGATTTGAATGGTCGTATTCGCCGCAACATGATGGATACGCGGCGCGCAGTCAGCTTCTTGATGCGTGGCCGTTTGCTCAACGCCGACCAGTTCGAGGATGCACGGCAGATTTTGCGCGATATTGAATCGCTGGATGGCCACACGGCTTTCTTGTTCGACAAGATCAACTTCCTGATGGATGCCACGGTCGGTTTCATCAACATCAACCAGAACAAGATCATCAAGATTTTCTCGGTAGCTTCGGTGGCGTTCTTACCACCGACCTTGATTGCCAGTATCTATGGCATGAATTTCAAGATCATGCCAGAACTCGACTGGCTGATCGGATATCCGCTGGCAATCCTGATGATGATCGGTTCGGCAATTGCGCCATTCTGGTATTTCCGGCGGCGCGGCTGGCTTAATTGATGTCTCGTCAAGACCACCCGGGTCAGGCTCGGGTAGGGAATGTCTGACAAGGATTGGCGTCATGCACCTATGTCGGTAGTGCACAGTTTGGTGCAGCATGAGAGGCCTTACTTACGTTTGCGCGTCCCATGAAACATCATTACATCTCAATTATCGTCATGTTGGCAGGCATACTGGCCGTACTGGATGGCAGCATTGATCCACGCTATCACAGCACTGCCAATGCGCAAGGCACGGCCATGCCCATGACTGTCGTTTCTGGCAGTGGCGTCGTTGAGGCTATTCACTTGCAACGCAACGCTGATAACAGTGCTAGCGGCAGCATGTTCGACAGCCAGGCATCGGCTATTGTTGATCCGATGGTGGCTTATCGTATTCGGGTTCGCATGCAGGACGGTTCGACACAGACGGTATTGCAGGACAGCGCAGCCGGATTGCACATTGGCGAGCGCGTACGGCTAGATAGCGGTCGCGTCTACGCTGCCTGAACAACCCCTGTTCATGCCGGATAGAGTGCGCCGAGCACGCGTAGACCGCGCGCACCGGTGACTGCCGGCAGATTGCCGGGCAAGTGCAGACAAAAGCGTTGCGCCAGCCAGGCAAACGCCAGCGCTTCGACATGATTGGGTGCCACGCCCAGCGTGTCGGTGGAGTGCACTGCTATGGATTTTCCACTGGCCGCCAAGCCCTGGCGCAGCAACTGCAACAGATAACCATTGTAAGCACCGCCACCGCACACATAGACTGCAGTCGTGGCAGGTGCATGCATCAGAATGGCGTCGGCAATGGTGCCCGCCGTCAACGCCGTCAGGGTCGCTTGCACATCGACTGGCGCCAGTGTAGCGAAGTCTTGCAAGCGGGCATCCAGCCATTCGATGTGAAACAGGTCGCGGCCGGTACTCTTCGGTGGCAGCAGCGTGAAATAGCCGTCGCCGCGCAAATGTTGCAATAAGCCGGCATCGATCGTGCCGCTGGCGCCCCAGGTACCATTGTGATCAAAGCTGAGGCCCTGATGGCGCGCAATCCAGGTATCGAGCAAGACATTGCCTGGACCGGTATCGAAGCCGGCAGTGTGGACCGCCGTCGCGCTAGTTTGCTGGGGCGGCAAAATACTGATGTTGCTGATGCCGCCAATATTGACTGCCACGCGTGCCTCGCTGGCGCTGCCGAATACTGCCTGATGAAAGGCCGGTACCAGTGGCGCACCCTGGCCGCCAGCGGCGACATCGCGGCTGCGGAAATCGGCGATGACATCGATGCCGCACAACTCCGCCAGCAAGGAAGGATTATTAGTCTGGCGCGTATAACCGAGTTCGGGCCGATGACGAATGGTCTGGCCGTGCACGCCGACGGCGCATACCTCTGCTGCTGTGGTGTTGCCCTGTGCCAGCAGCTCCGCTACACAGGCTGCATAACAAACGGCGAGCTGATTGGCCGCCAGCGCTTCGCGTTGCAATTCATTTCCCCCGGGGCTCTGCAAGGCCATCAACTCGGCCCGCAAACTGGCGGGGAAGGGGGCATAGGCAGTTGCCAGCGTACTCATTGGCTGGCCTGCGGGCATGGATACCAGTACGCCATCGACGCCATCGAGGCTGGTGCCGGACATCAGTCCAATGTAGAGCGAGGAAGTTGTAGCCGCGACGTCAACGAATTGAGCAGACATAAAAAAACCGGTGATTGAGTCGCTGCATTTTACAGCGATTCAATCACCGGCCGATGACCAGCAGATTAGCGTGACGCCAGAGTGGTGCTATCGGATGGTGCCGGACGCAACAAGGCCAGGCGTCGGTTCATGTCGGTCGAGACCGTACGGAAACGCTGCAATTGTGTACCGGCCAATGGCTGCGCGTTGGGAACGGCAACCGACAATGGATCGCGCGGCACATTGCTGATGCGGAATTCGTAATGCAAATGCGGCCCGGTGGCCCAGCCGGTCATGCCGACATAACCGATCACGTCTCCCTGGCTGACCTTCATGCCCTTGCGCAAGCCGGAAGCAAAGCGGCTCATGTGGCCGTAGGCCGTGGAATAATTGCTCCAGTGCTTGATGACCACGATATTGCCATAACCGTTTTGCTGGCCAACAAAGTCAATCACACCATCGCCCGAGGCATGGATAGGCGTGCCAGTCGGTGCGGCAAAGTCGACGCCGGTGTGCTGCTTCCATTTGCCGAGAATTGGATGCAGACGCATGGCGAAGCCCGAGGAAATCCGGGTGAAGGCCAGGGGCGACTTGAGGAAGGCTTTCTTGAGGGACTTGCCGTCGAAGGCGTAATAGGCGCCACCGATTTTGCTGGTCGGATCATCGAACCAGACCGCTTGGTAGGTATTGCCGGCGTTGACGAATTCTCCCGCCAGAACGCGCCCGGTACGCACCGGTTCGCCATTGTTCCAGAAGCTTTCGTAGATCACGTTGAAGCGGTCACCGCGGCGCAGGTCGGAAGCAAAGTTGACGCTGGTGGCGAACATATCGACGATCTGGCTCGCGATGCTGTCTGGGATTTGCGCTGCATCGGTGGCGGCAAACAGCGACGAGCGGATCTGGCCGGAGCGCATTTCCAGGCGCCGCTCCAGTTCCACCGGGGTGGTGTGTGATTTGAAACCAGCGCCGTTACGTTCCACGATCAGATTACTGGCGGGACCATCGCGACCATCGCTGAGCGTGGTCGTCAATTGCTGCAATTCACCGTCTTCCGAAGTGTGCGCCGTGACACGTTTTCCCGGACGCAACTGCATCACCGCACGTGCCATGGCATCGGATTTGATGAAGTTGGCGGCACCGTCGTCGTCAACACCGAGGCGCGTGAGCAAGCTGGCCAGCGTGTCGCCGGAACGTACTTTTTCTTCGGCTACGTAGTTTTCACTGGCCTGGTCTTGTAATTTGGCAACCTGCTGTTGCAGATCAGGCAAGGCCAGATCCTTGGCGATGGCGTGTACGGGAGCGTCCGAGGTATCCGGCTGGGCCGGCGCAAAGCCAGCCGCACCCAGTGTGAAGGCGCCGAGAAACAGGGCGCCGGCACCGACAATGCGGGTTTTGCGGGAAGAGCCTTGGAATTTCTCGTGGCAGAAGCGGTGGGCACTGCGATAGAGCGACGTCAGGCGCGCGAATTTATCTGTAGGGAACATGCAATACGTTAAAATCTACCGTTTACGCTTGTTCCGAATCTGATTGCGTGGGAGCAATGAGCGCCATGGCAATGCGTACCGTGTCTGACCTATGAAATAGGCGACACTTGCACAACCAGCGCAAGGCTTTGCAACCGCAGCTTGGTCAACGACTCCCCAGGTGACCGATGCTCTCTCAGATTCTCGACAAGCGATGAATGCTAATTCTCTGCTGATTGCGCTTCTAAAATGGCGTGCGGCAGAAAGACGAAGTGCGCATTATAGCAAAGCGGAAAAGCGATGCATTAGGACTAATATCGTTTTTTACTAAATTTTTTACTAATTTTATTTCGGCAATTTTGGCTTCCTGATAATGACTGTAGAACAACCTTCTCCCAAAGCAACCACAGGCCTGGTGCCGCACGCAGTGCTGCCGCTCTCTGATCAAGTTCAGGAAGCGCTGGCGATTACCAAACGCGGTGTTGATGAACTGCTAATCGAAAGCGAGTTCGCGCAAAAATTGGCGCGCGCCGAAAAAAATGCGCAGCCGTTGCGCATCAAGCTGGGCCTGGACCCAACTGCGGCCGATTTGCATCTGGGTCACACCGTGGTGCTCAACAAGATGCGGCAATTGCAAGATCTCGGCCACAACGTGATCTTCCTGATTGGCGATTTCACGTCGATGATTGGCGACCCATCGGGCCGCAATGCGACGCGTCCACCATTGACGCGTGAGCAGATCGAAATCAATGCCCAGACTTATTTTGCCCAGGCCAGCCTGGTGCTGGATCCGCAACGTACCGAAATTCGTTACAACTCGGAATGGTGTGACCCGCTCGGCAGTCGCGGCATGATTCAATTGGCATCGCGCTATACCGTGGCACGCATGATGGAGCGCGATGACTTCACTAAGCGTTTCAAGGAAGGCACGCCAATTTCGGTGCATGAATTCCTCTATCCGCTGATGCAGGGTTATGACTCGGTGGCGCTGAAGTCCGATCTCGAACTGGGCGGTACCGATCAGAAATTCAATCTGCTGGTTGGGCGCGAACTGCAAAAGGACTATGGCCAGGAACCGCAATGCATTCTGACCATGCCGCTGCTGGAAGGCCTCGACGGCGTTGAAAAAATGTCCAAGTCGAAGAACAACTATATTGGTATCACCGAGCCTGCCAATACCATGTTTGCCAAGGTCATGAGCATCTCCGATGTGATGATGTGGAAGTACTACGATTTGCTGTCGTTCCGTTCGCTCAGTGAAGTGGCCAGCTTCAAGATTGAAGTGGCAGGGGGCAAGAATCCACGCGATATCAAGGTGGCACTGGGCCAGGAAATCGTCGCACGCTTCCATTCGCCACAGGCGGCAGAAGAGGCGCTGGCCGATTTCGTCAACCGTTCCAAGGGTGGTATTCCTGACGATGTACCAGAAGTCAGCCTGAGCGGTGCGCCGCTGGGAATCGGACAGTTGCTCAAACAAGCCAATCTGTGTGCGTCGACGTCGGAAGCTTTGCGCATGGTGGAGCAAGGCGGTGTTCGTATCGACGGTACTGTGATCAGCGATAAAGGCCTCAAAGTTGAAGCCGGTGTCATGGTGGTGCAGGTTGGCAAGCGCAAATTTGCGCGCGTGACGCTGGCGTGAGCAAACCTCTGCAATGATCAGTCTGTTGCAACGTGTCAGCCGCGCTGAAGTCGTGGTCGATGGCGAACAAATCGGCGCCATCGCGGTTGGATTGATGGTGCTGGTGTGCGCCGAGCGCGGTGATACCGAAAAGCAAGCCGATGCACTGCTGAGCAAGTTGCTTGCTTACCGCGTGTTTGCCGATGATGCCGGCAAGATGAACCGCAGCGTGACCGATGTAGGCGGCGGCTTGTTGCTGGTGCCGCAATTCACGCTGGCGGCCGATACCCGCTCTGGCACGCGGCCTTCGTTCACACCGGCGGCGGCACCCGAGGACGGGCGTCGGCTGTTCGACCATTTTGTTGCGCAGGCACGCCTGCGCCATGGTGAGGTGGCAACCGGCCGGTTTGGCGCCGATATGCAAGTGTCACTGACCAATCAAGGGCCGGTGACATTCTGGTTGCAGGTCAAACCTGCCGTTATGGAATAATCGAATCACGCAAGTCTGTAGCAGAATCAACAACCAGTTTGTTTTTCAAGGAGAGCACACATGAAACTCTGGAGCGAATCTTTCCAAGACGGTGCGGCAATCCCAGGCGAATTCGCCTTTGCCGTGTCGGACCCAAAAAGCCATGTTGCCTTGTCGAGCAACCGCAACCCGCATCTGGCCTGGAGCGATATACCCAAAGGCGCGCAATCGTTGGTGTTGGTCTGCCATGATCCCGACGTGCCGTCACGCGGTGATGATGTCAATCAAGAAGGCAGAAGCGTGCCGGCCGATTTGCCGCGCGTCGATTTCTTTCACTGGACCCTGGTCGATATCCCGGTAGGCACCGCCAGCATTGCGGCAGCGCTATTGAGCAACGCAGTCACCACGCGCGGCAAGGCTGGGCCGGTGATTCCGGGCGATCCGCTGCACGGGGCGCGGCAAGGACTCAATGATTACACCGGCTGGTTTGCCGGCGATGGCGACATGCGCGGTGAGTATTTCGGCTATGACGGTCCTTGTCCACCGTGGAATGACGCGCTGTTGCATCGCTATATCTTTACGCTGTTCGCTGTCGATCAAGCCCAATTGACGGTCTCCGGCAGCTTCAGCGGCACCGATGTTCGCAATGCCTTGCAAGGACATGTGCTGGCCGAGGCCAGCATTACCGGCACCTATACCCTCAATCCAGCACTGTAACTAGCGCCGTCATCACCAAGCACAAACAATGACCGAAATCCTGCTGATTCGCCACGGTGAAACCGATTGGAATGTCGATAAACGCCTGCAAGGGCACATCGACATCGGGCTCAATGCCCAAGGGCGGCAGCAGGCCACCTTGCTGGGTCAGTCTTTGGCGAGCGAGCCGCTGGATGCGATTTTTGCCAGCGACCTGCAGCGCGCACGCGATACCGCACAAGCCGTGGCACAGCGGCAGGGCCTGACGCTACAGATCGAGCCGGCCTTGCGCGAGCGTTGTTATGGCGGCTTTGAAGGTTTGCGCCACGACGAGATTGCACAACGCTATCCGCAAGACTATGCCGCCTGGAAGGCGCGGGAATTCGATGCGCGCTATCCTGCGGGCGAACGGATGGCGGAAACCCTGCGCGAATTCTCCCTGCGCGCGATCGCTGCCGTGACCGGCTTGGTCAGCCATGGCAACTACCGCAAAATCGCCATCGTCGCGCATGGCGGTGTGCTCGAATGCATTCATCGCTGGGCCAAACAAATCGATTTTGCGCAGGCGCGCGACTTCGATATCCTCAATGCCAGTGTCAATCGCCTGCATTGGGATGGTGAACAACTGCATATTCGGCAATGGGGCGATGTTGCTCATTTGAAAACTGCGGTCCTCGACGAAGTGGATCGCTGACCTGCTGCTTATCGGTGGCCTCGCCCAGGGTCACCTGCGACGACCGTTTGCAAGTCGTTGCTGAACTGACAAGTTCGTCTTTGGTGTGCGCTGCAAGGCCGATTGTTGTTGGGGCGGCGCGGCAATCGCGTTAAAATAGCGCCCTTCCCCCGTCATCAATCGACTGCAAGTCCACTCCACCGTGAATATTGGCTCTCATGTCCTGCGCAATAACGTTTTCGTCGCCCCAATGGCCGGCGTGACGGACCGGCCATTCCGCCAGTTGTGCAAACAACTCGGTGCGGGTTATGCCGTGTCTGAAATGGCAGCATCGGATCCGCGTCTGTGGCAGAGCGAAAAAACTTCACGCCGTACTAATCACGATGGCGAGATGGAACCCAAGGCAGTACAGATTGCCGGTGCCGATCCAGCGATGCTGGCTGATTGTGCTCGTCACAATGTTGACCGTGGTGCGCAGATCATCGATATCAACATGGGTTGTCCGGTCAAAAAGGTCTGCAATAGTTGGTGCGGTTCCGCCTTGCTGCAAAACGAAACACTGGTGGCCAGTATTCTGGACGCCGTGGTGCGCGCCGTGGATGTGCCGGTCACGTTGAAATTTCGCACCGGCTGGAATCGCGAGAATAAGAATGCCTTGCGCATTGCTGCGTTGGCCGAGCAGAGTGGCATTGCCATGCTGACCCTGCACGGCCGCACGCGCGCCGATGGTTACAGTGGTGAGGCTGAATACGAGACCATTGCTGCGGTCAAGGCGGCGGTCAATATTCCTGTTGTGGCCAATGGCGATATCACCACGCCCGAGCGCGCCAAATATGTACTCGACGTCACCGGTGCCGATGCCATCATGATCGGCCGCGCGGCGCAGGGGCGGCCCTGGATATTCCGTGAAATCGATCATTTCCTGCGTACGGGCACCCATTTGCCAGCGCCGTTGGTGGCCGAGGTGCAGGAATTGATGCTGGAACATTTGCAGGCCCATTACGCGTTTTATGGCGATTATCTGGGCGTGCGCACGGCGCGCAAGCACATTGGCTGGTATGTGCGCGATCTGCCCGGCGGCGAGCAATTCCGCCAGCGCATGAACCGGCTGGAAGATTGTCAGTTGCAGCTGGATGCAGTGCAGGATTTTTTTCAATCGCAGTCGCAATACGGCGAGCGGTTACAATACGGGCTTTCCGATCAGCCGCTGGCAGCCTAGTTGACAGCCGGTTCACAAAGCGACCGATCCACACCTTAAAAGAATAGAAGCAGCACGTAATGAGTAAAGAAAGTATCGAGGATGTCGTCAGAAAGAGCCTTGAAAAATATTTCAAGGACCTGGGCGAGCAACTGCCAACGAATGTGTATGACATGGTTGTTTTGACGGTCGAGAAACCGATCTTCGAAGCAGTGATGGCGCGCGCCGACGGCAATCAGTCGCAAGCTGCAGAAATTCTCGGTATCAATCGCAATACCTTGCGCAAGAAATTGCAGCAGCACGGATTGTTGTAATTATCGTCATTGCCGAGTGGCCGCAGGAGCGGCCAGGATTGCGGCAGATTCATCCAGATTCCTTCATCTCTCTTCCGGTTCATTCCATCATGATCAAACAAGCTCTCATCTCTGTTTCCGACAAGACCGGCGTGCTCGAATTTGCACGCAGCCTGGCCAGCATGGGTGTCAACATCCTGTCCACTGGCGGCACTGCCAAGCTGCTCGCCGACAATGGCGTCAAGGTCACGGAAGTGGCTGACTACACCGGCTTTCCGGAAATGCTCGATGGTCGCGTCAAGACCTTGCATCCGAAAGTGCATGGCGGCATTCTGGCGCGCCGTGATTTTCCCGAGCACGTGGCTGCATTGGAGCAGCACGGCATTCCCGTCATCGATATGGTGGTGGTCAACTTGTACCCGTTCCAGCAAACCATCGCCAAGGAACAATGCTCGCTGGAAGATGCGATTGAGAACATCGATATTGGCGGTCCCGCCATGTTGCGTTCGTCGGCCAAGAATCACAAGGATGTCGTGGTGATCTGTGATCCGATCGATTACAGCAGCGTGTTGGCTGATTTGCAGGACAGCGGCGATCTGGACTATGAAAAGCGTTTTGCACTGGCCAAGAAGGTATTTGCGCACACCGCGCAATATGACGGCGCCATCACCAATTACTTCACCTCACTCGGTGCAGACAAGCAGCACACCACACGCAGCGCCTATCCAGAAACCTTGAACCTGCATTTCGAAAAAGTGCAGGACATGCGCTACGGCGAAAATCCGCACCAATCGGCGGCGTTTTACCGTGACGTCAAGCAGATCGACGGCGCGCTGGCGAACTACACCCAGTTGCAAGGCAAGGAACTGTCGTTCAACAATATCGCTGATGCCGATGCTGCCTGGGAATGCGTCAAGACCTTCGATGCCGCGACCACGTTTGCCTGCGTCATCATCAAGCATGCCAATCCGTGCGGCGTGGCAGTGGGTGCCAATGCACTGGAAGCCTACAGCAAGGCATTGCAAACCGACCCAACCTCGGCGTTTGGCGGCATTATCGCGTTCAATCGCGAGCTCGACGGCGCAGCCGCCGAAGCGGTAGCCAAGCAATTCGTCGAAGTGTTGATCGCGCCAGCGTTCAGTGCCGAAGCGAAGAAAATTTTCGCCGCCAAGCAAAACGTCCGCCTGCTGGAAATTCCGCTCGGTGGCGGTCTCAATGCCTACGACTTCAAGCGTGTCGGCGGTGGTTTGCTGGTGCAGTCACCGGATGCCAAGAATGTGCTGATCGAAGAAGTCAAAGTGGTCAGCAAAAAGCAACCGACACCACAACAATTGCAAGACCTGATGTTTGCCTGGCGTGTGGCCAAGTTCGTCAAGTCCAATGCCATCGTGTTCTGCGGCAATGGCATGACGCTTGGTGTTGGCGCTGGTCAGATGAGCCGTATCGACTCGGCCCGTATCGCCTCGATCAAGGCCCAGAACGCCGGGTTGACGCTGGCAGGTTCGGCCGTGGCGTCGGACGCGTTCTTCCCGTTCCGCGACGGTCTCGACGTGGTGGTCGATGCTGGCGCGACCAGCGTGATTCATCCGGGTGGTTCGATGCGCGACCAGGAAGTCATCGATGCAGCTAACGAGCGTGATGTGGTCATGCTGTTGACCGGCACCCGTCACTTCCGCCATTAATGGCCGGCTCCCTAGCCTGTTGCAAGGATAGGGAGCGGGTCGGTAATCTGGTGCCGTGAATTTGCCACAATCGGATAGACTGACGCCATGAAAATTCTCGGTATCGATCCTGGATTGCGCACCACCGGGTTTGGTGTGATCCTCCAACACGGCAGCAAGCTCAGTTACATCGCCTCCGGCACCATCAAGACGCCGGATGGCGATTTGCCGCAACGCCTCAAGGTCATCCTGACCAGCGTCGCAGAAGTCATCCAGACCTATCAACCCGATTGTGCCGCCATCGAAAAGGTCTTCGTCAACGTCAATCCTCAATCCACCTTGTTGCTCGGCCAGGCCCGTGGCGCGGCGATTTGTGCCTTGGTCAGTGCTGATCTGGCGGTGGCCGAATATACTGCCTTGCAGGTCAAGCAATCAGTGGCCGGTCATGGCAAGGCGCAAAAGCAGCAAGTGCAGGACATGGTGCAACGCTTGCTGGCGCTGCCCGGCTTGCCTGGCACCGATGCTGCCGATGCACTCGGTGTGGCGATCTGCCATGCGCACAGCGGTGCAATCTTGAGTACGCTGGGCGCACTGGCGCCGAGCTTGGCCAAAAAAGGCCTGCGCATGCGCGGCGGTCGTCTGGTCGGTTAGTTCTTTTTGAATACGGCCAGTAGACGCTGCACGGCCGTAACCGCCAGCAACACCACGCCACCGGCAACCACCCCAAATACGGCATTGAGTAACGCTGGCGCGAGCGCTTCGAGCAGGCCGCCAATCACCGGCAAGTCGGCTAGTGCCGCACTCGCCGTGGTGATGCCATGATGGAGCGCGTCGACACCGTGCGTCAAAATGCCGCCGCCGACCATGAACATGGCAATCGTGCCGATCACGGTCAGGCTGCGCATCATGTAAGGTGCCGCGCGCAGGATCAAGCGTCCCAGTCCTTGCTTGAAGGCCGCAAAGCTGCCGCCGCTGCGCAGCAGATATAAGCCGCCATCGTCGAGTTTGACGATCGCCGCGACGACGCCATAGACACCCGCCGTCATGATCAGCGCAATGCCAATGAGCACGATGATTTGCTGTTGCAGCGGCGCGCCGGCAACGGTGCCGAGTGAAATCGCGATAATTTCTGCCGACAGGATGAAGTCGGTACGGATCGCCCCTTTGATCTTGTCTGCTTCGCTGGCGGGCTTGCTGGTCTCCTCATGCGCGGCTTCGGCATGCGGCAGGAATTTGTGTGCCAGTTTCTCGAAACCCTCAAAGCACAGAAAGGCACCGCCGACCATTAATAATGGCGTCACCGCCCATGGCGCCAGTGCACTGATCAGCAATGCTGCCGGCACTAGAATTGCCTTGTTCTTGAGCGAGCCTTTGGCGACGGCCCACACGACCGGCAATTCGCGTTCGGCATTGACGCCTGACACCTGCTGGGCGTTGAGCGCGAGGTCGTCCCCGAGCACGCCGGCGGTTTTTTTTGCGGCCACTTTGGCCATGACGGAGACGTCATCGAGCATGCTGGCAATATCGTCAATCAATGCAAAAAAACTGCTTCCAGCCATAATAAGTAGTGTCAGATAGAGGTTAAGGGAAATCAATGCAGCGGTCAGACAATAGCCTATTTGTAGGGACTCAGGCAAATGCGCCGGGCACTACACATTGTCGATAGTGGACACTATGCCGGCCAGGATGGAGCGAGCAGCGTTTGCAATTGCCGCGCTGCGAGGAAGTCGTTGGATGACTGGCGTTTGATATCGAGCGTGATTTTCTCGAATACGCTGTGGCCGCCGATGCGCTGTGCATCGGCATCGTCACTGAGTTGCGCGGCGCTGAGATGGTGCGCCAGACGTGTATCAAAGGTATCCAACGCGTCGTACAGTAATTGCTGCATCGATTGATGGCGCTCTGGGTCGAGCCGTGCGAGTGCGCTGCTCCATGGTGCCCAGTTGCATAACCAATCGGTGAAATCGGTATTTTCACTGCGTTTGACCGTCGCTTCAGCCTCGTCGAGATGTGTTTGCGTGATGTGAGTGGCCGTGAAAAATGCCATCCGTTGTGGTGCCCAGCGCAATTGTAGCGGTCTGCGTAGCTTGATCAGAAAGGCAAGGTACACATCTACTTCATCCGTATTCAACTCGGTTTTTATGTGGTGTCGCGCAATGCGCTCGATCGCTTCCTGTCGAAACATCTCGCGCGCGCAGGCGATCAGATCGGGCAGCGTTTGATCGTAGTGACCTCGTTCAACGTCAAATACCACACGCGCATTCTGCATATGAATCAAGGCTAACGTCGCGCGGTCTTCGCAGTCTGTACTCGCTTCAAACGCTACATTGAATGTCTGCTCGCGCAAAGCCTCGGCTTGCGGCTTGAGCAATTCGTCGAGCCACTGGCAGAGCTGTTCCTTGAAATCTACCGACATTGCATTGATGGAGCCGGACAGGCGACTCAGGAAGTAGAGGAATTCCTGGCCTGCTGCCGTAGTGACATGCGGGTGCCAGGCGCGAATCGCATCGGCTTGTTGTGCTGGCGGGTACCATGTTGCCATGATGTCTTCCAATGAGGGCGGCGGCTTCGTGCTCAATTCATACAGTGGCATCGCCGTCAGTGGCACGGGTGGATCGCTCCAGGAAGTCACATCGTAGTCATTAGCAGAGTCAGTATCCGATTGCTCAACTGCGCCGGTGGTCATCTGTTCGTTAAAACGATTCAGAATGGCCATGGTATCGGGGGAGCCGTTCAGTAGAGGAACATTGTTTGGGAAATCAAGGTACAAATGCGGACCGTCATAGCTGGCATCGGTCATCAACTGGTTCAATTGTTCGAATACCGGTGCCTGAAATGGATTGCGCATGACATTGATAAAGCATTCTTTGTGCAGTCCGGTCAATATTTCAGGAGCAGTGGTCAGTGCATTATTGATCGCTAAAAACATCTCCAGATTCGGTGGTAGTCGTTCTGGCAGCATCGTCAGGCCGCAGAAAGAGACATTGATGATTTTCAACGAATCGGGCAAGGTGTTTGGCAATGCGGTGAGTTTTGGATTTTCGTACACTACCAGTTCGGATAATGCAGGTGGCCAGCTTTCCGGTAGCGCCTGAAGGTCGCAATTGTTGATATGCAAAGCTCGCAAGGTGGAAGGAAGCCTTTCGGGGAGAGCACTCAGACGTGGGTTGGTGCACGCGAACAGGGTAAGCAATCCCTCGTGCAGTGCGCACGATGGGATCTGATCAAGATCGTTGGCGGACACATTGAGCGCTGTAACGCAGCGCGGAATGTCTGGGGGCAGCGTTGTCAAGCCTAATCTGCTCAGATTGAGTTCTGCTGCTTGTCGTTGCTGGCAATCCTTGAGCCTGGTGACTGCCAAATCGCGACGTTCACCGCTGCCATGGTTGGCCTCGCGTGACCAGATATCCCAACTGGTATGGTAGAGATCGTCAGTGGCGTGGGGTGCAGGAGCGGCAGAGGTATCGTTGGTGAGCACCATCGCGCGTGATTGCGTGGGGATGTGAAGGGGGAACATTGCAGCCTTTTTGTGGGCGAATGGCGACTAGTTTCTAGTTGTTTTTGCTTTTTGACTTTAAAATTTTGCGCATATATTTAGAGAATAATTAATATTTATTGTTCGAATTTTGTTTGCTATTTGATCCGGGGCGATCGATGTAGCGAGGCCGGGCGGTGCGTCGCGCGCTACGCTGCGCAATGCCCATCGCACAGGCCAGTGCTGTATCATTGCGCAATTAACTTACTGCCTAGCCCACCATGATCGGTCGCCTCTCCGGCATCCTGCTTGAAAAAAATCCACCGCAATTGCTGGTTGACTGTAACGGTGTCGGTTACGAAGTCGCGGTGCCGATGAGCACCTTCTACAATCTGCCCGGTCTGGGCGACAAGGTCGTGCTGCTGACCCATCTGGCCATCCGCGAAGATGCGCATGTGCTGTTTGGTTTCGGCAGCGCCGAGGAACGCAACTGTTTCAAGGAATTGATCAAGATTTCCGGCGTCGGTGCACGTACTGCGCTGTCGATTTTGTCGGGCATGTCGGTCGCAGATCTGGCGCAGGCTGTGACCTTGCAAGAAGCCGGGCGTCTGACCAAGGTGCCCGGTATCGGCAAGAAAACTGCCGAGCGTCTGTTGCTGGAGTTGAAGGGCAAGCTCGGTGCCGATCTTGGCGCCAAGGGTGGCGTCGTGCATCACGACACCACTTCCGACATTCTCAATGCTTTGCTGGCGCTTGGTTATTCCGACAAGGAGGCCACACTGGCGCTGAAGCAGGTACCGACGGATGCCACCGTGTCGGAAGGCATCAAGCATGCCCTCAAGGCCTTGTCCAAGGCATAGGCTAGACCATGAGTATCCAGACCGACGATTTTTCCGAACAACGCATCATTGCCGCTACCCCGGCGTCGTCCAATGAGGAAGCGATTGAGCGCGCTTTACGGCCCAAGCACCTGGACGAATACGTCGGCCAGGAAAAAATACGCGATCAACTCAGCATCTTCATCGCGGCAGCACGGCAACGGCACGAAGCGCTCGACCATACGCTCCTGTTTGGGCCGCCTGGTCTGGGCAAGACCACCATGGCGCACATCATTGCGCGCGAAATGGGCGTCAATCTGCGTCAGACTTCCGGTCCGGTGCTCGAACGCGCGGGTGATCTGGCGGCCTTGTTGACCAATCTGGAAGCCAATGATGTGCTCTTCATCGATGAAATTCACCGGCTGTCGCCGGTCGTCGAAGAAATCCTCTACCCGGCGCTGGAAGATTATCAGATCGATATCATGATCGGCGAAGGTCCGGCGGCGCGTTCGGTGCGGCTTGATCTGCAACCGTTCACGCTGGTCGGTGCCACCACGCGCGCCGGCATGCTGACCAATCCACTGCGCGACCGCTTTGGTATTGTGGCGCGGCTGGAATTCTATACGCCGCCTGAACTGGCGCGCATTGTCACGCGTAGTGCCGGTTTGCTCAACGCGCCCATCGTTGCCGAAGGCGCCCTGGAAATCGCCAAGCGCAGCCGCGGAACGCCGCGCATTGCCAATCGCCTGTTGCGCCGGGTGCGCGACTATGCCGAAGTCAAAAGTAATGGCGAAATCACACGTGAGACCGCCGATGCAGCACTGGTCATGCTCGATGTCGATCCGGTCGGTTTCGACGTGATGGACCGCAAGCTGCTCGAAGCGGTGTTGTTCAAATTCAATGGCGGACCGGTCGGACTCGACAATCTGGCCGCCGCCATCGGCGAAGAGCGTGACACCATCGAAGACGTGCTGGAACCCTATCTGATTCAGCAAGGCTATCTGCAACGTACGCCGCGTGGTCGCGTGGCAACACCGGCGGCTTATACGCATTTTGGCGTGAGTGCACCCCGCACTGGCCCCAATGGCGAACTGTGGGGAGTCTGAGCGCGCTTCGCCAGGCCATGCATGCGTCGCAAGCCTCAATAAATTATTGAGGCTTTGCTAATAAAATTTAATGATGAATGTGTAATCTTTTGATTTTCACTTGTGCAAAAATTAATCGTCATCGACAATAGATAGCTATTCACTATCTTTCTGTGCGAGCCTCTCATGCTTATGTCGAGCCAAGCCAGTCGGTACGCGCATCAACTGCTCGATGCACGCGCAAACACTCGTCTCCTGCCTCTTTTCTCTGCCTCCGAACCACTTTCCGTCGATGACGCCTACGATATTGCGCATCGCGTGTTGGACATTCGCGTAGCGCAAGGCGAGCTGCCGGCCGGGCGCAAGATAGGTTTCACTGTGCACAAGACCTGGGGCCAATATGGTGTGGTCGATGACTTGCACATTCCGATGTGGGCACACATTTTCGACAGCACGATCCGTTTTGCCGATGACAATCACGGCACGCAATGCCTCACTGGCGCGCTGCAACCGCGCATCGAACCGGAGATTGTCTTCAAGCTGGGACAGGCGCCATCGCCCGACGCCAGCCTTGAAGAATTGGCCGACTGTATCGAATGGATGGCGCATGGCTTTGAGATTGCCGTCTGTCCGTACCCAAACTGGGAATTCACCGTCGCCGACGCGATTGCCGGGTTCGGCCTGCATGGCACCCTGATCATCGGCGAGCCGCACGTCTTGTCGTCGGCCACGCGCCATAATCTGGCGCAAATCCTGGCCGCATCCAGTGTCTCGTTGTCCTCCAGCACCGATAGCGACGGCACCTTGCGTGCAGCCGGTTTCTTCAATGATGAGGCCGATAGTCCCTTGCATGCCTTGTGGCAATTGAATCAACTGCTCAAGGGGCAGCCCGAGTTTGCCCCCTTGAAAGCCGGTGAAATCATCACCACCGGCACCTGGACCAATGCCTACCCGATCGAAGCCGGACAAACCTGGATTACCGCCTTCTCCGGCGTGGCCCTGCCAGGACTGACGGTTTCCTTTGTCTGAGGCCGCATCCGGCCGCAGCATGTCGATCTGGGTTGATGCCGACGCCTGTCCAGGCGTGATCAAGGACATGCTGTTCCGGCTGGCCGAGCGTACCGAAATCGTCGTCACGCTAGTGGCCAACCGCCATTTGCGCACACCGCCGTCGCGCTTCATCAAATCCATTGTGGTGCCCGCCGGCTTTGACGTAGCTGACAAGGAAATCGTCAAGCTGGCCGAACCCGGCGATCTGGTCATTACCGCCGATATCCCGCTGGCTGCGGAAGCAATTGCCAAAGGTGCCGTGGTGCTCAATCCGCGCGGTGAAACCTATAGCGCCGACAATATCGGCCAGCATCTGTCGATGCGTAACTTCATGGAAGAACTGCGCAGCAGCGGCGTCGAAACCGGTGGTCCGGCGCCGTTCAGTCACGGTGACGGCCACGCGTTTGCGCGTGCGCTGGACCGTTACGTACAACAGCGCAAGCCAATCAACTGATACCGGCGTGGCTTAGTCCTCGCGCAACCAGACCTGGGTACGGCCCAGCATGGGCACACCGATATAGCCGCGCACATTGAGCTTCTTGCCGTCGTCGCTGACCGTCAATTTGCTCTTGTATGACTTGCCGTTACCCGGATCGAGAATCTGGCCACCATCGTATTCATCGCCATCCTTTTTCAGGCCACTCAACATGGTCATGCCAATAATTGGTTGATCCTTGAGTGCGCCTTCGCACTTCACGCAGAGCGGATTGGCTTCTTCGCCCGGTGCGCGGAACAGCTTTTCAATCTTGCCGGTCAATTCACCGCCGCTTTCGGTGATACGAATCAGCGCCGAGGGTTTGCCGCTGGTGTCGTCGATGCTTTTCCACAGGCCTACCGGCGAGCCGTCGGCAAAGGCGTTCAGGCTCACTGCTGCCAGCAACAGCGCTGTGATGCAGTATCTCTTCATCATGTCTCCTTGAGGGGTATGGTTTTTTTTAGGGAGCGCACCCGACCTAGCGGCTTACCAGGCGGTGGGTGTGCTGAAGAATTTTAGTCTGTAATTTCGACAAAAAGCACGTTTGTTCGTATTTTCTCTCGTAAAAGTAAGGTAAACTTAAGGCTTCTTGTACGACATCTGACAACTTGTCAGCTTCCCCTTGGGAAGAAATCGTACAATCGTTGATACGTCAAAACAGGTAGCCAATAAAAAGGAGTTCTATGAACATCCGCCACCCACAGACAAGCATGAAGGACGCGCCGCCAGACGCGCCTGTTGCAGCCCGGCGCTTGCTGCTTGCTGGCATCTTGAGCGGCTATGTCTGCTCGTTCCTGCCGCTGCCGGCCGCATTCGCCACCGCACCAACAGCGGCAGCGCCGAAAGCCTCGGCTCAGTTCATCGCCTTGTCGGCGTTCCTGAGCGGGCATGTGCAACTCGATCCTGAGCAAGCCGATCGTTTGTATGCCGCGTTTCTGGCGGTCGAGTCCGACTTCGATGCGCAGCTCAAGCAACTGGCCGATTTCATCGCCGCCAACAAGCCCGAAGCCAGCGGCTTGCAAGCCGCGTTGGACGACCAGAAGCTGGCCTTCGCCAAGCTGCCAGGGCGCATCCTGAGCGCCTGGTATGTCGGTGTGGTCGGCGGCGGCAAAGCTGCCCGCTGCGTCACATTTGAATCCAGCCTGATGTATGCCGCGGTCGCCGACCGGCTCAAGCCGCCCAGCTATGCCTATGGTCCCTATGGCAGCTGGGGCCGCAATCCGCTCGCTACCTGATCTGAGAAAGCCTCCCATGTCTGAACAATATTCTGCCGACGTCGTCGTCATCGGCTCCGGCATCGTCGGCGCCCTAGCGGCGCACCGCCTGGCTTTGCAGGGTGCCTCCGTGCTGATTCTGGAGTCCGGTCCACGGATTGATCGCGCCACCCTGGTTGCCAATTTCCGCAACTCGCCGCGCAAGGGCGATTTCATGTCGCCGTATCCGTTTTCCGCCTGGTCGCCGCATCCGGTCTATCAACCGGAAGACAACGACTACCTGGTGCAAGCCGGTCCCTATCCCTACAAGGCGGAATATATCCGTATTGTCGGCGGTACGACTTGGCATTGGGCCGCGCAGGCCTGGCGCAATCTGCCCAACGATTTCAAAATTCAGAGCCAGTATGGCGTGGGCCGCGACTGGCCGATTTCCTACGATGATCTGGAACCGTTCTACTACGAGGCAGAAGTCAAGATGGGCGTGTCCGGCGCCCCCAATAATGGCTCGCCGCGCAGCAAACCGTTTCCGATGCAACCGGTCGCGCAGTCCTATCTGGAACAACGCTTTCAGGAGCGCCTGGCGCCCGGTGGCTACCAGGTCATCACCAACACGACGGCGCGCAACAGTCGCAATTACGACGACCGCCCGGCCTGCTGCGGCAACAACAACTGCATGCCGATTTGCCCGATCGACGCGCAATATCACGGTGGCCTGGCGGTGGATGCCGCCGAAAAAGCCGGTGCCAAACTGATCATCAACGCCGTGGTGTATCGCATCGAACACGATGATAAAGATCGCATCGTTGCCGTGCACTACTACGATCCCCAAAAGAACTCCGTACGCGTCACCGGAAAAACCTTCATCCTCGCCGCCAACGGCATCGAAAGTCCAAAGCTGCTGCTGTTGTCGGCCAGTGACAAGTTCAAGAACGGCCTTGCCAACAGCTCAGATACGGTCGGCCGCAATCTGATGGATCACCCCAGCAACTCGCTGGTGTTCGATGCCGAAGAAGAACTCTGGCCGGGACGTGGACCCATGAGCCCGTCTTCCATCAATCATTTGCGCGATGGTGCCTTCCGCGCCGAACATGCGCCGTTCCGCATCGACATCTCGAACTCATCACAAGTCGCTTCAGTGACGCAAAACCTGATTGCCAAAGGCATCTATGGCGCCGAACTGGAAGAGAAGATTCGCTATTATTCAGCGCGCCAATGCAGCCTCAAGAATGTCCTGGAAATTTTGCCCGACCCCAACAACCGCGTGGTGCTCAGTGACAAGAAAGATGCCCTCGGCATCCCGCGGCCGCAGGTGCATTACGCCATGAGCGACTATGTTCATCGCGGCATGGCAGCCGCGCGTGAAGAGTACACCCGCATCGCGCAACTGATGGGCGGCACCAATTTGCGTTATTCGCCCGACGGCATCTATGGCAACAACCAGCACATCACCGGCACCATGGCCATGGGCAGCGACCCGGCCACTTCGGTAGTGGATGCCTTCGGTCGCGCCCATGACCATCCCAACTTGTACATCGCCAGCACCGGCATCATGCCGACCGCAGCGACGGTGAACTCAACCTTGACCGCCGTTGCGCTGGCATTACGCTCAGCCGACCATATCCACGCCAACGCCTGAGGATGCGCATGAACCACTTCACAAGACTATGCGCCACCGTTGGCGTGGCTGTTGGCATGCTGGCAAGCGCGCATGCTGCTTTTGCCGCCGACAGCAATGATGCCGTACTGCTGCAACGGGGTGAATATCTCGCCACCGCGGGCGACTGCATCGCCTGTCATTCAGCTGCCGCAGGCAAACCGTATGCCGGTGGTCTGGCCATCGCCACGCCATTGGGCAAGATCGTCTCCAGTAACATCACGCCGTCCAAAACCAACGGCATCGGCAATTACACGCTGGAACAGTTCGACGACGCCCTGCGACGTGGTGTGCGTGCGGATGGCCAGCATCTGTATCCGGCCATGCCCTACACGGCCTATGCCCAGCTCAACGATGACGACGTCAAGGCGCTGTATACCTACTTCCAGCACGGCGTGACCGCCGTCGACAGTCAGCCGGCGGCGACGACATTGCCATTCCCATTCAATATCCGTCTGTCGATGGCCGCCTGGAATCTATTGTTCCTTGATGGCAAACCGTTCGTCCCTGACACCAGCAAGAGCGCCGAGTGGAATCGTGGTGCCTATCTGGTATTGGGGCTGGCCCATTGCAGCGCCTGCCACACCCCGCGTAACGTCGCGATGGCCGAGGACAGCGCGCAGCCCTTGGCTGGCGCCGTGGTCTCCACCTGGTTTGCACCCAATATCAGCAACGACCCCGTGAGCGGCATCGGTGGCTGGAGTGAAGCAGAAATTGCTGAGTATCTGCGCAGTGGTCGTGCCGTCGGCAAGGCACAAGCCGCCGGTCCGATGGCCGAAGCCATCGACAACAGCCTGAGCCGCCTGACCGATGCCGACCGTAAGGCAATTGCGGTGTATCTCAAGGCGGGACCGATTCAACATCACGCAGGCGATGATACCCAGGCTGCCTATAGCTGGGGCCAACCGGCCTTGGCCATTGGCGCCGATCGCGGTGCCGCACGGGTAGGCGATACCACCCTGTTCAATGGCGCGCAGTTGTATGACGCCAATTGTGCCGCCTGCCATCAGGCCCACGCAGAAGGTACGCCGGCCTGGGGCAAGGATGGTGCCGCGCTGCCATCGCTGTTCCACAATACCGCGCTTGGTCACGCCAACAGCAACAATCTGGTGATGGCGATGCTCGACGGTGTGGCCCGCAAGTCGGACGACGTCATGATGCCGTCCTTCAGGCAGCAACTCACCGATCAGCAGATCGCCACGTTGAGCAACTACCTGTTGCAACATTATGGCAATCCAGCGGCCAAGGTCACGGTCGCGCAAGTCAGCCAGTTGCGCGCCGGAGGGGCATCGTCCTCGCTGTTGACGACTGCGCGGGTCGGCATTGTAGTGGCAGTCTTGCTGCTGTTGCTGATTGTCTTGCTGGTGGCGCGGCGTCGCAGGAAATAAGCTGCAGCGCCGCTCGCGCCGACAATGAAAAAGCCGGAGGCACTTGAATGTGCCTCCGGCTTTTTTACTGCACCACGCTGTCGTGTTACTTCAGCTTGGCCAGTTGTTCCTGCAATTTGGCCAATGTCGCAGTGAAGTTGGCCAGACGTTCCTTCTCTTGCGCCACCACTATTTCCGGTGCGCGCGCCACAAAGCTCTCGTTGGACAATTTGCCGTTAGCCTTGACGATTTCGCCACTGATGCGGTCGATTTCCTTGGTCATGCGCACGCGCTCGGCGGCGATATCGACTTCCACCTTCAGCATCAACTTCAGCTCGCCGACAATGGCCACTGGCGCCGGTGACTCCGGCAATTGCGTCACCACCTGTGCTTCACTGAGCTTCACCAGCCCTTGCAGGTAAGGCAGGAAAGAATTGACTGCCTCCGCATCGGCCGTTTCCACAATCAACGGCACGCGCAAGGCTGGCGACAACTGCATTTCGCCACGCAGATTACGGCAGGCATCGGTCAAGGTCTTCAACTGCGTCATCCAGGCTTCGGCTTGCTCGTCGATCTTGTCCAACTGCGGCAGCGGATATGGCTGACGCATGATCGAATCGCCTGCCGGATCGAGCTGCTTGTCGGTCAATGGCGCCACGCTTTGCCACAGTGCCTCGGTAATGAATGGCAACACCGGATGGGCCAGACGCAACACCGATTCCAATACCCGCAACAAAGTGCGACGAGTTGCGCGCTGCTGCGCTTCAGTACCGTTCTGGATCTGCGCCTTAGCCATTTCCAGATACCAGTCGCAATACTCATCCCAGACGAACTTGTAGATCGCCGAGGCAATATTGTCGAAACGGTAATCGGCAAAGCCCTTTTCCACTTCCGCTTCGGCACGCTGCAACAGCGACACGATCCAGCGGTCCGCTTGCGAGAACTGCAGTTGTTCCTTATCGCAGACACCCTTGACGTGACCGTCGAAACCGCAATCCTGACCTTCGGTATTCATCAGCACAAAGCGGGTGGCATTCCACAGCTTGTTGCAGAAATTGCGATAGCCTTCGCAACGGCCCAGATCAAAATTGATGTTGCGGCCCAGCGTTGCCAGCGAGGCAAACGTGAAGCGTAGCGCATCGGTACCGAACGCCGGAATGCCGTCGGCAAATTCCTTGCGCGTAGCCTTCTCGATGCTGGCCGCCTGCTTGGGATTCATCAAGCCGACAGTGCGCTTGGCCACCAGAGCATTGACGTCGATACCATCGATCAGATCGATCGGGTCCAGCGTATTGCCCTTGGACTTGGACATCTTCTGACCGCTGGCATCGCGCACCAGGCCGTGCACATAGACCGTATTGAACGGTACCTTGCCGGTGAAGTGCGTGGTCATCATGACCATGCGCGCCACCCAGAAGAAGATGATGTCAAAGCCGGTCACCAGCACCGACGATGGCAGGAATAACTTGTAGTCCGGTGTTTCTTCCGGCCAGCCCAAGGTCGAGAACGGCACCAGCGCCGACGAGAACCAGGTGTCGAGCACATCGTTGTCGCGCGTGACATTCTTGCCGCCAGCTTGCGCCTTGGCTTCGGCTTCCGTGCGAGCGACATACACCTTGCCGTCATCGTCGTACCAGGCCGGGATCTGATGGCCCCACCACAGTTGGCGCGAAATACACCAGTCCTGGATGTTGTTGAGCCATTGGTTATAGGTGTTGCTCCAGTTTTCCGGGATCAGCTTGATCTCGCCATTGGCAACCTTCTCCAGCGCCACTTCGGCAATCGACTTGCCAGGGAAGTAAGTGCCCTCCGGTGCCGGCTTGCTCATGGCGACAAACCACTGGTCGGTCAGCATCGGCTCGATCACCACGCCAGTACGGTCGCCACGCGGCACCATCAGCTTGTGCGGCTTGACCAGTTCCAGCAGACCCAAGGCATCGAGGTCGGCAACCATCTGCTTGCGCGCTTCAAAGCGATCCAGGCCTTGATACTTGGCCGGACCGTTTTCATTGATCTTGGCATCCAGTGTCAGGATGCTGATCTTCTCCAGATTGTGACGCGCACCAACGGCATAGTCGTTGAAGTCATGCGCTGGCGTGATCTTGACGCAGCCGGTGCCGAATTCCTTGTCGACATAGTCATCCTTGATGATCGGGATTTCGCGCTCCGTCAGCGGCAGCTTCAACATCTTGCCGACCAGATGGGCATAGCGCTCGTCAGTTGGATCAACGGCCACGGCGACGTCGCCAAACAGCGTTTCCGGACGCGTAGTCGCCACGGTGATGTGGCCACTGCCATCGACCAGTGGATAACGGATATGCCACATCGAACCATCTTCTTCTTCCGACACCACCTCCAGGTCGGAGACGGCGGTACCGAGCACGGGATCCCAGTTGACCAGGCGCTTGCCGCGATAAATCAGGCCTTGCTCGAACAGGCGCACAAATACTTCGGTGACCGCGTTCGACATCTTCGGGTCCATCGTGAAATATTCACGCGCCCAGTCAGTCGACGCGCCCATGCGGCGCATTTGACCGGTGATGGTAGAGCCGGATTTTTCTTTCCACTCCCACACCTTCTCGACGAATTTCTCGCGGCCGAGGTCATGGCGCGAAATCTTTTGCGCATCAAGCTGGCGCTCGACCACGATCTGGGTGGCGATACCGGCGTGGTCGGTACCCGGAATCCAGGCGGTGTTAAAACCGCGCATGCGATGGTAACGGGTCAGACCATCCATGATGGTCTGATTGAAGGCATGGCCCATATGCAGCGTGCCGGTCACATTCGGCGGCGGCAACTGAATCGAAAACGATGGCTTTTCCGGCGCCGTGGTGGCGGCAAAATACCCGCGCTTTTCCCACTCGGTGCGCCAGAATTGTTCAATCTCGGCAGGCTCGAAAGACTTGGCTAATTCCATGATTTGACGTGTGTTTTGGCGAAACCGTCCATTATAAGGGAGGAGTTGGCAAAACCGGTGGCGGGGGCGCAATTGCGGTGGAATTCATATGCCGCAAGGCATCAGCATGGCAGTTCCACATGGCAATAGCGAAATCATCAGTCAGGCAAGGTCACTGTGCTGTGCCTCGTCGGTCAACGGTAGCGGCATATTCAAGGTGCTGTAAGAGCACCGAAACACCGGCACGCCCGCCAACGAGGCGTGCCATTTCCCCTCCTTGAATTGCGCCAACAGGTTTTTCGCCTTGCATTCGTCGAGTGCCTCAAAGGAGTTCGCCTGCGTGAAGAAGTCGTTGAGCCCGGGCGTATCTTCCAGCTCCTGGCGGGTGATGTGGGGAAAACCCATGCTCCAGTCACCAAAGTTGCGCTCCGCGATCGGTTCGATGATGACCTTCTTGACACGGTTATGACGCGGATCTTCAAGAATCTTCTCAAACAAGCGCTCGACCGTGCGCCGTTCGCCTTCCAGCACCTGAAAGAAAGAACCGTGATCGTAGAGCAACATGCCGGTGACGCCACAGGCGGCGTTGCTGCTGCGACATTTGCAGAGCAGATCGGTTAATTCGTCACAGGCAAGTTCGCCGGAGGTGGATGCGCTGCAGTAGATGCAATGTACTAACTCCATTTTCTATCTCCCTATCGATGGTAATCACCACGCTGAATTCGGATGCTGTCCGTGCATCAAGATCATGCAGCAGGCATCCAGCAGCAATTGACCAGCATGGTCGCGCTGAGTTTCGTGGTCAGGGCAGAGAATAAAAGGAGGATGCGCAGGACTTTGCGCCGACTGAAGGGGAGTGATTTTGGCGTGTGTTGCCAGGAAAAACACACTTCTATCTCTGCGCTCGACATTCGCAGAGTAGCAATTCGGCAAGATTCGATTGACCCCGGTTTTAGCGACCGGTATTCTGCAAACGTCCCTGACAAAGAGGGGACCGGGTTTGACAGCCTGTTCTTATTGTCCGGCGAAAGGCCGCGTCTTGATGACGCGTTTTTTTCGTCCTGTCTTCGTTCGTCTCCATGGCGGGCCTTGGCAGGGATACCTTCGGGTATGCCGGGAATGGGCAGTAAGCCGGTCTGTCAACCCTGTCTTGTGTCCGCCACCCTTCCTATATTGATCGCGAGGTGCTGGCGGGTTTGTTGAATCAATACCCAACGGAGACAGCATGACCGACAGCAGCAAGCAAACCGAGCACTTCCAGCACGCCGATTTCAGCGGCGACCATCAAGACACCTACCGCCAACACCGGCCTGCGCATCAGGACTTCCACTGGATTGAAGGCAAAGCGCAAGGCAGTCCCTACGCCAAGTTCCTCGAAACCCTCGACGTGACGGCCGGTATTCACACCTGCCTGCAAATCGCCTACGCCAGCGATCTGGAACGCGCCGCCAATCTGGACGCCGATACCGGTGCGACCACCGCACCCGCCGTCGGCATCGTCGAAGCGGATCAGTTGATGCGGCTGGCGATTGCCTGCGCCGGATTGATCCGCGATGAGGCGCGGCGGCGGGTGGAAGTGCTGTGCGACTGAGGCGCCAGCGGTGACCGAAGTAGGTTCAAGGCGTACGCCGCATCAGGCAAGAACGGATGGTGTCGTTCCTGCCTGCGGGCGTAGTCAGTGGATCGGGCTGAGCAAAGCTGGCTGGCCGAATTCCATCAGTTGCGCCTTGGAGCGCTCCAGATAGGTGCGCCAGAAGGACTCCAGGGCCTGCATGGTTTTGGGATCGCGATAACTCTTGCTCTTCTTGGCGTCCTCGCTGAGCAGACCGGCACCCATCACATACAAGTGCGCGCCACCAAAGTCCCCGAACAACTGGTTATCGGTGACCAGTTGCAGTTCCTTGGCCGGGTCGATTTTCCTGACCGACAAGCCTTTATCGGCATAAAAGCTGGAAATCGAGGAATTCTCCAGCATGTCCGATACCAGCAAGACGACCTTGGTGCGTGCCCTGGACTTTTGCACCAGGCCAGAAATCGCCTTGACGCTGGCCAGCACATCCGACTTGGAAATCTCGCCGGTGGTGCCATCGAAGGCACTGCGCAGCGCCCCGCCGGCCAGTTGTGCGGCCAGTTGCGGCTGGTGCGTGATGCATTGGTCGAATTTGGCCAGCGCTGTCTTGGAAATGTCGTTGCGCTTGGCCAGGTCCAGCACCGGATCAAGCCTGCCCGATGCGACGACCTCGGTGTAATGGCCCTGGGTATAGGCAGAGAAGGTGACAATGCTGAAGCCATTGCCAGCGCTCAGGAAGGGCTTCAGATTGTCCGCCACTGACTGGCGCAGCGCTGCGTTGAGCGGCGTGGTCTGGTCGATGGCGATGAATAGCTCGGTATCGGCAGTTGCTGTCGGCGTGACGACCAGCTTGTTGTCATAGCAGGTCGGGATGGCGTCCAGCTGGCCCGCCATGGCAGCGCCGCACAAGAACATGCCACCAAACAGGGCAAAGAGTTTCAAAGCAGATCCTCCAGCTCAGCATCTGCTTCGCGCGCCTTGCGTTCATTCTCTTCCTTCAAGCGCTTCAATTCAGCCCGCACCAGTTTATCGAGATCTTCCGGCAAGGCCGCAATGATGGCCCTTTTTGCATCCTTGTCGTTACCCAGTGCATTGAGCTGCGCGATGACCTGATCCAGGCTCGCATTGCCGGCAACGGCCGCTGCCACTGCAGGAGCAGGAGCAGGAGCGGGAGTGGGAGCCGCCATCGGTGCGACCGCCACTGACACTGCCACTGCAGGTGCCGCTACTGGTTCTACCGGCGCGCTGGCCTCAATTGCGCTGGCCTGGTGGGCGGCAACCGCAGCGGCATGCCGACGCTCATTTTTGCGCTCTTCTTCGTCGGTCAGACGGGTTTCCTGGATGAAGTCACGGAAGGTCTTGCTCAGATGCTGGCCGGAGGTGCCAACGGCACTGTTCTTGTCCATGATCTTGTGTTGCAGGACGGCCAGCTTGGCCTGTGCCGTGTCGGCAATCCTGCGGTAGTGTTCGCGCACTGCGCTGTAGCTGGAGTAGCGGCCGCTACCAATATCGCGGAACGCCGCCGCGCTGTTCTTGCCAGCGAAGCCCCAGCGATGGCCGAAAATGACGCCCAGAATTTGCAGGAACACGAACACGAATGCCAGCACAATGAAGGTTGCCCAACCGCCGTGGCGATCAATATCGGCTTCATCACTGACGGCCTTCTTGTCGGCGGCATTGTTGGAGGCACTGTCGGCGTCGGGAAGACGCACATTGGCAGCTGACATATCGAGACTGTTGCCGGCAGAACGCGCGGCACTATCGGTCTGGTTGTTGCTCAAGGTCACGCGCGACTCGAGTTCGCGTTCGAGCACCTGGCCGCGGACATAGGTGGCCAGGGCCGCCACCAGCAAGACGAATACTACGGTTGCCTTGGTAATTGTGTAACTGGTCTGATCGCCGACGCGATTGCACAACTGCACGTAGGACGGCAGGTGATCGTCTGTTGATTGAGGAAAGGCCAGTGAAATGTCTTCCGTTTTCATCTCGCCATTGCGATTCCATCTGGCCCGCGCCTGCTTAATCAGCCCGGACTTATACAGCTCATGACCGGCAAAGTGCGTGAATGCCACCAGAATGATGGAAATCAAAAAGGCGATGCCGTAAGCACCGGTCTGTTGCAGATTTTCGCTGGCGCCGGGCAGGGTATAGCCGGCCAACACATACGAAAAACCCATCGCTTCAATGAACACCATCGAGATCGTCAGCAGCCAGATCCAGTTGGGTGTGTTGGTGCGACCGTTGTCGCCAGCCTTGGTCAGATATTTGACCTTCTCGTTGAAGTCATGTTCGTCCTGAACGTGAACGAATGACTTGTATTCCTGGCACAAGGTGCGCTCGCCGGTGAACCAGCCAGGAGCGGCGGTGTCCTCGGTGGCGTTGCGCGAGAGCGTGGCGATCCGACCCACCAGCGGAAACGTCACCCAGGTGTTGAACCACCACCATTTAACCTTCTCCCACAATGCCACAATGACGACAGCCGCCAGCAGCACACTGACGATGCTCCAGGCTGCTTGCGGATAGGTTGCAAAGAACTCTTTCATGTCCATTCCCTCTGATGAAATTATTATTTATTGATACATTTTTGGTTTGAAGTCGGCCACGTAGGGCGTCGCCCCGTGCAGGTAGACCAGCTTGCCAGCCTTGGCAACTGCGCCACCGTTACTCTCGAAGACGATATCGACGCACTGCACGCCGCCCTGGCCGTTGACGAACATGCGATACAGCAAGCCCTTGCTGCCGAGGTAGGTATTGACCTCTGGTTTGAGTGACACCTCTGGTGTGGCGCCATTCTTTTTTGCCGGGTTGTAATTCCGGTAGACCTTGAACTCCGGCAAGCTGGCGAGGGCACCGTCGCCGGCCAATACCGCCACCTTATTGATGACGATCTGGTGGCCGTTGACCTGGTCTGTCCAGGTCTTGCCATACAAGCCCGGAATATGCTCGCTGGTCCTGTAAGCCTTGCCATCGCCGAGCGCCTTGACGCTATTGGCCACACGCGGCCGGTCGCGTGTGCAGTCGTCCAGCACAATTGGCGTATCAGCGTAGGCCGTGCTGATCAGGGAGAAGAACGACTTCTTCGGTTCAACCTGGCCGATACTGGCAACATTGCTGGAGGCCACCAGCGGTACGCCGCCGAAATCAATCGTGTCGCCGCGCACACTGGCGCGGCTCGCGCCGGTGGTGCTGGCCGTCGGTGTGGAAGGCGGTGCGGTTGTCGAAGGGGCCGCCGACTTAGCGACACTTGCCGCATCGCCACTGGCGGCCTTCTTGCTTTTAACTGTCTTGGCGGCGCCAGGTCGCACCGCAGCTTGGCTGGCGCTGGCCTCCGCGACTTCGCTGCGTGCACGATAAAACTCAACGTGTGGCTTGCGCGCTGCGAGGTAATTATCAAAGGCGGTCTTGTCTGTCATCTCGACGATATCGACACGTCGGTTCTTGGCACGACCCTCATCGGTGCCATTGTCGGCTACCGGATAGAACTCACCCGCACCCTGGAAGTAGAGGCTACTTTTGGGCACGCCATGGTCTTCCATGAATTTGGTCACAGCGCGCGCGCGGCGCTCCGACAGATCTGCATTGAGCTGTGACGAGCCGGTGTCATCGGTATGCCCCACCAGCAAGATCTTGCGCTGACCGGCTTGCGCCAGGTACTGCGCCTTTTCCTTGAGATCCTGAATCTCGGCGGCGCTTTTCTGTGGGTTGTAAGTGTCGGCAATGGCCGCAAAATATTGCTGCGCACGCGGCGTCAGTCGGTCAGAATTGCTTTCGAAGTGGCCCCCGGCACTGGCCGGATCGCGGATCTCTACCAGCGAACCGGCCGCCTCCGGCTTCTTTGTTTCGGCAGCGCCACCGGTGGCCGCCGAGGTGGCGATTTCCTGACCATTGCTGTCGAGTGAGGTCACCTGCAGATCGAGGTTGTATTGCTTGGCGATTTTCGATAACGCGCAGCGGCGCTTGTCGATATCGTTGCCGATCAGCCCACCGATGGCACCACCTAGGGCGGCACCGATGAGTAGGCCCTTGTTGGAGCCGTTGACTTGCTTGCCGATGAGCGCGCCGGCCAGAACGCCGACGCCAATGCCGATGTTGCGGGCGTTTTGGGAGCAGGGATCATCGCTGGCAAAGGTTTCCTTCAATGACGGGCGACCAGTCACGGGATCGACTGCACATCCTGAAGCAAAGCTGGAACAAATGGCGACGACGAGAGTACGGACGACGATCTTCTGGTAGGTCTGGTTTCTTCTCATATTTCTTATGTGGCAAGCAACGATATCGCAGCGTGGCATGGTGGCGATATCGATATAAAACCAATCCAGTGGACGCCCCCCGGCATCCCTGCTTGCGCCATGTCAGCGGCAGCAGTCACTGTCTGGCAACCTTGTATTGCCACCATCAGCATGGTAATGACCAGCGGCGTGGCAAACACTACGTTTTTTCATTGTTGTACATCGATTGCATTTATCGATGGGGCACGACCGCCTGCTGTTTTTCACGCAAGCGAGTCAACACGGTGCAGCAAAAATATACCATGTGGCAATGCATGGAATCGAAATAAATCCACAAATAAGCAAAAAATTAATTGCAAATCTGCTGACGCAATTCAATTTTCTAGCGCATGTCCACTTTGATAGCGGATACTGCCAAGTATCTTTCTTGGGCACTCATGCGCACGCAGGTTCGGGCCGCGCATCAACATTGGGACACGGCACCGGCCTGATGGCCTGTGTGCAAGGACGCAATCATCAATAGCGAACCAGTAAGATTCGATTGACCCCGGTTTTAGCGACCGGTATTCTGCATGCGTCCCTGACAAAGAGGGGACCGGGTTTGACGGCCCGTGCGTATTTCCGGCCTTGTGCCCGCCACCCTCCTTGTATTGATTGCGAGGCACTGGCGGGTCTGTTGATATATCAGACGGAGACAGCATGACCGACAGCAGCAAGCAAACCGAGCACTTCCAGCACGCCGACATCCGCGGCGACCATCAAGACACCTACCGCCAACACCGGCCTGCGCATCAGGACTTCCACTGGATCGAAGGCAAAGCGCAAGGCAGTCCCTACGCCAAGTTCCTCGAAACTACCCTCGATGTGACTGCCGGTATTCACACCTGCCTGCAAATCGCCTACGCCAGCGATATGGAACGCGTGGCCAATCTGGACGCCGATACCGGTGCGACCACCGCACCCGCCGTCGGCATCGTCGAAGCGGATCAGTTGATGCGGCTGGCGATTGCCTCCGCCGGATTGATCCGCGATGAGGCGCGGCGGCGGGTGGAGGTGTTGAACGACTGAAGACGATGTAACAACTTGGGCGCCGCCTCCTTAGTCCCGGAATTCTCTGGTATGCAGTTTCCGGGTTGGCGTCGGCACCTAGTCATCGAGCTGCGGTATGGTCTGTGCTGCAGCATGGCCGATACCTAGTTGCAGCTTACCTGTGAACGGGTGGAGGACTTTGGACAACGTAGATTGCATACGCTTGCACATGTCGGCAGCGATGATGACGATGTTCATAGAGGGAAATGGCGGCAATAAACAATGGATAGGATGAAACGGCAATGCCGAGGTGGTTGGACGCGTCTGGTCAGCGAATTTGTCATGTACTGTATTGAGTATTTGCGCCATAAATCTGGGTATTTATGTCATAGATCGGCATTTTGGCGTAGAAAATCACGAGATAAGAATCTTGCATGTTGGCAGGAATGAGCGATAAAAGCCTCGTTAATCGTGCATTGATGGCGTGGGTGCGCGTGCTTTAATTTGTCACACACTGGCATAGCTCGCTCTGCAATTTGGCTGATTTGAAGCAATGGCAATGACGAACAATGGACAACGGCAGAACCCAAGAACAAAAAGAGCGTTCCAAGGGCGCCCTGATGCTTTTACTCTGGATAGACGATGCAAACTGAAACAATGATTGACCTGAGGTATGCCCATAGTCCGATTACCTACTTGATCGGGCGTCACCGGCATGACAATCGTTATCTGGCCAGCAAACTATTGAAGCTGGCGGATGTGTTACGCAAGGTGTTCTATATCGAAGAAGGCGACGCTGCGCGCGCAGAGCGCAGTGCTGGCCGGTTAGGGCGGCTCGCTGGTGATCAAATTCCATCCATCTGACGACTTGCATCTACATCCCGATTTTAAGAATGAGATGTATCGTTATGGCATTCCTTATAAAGATTTTTTCGAGATGAACGGTTTTGCCATTGGTTTTCAGTCGTCACTGTACAACTTCAGCAAGTTTGTGGTGATCAATTCGTCGTCGGCTGTGCGTTATATCAAGCAGATGCAAGGGCAAGACAAGTTCATTGGGATCAAGCTGGATTGAGGTATGGCGGCATTAGTGCTTCATGCGTGGCCGGGTCGAGCCAATGACGCTTGCCACAGTTAATTTTTGTGTTGAGATAACTTATCCGAATTAAGTACTCAGTAACACGCACATCATTATTCGGTAGAAAAAATGGGCAATATGATTCCGTATGCGCGTCAACATGTCACTGAAGACGATATCGAAGCTGTCGCCAATGTTCTGCGTTCGGTATATCTGACCCAGGGGCCGACCGGACCTGCGTTTGAGAAAGCAGTTGCGACGCATTGCGACGTTCCTTACGCATTTGCTGTGACTAATGCCACATCGGCGTTGCATCTCTCTTGTGTGGCACTGGGCGTCGGGCCTGGCGATATTGTATGGACTACGCCGATCAGCTTCGTGGCGAGTTCCAATTGCGCGCTCTACTGTGGCGCAGAAATCGATTTTGTCGATATCGACTCGCGCACATACAATCTCGATGTGCGCGCGCTCGCGACCAAGCTGGAGCAGGCTGAGAAAATCGGTCGTTTGCCTAAAGTCGTGATACCTGTGGATTTGTGTGGGCAGTCTTGTGACATGGCGGGCATCCATGCATTGGCAATCAAGTATGGCTTCAAGATCATTGAGGATGCATCGCACGCCATTGGCGGGAAATATCGTGGCGAGCCCATTGGAAACTGCCGCTATAGCGATATTACTATCTTCAGTTTTCATCCGGTCAAGATCATTACCACCGGTGAAGGTGGCATGGCGCTCACGCGTGATCCAGAGTTGGCGCGGCGCCTGCAGTTGCTGCGTAGTCACGGCATCACGCGTGATCCTGACATGATGCAAAAACCATTGGATGGGCCCTGGCATTATCAGCAGGTCGAGCTTGGCTTCAACTATCGCATGACCGATATCCATGCTGCGCTTGGCTTAAGTCAAATGAAGAATCTGGATGCCTTCATCGCACGACGACATGCACTGGCGCATCGCTATGACAAGTTGCTGGCCGATTTGCCGCTGCAGTTGCCGTGGCAGCATCCGGACTCCCATTCGGGCTTGCATTTGTATGTGATCCGTCTGCAATTGGATAAAATAAAAAGCACGCGTCGGGAAGTTTTCGAGCGCTTATGGGCAGACAATATTTACGTCAATCTGCACTACATGCCTATTTATCGTCAGCCTTACTATGAGCGGTTTGGATTTGATAAGGCTTCATTTCCGCAAGCCGAACAGTATTATGCCGAGGCCATCAGTATTCCGATGTATCCCGACTTGACTGAAGAGCAGCAGGATATTGTGTGCCAGCGTTTGCGCGAACATCTCCGGTAAAAATATAGACTCCTGGTTCATCATAATTGACATGACAATGCTCCCCGTTTCAGATCGCTCTACTGCTGCCATTCGTATTCTCGAACAGATGTTGGCAGACTTGCGGATGCAGGATACGATTTTCCAGCCGACCAATTTTTGGGCGCAGGCATCGGCGCCGATCATCGCTGAATTGCAGTCCTCTGGGTTTGATGAGTTTCGCCGATTGGGACGTACGCGTGATTTCTTTGTGCCGACCTATGGCCCACCAGGAGGTGGATTTGCGGAGGATGACTTTGAGCATTTGAAGGCGGTAATTGTGCAACTGGCGCCGGCCGGCAGCAAGAAATACCAATCCTTGTTGCACATGCTGTCGGGTGAAATCTGGGCGCTGGCGGACTATCGGGTATTGCAGGCGGCAAATGCAAGTTTGCTGCCAGACGGCATGGATCTGTCACGTTTCTCAGAATCTGATGTCGGCGCACCGCAAGAGCAGTTCCACTTCGAAGGGCGTGCCTTCAGCCGTTCTGCACTCAATTATCTGAACGGCTTGAGTTTCTTGAAACAGCAACTCGGCAGCGAAGTTTCCGGTATTCGCAATGTGCTGGAGATCGGTGGCGGTTTTGGCACACTGGGTGAGATTTTGCTGCAAGCCGGCGAGTTCAGTTACATCAATGTCGACATTCCGCCGACCGCTGCCGTGTCCAGTTACTATCTGGCGCAGCAGTCGGGTATCCAATTTACCGATTACGCGCAGACGCGCGCGCTGCAGAGTATTGCCGTGCCGGATGCGCCGCAGCAGATGGTGTTGTGCCCTTGGCAATTGCCGGCAGTGCAAGGCAAAATAGATTTGTTCGTCAATTTCATTTCGTTTCAGGAAATGGAGCCGCATGTGGTGGCCAATTATCTGCAGCATGTCGACCGCCTGGGTGCCAGATTTGTGCTGCTGCGCAATTTACGCGAAGGCAAGCAGGTCAAATCTGCGCAACATCAATACGGCGTTGAAAAGCCGATTCTGGGTAGCGATTACGATGGCCTGTTGCCAGCGTATGATTTGCTGGCGACGAATGTTTATCCGTTCGGTTATAAGACCGTGGATGGCTTCCACTCCGAATTGCGCCTGTATCGTCGGCGTGCCTGAATCATGAGCGGACCAACATGATGAAGCTTGCCGTTATCCCTGCACGCGGAGGCAGCAAGCGTATTCCGCGCAAGAATATTCGCCCGTTCGGCGGTAAGCCGATGATTGCCTGGGCCATTGAGGCCGCACTGCAGAGCGGCTGTTTCGATCGTGTGCTGGTGTCGACCGACGATGACGAAGTGTGCGCAGTCGCCAAAGAATATGGCGCAGAAGTACCGTTCGTTCGTCCTGCCGCGCTGGCCGATGACCACACTGGGACTTCTGTGGTGGTCGCGCATGCGATCGACTGGCTGGTCGCCGCTGGACAGCGGCCGGAGCTGGTGTGCTGCATCTATCCGACCGCGCCGTTCTTGCTGGCAGAAGATCTACGTGCTGGCTTGCAGGCAATGTCGTCGTCGCGCTGGCAGTATGCATTTTCCGTGACCGATTTTGCTGCGCCGGTGTTCCGCTCTTTCGTGGCTGCGCCCGAGGGTGGTCTGCGCATGCTGTTTCCAGAACATGCACAGACCCGTTCGCAAGATTTGCCGCAAGCTTTGCATGACGCAGCGCAGTTTTATTGGGGACGCACCGATGCCTGGTTGCAGGGTACGGCTGTGTTCGGAGCAGATTCATTCCCGCTCCACTTGCCGCGCTGGCGCGTCCAAGATATTGACACGGAAGACGATTTTCTGCGTGCCGAACTGATGTTGCCGGCCGTCACGCAATTGTTGGCTTTGCAATCGACAGGTGCCAAATGAACGTCGCCTTTCGGCTGGATGCCTCAGTCGCCATTGGTTCTGGACATCTGATGCGTTGTCTGGCGCTGGCCGATGCCTTGCGTGATCATGGGGCATCAGTGCTGTTCATTTTACGTTGTGATATTGAGGCTTTGCAGGCTGAGGTGATCACGCGCGGACATGCTTGCCGGCTTTTGCCCGCGCTGGCGACTGACTGGTGCGAAGATGCAGAGCAGACCGCGGCCTGCCTCGCTGATTTTCCCCGGCAGCAGTGTTTTGTGATTGACCATTATCAGTTGGATGCTCGCTGGGAGTCCCGTTTGCGACCGTTGGTCGAGCGCATCATGGTCATAGACGATCTGGCCGACCGGGCACATGATTGTGACGTCTTGCTTGACCAGAATCTGAATCAGGATCTGCAACAACGTTATCTCGGTCTGCTGCCTGCCTCATGTCGGCAACTGCTCGGTCCGCAATTCGCCATGCTGCGTCCAGAATTTGTTTTGCAGCGCAAACAGTTGCGACCACGTGATGGTCAGGTCGAGCGCCTGGCAGTTTTTTTTGGTGGTACCGATCCAGGGGCAGAAACGCTCAAGGTATTGACGGCGATTGAAGCCTTGCAGGCTAGTGGCAAGCGACTCCAGTGCGATGTCATTGTCGGTGCTGCCAATCCGCAACGGGATGCGGTGCAGCAGATGTGTCGCCGCAACGAACAGATGCAATTTTATTGTCAAATCAATAATATGGCCGAGCGCATGATGGCGGCAGACCTTTGCGTGGGGGCGGGCGGCACCGCACTGTGGGAGCGCGCGGTGCTGGGCGTGCCGAGTCTGGTCGTTGCCATCGCCGATAATCAGGTCAGTGCCACAGCCACGATGGCAGAAGCCGGTACCTTGCTCTATTTGGGGCGTTCGGAAGATATTGATAGCGTTCACGTGCAGCGAGCGCTGGGCTTTGCACTGAGCAATCCCTGGCTGCTATCATCCTTGTCACGGCGCAGTCTGGAACTGGTCGATGGTCAGGGGCTGGCGCGTGTTGCCGCTTGTGTCCTTGGTCAATGAGCAGGAATATTTTTTGAATTCAATGTGTTTAGGAGCTTAAGCAATCATGTCTGATACGAATGGCGCTGGTGGCATCAGGATCGGCAAGCATTTGGTTGGTGCAGGGCATGCGCCTTTCATTATTGCGGAGATGTCGGGCAACCACAATCAGTCGCTGGAACGCGCATTGGAGATCGTCGATGCCGCTGCCGCGACGGGCGCGCATGCCCTGAAGATTCAGACTTACACTGCCGACAGCATGACGCTGGATCTGGATCGCGATGAATTTTTTATTGCGGATCCTAAAAACCTGTGGAATGGCACGTCGCTCTATAAGCTGTATCAAGAAGCCTATACACCATGGGAATGGCACAAGGCGATCTTTGATCGTTGCCGCGAACATGGTGTGCTTGGGTTTAGTACACCGTTCGATGCCGCCGCGGTCGATTTTCTGGAGTCGCTCGATGTGCCGTGTTACAAGATCGCGTCATTTGAGAATACCGATTTGCCGTTGATCCGCAAGGTTGCTGCGACCGGCAAGCCGATGATTATTTCCACCGGCATGGCGAGTGTGGCTGAGCTGGATGAAACAGTACGTGCCGCGCGTGCAGCGGGTGCGCGCGACCTGGTTCTGCTCAAGTGCACCAGCACCTATCCGGCCACACCGGAAAATACCAATATTCTGACGATTCCCCATTTGCGTGAATTGTTTCAATGCGAGGTCGGCTTGTCCGATCATACGATGGGCATCGGTGTTTCGGTGGCCAGTGTGGCGCTAGGTGCCAGCGTGATCGAAAAACACTTCACGCTCAGTCGCGCCGATGGCGGGGTTGACTCGACGTTTTCGATGGAGCCGGCCGAGATGAGCGCGCTGGTGGTCGAAACCGAGCGCGCGCGGCTGGCGCTCGGTACTGTCAGTTACGGCCCGACCGAAAAAGAAAAAGCATCGCTGCAATACCGCCGTTCGCTGTATGTCGTGCAGGATATGAAGGCAGGTGAAGCATTCACGCCGGATAATTTGCGGGCAATTCGTCCAGGTCTCGGATTACCGCCCAAATTCTATGAACAGATTTTGGGGCGCCGGGCACAGCAAGATATCGTGCGTGGTACTGCCTTGTCGTGGCAACTATGTTGATAGGTGTGGCATGAATGAAGCTTATCCTGTCACGATATTTTCCCTGCTGGCATCGGAACACCTGCCGCAAATTCTGACGTGGCGCAATTTGCCGCGGATACGGCAAAATATGTACAGCCAGGAAGTAATCTCTCTGGTGCAGCATAAGCAATGGTTTGAAAACCTAAGCCAGGATCCGGCACGACGGTTTTTTGTGATGTCGCAAAACGGCAAACCAATCGGTTGCCTGAATTTTTCGGAAATGCAATTGCCGGAATGGGAGTGGGGTTGTTATATCGGCGAAAATGCGGTCTGGCCCGGTAGCGGTATTTTGCTGGAAATAGCAGCGCTCGATTTCGCGGCCGCACATGGCGCGCAACAGTTACGCGCCGAGGTACTCGATTTCAATTTCCCGCCAATCAAATTGCATCGATTTTTCGCTTACCAGCAGCTCGACAACAAAGCTGCCGTGGTTGAACGCGACGGTGTGGCGCATGATGCATTGGTGTTTCGCTATGTAATGGATGACTGGCGCGTGGCGCGGGCAGGCATCCTGGCAAAGTTGCCAAAACAGGTTGCGGCGGCTGCCGGCAACATACAATTCATTTTTAATGAGACTTGACGACGTGGATCTGAACAACACTATCTTTACCTGCATGCAGGAAATTGCCGAGATGACCGAGTGTCAACTGGTGTCACCATTGCAAAACAGCACGGTGCTACTGGAAAGCGGTCTCGATTCGCTTGGTTTTGCAATGCTGGTTTCGCGTCTGGAGGAGGAGCTCGGTTTCGATCCGTTCGTGCAGATGGAAGAGCCGGTCTATCCGGCAACACTGGGCGAGTTTCTTGCGATTTATCAGAAATTTGCACCGGCGCAATGACCAGTCTGTGGGAGCGCGTTGCGGCAGGCATTGCCATCGATGACGCGCAGAGCAGCGCATCGGGCCACTTGCATGTCGACGGTAGCTCACACGCTTATGCGACATTGTTGCAGCAGGCGCAGCAACGCCGCGAGCACTATCCACAGTTACGCAATTGCAGTGTTGCGCTGGATTGTTCTGATCTGGTCGACTTCTGTGTCAGCTTGCTGGCCTTCGATGGCTGGTGCAGCGACCTTTGGCTGGTGACCCCAAACCTTGCTGCGGACGAGCGCGAACACCAGCGGCGTCAACTCGACTGTCATTTTTTCTGGCAGTACGGTGAGCTCGTTGATGCATCGTCATTACCGATCCAGTCTGCATTTGCCATGAGCGCGGCCAAGCCGGCGACGCGCTGGTGGTTGGCCACCTCCGGCACCTCGGGTACGCCGAAACTGATTGGTCATACACTGAGCGGCTTGGCCGACAAGATCAAGACTTCATCGTTCAGCCGTGGCTTGCGCTGGGGGCTGGTGTATCAACCCTATCGTTTCGCCGGCTTGCAGGTGATGTTGCAAGCACTATTGTCGGGCGCAACGCTGGTGGATGCGCAAGGACCGGAACCGGATCAGCGCATCGATGCCATGTTGTTGCACCAGGTGACTGCCTTGTCGGCGACGCCGTCACTGTGGCGTGCATTGTTGATGACAGGTCGCTTGACGCAGCTCGAGTTGAAACAGTTGACGCTAGGCGGCGAAATCGCCGACCAGGGCTTACTGGATTGGTTGCGGCGCTATTTTCCGCAGGCGAAATTGCTGCACATTTATGCTTCCACCGAAGCTGGCGTTGGCTTTACTGTAGCCGATGGCCAGGCCGGCTTTCCAGCATCCTGGCTCGATGGTGTGGCGGGCACCGCACCGCTGGCTTTGCGCATTGATGCGCAACAGCATTTGCTGGTGCGGCCAGCGGTCGTCGCCGAGGCTGCCGTCGTTGCAGCGCGTACCGATGCCGATGGCTTTCTTGATACGGAAGATCTTGTGCGGCTTGCTGGCGAGCGCGTCCTGTTTCTTGGCCGCGCTGGAGGAGTAATCAACGTTGGTGGCAACAAAGTCCATCCCGAACAGGTCGAACAAGTCATTTTGGCGGTGCCAGGCATTTTGCAGGCGCGTGTCTATGGCAAGCGCAGCAGCATGGTCGGACAACTGGTGGCGGCCGACGTGGTGGCAGTCGATCCGCTGCAGCAGGCCGCGTTGCAGCTAGCGGTCATGAAGCAATGTTTGCAACAGTTGGCGCGCTACCAGATTCCCGTTAAATTGAATTGGGTCGCCTCCATCCCCGCCGGTGATGCCGGAAAAATGAATCGTCATTGAGATGAAAAAACTGATTATCGTCACCGGCGCCAGCAAAGGTCTGGGCTTGGCCATCGTGAATACCTTGCTGCAGAACGACTATCGGGTGGTGGGTATTGCGCGCACCTATACACCCGAGCTGGCTGCGTTGGCCAGTACGTATCCCGACGACCTGCATTTCTTGCCTTACGATTTTTCGCAAATCGAAGGAATACACGTACTTTGCACCAGCCTCAGCAAGCAGTTTGGCCGACCGTATGGACTGATCAATAATGCGGCATTGGGATATGACGGCGTGTTGGCGACCATGCATGAAAGCCAGATCGGTCAACTGTTGCGGGTCAATGTTGAAGCACCGATTCTCATGAGCAAGTATTTGTTGCGACCGATGCTGCTCAACCAGGGCGGACGCATTATCAATATTTCATCGATTATCGCGTCTACCGGTTTCAGTGGCCTGAGTGTCTACGCTGCCAGCAAGGCGGCGTTGAGCGGCTTCACCAAGTCGCTGGCGCGTGAAGTTGGCAAAGCCGGAATCACCGTCAATGAAATTGCCCCCGGTTATATGGAAACGGGGATGACCGTAGGCCTGGAAGGCGAGAAGCTGGCTAGCATCAAGCGGCGCAGTCCGCTGGGGCGGTTGGCGACGGTGGATGACGTTGCTGGAGCGGTTATTTATCTGCTGGGAGACAAGGCAGCGATGATCACGGGAACGTCAATTACCGTCGATGGCGGTAGTACTGCCTGAGTGGTACCGTGTCGTATGAATCAATCGTCCGTGCTGGCCTTGAGCCTGATTCCCGCAACTTTGCGCGTCACCAACCTAGGCAGTCTCAAGGTCGGACGATTTGGGCTATGAAATTGATCAGACCGCCCGTGTGCTGGTTGATGCCTTATCCAGATTGTTGATCTTGCGCCGATCCGCACCGTCAGGACGATGGGATGCGGCAGGAATCGGCTGTGACAGTGGGGCGATGATGACATCTGGATAGTTGCGGCTGTGCTCATGCAGGAGATTCGTTGTCATTTGATAGGTGTTCTGAATGTGCTGACGTGTGATGTCGTCTATCTTTTCCTGGGACGGTATCAGGCCGAGCGGATCTGGCCGCGGCCAGTGCCAGCGGGAGACCCCAACCGCTATCGGTGCGGCTTGCTGAGGGGGCTGCCAGGGTGGCCCGCTCTGGTCGATCGTCGCGGCGGTTTGTCGCAGGCGTTGGTGTCGTTGTGCGTCAGGTAGGCGGTGGTGCGGCCATGGTGGCGACCCGTGATGCGGCGATGTGCGGTGCTGTCGATAGGCTGCAATACAACCCAGGTAGCGCTTGCCACTGCATGACTGCCGGGCAGCTGAGCTCAAAAAATTCCTGCTGGTTTCGCCTATGAAACATCTGAATGAATAAAAAAACTATCTAAATACAATCATTCATTAATTACAAAAATACAGTTGAATTTTGAATATCAACTCAGCATTGTGTGATTTCGATGTCGCTTTGATTCATTTGAAATCTGCTCCGCAGGGGTTTTTATTGAGGTAGAATCCACCTCGCAGTGTTTGCGCAAGCCGACGCTGCAATGCTAGGGGTCCTGTCCCGGCGAGGTTTCTTTCCATAGTTATTGGGTGAAGCAATCGTGCCGCGACGGGTGAGAAATACCCTTGAACCTGATCTGGGTAATGCCAGCGAAGGGAAGCGCCGGAACTACCGATACGCACTCTGCATCATGTGCTACGTCCATTCCGAATCCTCCTTTGCTGGCTCCAAGCCAAGTAATTTAAGCAAAGGAGCCAAAATGAACGCCAATCCGAAATTCCTCTCCGCTACTGCGACCGTCGATGACGCCGCCGTGCAACCGTTACCAAACTCGCGCAAGATTTATGTGACCGGATCGCGTCCCGATATCCGTGTGCCGATGCGCGAAATCAGTCAGTCCGACACACCGGCCATGTTCGGTTCGGAAAAAAATCCACCGATTTACGTCTACGATACGTCCGGCCCTTACACCGATCCTGAAGTGCAAATCGATATCCGTACCGGCTTGGCGACGCCGCGCCTGCCGTGGATTGTGGAGCGCAACGATACCGATGAACTGGACGGTCCAAGCTCTGAATACGGCCAGCAACGCCTCAACGATCCGGCGCTGGCGGAACTACGCTTCAACCTGCATCGCAAACCGCGCCGCGCCAAGACCGGCGCCAATCTCAGTGGCAACGTCACGCAAATGCACTATGCCCGCCAAGGCATCATCACGCCTGAAATGGAGTTTGTTTCTCTGCGCGAAAACTTGCGTCGCCAGGAGTACCTGGAGCAATTGAAGGCGTCCGGACCGATGGGCAACAAGCTGGCTGATCTGATGGGTCGCCAGCATCCTGGTCAATCATTTGGCGCGTCGATTCCGGCGCAAATCACGCCGGAATTCGTGCGCTCGGAAGTGGCGCGTGGTCGTGCCATCATTCCGGCCAATATCAATCATCCGGAAGTCGAGCCGATGATTATTGGTCGCAACTTCCTGGTGAAGATCAATGCCAACATCGGCAACTCGGCAGTGACGTCGTCGATTGGCGAAGAAGTCGAGAAGATGACCTGGGCAATCCGCTGGGGCGGCGACAACGTGATGGATCTGTCGACCGGCAAGAATATCCACGAAACCCGCGAATGGATCATCCGTAATTCGCCGGTGCCGATTGGCACTGTGCCGATTTATCAGGCACTGGAAAAGGTCAACGGCAAGGCCGAAGACCTGACCTGGGAAATCTTCCGCGATACGCTCATCGAGCAAGCCGAGCAGGGTGTCGATTACTTCACCATCCATGCAGGGGTGCGCTTGCAATACGTGCCGCTGACGGCAAAACGGATGACGGGCATTGTCTCGCGCGGCGGCTCGATCATGGCTAAGTGGTGTCTGGCGCATCACAAGGAATCGTTCCTCTACGAGCACTTTGAAGACATCTGCGAGATCATGAAGGCTTACGACGTCAGCTTCAGTCTCGGCGATGGCCTGCGTCCGGGCTCGATCTATGATGCCAACGATGAAGCGCAACTGGGTGAATTGAAAACTCTGGGCGAGTTGACTCAGATCGCCTGGAAACATGATGTGCAGGTCATGATCGAAGGGCCCGGCCACGTGCCGATGCACCTGATCAAGGAAAACATGGATCTGCAACTGGAACAGTGCCACGAAGCGCCGTTCTATACGCTGGGGCCATTGACCACTGACATCGCGCCGGGCTACGACCACATCACGTCTGGCATCGGCGCCGCGCAAATCGGCTGGTATGGCACGGCCATGCTGTGCTACGTGACGCCGAAGGAGCATCTCGGCTTGCCCAACAAGGTCGATGTGAAGGACGGCATCATCACCTACAAGATCGCCGCGCATGCCGCCGATCTGGCCAAGGGCCATCCGGGTGCGCAGATTCGCGACAATGCCTTGTCCAAGGCACGCTTTGAATTCCGCTGGGAAGACCAGTTCAACATCGGTCTGGATCCCGACAAGGCGCGCGAATTCCATGACGAAACCTTGCCCAAGGATTCGGCCAAGGTGGCGCATTTTTGCTCCATGTGCGGCCCCCATTTCTGCTCGATGAAAATCACTCAGGAAGTGCGCGATTACGCCGCCAAGGAAGGCATTACCGAAATCGCAGCATTGAAGCAGGGCATGGAAGTGAAGTCGGTCGAATTCGTCAAGATGGGCGCTGAAATCTATTCCAAGACTTGATTGCCGCCCAGGTGAACATGATGCAGATTGAACTCAACGGCAAACCGCACGCCCTGGCCGACGGTCAGAATCTGGCGCAACTTGTTGCGGCGCTGGACTTGACCGGCAAAGGCATTGCCGTGGCGGTCAACCGTCAGGTGGTGCCGTCCCGGCAATGGCCGCAGCGTCTGTTGGCGGAAGCCGACCGCGTCGACGTGGTGCGCGCCATCGGCGGCGGTTGATGCTCCATGAAAGGATGAAGAAATGAACATGAATGATGCCCCCATGCTGCCGCAGCAAGACACGGGCTTGACCATCGCCGGCAAGACTTACGGTTCGCGCCTGCTGGTCGGCAGCGGCAAGTACAAGGACCTCGACGAAACCCGTGCGGCCACCGAGGCCAGTGGCGCCGATATCATCACGGTGGCAATACGCCGCGTCAATATCGGCCAGGACCCCAACGCACCAAGTCTGCTTGATGTGGTGCCGCCGTCGCGTTACACCATCCTGCCCAATACCGCCGGTTGCTATAACGCCGAAGATGCGGTCTACACGCTGCAACTGGCGCGTGAACTGCTGGGCGGCCACAAGCTGGTCAAGCTGGAAGTGCTCGGTGACGAAAGAACCTTGTTTCCAAACATGCCGGAAACCTTGAAGGCGGCTGCTACGCTGGTCAAGGATGGCTTTGATGTGATGGTGTATTGCAGCGATGATCCAATTCAGGCGCGCATGCTGGAAGATCTTGGTGTGGTGGCGGTGATGCCGCTGGCCTCGCTGATCGGTTCTGGCATGGGCATCCTCAATCCGTGGAATCTGTCGCTGATCATCGAACAAGCCAAGGTGCCGGTGCTGGTCGATGCCGGTGTTGGTACGGCTTCGGACGCGGCCATTGCGATGGAGCTTGGTTGCGACGGTGTGCTGATGAATACCGCGATTGCCGGGGCACGCGATCCTGTGCGCATGGCGCGGGCCATGAAGCTAGCGGTAGAGGCCGGTCGCGAAGCTTTCCTGGCAGGGCGGATTGCACGTCGTTTTGCCGCATCGCCATCGTCGCCGATGGCAGGCCGCGTGGCATGACAGCGGCGACGGTCAATTACCGGCCGACGCCCCCGTGCGTATTGGTGTTTTCCGGTTCGGATCCTAGCGGTGGTGCTGGTATGCAGGCCGACATTCCCACCATCAGCGCACTCGGTTGCCATCCGCTGTCGGTGCCAACGGCGTTGACGGTGCAGGATAACGTGAGCGTGTTTGCGGTGCATGCACTGGCGCCGGAGTTGATCCAGCAGCAGGCGCAGGTATTGATCGACCGCTTCGATATTGCCGCCGTCAAACTGGGCATCGCCGGCAGCCGTCGCAACGCGGAAGCGATTGCCGAGCTGATAGTGGCGTTGCGTCGTCAGCGACCGCAATTGCCGGTGGTGTTCGATCCGGTGCTGGCCAACGGCAAAGGTGATCACTTGTCGGCCGATGATGCGGTGCTTGCGGTAGCGCCATTCTATGCGGTGGCTACCATCATCACCCCTAATTTGATCGAAGCGCGGCGGTTGTGCGGCGACGTCGATGATCCGGTGCTACAGGCTGCCTTGCTACAACAGCGCGGCTGCGCGCATGTCTTGCTCAAGGGCGGCCATGGGCCGCAGCAGCAGGATGTGCTCAATCGCTGGTTCGGTCCGGACGGTGCCTATGCCGCCTGGACCTGGCCGCGTTTGCGGGATGAATTCCATGGCAGCGGCTGCACACTGGCAGCTGCTTTGGCGGCGCAACTGGCCAAGGGCTTGGAGATGCGTGCTGCCATCGCCAGCGCGCAGCAATATTGCCAGCATGCGTTGGCGACATCCTATGCGATTGCACCCGGTCAGCGCATTCCCAATCGCGTGCCACTTTATGCAGGAGAACATTGACATGTCGATAAGCACTTCCCATTCTGCCAAGCACTGGCCTTTGCAAGGCCTGTACATCGTCACGCCCGACTGGGACGATACCGAGCTGTTGCTGGCCAAGACCGAACAGGCGCTCAAAGGTGGTGCCACACTGGTGCAGTATCGCCACAAGACGGCTGATGCCGCGTTACGGCGCGAACAGGCGGGTGCTTTGTTGCAATTGTGCCGTCGTTACGCTACGCCGCTGATCATCAATGATTACGTTGAGCTCTGCCTGGTGCTGGATGCCGACGGTATTCATGTCGGCGGGACCGATGCCGGTGTGGCGGCGGTGCGCGCTCTGGTGGGGGCAGACAAGATCGTCGGCGCATCGTGTTACGGCACGCTGCAATTGGCGCGTGATGCGGCCAAGGCCGGTGCGACTTATGTGGCATTCGGCGGCTTTTATCCGTCGCGCGTCAAACAATACGACTTCAAGACGGCACCCGAAATCGTCGCGCAAGCCAAGCAGGAGATTGCGTTGCCGGTGGTGGTCATCGGCGGCATGACGCAGGAGAATTGCCGGCCCTTGATTGCCCAGGGTGCCGACATGGTGGCTGCGATCAGCAGTGTCTATATGACGGAGGACGCCGAGCACGCGGCGCGCCAGTTCGCTGCACTGCTTTAGCGGTTCAGTCTGCCAGTATGAACAATGCCGCTGACATCTTGCGATGTCAGCGGCATTGTTTTGCCGGTTACCGTGATGGTCGATCAGTAACCGATCAGTCTTCCAGCAGACTGCGCAACATCCATGCATTCTTTTCATGCAATTGCATGCGTTGTGTCAGCAGATCGGCAGTCGGTTCGTCAGCGGCGGCGTCAACAGTGGGGAACATCGCCCGGGCAGTGCGGGTCACGGCTTCCTGACCTTCGACCAACTGCTGGATCATTTCCTGCGCGTTTGGTACGCCTTCGGCTTCCGGAATCGACGACAGCTTGGCGAATTCCTTGTACGAACCCGGTGCCGGGTATCCCAGCGCGCGGATACGTTCGGCCACCAGATCGACAGCCAGCGCCAGTTCGGTGTATTGCCCTTCAAACATCAGGTGCAAGGTGTTGAACATCGGGCCGGTGACGTTCCAGTGAAAATTGTGCGTCTTCAGGTACAGCGTGTAGGTGTCGGCCAGCAGTTTGGACAGGCCATCAGCGATCTTCTTGCGATCCTTGTCGTTGATGCCGATATTGATCGAAGCTACGTTTTTCTTTGCCATTGTTTTTCTCCTTGGTCGAGTGGAATGCAATATTTCGATTTTATGCTAACTTTTTTTGCTAAAAAATACGAAAACCCTAACAATATACATTGGGATTGATCTCGAAATGCCAAGTGTAGTATCAGACCGGCGTTTGTGTCAGGCGTTCGCGCCGGTAGAGCGACAGCGTCAGCGCTACGGCACAAAGTGCGCCGATGGCCGCGAACAGGAACACATCGTCATAGCCAAACTGGCCCACGATCAAGCCCGCCAGCGGGCCGGTGATGCCCAGTGCCAGGTCCAGAAACACCGAATAGGCACCTAACGCAGCGCCGCGATTGGGTGCCGGCACCAGGCCGACTGCTTCGACACCCAGCGAAGGGAACACCAGTGCGAAACCGAAACCCGCCAGCGACGCACCGACCATGGCCACCTCGGGCGAAGCCGCCAGCCACAGAATCAGCAGGCCCACCGCTTCGACCAGAAACGAAACGATCGCCACACGGAAACCACCGAAGCGCGTGATGGTATTGGCAAACAGCAGCCGTGAACCAATGAAGAAGCTACCGAACAGTGTCAGGGAAAATGCCGCATTCGACCATTGATGGCTGGCGTAATACAAGGTGATGAAGGTGGCAATGGCGCCAAAGCCGATGGTGCCCAGCGCCAGTCCCAGTCCGTACGGCAGGACACGCCGCAACACCAGGCGAAAAGCCAGTCGTTCACCGCGGATCACAGGTACCGAAGCGCGTGGCCGCGCTAGCAAATAGCCGATCAGGGCTAGCGTGAGCGTGGTCAGCCCAACCGCCGCAAAGCCAAACAATTGCGTCAGCGCGACACCCAACGGTGCACCGATGGCCAGCGCGCCATAGGTGGCAATGCCGTTCCAGGAAATCATGCGCGCCGTATGGTTGGCACCGATACGGCCGATGCCCCAGATGATGGCGCCGGTACCAACCAGGCTTTCACCGATGCCAAGGAAGAAACGACTGACCAGAATCATGCACAGGCTGAGCCACGGCAATTGCACGGCCCAGGCCGCCAGCACCAGAAAGGCGCCGCTGGCGATGCAGGCAAGCATGCCGCGAATGACGGTTTTCTTGGGGCCGATGGTATCGACCATACGTCCGGCCTGGGCGCGTGTGATGAAGGTCGACAGGTATTGCACGCTGATCGACAAACCGGCCACGAATGAGCTATAGCCGAGGTCGAGATGCACGTAACCGGGCAATACCGCCAGCGGAATGCCGATGGTCAGGTAGGCCAGAAAGGTGAACACCACGGTCGACAGGATTTGTGAGATGACCTTGCCTTCGGGCGGTTTGCCCGCAGGGGTTACGGCAGCAGGAGGGGGCGTGGGGCGTAGAGCGTCGTCGGACATAGTTGGGAAAAGTGAGGCAGCAAGGCTAAGCGGTCATCGAAGCGACGAGCTTATTGCGCCTCGAAATTTTACCCTTGTTGGCTCGTGCCTGCCAGAAGCAATCGCTCCACTTTTTTGTGCATGCGTCGATGTCGCAATGCGCGTGCGTAGTTGATTGTTTGGTGGCGACTTGTTATACACAGTCGAATCTTGATTTTGTGAAATTGCCACTGGCGTCGCAGTTGCAGTCGATTAACTCAACGGGCGCGCCGCCTTTTGCGTTGTCGGCGCTGCGTCGTTCCAGTGAACGGCTCCGGACCGTCAAGAAGCTGCCCCCTGTATAGACATACAGTCGTATAATCGCGGGATGCAAAACCTTCTCCATAACCTCAACGAAGAACAGCTCGCCGCGGTAACGCTCCCGGCGCAGTCGGCGCTGATTCTGGCCGGTGCCGGTTCCGGCAAGACCCGTGTATTGACCACCCGTATTGCCTGGCTGATCCAGACCGGGCAGGTGTCGCCCTCGGGTATTCTGGCGGTGACGTTTACCAACAAGGCGTCCAAGGAAATGCTGGCGCGCTTGTCGGCGATGATGCCGATCAATACGCGAGGCATGTGGGTGGGAACCTTCCACGGGTTGTGCAACCGGTTGCTGCGCGCGCATCACCGCGATGCCGGCTTGTCGCAGACGTTCCAGATTCTTGATTCGCAGGACCAGTTGTCTGCCATCAAGCGCCTGCTCAAGGCGCTCAATGTCGACGATGAAAAATACCCGCCGCGCAATCTGATGTACTTCATCAACGGCGCCAAGGATCAGGGCCTGCGCGCCAAGGATGTCGATGCCGCCGACGACTACAACCGCAAGTTCGTCGAGTTGTATGATCTGTACGATCAGCAATGCCAACGCGAAGGCGTGGTCGATTTTGCTGAACTGCTGTTACGCACCTATGAACTGCTGTCGCGTAATCAGCCGCTGCGCGAGCATTACCAGCAGCGCTTCAAGCACATTCTGGTCGACGAGTTTCAGGATACCAACGACCTGCAATACAAATGGCTCAAGCTCATGTCCGGCCAGGGTCAGATCAATAGCGGCGCAGTGTTTGCCGTCGGTGACGACGACCAGAGCATCTACGCGTTTCGCGGTGCCAATGTTGGCAACATGTCAGCGTTTGAGCGCGAGTTCCGGGTGCAGAATTTGATCAAGCTGGAGCAGAACTACCGCTCGCATGGTCACATTCTGGATACCGCCAATATTCTCATCGCCAACAACAGCAAGCGTCTGGGCAAGAATTTGCGCACCGATGCTGGCCATGGCGAGCAAGTGCGGATTTTCGAATCGAGCAGCGACCTGCAGGAAGCGCAATGGATCATCGAGCAGGTCAAAAATTTGATTGCCGAAGGCTGGTCGCGCAGCGAGGTTGCCGTGCTGTACCGCTCCAATGCGCAGTCGCGCGTGCTGGAACATGCGCTGTTCTCGGCGGCGATTCCGTATCGCGTGTATGGCGGTCAGCGCTTCTTCGAACGTGCGGAAATCAAGCATGCCATTGCCTACCTGCAAGTGATGGACAATCTGCACAACGATTCGGCCTTCCTGCGCGTGGTCAACTTCCCCACGCGCGGCATCGGTGCCAAGGCGCTGGAGCAATTGCAAGACGCCGCACGTCAATACAATTGTTCGCTCTATGCTGCCGTGCCTTACGTGGCGGGCAAGGCTGGTTCATCCTTGAATGCCTTCATCAAGCTGATCGAAGGCGCACGTTTTGAAACGCAGAATCTGCCATTGCAGGAAATGGTGCAGGTGGTGCTCGATGCCAGCGGCCTGATCACGCATTACCGGAACGAAAAAGAAGGCGCCGACCGTATCGAGAATCTGGAGCAGCTCGTCAGCGCCGCCACCTTGTTCGTGTCGGAAGAAGGCTATGGCCTGGATACACCGGCCTTCCTCGGCCCGCAGGCACAAGCGATGGCCGGGACTTCGATCACGACCGCCGACGGCGTCGAAATCATCGATGCCGACGCACCGTTGTCGGCCGTGATGTCACCGTTGTCTGCCTTCCTCTCGCATGCCTCGCTCGAAGCGGGCGACAACCAGGCGCAGGCCGGACAGGACGCCTTGCAATTGATGACGGTGCACTCGGCCAAGGGGTTGGAGTTTGATGCGGTGTTCATTACCGGTCTGGAAGAAGGCCTGTTCCCGCATGAAAACAGTGCCAAGGAAGAGGGCGGCGTAGAAGAAGAGCGGCGTCTGATGTACGTCGCCATCACGCGCGCGCGCAAGCGGCTCTACATGAGCTTTTCGCAAACGCGGATGTTGCATGGCCAGACGCGCTACAACATGCGTTCGCGCTTCTTCGACGAGCTGCCGGAAGCGTCGATCAAATGGCTGTCGCCGAAGATACAGCAGCAAACCAAAAATTGGTTCGCACATCCCAAGGCAGCCTGGGACGATGCGCCGGAATCTGGCAACAACAAGATCGCACAGAACTTCAGTCGACCTGATTCGGGGTGGCGCATCGGTCAGAACGTGGCCCATGCCAAGTTCGGCGAAGGCGTGATTGTCAACATCGAAGGTGGTGGCGGCAGCACGCGTGCGCATATCAACTTTGGCAAATTCGGCATGAAGTTGCTGGATCTGAGCGTGGCCAAGCTGGACAAGGTGTAGCAATCGGCAAGGCATTTCGATTGGCACAGTGACGACATTTCTGGCTTGACCGTGGTCGATGCCAATGACAAGAATACGCAATGCCACGCGCAAGACGATGGCCGACGTTGCCGAGGAGTGGCAGCGTCGCCAGCAGGCCTGATTTGCGGTGCTCAGCAGACAAATCGATAAGCCGTCACAATACGCGCCTCCTTCGATTTTTGCTGCTTGTCATCTTGTTATGAGCCAGACCGCCAACCATCCCCGCTTCCTGTTGTTTCTGATTTGCGCCTTTGCTTCCGCCGGCCAGCTTGCCATCGACATCTATGTGCCAGCGCTGCCGACCATGGCGCAGTTCTTTCAAACCTCGCCGCAAGCAATCCAGTCGAGCGTGACCGGCTACCTGATGGCCTATGCGTTCGGCCAACTGGTATTCGGCCCGCTGGCCGATGCCTATGGGCGCAAACGCGTGCTGGCACTGGGCCTGGCGATCTTTACGGTCGGCTGTCTGTTGTCGATGGCGGCTACCAATCTGGAAACCTTTGTTTTTGCGCGCTGTCTGCAAGGCTTCGGCATCGCCGCCACCAATTTGCTGGCCAAGGCCATCATTACCGACTCGTTCTCCGGCGTGGCCCTGATGCATGCCTTTACCTATATGGCCACGGCCTGGGGGTTGGCGCCGATTGTGGCACCGGTCATTGGCGCGCATTTGCAAACGCTGTTCGGCTGGCGCTCCTGTCTGACTTTCCTGTTGCTGTATTCATTTGCGATGTGGCTGGTGCTGTGGCGCTACCGCGAAACGCTCAAGCAGCCGGTGCAACTGCATCCAAAAACCTTGTGGAAGAATGCCCGCATGGTGTTGGTCAGCCCGGTGTTTCGTAGCTGTTTTCTGGCGCAAGGATTGTGCTATAGCATTCTGTTGGTATTTAATATCGTCGGTCCATTCATTGTGCAAAATACCTTGCACAAGCCGCCGACCTATTTTGGCTATGTGGCACTGGCGATCGGATTGATGTATTTCCTCGGCGGCATTTCCAACCGGGTGCATCATCCGCGTCTGCCGACCCCGGAGCAAAGGCTGCGCATTGGTTCGCGCGTCATGACCGGCGCCGCAGTCCTCATGTTGATCCTGGCGGTGACGGTCGGCCTGCAGGTATGGACGTTGACCAGTCCGGTGTTGCTCATGGCATTTTGTGCTGGCGCCATGTATCCAACCTTGATGGCCAAGGGCAATTCCATTTTCCCGCATATCGCCGGACTGACCAGCGCCATTCTCGGGTTTGCCTTGCTGGTGGTGGCTTCGCTGATGATGGGCTTGGCCGGCTTTGTGTCGATCCATAGCTTGACGCCGCTGGCGGTGTTCTTTGTCGTTCTCGGGCTGACCACCATCTGGATGATCGGCAATCTTCTGCGCCATCTTGAGGTCCCGGTTGCCGCGGCAGCGCTCGGCCAAAGCAGCAACTGAA
>JAMFSU010000004.1 GCA_026225475.1 Duganella sp.
CCTCCCATTTTCTGCAGCGCATCACTGGGAACCCCGTAGGGGCCGGGATCGCGCGGTCGCCTTCTTTTGCTTAGCTTTTCTTGGCGAGACAAGAAAAGTAAGCGGCTGCCGGGCCGCACCCGGCTAGGTCGTCCGAAGAAAACCCAGCATCAGCATCTAAGAAACCAAGAAACCAAGAAACCAAGAAACCAAGAAACCAAGAAACCAAGAAACCAAGAAACCAACGACCAGTGTTTCTTAACTGAACGGCATGATTGCCAGTGACGGTGGCTTACCGCAGCGGGTATCTGGTCATCGTAGCGCCGCGTGTGACGACAGCGTTACGCACCTGAGTTGCTGTCTGGCGCGGTTTTGGACAGATAATACGGGCTTCGGAAGATTTTTCCGGTGACGCCATGGGCACGTTTCTGCTCACCTCCTTCATTCTTGTTCTCAATGCCTACACCCCCAATTTCCTCTACGCAGCGCCATGTGGTAATCATTGGCGCCGGTGCCATCGGTGTCATGAGTGCCTTGCATGCGCTCGACCAAGGTTTTCAAGTCACGCTGCTCGATAGCGCCACGCCAGGCGGCGAGCAGGCTTCCAGTTATGGCAATGCTGGCTGGCTGTCGTCGCATTCGATTTTGCCGCCGTCCGAGCCTGGCGTGTGGAAGAAGGTGCCAGGATTTTTGCTCGATCCGCTCGGACCCTTGTCGATTCGTTGGGCTTTTTTACCGCGCATCTTGCCTTGGCTGGTGCGCTATCTGATCGCCGGTTCCAGCGAAGCGCGTCTGAGCACCACGGCGCGTGCCTTGCGTAGCCTGCTGGCCGATGCCGCGTCGCTGCATGCGCAACTGGCCGAGCAGGCGGGCGTGGCCGATCTGATCGAGCAACGCGGTCTGCTGCATGTCTATCCCTCACGTCAGCAGTTCGAACAAGATGCGCGCGGCTGGCGTATTCGTCACGAACTGGGCGTGCGTTGGGAAGAATTGTCCGCGGCCCAATTGCGGGTCCGCGAACCGGACCTCGATGCACGTTATGAATTTGCCGTGCTGGTGACTGAAGCCGGTCATTGTCGCAATCCGGGTGCTTATGTTGCGGCGCTGGCGCAGCATGCGTGTGCGCGTGGCGCTCGACTGTTAATGTCTAGCGCCAACGGTTTTCGTTTTACCCAGGGACGCTTGAGCGCAGTGTGTACCGACGGTGGTGATATTGCCTGTGACGCCGCTGTGATTGCAGCTGGCGCGCAATCGAAAGCGCTCGCTGCATTGGCTGGCGACCGCGTGCCGTTGGCCACCGAGCGCGGCTATCACGCGATGGTGGAGCAGCCCGAAGGGCAACCGCGTACGCCGATGATGCTGATGGATCGCAAAGTGATTGCCACCCAAACCGAACAGGGCTTACGGGTGGCGGGACAGGTCGAGTTTGCCGCGTTCGATGCGGCACCGGACTGGCGCCGGGCGCACATCATGCGCGAGATTGCGCTACAAAGCTTTCCGGCCTTGCCGCGCGATATCCCCGTAGCGCGCATGCGGTATTGGCTGGGGCGTCGTCCCAGCATGCCCGACGGCTTGCCCTGCATTGGTCCGTCCACGCGCAGTGTCGATATCATTCATGCCTTCGGCCATGGTCATATCGGCCTGGGTTCGTCGGCACGTACCGGACGTCTGGTGGCGCAACTGTTGACAGGCCAAACGCCAGAGATCGATCTGGCGCCATTCAGCGCCCAGCGCTTTTCCCGCTAGCCTGGCAGCGCCGGGGTAGGGGCATTGAAGCCATCGAATGCCACGCGCAGCATGTGTTGCACGACCTGGTCGTTGCTCATTTTGCTGAAGCGTTGCAAATACTCGACGGCGGGATCGCAGGTGCGGGCGTAATAACTGAACAGGATCACATCGCTGGGCATGCTTGCATCGAACTCGCCTAGCTTTTGCGCACTTTGCACGAGTTTTTCGAGTTGGCCATTGAGCTTGAGCACGCGGGTAACGTATTTCAAGTTACGCATCAACATTTCACGCACATGAGCGCTGGTCGACGGCAGGAACGGCAAGCCGCCTTCCAGTCGCACGCGCAATGCCCATTCCAGCAGTGCAGCCAGTTTTCCTTTGGGACCTAGCGTCGGATCGATTTGCGCCAGGTAGTCGAGCGCGCCGTCGATCAGTCGGATCAAGGCTTCGCCCACCAAGTCTTCCTTTGACTTGAAATGCTTGTACAGGCTGGGTTTGGAAATGCCAACCGCGCCGGCCACATCATCCATGGTCATCAAATCGTAGCCCTTGCTGCCGAGTACCGCCGTAGTAGCATCCAGAATGGCGCTCTCACGCAGTTTGAAGGCCTGATCCTTGAAGCTTAGTTTGCCAAAAATACCCATGGGTAGCTTTCGTTACTAATTAGTAGATTTAATTTTGTATTGGTAGTAATCTTAGCACTGAAGCGCAGGCAAGAGCAGAAAAAGTGCGGCGCAAATCAGATCAACACCACTATTGGCGCGCTTTCATGGAAAAACAAAGGCAAAAAATCGCGGTCATTGGTGCCGGCATCGCAGGCCTGGCCAGTGCTTATTTTTTGGCGCGCCAGCACGAAGTCGTGTTGTTCGAAGCCGGAACGTATCTCGGCGGCCACACTAATACCGTGGATGTGACGCTGGAAGACAAGAGTTTTGCCGTCGATACCGGCTTTCTGGTGTTCAATGAAGCGACTTATCCCAATCTGATCGCCTTGTTCGACGAACTCGGGGTCGCCAGTTACGGCACCACGATGTCGTTCGGCGTTTCGCTGGAGCAGGGTGCTTTCGAATGGGCAGGCACTAACCTCGACAGTGTGTTTGCCCAACGGCGTCATGCGTTTTCTCCGGCTTTTCTCGGCATGCTCAAGGACCTGCTGCACTTCAATCGCACTGCACAAGCCAACCTGGCGGCCAGTTTGCGGCAACCGATCACGCTTGGTCAGTTGTTGGCAGCAAGTGGTTATGGCGCGATGTTTCGCGATGCCTATCTGTTGCCGATGGCGGCGGCGATCTGGTCCAGCGCACCGGCCGATATTTTGGGTTTTCCGGCCAGTACCTTTTTGCGCTTTTGCCTCAATCACGGTCTATTGCAAATCAGTCAACGTCCACAATGGCGCACCGTGCTTGGTGGCGCGCGCAGTTATGTCCGCAAAATTGCCGCTACCTTGCCACAGGTACGCCTGAACGCCAAAGTCGAGCGCGTTGTCAAGCTGGGGGCGCAATTGAACGTACAGACCGAGGCGATTGAAGAAAAGTTTGATGCTGTCGTGTTCGCCACCCATGCGCCGCAAACCTTGCAGATGCTTAGCGACGCCAACGCCGAGGAGCGGCGCCTGCTGAGCTCGGTACGTTATCAGCATAATGTCGCCTATCTGCATACCGATGCGGCGTTGATGCCGCGCCGGCGCAAAGTCTGGTCTGCCTGGAATTATCTGGGCGGCGCCGCCGTCGATGGCAGCCGTCCAGTGTGTGTCAGTTACTGGCTCAACCAGTTGCAAGCCTTGCCTTGCCAGACCGATGTGATGGTCACGCTCAATCCGTTTGCGCCGCCACGGCCTGAGCAGGTATTGGCCCGCTTCGATTATGAACATCCAGTATTCGATCAAGCCGCAGTGGAGGCACAACAACAACTGCAAGCAATACAAGGACGACGCGGGCTGTGGTTTGCCGGTGCATGGACTGGTTACGGTTTTCATGAAGATGGCTTGAAGTCGGCATTAAGGGTGGCAAAGGCCTTTGACCTGGCGCCATCCTGGGCACAGGTGACATGATGGACAGCAGGCCGGCTCCCGCTTATTTGCTGCGTGGTCAGGTGTTGCATGAGCGCCTGCGGCCGGTGCTGCATCGTTTTTTGTATCCGGTGTTTTGCGTCAGGCTCAATCTGGCGCGGCTGGACGAGGTCAGCAATGCCTGGTTTGGCGTCGACAAACGGCGTCTGATATCGGTGCGGACGCGTGATTTTGGGCCGCGTGATGGTAGCAGTCTGGAGGCGTGGATGCGCGATCAACTGTTGCAGATCGGTCTGCCAATCGATGGCGAGATCTGGCTGCAGACTTTTCCGCGCATGTTCGGCATCGTGTTCAATCCGGTCAGTTTCTGGTATTGCCATGACCGCAGCGGTGGCTTGCGCGCCGTCTTGGCTGAGGTGAACAATACCTTTGGCGAGACCCATCGCTATCTGCTGGCGCATCCCGATCAAGCGGTCATCGATGCCAATACGCGACTGCAATGCGCCAAGCAAATGCATGTCTCGCCGTTTTGCGAGGTGCGCGGATTTTACCGCTTCCGCTTTCGTGACACCGCGGAGGCCGCCCTGGTCGGCATTGACTACGACGATGGCGAGGGTGTGCTGATTCACACCAGCGTCGGCGGCACCATGCAAGCGCTGGACCGGCAAAGTGCGCTGCGGGCATTGCTGCGGCAACCGCTGATGAGCGCCAGTATCATCGTCAAGATCCATTGGCAAGCGTGGAAGCTGTGGCGCAAGCGCGTACCATTTTTTCGCAAGCCTGAATATAGCCCCGTCGCGTCAGACGTCGTGACCCTGGAACAGGAGACATCATCGTGAATCACAACCAACTCCAGCCATTGGCCGCCAGCCCCCAAGCAGCGCCATGGTCAACCCGGCTGTTTCTGCGCCTGCTCGACTGTCTCAAGCACGGCCATCTGCAACTGACCACGCCCCATGGCAATACGCTGGTCTACGGCGATCTGCGTGAACCGCCCAGTGCGCAAATGCATATCCACGATTGGCGCGCCTGCGCCCGCATGCTGCAAGCGGGCGATATCGGCTTTGCCGAATGCTATGCCAATGGCTGGATTGATACCCCGGATTTAAGTGCGCTGTTACGGCTGTGCCTGCGCAATCAGGTCGAGCTGGAACGCATGCTGTTTGGCGGCAAGCTGGTCGGATTGTGGTATCGCCTGCAGCATTGGTTGCGCCCCAACACGCGCGACGGCAGTCGCAAGAACATCCATGCGCATTACGACATCGGCAATGAGTTTTATCGTCTGTGGCTGGACCCGAGCTGGACTTATTCCAGCGCCTTGTTCGACGGCGATTACTCGCAAACGCTGGCGTCCGCGCAGGCGCGTAAATACCAACGCATCATCGATCAGCTCGGTTTGCGCGTTGGTGATCACGTGCTGGAAATTGGCTGCGGCTGGGGTGGCTTTGCCGAGCATGCTGCGCAACAGGGCATCCACGTACATGGTGTCACGATTTCTGAGGCGCAATTGCAGGTGGCGCAACAGCGGCTGACGGCGCAAGGATTGCAGGCGCTGGCGCAGGTCGAGTTGCGCGACTATCGCGATCTCGACGGACAGTACGATGCGGTAGTGTCGATCGAAATGTTTGAAGCCGTCGGCGAGCAATTCTGGCCCGAGTATTTTTCTACCGTGGCAGCACGTTTGCGTCGCAACGGCAAGGCATTGATCCAGTCGATCACGATTGCCGAAAATCATTTTGATCGCTATCGCAATAGCTCGGATTTCATCCGCCAATATATTTTCCCGGGTGGTATGTTGCCTAGCCCGGAGCGCTTCGGCAGCGAGGCGCATCGGGCTGGTTTGCAGACAATCGACCAATACCGTTTTGGCCACGACTACGCCGAAACGCTGCGGCGATGGCAGCAGACATTTTTACAGCGCCGAGAAGAGATTGCCGCGCAAGGTTTCGATGAACACTTTTTGCGCCTATGGCAACTCTATTACGTCTATTGCGAAGCCGGTTTTGATGAGGAGCGCACCGATGTTATTCAGTTTTTGCTGCATAAGGACTGAGTTACGCCGGCTTGGCCGCTGTTGTCATCTGGCTGTGGCGGCGTGTCTGCTGCTGGCCGTGACGTTGCCATGCCATGCAGCGACTTGGCGTGACGATCTGCCGCAGGCGCAGCAGTTGGGTGGCGGAGAATTGCACTGGTTCGGCCTGAAGATTTACCGCATCGGCTTGTGGAGCGCGCAGGTACCCTTCAATCCGGCGCAACCGTTTGCACTGGAACTGACCTATGAGCGCAATATCAGCCGTCAGCGCTTGGTCGACATCAGTATCGATGAAATGCGCCGACTGTTCCGTGATCGTTATAGCGAAATGCAGTTCCAGCAATGGCATACCGTGATGCAAAACGCCTTTGTCGACGTCAAGGCTGGTGATCAATTGATCGGTGTGTCGCTGCCGGGTATCGGCTGTCGTTTCTATAACCGCGATGCATTGCTGGCAGAGGTGCGCGATCCCGAGTTCGCACGCGCCTTCTTCGCCATCTGGCTGGACTCACGCAGCAAGGACGCGCAGTTGCGTCAACAACTGCTGGGCCAGCCATGACGATCATGACTGCCGCACCGGCACGCTGGCGCTATCTCGCCTATGGCCTGCTCGGCTGGCCGCTGGCGATGTCAGCTTTGCCCGTGTATATCCAGGCGCCAGCGTATTACAGCAGTCAGCTTGGTCTGGCCATCGCCGGTACGGGTTGGGTTCTGTTTTTGGCACGCCTGGTCGATACCATGCAAGACCCTTGGTTGGGGCGTTGCATTGACCGTGTGTCGGTAGCACGCCTGCCGTTGTGGATGCTTGCCGGGGCCTTGTTGTTGGCGGTTGCCTTCTATGGTCTGTGGTTGCCGCCAGCGCTGGTGCGACATGGCGACACGGCCTTGTTGGCCTGGTTGGGTCTGATGTTGATACTCGCCTACAGCGCCCACAGCATGCTCAATATTGCTTATCTGGCGTGGGGTGCACGGCTATCGCAACAGGCCGACGGCTTATTGAATGCCGCAGCGCTGCGCGAAATGGCCGGTTTGATCGGTGCCGTACTGGCCAGTGTGATACCTGGATGGCTCATGCTCAGCGGCGCTGCCGTGGCATCCGGAATGCAGCTCTATGCCGCAGGGTTTGCTGTATTGCTGGGTTTGTCGCTGGTGGCGCTGTTGTACGGTGCACCGGCCTGGAATAAGGTGACCGGCAGCAGTGGTGTTGCCAGCGGCTGGCGCGCGCTCAGCGCCAGCATGGCAGCCAATCGCGGTTTTCGTCGCCTGTTGCTGCCTTATTTTTTCAACGCGCTGTCGGTGGCGATCCCGGCAACGCTGGCCTTGTTTTTTATCAGTGACCGCTTGCAGGCGTCGCATTATGCCGGTTGGTTTCTCGCCACTTATTTTCTTGCCACGGCACTGGGTTTGCCCGCTTGGGTAGCGGCCGCCAAGCGTTGGGGCGTGTTGCGCGCCTGGCGTATGGGCATGGTGCTGGCGATTTTGGCGTTCGCCGGTGCGGTGCTGTTGCAGGCTGGCGATGTGCTCTGGTATGGCCTGGTTTGTATTGCCGCCGGTCTGGCGCTGGGAGCCGATCTGGCACTGCCGCCGGTGCTGCTGGCCGGCCTGATCGCCGAGGATGACAACACGGCCGCCTATTACGGCATCTGGACTTTGCTTGGCAAACTGGCGCTGGCGCTATCGGGTTTGACCTTGCCGTTGCTGGCGGCACTCGGCTATCAACCCGGCATGGCGGGCAATGCTGCGCTGGGATGGACCTATGCGGCGCTGCCATGCGGCTGTAAATTGCTGGCCTTGCTGCTGTCGGCTTCATTGTCAGAAGCGCCCGCGCAAGAGCGGGTAGCAACGAGTACCTAATTCTAGAGGAGCGTTGATCATGTGGAATTTACTGTGCAAGTTGCGCCACACCTTGGCGGGAAATGTTATCGCCATGCCCTTGCTGCTGCTGTTGGGGGCCTGTTCCTCACCGGACGTGACGCATTACGCCGCCCAGCAACCGGTGTTTGATCCGGTCCAGTTTTTCGTGGGCAAGACCGAGGCGTGGGGCATGTTTCAGCAACGCAGCGGCGAAGTGGTCAAGCGCTTCCAGGTTGACATCCATGGTCGGCAGCAGGATGACCAGTTGATTCTGGAAGAACATTTTCGCTACGACGACGGCAGCACCCAGGAACGCATCTGGACCTTGCAGCGGCAAGCCGATGGCAGCTGGCGCGGGCGTGCCGGCGATGTGTTGGGTGAAGCCATCGGCCATGCCGCTGGCAATGCGTTGAACTGGCGCTACACCTTGTTGCTGCCGGTCAATGGCAAGACGTATGAAATGCAGATGGATGATTGGATGTTCCTGATCGACGACCATACCATGATCAATCGAACCAGCATGCGCAAGTTCGGCGTGGAAGTCGGCCAGGTCACTTTGTTTTTTCGCAAGCGTTCTTGAAGATCGGTGGAGATGATGATATTGGCCCCCATGAATACGCCGGTGCGCGATTGGCAAGGCCAGCGCATCTGGATCATTGGCGCCTCCAGTGGCATCGGTGCGGCGCTGGCCAAACAGGCCTTGGCAAAAGGCGCCAAGGTGGCCTTGTCTGCACGCCGCGAACAGGTGCTGCAAGCGGTGGTCGATGCCAGCCGTATTGACGGCGCGCAGGTCGACAGTCATGCCATGATCGTGCCGCTCGACGTGCTCGATCATGCGGCCTGGCGAGAGCGTCATGCCGAGGTCTGTGCACGCTTCGGCGGTATCGACCTGCTACTGTTCTGTGCTGCCGATTACCGGCCCGAGCGCAGTTGGGAAGTGCGTGAAGAGGCCGCCGAGCAAACCTTGCGCACCAATCTGATCAGCGTCTATACAGCGCTGGCGACGGTATTGCCAGATATGCTGAAAAATGGCAGCGGCGGTATCGCGCTGGTCGCCAGCGTGGCCGGTTATATGGGCTTGCCCAATGCCAGTGTCTATGGTCCGGGTAAAGCTGCACTGATCAATCTGGCCGAAATTCTCTACAGTGACCTGCATGACAAAGGCATCAACGTTTATTTGATCAACCCCGGTTTTGTCAAAACCGAGCTGACTGAAAAAAACAGCTTTCCCATGCCGGCGCTGCAAACGCCCGATGATGCTGCCCGCGCGATCTGGCTCGGGATTGCTGATGGCCGCTTCGAGATTCATTTTCCAAAGCGCTTCACCCGCGTACTCAAGCTGTTGCAAATGCTGCCTTACCGCTGGCGTTTCGCCTTGTTCCAACGTTTTCTGCATCTGACCTGACCACCATGATGACGACGACAACGACCCAGGACCGCCTGGATGCCTTGATGATGTGGTATGGCACGCTGACGCTGCAAAGCCTGTCCGAGATCGAGCACTATTATGCGGCTGATGCGCGCTTCAAGGATCCGTTCAATGAGGTGTGCGGGCATGCGGCGATTGGCCGTGTGTTTCAGCACATGTTTGCGACCACGACGGCGCCGCGTTTCGTTATCGATACCCGGCTGGTCGATGGTGATCAAGCGTTTGTCACCTGGACCTTCATGTTCGGCATCAAGGGCAAGCAATACACGATCGTCGGCGGTTCTCATCTGTACTTTGATGATGCCGGTCTGGTGGCCTTGCACCGCGATTATTGGGATGCCGCCGAGGAATTACTGCAAAAGTTGCCGCTCATCGGTGTGCCCATCAAATGGCTGCGCCGCCTGTTTGCCGTCAAATGACAGCAAACAACAGGCGGCGCAGCCAGATACGATCAATAGACGCCGCGTGTCTTGAACGGCTGGTATTGGAACAGCCAGGTTTCCGACAAAGTCTGGTTGTTGTGACGCAGGAATAGCCGCAGATCCACCGGATCGTCGCCATCGACGGTCAGATCGAATTGCGCCCGCCAGTGACCGGCCACGCCATCCGGAACTGCTTCGGTGAACACATACGTGAACTTGCCGCGCGAGGATGACAAGACGGCTTCCGGCAATTCGCCAAAGGCCAGTTTTTCCAGCGGCGCACCGACGAACTCAACCATGAACTTGCGCACGTTTTGTGGCCGCACCTGTCCGGGCTGGCCGCCATTGCCAAGACGCGTCGCCACGCAACGCGCCAGTGGCGAAGGAAACGGTTCGTCCTTGCGCCAATGCAGGCGGTAACGCAAGCGATAGCTGTTGCCGGCTGCGGCCGGTGCATGCGGCACCCACATGGCAACAACGTTGTCGTGGATTTCATCATCGGTCGGAATCTCGACCAACTGCACGGCACCTTCGCCCCAGCCTTCCAGCGGTTCTACCCACAGGCTCGGTCGGCGTTCATAATTGACGCCATCCTGATAATGATCAAAATTGCGGTCGCGTTGCAACAAGCCAAAGCCGCGCGGATTGTTGTCGCCAAAGGCAGATGCCGTGATGCGAGCCGGATTGTTCAGAGGACGCCAGATGTGTTCGCCGGCGCCGGTCCAGATCGCCAGGCCGTCGGAGTCGTGCACCTCCGGCCGCCAGTCGGCGCCAGCGCCTTTGACCGTTTCGGAAAACCAGTACATTGAAGTCGCTGGTGCGATACCCAGACGGCCGACGTCGCGGCGCAGGAACAGCGCGCAATCGACTTCCATGATCACGCCGGCAACACCCTTCGGATCGCGCTGCATGATGAACTTGTAGGCACCGATGATGCTGGGACCATCAAGTACGGCATAGACCACCACCGTATCGCTGTTGTCAGCTGGCGCTTCAAAATAAAAATGCGTGAAGTTGGGGAATTCTTCTGCCTTACCCGCCTGCGCGACATCGATGGCAATCCCGCGTGCCGACAAACCGTATTGATACAGATCGCCGATGGCGCGGAAATACGATGCGCCCAGAAATGCCACCCAGTCATTCTTGCGCCAGTCCAGCTTGGCTTGATCGCCCTGGCGGTTTTCCTGAAAGCGGAAACCGGCAAAACCGCTGCCGCGTGGCAGCTTGCGCGCCGGACTGTCGACCGGCATGTCGAAATAACTCTCGTCATACAGAATCTCGCGCGCGTGCGCATTGCTGCCAGCGCCTTCAAGCGCATACATATGCACTGGCGCCTGAAAGAAACGCCCGAGATGGAAAAAAGTGACCGGAAACTTGCCTGGGCCATTGGCGAACAAGGCCGCATCGGTATTGAACTTGATCTTGCCATGGGCTTCGTAATCGATCTTGTCGAGAATGGCAGCGGGTGGCTTGTTTTGCGGTTGATAGGGCGATTGCGCGCTCACGCGCACCTGAGCAATCAAGGCCTCGAACGAGAACGGTGCTGCATTGCCGAGCTTGATGCGGTTGGTGGCAAGCGCTTCGACAGGAATGCCAAGCGCAGCCAGCGCGGCGCTTGCGGTGGCAGTACTCAGGAAGGTGCGGCGGTTGATCATAGGCAATAAAGTGTCTTATTGACAGGGCCAGACATGGACAGTGCGGCGCTATCGGTTATTGGGAAAACAGCATGATGCAACAAAAAATCTATGCATGCCATGCATTACGCACGGTAGTAGGCGCGCAAGCATCGTGAATCTATAGAGAGTTGGTCGCGCAAGCTTGGTTCCTGCTTTCTTCGGATTTTGTGATGAACGTGTCCGTTCAGTCTTCTCATCTAGCGCTGAAACTTGACGTAAAAATGGCCCGCAATGCGGGCCATTTTGTATTCCAATCGGTGCAACTAGTGCACCGACCTGGCAAGACTTAGTATTGATAGAAAATCTTTTGGATTTCCTTGGTGTCGTTGGTCTTGGTCAATGCCAGCATCAACAGGATGCGGGCTTTTTGTGCGTTCAAGGTATCGGAGACAACGAAGTCCAGCTTGTCGTCGTCAGCTTCGCCGTTACGTGCCACGATGCCTTGGCCGACGCGGCTGGCGCGCACGATGATGACGCCTTTCTTGTGTGCTTCGACCAGCGATGGCAACACGGTGTTGTTCAGGCTGCCGTCACCGACGCCAGCGTGAATGATGCCCTTGGCGCCAGCAGCAACGAAGGCATTCAAGGCAATCGGGTTCATGTTGGCATAGCCGTAGACGATATCGACTTGCGGCAGGCTATCAAGCTTGGAGATATCGAACTCGCTGTCAGCAGTGTTCTTGCGGGTCGATTGACGATAGAAGAATGGCTTGCTGCCTTGGATGTAACCGAGGAAACCCAGTTCTGGTGTCTTGAAGGTATCCAGTGTCGAGGTGTTGGTCTTGGTGACTTCACGCGCGCCATTGATCTGGTCGTTCAATGTCACCAACACGCCCTTGCCGATGGCTTCCTTGCTGCCAGCCAGCAGGACTGCGTTGTACAGGTTGATCGGGCCGTCGGCACTGATCGCGGTCGATGGACGCATGGCACCAACGATCACAACTGGCTTCTTGCTCTTGACGGTCAGGTTCAGGAAGTAGGCAGTTTCTTCGATGGTGTCGGTGCCGTGGGTGATCACGATACCGTCGACATCATCTTGTGCCAGCAGGACGTTGACGCGCTTGGCCAATTTCAGCCAGTAGTCGTTGTTCATGTTTTCGCTGGCGATCTGGAATACTTGTTCGCCCTTGACGTTGGCGACTTTCTTCAGTTCTGGCACAGCATCGATGAGTGCTTCAACACCGATCTTGGCGGCGGTATAGCCGACGGTGGTGGTGGTGGTGGCACCCGTGCCGGCAATTGTGCCGCCTGTGGCGAGGATGGTGACGTTGGGGAGCTTTTGTGCATGGGCGATGGAAGCAAATGCCACACAGGCTAGCAACAAAAATTGACTGAATATCTTTTTGGAATACATGTCGTTCCTCTTGATGAAAATATGTTTTTAACCCTCTTCTTCGTCTGCATGCAACGCGAGCAGAAATAACGCCGCATGGGTCCCTTGTGAGGCGAAGAGCAGCCAAGATAGCATTCATTGCGTCTTCTTAGAAGATGGGACAACCATTTTTCTCAACTATTTATTTGTACGAATCATTGCTTGGCTTTTTCGCCCGCTAGGAGTGCGGTGGGAGCGCTGTTTGGGGGCATTTTTATGGTTATCTGCACTTAATTAGCCCGGTTGACGCGCAGTGAAACTGGCGATCAATTGCGCAAAAACTGCATACTGGAAAGAATGCTGGCAAGCCAGCCGCACCTGTGCCGATCATTGTGCGATCTTTTGCGAGCCGCTATTTCTTAATTCGATATCGCGGGGTGCGCGCACACGCGATTTTGGCGTCGAGATAAGCCTGGCAATGATTTCAGTTGGCGTTTTTGCCAGTAACGGTACAATGAAATCGGACGTTGCCGGGAGTGTGTTGTGCAAACGGCGACGCGACAAGAACCAGAATTGATGGGAGCAAATTTGTTGACCGAAAAATTTATCGATCCGCAAGCGGCGGTTGATCGAGTGATCGAAATCTATGACGCCAATACTGCCATTCTGAGGGATGCCTTCAAACAATTCACCCAGGGCGTGGTGTTGCCCACGCGTGTGCGGGAATGTTATCCGTTCGTCCGTATAACCACTGATAAAACCACCCACACTGACACGCGCCAGTCGTTCGGTTTCGTGGCCGGTCCAGGGACTTACCAGACTACGCTGACGCGGCCGGCGCTGTTCAAGAATTATCTACTCAGTCAATTCAAGCTGCTGTTGCAGAACCATCAGGTGCCGCTGGAAATCGGTGTGAGCGAGTTGCCGATTCCAGTGCACTTTGCGTTTGCCGAAGGTATACACGTTGAGGGTGATCTCGATCCCGAGCATCTGCGCTTGCTGCCCGATGTGTTTGACTTGCCAGATCTGGCCGAAATGGATGATCGCATCGTCAACGGTACTTATGAAGTCGATAATGGAGGCTGGCGTGATGGCGAGCATCCGCATCCGTTGGCCCTGTTCACGGCGCCGCGTGTTGATTACTCGCTACATCGTTTGCGGCATTACACGGCCACGGCACCGCATCAGTTTCAGCGCTATGTGTTGTTTACCAATTATGCGTTCTATGTCGACGAGTTCGTGCGGCTCGGGCGTGAGTTGATGCAGGCCACCGATGATCCCGAGCTGCGCACCTATCGCCAACAGTACAGCGCCTTCGTCGAACCTGGCAACGTCACCACGCCCAATGCCAACGTCGAAGGCATGAAAGGTGTTGCCGGTTCCGGCACAGCGCCGATTCGCCAACCACAGATGCCGGCTTATCATTTGCAACGGCCGGACGGTTCCGGCATCACGCTGGTCAATATTGGTGTCGGTCCATCGAATGCCAAGACCATCACCGATCATATCGCCGTGCTGCGGCCACATGGCTGGATCATGCTTGGTCATTGCGCCGGGTTGTCGTCTTCTCAGCGCATGGGTGATTATGTGCTCGCGCATGCCTATGTACGCGATGATCATGTGCTTGATGACGACTTGCCCTTGTGGGTGCCGATTCCGGCCTTGGCTGAAGTGCAATTGGCGCTGCAGGATGCCGTGGCCGGCATTACTCAACTGGATGGCTACGAACTTAAGCGCATCATGCGTACCGGCACGGTGGCCTCGGTCGATGATCGTAACTGGGAGTTGCGCGACCATCGGACGCCGTTGCTGCGCTTCAGCCAGAGCCGGGCAATTGCACTCGATATGGAAAGCGCCACGGTGGCGGCCAATGGTTTCCGCTTCCGTGTGCCTTATGGGACCTTGCTATGCGTGTCCGACAAGCCTCTGCATGGAGAAATCAAATTGCCGGGCATGGCCAACAAGTTCTATGAGCAGCGTGTGGCGCAGCATTTGAAAATTGGTATCCGGGCACTGGAGTTGTTGCGCAATCACGGTATTGAACAGTTGCATAGCCGCAAGCTGCGCAGTTTTGGTGAGCCAGCGTTTCGTTGACCTGTAGGTCTGGTCGCACAAAGCTGCTGCCGGTGACGGTAGCAGCTTTTTTATTGGGTTCGTTTGGCTAACCAGACATACAGCGCAGCACCGGTGAGCAAAGCACAAGCGGCAATGCTCAGCGATAGCGTAAACGAGCCGTTGGCGCGTACCAGCCGCGTCGCCAGCGGTGGCCCGACAATTTGACCGACACCGTAAGCTGCTGTCATCAAGCCCATCAAGCCGGCGCTGTTGTCACTGCGCAAGCGACGCGCTTCGCGCATGGCAAACAGGGTGATGGCGGTAAAGGGGAGGCCAAGCAAGACGCTGCCGAGTGCAAAGCCAACTTCATTTGGCAGCAGTGTGCTGATGGTCACGCCGATGGCTTGCAGGACATAACAGGCGGCCAGTAGCAGACGTTGATCGACATGTACTGGCAGGCGCGTGGCGCTCAAGGCGCCCAGCGCCACACAGAGGCCGAACAACGGCCAGAAAAAATCGGGCCAGTTCGATCCCGGCAACGCTTGGCGCGCAATGACTGGCAAGAACGTGGCGGTAATGATGTAGCCGAATCCGGCCAGGCCGTAGGCCAGGACTTGCCAGCCGACTTCAGGTCGGCGTATTACCTTTTCGAGTGTGGCAGTTGCTGTTTTGGTTTCGCTCGTGCTGGCAGTAATTGTCGGCATGCTTCGACGATAAGATGGCCAGGCGAGCGCCGTCAGCGCTGCCGCCAATGCACCGAACGCCAGCCAGGCATGCATGGCCTGCCATTGCCCGGCAACCATGGCGCTGCTCGACAGACCGGTCAGCATGATGCCCAGCCCCGGGCCGCAAAAAATGATGCCGCCCAGCGCGGGTTGTTGCAGTTGTGCCAACCGGTGCAGGCACCAGCCGGAACTGTAGACAAACACCAGCGCACTGGCGATGCCGGACAGCAAGCGCAGCAGTAGCCATACACTCTGACCGTCGAGCAGGCCCATGCCCAGCGTGAGCAGTACGGTGGCAATCAACCCCACGCGGATGGTGCTGGTCTGCGGCAGGCCGCGCCAAAATGCGCACAGCATTGCGCCGAGAAAGTAGCCAATATAGTTGGCCGTAGCCAACCAGCCGCCACCGTTGAGATCGATGCTGTGGTCGTGCAGCATCATTGGCAGCAGCGGAGTGAAAGCGAAGCGGCCGATGCCCATGGCGACAGACAAGGTAATCATGCCTGCCAGGGCGATGCGCAAGGCTTGGTTGCGGTTGGTTGGGGAAGACAGTTGAGTCATTGCAGGGTGAATTCGTGGCAGTTGCGGTGTTAGTTTTTTGCGTAGCGGCAATGGAGATTGCGCAGGCGCCTATGTTAGCCGTTCTGCATGAGGTAATAGTTGAAAGTTTCGATTGCGGGCTGGCAATCTGCGCAAGTTCCCAGTGAGTGGGAGTCCGGTCTGCACGGTTACTTTATGTCGTGCCAATACTTGTCGAGACGCCAATCCAAGGAGCAATCAGCGTAACAATTTGTAAAAAATGCTGTGATGAGGCAGTGTACTTTCTATAGTACGACTTCCCCCTCCATTCTCTCCCCCGAGAATGGGATTTACCCCACGTGCCGCAAGGTGCGTGGGGTTTTTCTTTTGGCGCGGGGAAAACAAAAGCGTAACAAAGACACTGCAAAAACAAGGTCGATGATCTTCAGGCAATGTCACCCCAAGCATATTGGTGTTGCGATATTTATTTGTGGTTTGGAATGATCAAACTTTCCCGCGCTGCCGATTGAATCGCCAGCACCGCCGGGTGCGTCAGGCGTCGCTCCACTGAAATCGCAAAAAACTGTTCGATGATGTCATTGGTCTGGCCTATTTGCTGCACACCCAGTTGTTGCTTCAGGCGCTTGGCCACTGCCGATGGTGCCGCAAAGATGCCGGTGCCGGCTTCGCCAAAGGCATTGAGCAAGGCGCCATCATCGAACTCACCAGCGATTTTGGGGCGGATGTTTTCTTTTTCGAACCAGCGCAATAGCTTGGGACGTACGGCGGCGTCCTCACCAGGCAGCAGAAAAGGTGCGCCATCGAGGCTGTGCGGAAAATTCTTCTTGTATTGACGGGCCAGCGCCGCTGTGGCGAAGAAGCTGGTGCTGCTTTCGCCGAGCAAATGGCTGTAGCCGCGCACATTGACATTGCCTGGCAAGGCACTGTCGGCAATGACAATGTCGAGCCGATGGATGGCCAAATCGGCCAGCAAGGGATGCAGTTTTCCTTCGCGGCACACAATGCGGACTGGCTCGGGAAGTTTGAGCGCAGTTTCCAGTAGCAGATAGGCAATTGCCTTCGGCACCGCATCAGCCACTCCGACCCGAAATTGCAAAGCACTGCCGCCGGGCCGGAACCGCATCACTTCTTCCAATTCTTCACCGAGCGTGAAAATCTGATCGGCATAGGCGTAGACAGTACGGCCGGCATCGTTGAGTTCGAGCTTGCGACCGACACGATTGAACAGGCGATAGCCGATGCTGTCTTCGAACAGGCTGATCTGGCCGCTGATGGTTTGCGCGGTCAGATGCAACCGTTCGCTGGCACGCGCGATACCGCCTGTCTTTGCCACCAGCCAAAAATAATGCAAATGCTTGTAATTGAGTGCTGCCATGGGATGTTGAGAAATATTCGATACTTCGGTTTTTTCGATGATATTGAAAAGTATATTCGAATTTTCAATTGTATTGATTCTGGCTACAGTGCTGCTTGTCTATTGTCATTCAGGAGGCCATGATGAAATGTCCCGTATGTAGCACGATCAATTTGAACATGAGCGACCGTCAGGGCGTCGAAATTGATTATTGTCCGCAATGTCGCGGTGTCTGGCTCGATCGTGGTGAGCTCGATAAGTTGATCGAGCGTGCCCAGCAAACGGCGGTAGCATCAGGTACACGGCCTGCGTCGCAGTATGTGCAGCCACCACGGCAGTATGAAGTGCGCACCCATGGGGTTGACGATCAACGTCATCGCACGCACAAAAAGAAGAGTTTTCTTGGTGAAATATTCGACTTCGATTGATGCCTCGTCAAGCTGGTGCAAGGTAGAGATCAATAAGGGAGGGGAATCATGGGTGCTGTAGTCAGTTTTGCAACCTGGCCGATGTGGCTGGGTTTTATTGCCTTTGTGCTGGCCATGCTGGCATTCGACATGCTGGTACTCGGCGGTCGTCATGCACACAAGGTTTCGGTCAAGGAGGCGCTCGGCTGGTCATTGGCTTGGGTGGTGCTGGCGTTGTTGTTTAGCGCATTGCTGTGGTGGTATCTGGATCACAGTGTCGGGCGTGAATTTGCCAATCAAAAAAGCCTGGAATTCTTATCCGGCTATCTGATTGAGAAATCGCTGTCGGTCGACAATATTTTTGTGTTTCTGGTGATCTTCGGCTATTTTGCAGTGCCGGCAGAAATCCAGCGGCGAGTGTTGTTGTTCGGCGTGATTGGTGCGATCGTCATGCGTGCCGTGATGATTTTGCTGGGAGCCTGGTTGATTGCGCAGTTTAGCTGGATCATGTATTTGTTTGGCGCGTTCCTGATCGTTACCGGCATCAAAATGCTGATCTTTGCTGATAAGGAAACCGATCTCAACCAGAATCCGCTGTTGACATTCTTGCGCAAGCATTTGCGCATCAGCAATAGTTACGATGGCGAAAAGTTCATGACCATGCGTGACGGCGTGCGTTATTTCACGCCGCTGGTTCTGGTGCTGATCTTGATTGAGGTGACCGATCTGGTGTTTGCAGTCGATAGTATTCCAGCAATCTTTGCGATTACGACCGACCCGTTCATCGTGTTTACGTCCAATATGTTTGCCATCATGGGCTTGCGTGCGCTGTACTTCCTGCTGGTGGATGTTGCTGACCGCTTCCATTATCTGAAATATGGCCTGGCGCTGGTGCTGGTGTTTGTCGGTGGCAAGATGTTGTTGGCTTACTGGTATCACATTCCGGTCATGTGGTCGCTGGCGGTTGTAGGTTTGATTTTGCTGGCATCGGTATTGATCAGTCTGGTGCTGTCGCGCAAGAAGACTGTCGGATGATCATCTAAGAAGTGATGAAACCATAAAAATGGGGTCGGAGTTGATTTACAATCGTGAATCACCTTCGACCCCGAGTTTTTTATGGCCCGTCTACCTCGTCTTGTTGTTCCTTTTCAGCCGCATCACATCATCCAGCGTGGTCATGATAAGCAGTTAATTTTTCGTGATGGCGCCGATCATCTGGCGTTCATTGACTGGCTTAAGGACGCTGCCAAGCGCTTCAAGGTTGCCATTCATGCCTATGTGCTGATGCCTGATCATGTCCATTTGCTGGCCACGCCGGCAGAAGTTGAAGGGCTGGCACGAATGATGCAGTGGGTAGGTCGCTACTACGTTCCCTATTTCAACCAAAAGTACCAAAGGGGCGGCACCTTGTGGCAAGGTCGTTACAAAGCGACTGTATTGGATGCAGAGCGGTACCTGCTGTTGTGCAGTCACTACATTGAGTCGAACCCGGTGCGTATTGGGTTGGTCGGTGCGCCATCGGATTACCCGTGGTCAAGTTACCTGCATCACGTTGGCGCAAAACCGGATTCGTTGATTACCGATCATCATTGTTATTGGGCATTGGGCAATACGCCGTTTGACCGCGAGATTGCTTACAAGCTGTTGAGCGAGCAGGGTGTGAGTGCGGCTGAGGTTGAGTTGATCACCCACGTCACCTTGAAGGGTTGGGCCTTGGGCGAAGAAGAGTTCAAGACGGGGTTGGAAAAACAGGTGAATCGGCGCGTCAGTCCAGCCAAACGTGGACGCCCGTCGGGAAAAACGCCTGTTTCGACAGAGGAATAGTCGATAAAAAAAGTAATGTTTTGTTTGAAAGTTCAATTAAAACAAATAGTTAGAGATGTATTTTATTTGCTCTGTCCCTAATTAAAAAATATTAAAAATAATGTGGTTTTTAAAGTGACACTGACCCTATTTATTTTTATTGAAGAATCGGTTGCAGTGCACTATCCTTAAATCCTTACTCTTAAAGTGGTGGAGCACCGTTATGCAAGCGCAAGGCCTATACGACCCAGCTAATGAACACGACGCATGCGGCGTCGGTTTTATTGCCCATATCAAAGGCAAGAAAAACCATTCCATCGTTGAGCAAGGTTTGCTCATTCTGAAAAATCTCGATCACCGGGGCGCGGTTGGCGCTGATCCGCTGATGGGAGACGGGGCCGGTATCTTGATCCAGATCCCGGATCAGTACTATCGCGAAGAAATGGCCAAGCAAGGCGTGAACTTGCCGCCACCAGGCGAATTCGGCGTCGGCATGGTGTTCTTGCCGAAAGAAAATGCATCGCGCATTGCCTGTGAGCAGGAAATCGAACGTGCAGTAATGGCCGAAGGTCAGGTCGTGCTTGGCTGGCGTGATGTGCCGGTCGACATGGACATGCCAATGTCGCCGACCGTGCGTGAAAAAGAACCAGTGATCCGCCAGATTTTCATTGGCCGCGGTCCCGATATCATGGTCACCGATGCGCTGGAGCGTAAACTGTACGTGATCCGCAAGTCGTCCGGTCACGCCATCCAGGCGCTCAACCTGATCCACGGCAAGGAATTTTTCGTGCCTTCGATGTCGGCACGCACCGTGGTCTACAAAGGCTTGTTGCTGGCCGATCAGGTCGGCGTGTATTACAAGGATCTGCAAGATGTGCGTTGCGTCTCGGCGCTGGCGCTGGTGCACCAACGCTTCTCCACCAATACCTTCCCGGAATGGCCGCTGGCCCACCCGTACCGCCTGATCGCCCATAACGGCGAAATCAATACTGTCAAAGGCAACTTCAACTGGATGCGTGCACGTGAAGGCGTGATGCAATCGGCCGTGCTGGGCGACGATTTGAAGAAGCTGTTCCCGCTGATCTATGAAGGTCAGTCCGACACTGCCTGTTTCGACAATGCGCTGGAATTGCTGTTGATGGCAGGTTATCCGCTGGCACAAGCCATGATGATGATGGTGCCGGAAGCCTGGGAAAACCACACCCTGATGGACGACAACCGTCGCGCCTTCTATGAATACCATGCTGCCATGATGGAGCCATGGGATGGTCCGGCTGCATTGGCCTTTACCGACGGCCGTCATATTGGCGGTACGCTCGACCGCAACGGCTTGCGTCCGGCGCGTTACATCGTCACCGACGACGACCTGGTCGTGATGGCTTCGGAATCCGGTGTGTTGCCGATTCCGGAATCGAAGATCATCCAGAAATGGCGTCTGCAACCGGGCAAGATGTTCCTGATCGACCTCGATGCCGGTCGCATTATCGGCGACAAGGAATTGAAGGACACCTATGCCAATGCCAAGCCTTACAAGCAATGGATTTCGTCGGTGCGTGTCAAGCTCGACGAACTCAAGGCAGAACCGGTTGAGTCGGGTTCGACCATTCCTTTGCTGGATCGCCAGCAAGTGTTCGGCTACACCCAGGAAGACGTCAAGTTCCTGATGTCGCCGATGGCCGCAAGCGGTGAAGAAGCAATCGGCTCCATGGGCAACGATTCGCCGCTGGCCGTGATGTCGAACAAGAACAAGACGCTGTACAACTACTTCAAGCAGTTGTTCGCTCAGGTGACGAATCCGCCGATTGATCCAATCCGCGAAGCGATGGTGATGTCGCTGGTGTCGTTCATCGGTCCGCGCCCTAACTTGCTCGACACCAATAACATCAACCCGCCAATGCGTCTGGAAGTGTCGCAGCCGGTGCTCGACTATGCCGACATTGCCAAGCTGCGCAACATCAGCGCCCACACCGGTGGCAAGTTCAAGTCGCATGAACTGAACATCTGCTATCCGGTCGCCTGGGGCAAGGAAGGCATTGAGGCGCGCCTGGCTTCGTTGTGCGCGAAGGCTGTCGATGCGGTCAAGTCCGGTCATAACATTCTGATCGTGTCGGATCGCAAGGTCGACTCCGAACAAGTGGCGATTCCGGCCTTGCTGGCAACCTCGGCAATTCACTTGCATTTGGTCAGCAAGGGTTTGCGTACCTCCACCGGTCTCGTCGTTGACACCGGTTCGGCGCGCGAAACACATCACTTTGCCTTGCTGGCAGGTTATGGCGCCGAAGCGATCCATCCCTACCTGGCAATGGATACCTTGTGCGAAATGGCCAAGGGCCTGCCCGGTGATCTGTCGCCAGAAAAGACCATCTATAACTTCCAGAAGGCCATTGGCAAGGGCTTGCTCAAGGTGATGTCGAAGATGGGCATTTCGACCTACATGTCTTATTGCGGCGCGCAGATTTTTGAAGCGATCGGTCTCAACAAGGGGCTGGTCGACAAATACTTCAAGGGTACGTCATCGAATGTTGAAGGTATAGGCGTATTTGAAGTCGCTGAAGAAGCGCTGCGTCTGCACCATGCTGCGTTCAGCAACGATCCGGTGCTGGCCAACGCGCTCGACGCCGGCGGTGAATACGCTTACCGTATCCGCGGTGAAGAACATATGTGGACCCCGGATGCAATCGCCAAGCTGCAGCACTCGACCCGTGCCAACAATTTCAACAGCTACAAGGAATACGCGCAGCTGATCAACGATCAAACCAAGCGTCACATGACCTTGCGCGGTTTGTTCGAATTCAAAATCGATCCTTCCAAGGCGATCTCGATTGACGAAGTGGAGCCTGCCAAGGAAATCGTCAAGCGTTTCGCCACTGGTGCGATGTCGCTGGGTTCGATTTCGACGGAAGCGCATGCAACGCTGGCCATCGCCATGAACCGTATCGGCGGCAAGTCCAATACTGGTGAAGGCGGTGAAGACGTCAACCGTTACCGCAATGAATTGAAAGGCATCCCGATCAAGCAGGGCGCGACCTTGGCATCTGAAATCGGCAAGGATGTGATCGAAGTCGATATCCCGTTGCAAGCCGGCGATTCGCTGCGTTCGCGCATCAAGCAGGTGGCATCGGGGCGTTTTGGCGTGTCTGCCGAATACCTGGTTTCTGCCGATCAGATTCAGATCAAGATGGCACAGGGTGCCAAACCGGGTGAGGGCGGTCAGTTGCCGGGCCACAAGGTGACCGACTATATCGCTACCTTGCGCGTGTCGGTGCCGGGCGTTGGTTTGATTTCGCCACCGCCGCACCATGACATTTACTCGATCGAAGATCTGGCACAGCTGATTCATGATTTGAAGAACGTCAATCCGCGTGCCTCGATCTCCGTCAAACTGGTGTCTGAAGTCGGCGTCGGTACGATTGCTGCCGGTGTCGCCAAGGCTAAGTCTGATCACGTCGTGATCGCCGGTCATGATGGCGGCACTGGCGCCTCGCCGCTGTCGTCGATCAAGCATGCCGGTTCGCCTTGGGAATTGGGTCTGGCCGAAACACAGCAGACGCTGGTGCTGAACGGCTTGCGTAATCGTATCCGGGTACAGGCTGACGGTCAGATGAAGACCGGCCGTGACGTTGTCATCGGCGCGTTGCTCGGCGCCGATGAATTCGGTTTCGCGACTGCCCCGCTGGTGGTGGAAGGCTGCATCATGATGCGCAAATGCCATCTGAACACTTGCCCGGTTGGCGTGGCGACACAAGATCCGGTGTTGCGTGCCAAGTTCTCCGGCAAGCCGGAACACGTGGTCAATTTCTTCTTCTTCATTGCCGAAGAAGCACGTCAGATCATGGCGCAACTGGGCATCCGTACATTCAACGAACTGATCGGCCGCTCCGATCTACTCGATCGCAACAAGGCGATTGCGCACTGGAAAGCCAAGGGGTTGGATTTTAGCCGCATCTTCTATCAACCGGCCAGCGACACGCCTTATTTCCACACGCAGGAGCAGGATCACGGTCTGGACAAGGCGCTCGATCACAAGCTGATTGCCCAGGCGCGCAGTGCCTTGGACAAGGGTGAAAAAGTGTCCTTCATTTCGCCGATCCGCAATGTGAACCGCACGGTTGGTGCCATGTTGTCCGGTGAAGTGGCCAAGCGTTATGGCAATGACGGTTTGCCGGATGACACCATCCATATCCAGTTGCAAGGGACTGCTGGCCAATCTGCTGGCGCCTTCCTGGCGCATGGTGTGACGCTGGATCTGGTCGGCGAAGGCAACGACTACGTTGGCAAGGGCTTGTCGGGCGGTCGTATCATCGTGCGCCCTAACACCGAATTCCGTGGTCGCGCAGTTGATAACATGATTTCGGGCAACACCGTGCTGTACGGCGCTACTAGCGGCGAAGCATTTATCAATGGTGTAGTGGGTGAGCGTTTTGCGGTGCGTAACTCAGGTGCGATTGCCATCGTCGAAGGCACGGGCGACCACGGTTGCGAATATATGACCGGTGGCACCGTAGTGGTATTGGGTGACACGGGCCGTAACTTCGCGGCAGGTATGTCGGGTGGTATCGCCTACGTGTATGACGAAGAGAACGACTTTGCCGGCAAATGCAATCTGTCCATGGTCACGCTGGAAAAAGTCTTGTCTGACACCGAACAGGACGCTACTACTGACCATGCCACCTGGCACAGCCTGCAACGCGGTGGTGTGGCGCAGACCGATGAAGTGATCTTGCGTGGTTTGATCGAGCGTCACTTCAAGTACACCGGCAGCACGCGCGCGCGCTATCTGCTGGATAACTGGGCGGTCTCGCGCGGCAAGTTCGTCAAGGTCTTTCCGACCGAGTACAAACGTGCGCTGGGCGAACTCAATGCCGCCAAAGTGAAGGCCAAGGAAGCTGCCCCTGTTTGATACGTCAACGACGTAAATCTACAGCGGTAGCCAATCTGGCAATCAACAACAACACGCAAGGCTGACGATTTTTGCAACGTCAACGACAGCAACGTCAGCCATCTGTCCTTAGCGAAGAATGTGAGTGGAAAATGGGTAAAGTAACCGGCTTTATGGAATATGGGCGTCTGAAAGAAGCGAGTGAAGCACCGCAGACGCGCATGAAGCATTACAAGGAATTCGTGCTGCATCTGGGTGATGCAGAAGCCAAAGTGCAAGGCGCACGCTGCATGGATTGCGGCATCCCGTTTTGCAACAATGGCTGCCCGGTCAATAACATCATTCCCGACTGGAATGATCTGGTGTACCGCGGCGACTACAAGGAAGCACTCGAAACGCTGCATTCGACCAACAATTTTCCCGAGTTCACCGGCCGTATCTGTCCGGCACCGTGCGAATCGGCATGCACGCTGGGTATCAACAACGATGCCGTGGGCATCAAGTCGATTGAGCACTTTATCATCGACAAGGGCTGGGAAAATGGCTGGGTCGTACCGCAACCGGCCTTGATCAAGACTGGCAAGAAAGTGGCTGTGGTCGGCTCCGGTCCTGCCGGCATGGCAGCGGCACAACAATTGGCGCGTGCCGGTCACGATGTCACTGTGTTTGAAAAGAATGACCGCGTCGGTGGTTTGCTGCGTTATGGCATCCCAGACTTCAAGATGGAAAAGTCGCACATCGATCTGCGCGTCGAACAGATGCAGGGTGAAGGCGTGACTTTCCGTACTGGCGTGTTGGTCGGCAAGGACTTCCCCGCCAATATCACCAACTGGTCGAAAGAAACCATTTCGCCTGATCAACTGAAGCAGGATTTTGATGCCGTCGTGATTGCTGGTGGCGCTGAGCAGCCACGCGACTTGCCGGTGCCTGGCCGTGAATTGAAGGGCGTGCATTACGCCATGGAATTCCTGCCGTTGCAAAACAAGGTCAATGCCGGTGACAAGCTCAAAGGCCAGATCATGGCGACCGACAAGCATGTGGTGGTCATTGGCGGCGGCGATACTGGTTCCGACTGCGTGGGTACGTCGAATCGTCACGGTGCCGCGTCGGTGGCGCAGTTCGAATTGATGCCGCAACCGCCGGAAACTGAAAACAAGCCGATGGTCTGGCCTTACTGGCCAACCAAGCTGCGTACCTCGTCGTCGCATGAGGAAGGTTGCGAGCGCGATTGGGCGGTTGCGACCAAGCGTCTGGAAGGCAAGAACGGTAAGGTCGAGAAACTGATCGCGGCACGGGTTGAGTGGAAAGACGGCAAGATGCAGGAAGTGCCGAATTCCGAATTCGAGATGAAGGCCGATCTGGTGCTGCTGGCCATGGGTTTTGTCTCGCCAGTGCAGCAGGTGCTCGACGCCTTCGGCGTTGACAAGGACCAACGCGGTAACGCCAAGGCAACCACTGATGGCGATGGTTGCTACAAGACTTCGGTTGACAAGGTATTTGCTGCCGGCGACATGCGTCGTGGCCAGTCACTGGTGGTCTGGGCGATTCGCGAAGGCCGTCAATGCGCGCGTGCGGTGGATGAATATCTGATGGGTGCATCGTTGCTGCCGCGTTGATTCAGATTCAGGTAGAAAATCAAACCGGATGGATGTCAGTCTGTCCGGTTTTTTTACGTCCGTTCGATTTACCTGCGCCAGGCTGCAAGCTTGAACCCGGCTCAAGTAGAATAAGGCTTTGCCACCGGCATTGCTACACAGGTGGCGCTGACCCACAGATTTGATTTTTGGCTGCATTTCAGGAACCACATGACTACCGCTATTCGTTACAGCATCACCTCCAATGATTGTGCCGCACACGTCTTCGACGTCACGCTGACGATTGCCGCACCGGCCGTCGATGGCCAGGTGTTGAGCTTGCCTGCCTGGATTCCGGGCAGCTACATGATTCGCGAATTCGCGCGCAATATTGTGCGCATCCGTGCCGAGTCCAACGGCAAGAAAGTCGCCTTGAAGAAGCGCGACAAGCATACCTGGCAAGCAAGTCCATGCGCCGGCGCACTGACCTTGAGTTATCAGGTCTATGCCTGGGATTTGTCGGTGCGTACTGCACATCTGGATCAAACTCACGCGTTCTTTAACGGTACCAGCGTATTCTTGCGCGTGCATGGGCAAGAGCAGCAAGCGCATGTGGTTGACCTCGTGCGCCCAATTGGGGATGCCTACAAGCGCTGGCGCGTGGCAACGGCATTGCCAGAACTCAAAGCCAAGCGTTATGGCTTCGGCAGCTATGTGGCCGGTGACTATGACGAACTGATCGACCATCCGGTGGAAATGGGCGAGTTTGCACTGGCCACGTTTGATGCGCATGGCGTGCCGCATGACGTAGTGATTACCGGCAAGGTGCCCAATCTCGACATGACGCGTCTGTGTGCCGATCTCAAGAAGATCTGCCAGGCGCAGATTGCTTTCTTTGAGCCCAACAGCAAGCGCGCGCCGATGTCACGCTATGTGTTCATGACCATGGCCGTGGGTGACGGTTACGGCGGACTTGAACATCGCGCATCGACGGCGCTGATTTGTGCGCGCAGCGATTTGCCGGTCAAGGGCAAAGACGAAGTCGACGAAGGCTATCGCACCTATCTCGGTTTGTGCAGCCATGAGTATTTCCATACCTGGAACGTCAAGCGCATCAAGCCTGCGGCGTTCGCACCCTATGATCTGGCGCAGGAGGGGTATACCTCGCTGCTGTGGTTGTTTGAAGGATTTACCAGTTACTACGATGATTTGTTCCTGGTGCGCACCGGCTTGATCGATATGCCGGCCTATTTCGGTTTGCTGGCCAAGACCGTCAATGGGGTGCTGCGAGGCAGCGGCCGCCGCAAGCAAAGTGTGGCGGAATCGAGCTTCGATGCTTGGGTCAAATACTACCGGCAAGATGAAAACGCCAGCAATGCGATCGTCAGCTATTACACCAAGGGTTCATTGGTGGCGCTTGGCCTGGACTTGACCATCCGCGCCGAAAGCAATGGCCGCAAGTCGCTCGATGATGTCATGCGTGCCTTGTGGCAGCAATTCGGCAAGCAGTTCTATAGTAATAAAGGCGGCCTGGGTGTTGGCGAGGATGAGGTCGATGCGTTGTTTGAGCAAGTCAGTGGCGTCAAGCTCAAGCGTTTCTTTGATCGCTACATTCGCGGCACGGAAGATCTGCCCTTGCAGGAATTGCTGGCACCGTTTGCTGTGGCCTGTGCCGACCATCGTAAGGATGCCAAACTTGGCCTGGGTATTCGCATCACGCGCGGCAGCGCCAATGGCGATGCCAAGGTAGCGGCGATCTATGACGGCGGTGCAGGACAGCGCGCGGGCTTGTCGGCCGGAGATCAATTGGTGGCGCTCGATGGCATCCGCATTCCCGCCGCCGGGCCAGACAGTTTGCTGACGCGTTATCGTGAAAACGATGTGGCGCAGCTACATGTGTTTCGGCGCGACGAATTGATGTGTTTTGCGCTCAAGCTGAAGATTGACGATGCGCCGCAATTCGTATTGACAGCCGAGGCTAAGCCGGTCGCGGCCTTGCGCAAGCGTACTGCATGGTTGGGGCGCTGAGGTCAGGCATCTTGAGCAGGCAATAAAAAACCCGCCGAAGCGGGTTTTTTATTTGCTGCAGGCAAGCTACGCGAAAATTACTTAGCGTCAGCTGCTGGTGCGGCTGGGTCGGCTTCCACTTTGCCAGCTGGGATCGCAGCAGTAGCAACAGTCAGGTTGTCCTGAGTCACTGCGCTCACGCCATTAGGCAGCTTCAGATCAGCCAAGTGGATCGAGTGACCAGCTTCCAGCTTGGACAGGTCAACTTCGACGAACTCAGGCAGATCCTTAGGCAGGCAGGAAATGTCCAGGTCAGTCAGCACGTGGCTGATGACAGCTGCCGACAGCTTGACTGCTGGCGATACTTCAGCGTTGACGAAGTGCAGTGGCACCTTGACGTGGATCTTTTGCGAAGCGTCAACACGTTGGAAGTCAACGTGCAGCACCAGTTGCTTGTACGCGTGGACTTGGAAGTCGCGCAGCAGAACTTGCTCAACCGTGCCTTCGATCTCGAGGTCGAGGATCGAGGAGTGGAAGGCTTCTTTCTTCAGCGCGTGGTACAGCGCGTTGTGGTCCAGAGCGATCTGGACTGGGGCGCTGGTGCCACCGTAGACGATAGCTGGTGTTTGACCAGCAATACGCAGGCGGCGGCTCGCTCCGGTCCCCTGCTCTTTGCGTGGAAATGCGATAACTTTCATTTAAAACTCCAAAGGTTGCGAGACGTCGGTCTCGCGTTAAAAATCCCCCGCGACCAGGGGATTCAAAGATTCCCTCAGTTACCTGAAGGAATGAAACTGCATATTCAGTTACTTAAATCGTTTTATTCTGCAAACAGCGACATCACCGAGTCACCCTTGCTGATGCGCTTGAATGTTTCGGCCAGCAAGCTGGCGCAAGTCAGTTGGCGAATCTTGCTGCAAGCCTTGGCGGCGTCGGATAGAGGAATCGTGTCGGTGACGACCAGTTCATCGAGCGGCGAATTGGCAATGCGGTCCAGTGCCGGACCCGACAACACCGGGTGTGTACAGTAAGCTACGACCTTCTTGGCGCCACGTTCCTTGAGTACTTCAGCGGCCTTGGTCAAGGTGCCAGCGGTATCGACCATGTCATCCATGATCACGCAGTTGCGGCCTTCGACTTCACCGATGATGTTCATCACTTCCGACACATTGGCCTTCGGACGGCGCTTGTCGATGATGGCCAGATCGCAGTTCAGGCGCTTGGCCAGCGCACGGGCGCGCACCACGCCGCCGACGTCAGGCGAGACCACCAGCAGGTCGTCGTAGTTCTTGCTGACCAGATCGCCCAGCAGAATCGGCGATGCGTAAATGTTGTCAACCGGGATATCAAAGAAGCCCTGAATTTGGTCAGCGTGCAGATCCATGATCAACACACGTTCGACGCCGGCTTCCTGCAGCATGTTGGCAACCAGCTTGGCTGAAATTGCCACACGCGCCGAGCGTGGGCGACGATCCTGACGGGCATAGCCGTAGTAGGGAATCGCCGCAGTGATACGACCAGCCGAGGCACGCTTGAGTGCATCGACCATGATCATGATTTCCATCAGGTTGTCATTGGTCGGCGCACAGGTCGATTGCAGCACGAAGACATCCTTGCCGCGCACGTTTTCATTGATCTCGACCATCACTTCGCCGTCGGAGAATTTGGAAACGTTGGCCTTGCCCAGCGGGATACCTAATTTGTCGACGACGCCCTGCGCCAGTTCCGGATTGGCGCTGCCAGTAAAAACCATCAGGTTTTCGTATGCCATGTGGGTATCCCTGAATGCAATCGTTTAAAAGTCGAAAAGCCGACAATGCACGACTATTGGCTAGTCTTGCGTTGGCGGCTTATCTCTTTGGTTTCTCTAGTTCTTTTCGGGTCAGTATGTACTGCCCAAATTTAATGGCAGGGGAACAAGGATTCGAACCTTGGAATGCTGGAATCAAAATCCAGTGCCTTAACCAACTTGGCGATTCCCCTACGCAATCTGCTGTTTGCCGCCGCTGTGCACTTTTAACATCTCGTGCAATCCGGCGTCAAACCAATTTTTGCTCCGTTTAGGCTCCGGACTTAGAGCGCACTTAACAAATGGTCGAGAGGATGTTCCTGCATCGCTTTGGCTTTCCAACCGTGCCACTGTGAAGGTACCTGTTTAAGTACTTCGTCGGCTTGGTATTCATGTTCAAAAGAACAAAACACACAAGCGCCAGATCCGGTCATCCGCGCATTTCCAAATGTCTTGAGCCAACTTATCGTCTCGGCAACAACTGGAAACTGCTTGGCAGCCACCACTTCTAAGTCATTTCTCCCGAAGCCCTTATCAACAAGATTATGTGCATCAGGAAAGTCCGTTATTCTGACTACTTTTGTATCTCTTGTCAATTCTTTCGATGAAAATATTATTGCGGTAGGGATCGATACGCCGGGCTCGATGACCACGAACCAACGCTCGGCCGTCCTGAGCGGGACCAGTTCTTCACCTACACCTTCGGCGAAGGCGTTTTGACCCAACAGGAAGAACGGCACATCGGCGCCCAGCTGCAGGCCCAGTGCCATCAATTGGCCGCGATTGAAGCCGGTTTGCCACAAGTGATTGAGTACCAGCAAGGTGGTCGCAGCATCGGAAGAGCCGCCACCCAGGCCGCCACCCATCGGCAAGTGCTTTCTGACCGTGATGTCGGCGCCGACCTCGAGTTTGCCGCTGGCGGCCTGCAGCAAACGCGCGGCGCGTACCACCAGATCGCTGTCGGCTGGCACGCCGGGGATGTCATTGGTGCGGACAATGCGGCCATCGTCGCGTACAGTGAAATCGAGCATGTCGCAGCGGTCGATCAGCTGGAACACGGTTTGCAACAGATGATAGCCGTCGGCACGACGGCCGGTGACGTGCAGGAACAGGTTCAGTTTAGCCGGAGCAGGGCAATTGAAAAGACAGGTGGGCATGAAAGAAGTGTTAATGAATCACGATTTGCCGGCGGCCGCGGGCAATTGCCATTTGTCGATCACGATGCGAATGGCGACCGGGCCTGCCTGCCTGGTTTGACGGCTCAGGTCGAGGCGCTTCGGATGGTTTTGCGCCGTATTGGCACCATCATCCTGCCATTCGCCATAGCTTAGTTTCCAGCCATCGGCACTGTCGTAGTTGCGTACCTCGGTCGACGGCTGGGCGATAAACGCCTGACCAGCGGTCGTGCGGCCAAAGCCTTGCAGCCAGTCACGCAGGCCAGATATCGGCAGCGGCCAGCCGAGCGCCTGCTCAGTGAGCAGATTGATATCGGTGGCTGACAATGGTGCTTTGCCAGACTGCTGCAAAACTGCGATGCCAGGGCGGATATCGATCGTGGCTAGCGTTTGTCCCAACGGCGACAACAAATGCATGACGATATGGCTGGCGTCTTGATCCCAGGTGAAGCTGCCATGCAGTGCCTGTTCCTGGTCATTCTGGGTATAGCGGATCGACATGCGTCCTGCCAGGGCAATGTTGTCATGGTAATGACGCACTACCAGCGGGCCTGCTTCGGGCACCGGTGGTGAGCTCAGACTGGCACAGCCGGTCAGCGCCAAGGCTAGGCCAAACGCTGCGCCGTAGCGGCGCAGCGAGCTAACAAGAGAGAGCGGTGACAAAGGCATTGGCAGTTTAGAGTTGCACGTTCAAGCGGGTGAGTGTGTTTTTCAGGACTTCATTTTTCGGGTCCTTGCTTTGCGCATCGCGCCACAGTTGCTTGGCGTCGTCCTGTTTGCCTCGGGTCCACAGGATTTCGCCAAGGTGGATGCCGATTTCCGTATCAGAACGCAATCCATATGCGCGTCGTAATTGCTTTTCGGCTTCGTCCAGGTTGCCCATGCGGAATTCCACCCAGCCCAGGCTATCGGTGATGAATGGATCATCGGGCGCCAGTTGCGCGGCTTTCTTGATCAAATCGAGTGCTTCCGGCAGGCGGACATTGCGATCTGCCAGCGAATAGCCGAGTGCGTTGTAGGCATGCTGGTTGTTGGGCGCGACATCCATGATCTTGCGCAGCGAGCGTTCCATGGCTTGATAGTTGCCCAGTTTTTCGGCCACCATGGAATAGTCGTACAACAGATCGGTATTATTGGGGAAGCGTTGCAGACCGCTCGACAAGACATCGGCAGCATCCTGATTGCGATTGGCATCGCGCAGAATCTGCGATTCGGCCTGGATCAACTGTTGTTGATCGCGGTCGTTGTCGGCTTCTGCCAGGGCCTGTTGCAAGACTTGGCGGGCGCCGTTGATATCGCCGCGCTTGGTCAGCAACTGTGCACGACGCACCTGCACGTTATTGTAGGCATCGCCAGGTTCGACCTGTTCCAGCCATTTCAGCGCTCCTGGAATGTCGTTGTGTTCTTCCGCAATCTGCGACAGCAGCAACAGCGCCTGGGTTGGGTCACGTTCGTCTTCGGGTTGTTTTGCCAGCGCACTCAGGTAGCGCTTGAGGTAGTCTTCGGCTTCTGGCAGGTGATTGGTTTGTACATTCAGGATGCCAAGCGCAAATAGCGTGGTGATGTCTTCCTGATCATCTTTGAGCAGTGTCTGGAATTGCTTGCTGGCTTGTTCGTACTGCTTTTGCTCGACCAGTCCACGCGCATAGGCGATGCGGACTTCGCGCGCATCCGGATATTTTTTCAGGAAATTTGACACCAGAACCATCGCATCGGTGGTGTCGGGCGTGACTTGCGCCAGGGTCAGGATGGCCATTTCCGAGTCTGGCTTCAGTTTCAATGCCTGATTGGCTTCGGCGCGCGCCCGAATCGAGTCGCGATTGGCAAAGGCGCCTTGGGCCAGCGCGAGATGTGTTTCGATCAGGTCGGGATAAGGCGCAACGATATTTTGTAGAATGTTAAATGCCAGCGTCTTGTCACGTGCGCGGCTCAGTAGGCGCTGGATTTGCAGGATCATCGGGCCACGTGCCTGCGGCGACACTGCTGCCAGGCGTTGTGCCAGCAGAGGCTCGATTTCGCTGATGTTGTCGCTCAGCATGATCAGGCCGAGGTAATTCTGCAATGCTTCATCTGAGCGCGGTGCCAGTTCGGTCCACAGGCGCACGGCAGTCATGGCTTCGTTGGGACGGCGCGCAGCCAATGCCATTTCGGCGGCGCGCTTGGCCAGTCGCGGATCGCGGGTTTGCTGGGCCAGACTCAGCATGGTGCTGTAAGCGGCTTGCCATTGTCCGCGCTGAAATGAAATTTCGGCACTCAGAATGTCGTTGAGCAGGTCTTCCGTCAATTCGACACCGGGCAGCGGATCTTCAGCGATCGTCTTGGTTTTGTCCTGGGGGTTGTTTACCGGTGCCGTTTTGACCAGGCTTACTGGTTTGCTGCTGGCGCTGGCATCGGTAGTGGTCTCGCTGGGTTGCCGCAGACTTGCACACGCGGAAAGCATGACGGAGAGCGTTACAATGGCGAGAGGTTTTTTCAAGGGGAATCCTGAATGATCGGACAAACTTTAATTTTACGCTCAACAGCGCGCTTCTTGCTGTAAGCGAGTGTAAACCATCGTGCCCACATCGGCACGATGCGGGTCCACTATGATACCTGCCTGGCCGTTGGTCAGCTTGGCCTATCATTGCGGTTTTGCATTGTTATCGATTATTGCCGTTTCTCATTGCTGTTTATCTAACATTTCATTGTTGTCATGCCTGAATTACCAGAAGTAGAAGTTACCCGGCGCGGTGTTGCTCCCTATCTTGAGGGGCAGACTGTCAATGCCGTCGTGATGCGTCATAGCGGTTTGCGCTGGCCGTTTCCGGTCGATTTGCCGCAGTTGCTGGCAGGACGGAAGATTCGCGCCACCGGACGACGTGGCAAATATTTGCTGATTCATTTCGAGCATGGGACCTTGATCGTGCACTTGGGCATGTCCGGCCACTTGCGTATCCTGCCGCCCGGCATAGAGCCGCAAAAGCATGACCACTTCGACCTGGTGGTTGGCAAGAAAGTCATGCGCATGACCGATCCACGCCGTTTTGGCGCGGTATTGTGGCATCACGCCGCCGATGGCGACATAGAAGAACACACGCTATTGCGCGGTCTCGGCCTGGAACCACTGGAAGACAAATTTTCAGCATTGGTATTGCATCGTCAGACCCGTAATCGCAGTGCGCCGATCAAGCAAGTCTTGCTGGCCGGCGATATTGTGGTCGGGGTCGGCAATATTTATGCCTCGGAAAGCCTGTTCAAGGCCGGCATCAATCCCAAGACTGCAGCCGGCAAGATCAGCCTGCCGCGGTATGAAAAGCTGGTCGCAGCGATCCGTGAAACGCTGGCTGCCGCCATCGAACAAGGCGGCAGCAGCCTGCGTGACTTTATCGCCGTCAATGGCCAGTCAGGTTATTTTCAGCAAAGCTATTTTGTCTACAACCGAACCGGTCTGGACTGCCGCGTGTGTGCCACGCCGATCCGGCAGATCAAGCAGGGCCAGCGTTCCACCTTTTACTGTGTGACTTGCCAGCGATGAAACGGGTAATCAATAAAGCAGCATCGGCGTTGACGTCGCCGTCGGCGTTTACCGATCCGAGTTTTTCGGCGGCGGTCATCGCCTGGCAAAAACAGCATGGACGGCATGCCTTGCCGTGGCAGAACACACGGGATGCCTATCGGGTCTGGCTGTCTGAAATCATGTTGCAACAGACGCAGGTGACGGCAGTGATTCCGTATTACCAGAAATTTCTGCAGAGTTTTCCCTCGGTCGAGAGTCTGGCGACAGCACCGTCCGAGGCGGTAATGGCGCATTGGAGCGGCCTGGGTTATTACACTCGCGCCCGCAATTTGCATCGTTGCGCACAGCGTGTGACGGCTGAATATGGCGGGCGCTTTCCCGACGATCCAGAATTGCTGGCGGATTTGCCCGGTATTGGCCGTTCGACGGCGGCGGCGATTGCGGCATTTGCGTATGGCAAGCGCGCTGCCATTCTTGATGGCAACGTCAAACGTGTGTTTGCGCGGGTGTTCGGCGTTGAAGGTTTTCCCGGCGCCAAGGCAGTGGAAGATCAACTCTGGCTGCGTGCCGTGGCTTTGTTGCCGCAGACGGAGATGGAGTCTTATACGCAAGGCTTGATGGATCTGGGGGCGACCTTGTGCGTCAGGGGCAAGCCAGCCTGTGCGCGTTGTCCGCTGAGTCAACGCTGTGTGGCGCTGGCGACTGGCCGCACGGCTGAGCTGCCGGTGCGCAAGCCAAAGAAGGCAGTGCCGGAAAAAGACACGGTGATGCTGGTTGTCAGCGAGGGGCAGCATGTTTTATTGCAGCAGCGTCCTGATAGCGGCATCTGGGGTGGTTTGCTGTCCTTGCCGGAATTGCCGCCCAGCGCCAATGCAGATGAATTTGGTCTGGCGGTGGAGCATGCCATGCAAGGTTTTGGCGAAATTGCTGCTTGTCGCAAGCTACCACCATTTTCGCATGTGTTCACGCATTTCAAGCTGCATGTGGCGCCGTATCAGGTGGTACTTAAACACCGGTTGTTGCAGGTAGCCGAATCAGTCTATGTCTGGTATCCGGTGGCGCAACTGGTCGATGCGCCATTGCCGGCACCGGTCAAGAAATTGCTGCTCGGCGTTTTACACAGCGATGATCTGCTCAATTGAGCAGCAGCCAGCGGGATTAGCTTAACTGGCGATGCCGTATCACCACATGCTCGTGGGCGGCAAAGTAAGCAGCGAGCTGTTCGACAACGTAGACCGAACGATGTTGGCCGCCGGTGCAACCAATAGCGACAGTGAGGTAGCTGCGATTGTCGCGCTTGAATGCGGGCAGCCATTTTTCGACAAAATTGCGGATGTCGCCGAACAAATCGTTGACTTCCGGCAAGTCGGCCAGGAACTCAATCACCGGGGCATCGCGCCCGGTCAGCGCACGCAGCTTGGGGTCGTAATGTGGATTGGGTAGTACCCGTACGTCAAACACCAGGTCGGCATCAAGCGGCACGCCGAACTTGAACGCAAACGATTCGAACAGCACCGTCAGCGTGGCCTGCGCACTGTCGATCAGATCGCGTATCCAGGCGCGCAATTTGTTGGCGCTGAGATCGGATGTGTCGATCACATGGCCCAGGCCTTCCATCACGCTAAGCATTTCGCGCTCGCGATGGATGCATTCGGTGAGTGTCATGCGGTCGGTTGGATTGTGGTTGGGCAGCAGACGATGCGACAGCGGATGGCTGCGGCGGGTTTCCGAAAAACGCGTAATCAGCGATTCGGTAGTCGCCGTCAGAAAAAACACTTTGACGTCATGTCCTTGTGCTTTTAATGCGGCAATATCCTTGCCGAGGCCCGCCAGCGAGTCTGCGCTGCGTGCATCGGTGGCGACGGCCAGCGTATCGTCGCCTTCGTTCAGACGTGTTTGCACCAAACTGAGCAACAGTGCCGGTGGCAGATTGTCGACACAAAAATAGCCAGCATCTTCGAGCACGTGAAGTGCCACCGATTTGCCTGAGCCGGAAATGCCAGTAATGAGAACGATACGCATAGAGGTGATGATACCTTATCTCGGACTGGCAAAAAATGACAGGAATCCTGTCGCCGCGGTGCCTAACGCTTATTCGCCGTTCATCGCCTTGCGTTGCCGGTCGATAAACTCCTTGAGAGTGTCGATGCCGCGTAATTGCAATATAGTATTGCGCACGGCTGCTTCAAGCAGCACCGCAATGTTACGGCCGGCTGCCACAGGAATCACCACTTTGCGGATCGGCAGGCCCAGCACATCTTCAAACTGGGCGTCGAGCGGCAGCCGCTCGTAATTTTCCTCCAGCGTGCTGCGCCGGACCAGATGCACAATCAGCTTTAAGCGCATCTTGCGGCGGACCGCCGTTTCGCCAAAGATGGCCTTGATATCGAGCAAGCCCAGACCGCGCACTTCCAGTAGATTTTGCAGCAGCGACGGACAGCGGCCTTCAATCATGTTGGGTGCAATGCGTGCGAACTCAACCGCGTCGTCGGCCACCAGCCCGTGACTGCGCGAAATCAGTTCTAGGCCGAGTTCGCTTTTGCCCAGACCGGATTCACCAGTGATCAATACGCCGACACCGAGCACGTCCATGAACACACCATGCATGGTGATTTGTTGGGCCAGTTTCTTCGACAGATAGACGCGCAGGTAATCAATGACTTGCGCGGCCGGCAGCGGCGTGGAAAACAGTGGAATATTTTTTTCGTCACAAATCGCCAGAATCTCCGGCGGCGTGGCCAGGCCTTGCGCGATGATGAAGGCGGGCGGTTCGCCTGCGACCAATTCGGCGGTCTGGTAAGAGCGCGAGGTATTGGAAAGACGTTGGTAATACTCTGTTTCCTGATGACCAAAGACCTGGATGCGACCAGGATGGATCAGGTTCAAGTGGCCCACTTGATCTGCTGCGGAAGCGGCATCGCCAGAAATGAGGCGTTCGCCGCCGGGAAAGCCGGCGAACCATCCCAATTGCAGCAATTCGCGATTTTCTTCGTACAGTTGCTGAATTGATAAGGCAGTAAATGCGGGCATGACTCTCCAATGCAGCGATGATTTTCTTTAGGGCAATGTGGCGACGTAACGAGCGATATCCTGACGCTGCGAAACAGCTGGCAACGCAGGGTGTTGTTGTTTAATTGGTTTTTTCCAGTGACGGCTGCCAGCTCACCAGGCGTGAATAAACCGAAGCGGGATCGCTGTCACTGATCAGGTCGGCACGGAAGGCATTGTCGGAAAACATTTCGGCGATTTCCGACAGGATTTCCAGATGTTGCTGCGTCACATGATCTGGGATTAGCAGGAAGATCAACAGTTTGACCGGTTCACCGTCGGGCGACTCAAATGGAATCGGATCGCTCAAACGCATAAACAGCGCCAGTGGCGCCTTCAATCCCTTGATGCGGCCATGCGGTACGGCGACACCATGGCCCAGCCCTGTGGAACCGAGGCGTTCACGCGCAAACAGGTTTTCCGAAACCAAGGAGCGCGCGATGCCGCTGTTGTTTTCAAAGGTGAGTCCGGCTTGCTCGAATGCGCGTTTTTTGCTGGAGACTTCTAGGTCCAGAATGACGTTTTCTGGGGACAGGATTTTTGCAAGGTTTGTCATGACACAAAAGAAAGGCGCTAGATAGGCTTTTGTGCAGGATTATAGGCTTCTTTATGAGTTCCGCAATGAATTCCGTCGTGCCGTCAACGCGAAGAGGAGATATTGCTTTTTTGCAAGAAAGAGGATGGAAAAACGGTGTTGACGATGTTACGCCAATACCGCTTCGCTCGATTTACATTTCGATGCGGCCAAACACCAGTAATACGTCGCCGTTGTTTTTGTTCGCCGACAAGCGGGGAACATAGACAAACATTATGCGTGCGTTTTTGGTGCCGATCGACGCCATTGGCAGCGCCACCGGGAATGGCACGTTGTCGAAGTAATCCTGGCGACTCATTAGCATGGCTGTGCCGCCAAAGCCAAGCTCCAGTGGTGTATGGGGGATTGAATACAGCCATTGATAGGCATAGCCAGCCTGGTATTGCGGATGACGGTGCGAGTCCTTGAGCACCATGGCAAACAAGGATTCTTCATTGCCATCGCCGGTGCGCAGCGTCTTGCCATAGCCGAGGCCCCAGGCGTGTTCGTTGAGGGTGGCCAGCTTTTCCGCTGAATAGGTGCTACGGCCATGGTGTGCCAGGCCGGAGAAATAATAATCGTCATTGCCGTTATCGGCGATATTGGAGACGTGGTCCTTGACCGTTTGCCACCAACTGAATTCGTCACTCTGCTGTGCCATGGCCGAGGTGGAGATGCCAAAGCAGCCCAGTGCGACCAAGCCGGAAAATGTGAAGCGACGAAAAACGGAAAGAAATAATTGGCTCATGTTGATGGCTAGGAATGGTCGATTGCAATGGGTGCTCAGGGTTCGGTGAACCAGGCACTGGTTGCCGCAACAAGGTTGACCGGCGTCATCACCGGAAACCTAGATAAATTAGTTGTAAGGACGCTGTCGTCTGGCAAACGCGGAACTGCAGGCGCAACGCCGTAGATCCCAAAACGTGGAAAAAGTTTAATCGCACCCCTTAGTGAGAATCGATGTCAAGGCCAAAAATTGGTCTGAATGATGGCACAGAAATTTGAGTGAAAAAATCGAATTAGTACCAAAATGTTACTGAGTCGGATGCTGGTTTTCGATAGGGGAGTCCAGCAACGATACGGCTTTGCGCCGCATGCTTAGGGATATCTGTAACAAAACTGTTACTGCAGGTTACTTGTCGGAAACGTGAGGGGCCGTGAAATCTTATTGACGTGCATTACGCAGATTGGAGGGGGCACGTGCGGCCGAGAAATTGCTGCGCCAGGGATTGATGTCCAAGCCACCGCGTCGCGTATAGCGCGCATACACGGACAGTTTTTGCGGGCGGCACTGGCGCAAGATGTCGATGAAAATACGTTCGACACATTGCTCGTGAAATTCGTTGTGTTCACGAAAACCGATCAGGTATTTCAACAATGCTTCTTGATTGATTGGCGCGCCGACATAATGAATTTGCACACTTCCCCAGTCGGGCTGACCCGTTACTGGGCAATTCGATTTAAGCAGGTGAGACAATAGTGTTTCTTCGACAATGGATTCGTCATGCTGCGCTGACAGCAGGCTCGGATCAGGATGGCGGTCGACCACTTCGATATCGAGCCGGTCCAGCAACAAGCCACTGAGTTCGCCCATTTTCAATTGCGTGAAGGTGGCAGGTTCGGTCAGCGTAATTTGCACGCTAGCGCCGGCTGCTGCCGATAAATCTTTTTGCAGCGCATCGGTCAACTGTTGTTGATTCTCAAGCCGGGTCTGGTTGAAGGAGTTCAGGTAGAGCTTGAACGACTTGGATTCGATGATGTTGGGTGAAGCGGCGGGCACCATGAACGTGGCAATGGCGATTTGCGGTTTACCGCGCTGATTGAGCCACGATACTTCATAGGCATTCCAGATATCGACGCCGAAAAATGGCAAGGTGCCGCGCAGCCCGAGTTCATCACGCTTGGCCTGGCGCGGAATCGGGAACAGCAACGATGCATCGTAGCTGCTGGGATAGGCCGAGGCTTTGCCCAGCGGTGAGGTATCGGGAGAATTGCTGTGCGTCATGGTGGTGCTTTCCTGGTATTGCTTCGATGCGCTTCGTCGGCAGTTAGCCGAGGAACAGTTTGTACAAAGGATTCTTGCTTTCATCCCAATGGCGGTATCCAAGATTGGACAGGAAGGTACGGAATGCCTTCATTTCCTTCTTTGGTACTTGCAGGCCGACCAGAATGCGGCCGATATCGCCGCCCTGATTGCGGTAATGGAACAGGCTGATATTCCAGTTGGGATTCATGTTGCTGAGAAAGCGCATCAGCGCGCCCGGGCGTTCCGGGAATTCAAAGCGGTACAGCAACTCGTCCTGTGCCAGAGCACTCTTGCCGCCGACCAGATGGCGGATGTGCACCTTGGCCAGTTCATCATGGGTCAAGTCGAGCGTGGCGAAACCTTGCTTCTCGAAAGTCTTGGCGATCTTGGCAGGTTCGTCAGCGCTGGAAGTCTGGATGCCAACGAAGATATGTGCCGACTTGGCGTCGCTGATACGGTAATTGAATTCGGTGACGTTGCGCGGGCCAACGACTTCGCAGAAGCGTTTGAAGCTGCCGTGTTCTTCCGGAATCGTGACCGCGAAGACGGCTTCGCGTGCTTCGCCGACATCGGCCATTTCTGCAACGAAACGCAGGCGGTCGAAATTCATGTTGGCGCCGCAGGCAATCGTGATCAGCGCTTCATTCTTGATCGGCTTCTTGCTGTTCTTGGCGCGTTCGATATAGGCCTTGGCACCGGCCACCGCCAGTGCACCTGCCGGTTCGACGATGCTGCGGGTGTCTTGGAAGATATCCTTGATGGCGGTGCAGACCGCATCGGTATCGACGATGATGATGTCGTCGACCAGTTCCTTGGTGATGCGGAAAGTTTCTTCGCCGACCAGTTTGACGGCGGTGCCGTCGGAGAACAGGCCGACATCGGACAAAGTGATGCGCCGTCCGGCCTTGACGCTGCGGGCCATGGCATCGGAATCGGTGGTCTGCACGCCGATGATTTTGATATCGGGACGCACTGCCTTGACATAGGCGGCGATGCCGGAGATCAGGCCGCCGCCACCAATGGCGACGAAAATGGCGTGGATAGGATCTGGGTGCTGGCGCAGGATTTCCATGCCGACCGTACCTTGTCCTGCAATCACGTAAGGATCGTCAAACGGGTGGACAAAGGTTAGTTTGAGTTTCTTTTCCAGCGTTAACGCATGGTTGTAGGCATCGGTGAATGATTCGCCCGACAACACCACTTCGCCGCCGCGCGCAATGACCGCATCGATCTTGACCTTGGGGGTCGTGGTGGGCATCACGATCACGGCACGGCAGCCGAGCCGAGCTGCAGACAGCGCAACACCTTGTGCATGGTTGCCGGCCGAGGCGCAAATGACGCCGCGTTTCAATTGCGCCGACGAAAGATGGGCCATCTTGTTATAGGCACCGCGCAGCTTGAAGCTGAACACGCTTTGCATGTCTTCGCGCTTGAAGTAAATCCGGTTTTCCATCCGTTGCGATAGCGTATTGGCAATCTCCAGCGGTGTTTCGACGGCAACATCGTAGACACGGGCAGTGAGGATTTTTTGCAAATAGTCGGTGGTCATAGTCTCTTTTTTTGGCACAATCGCTGTCGTCGGATGGCGCGAACCGGATAGCATCCCAACGGTAGTAAGGCGGTAGGGATGGCAGAAAATGGTTTGCGCAGAACTCGACATTATAATGGAGTCACTCCGGGCTGCTGAAATGCCATCGCCCTTGCGCCTCATTCTCCGCAATGCCATCCACTCAACTCAACTCAGGTCTCCTCACGCATGATTGAATCCGCCATACACTGGTTATTGCATACACTTGCTGTTCCGTCGGTCGGGCTTAGTTCCGTCTTCATCATCAGTTTTGTCTCAGCGACCTTGTTACCGCTAGGTTCGGAGCCGGCCGTGTTTGCCGTGATCAAAGCCAATCCGGCCATGTTCTGGTCGGTGATCCTGGTGGCAACGGTGGGCAACACGCTCGGTGGCGTGGTCGATTACTGGATGGGCTACGGCGCCAAGCAGGCGTTTGCCAAAGAGCGCTCCAGCCGCTGGTTTCACTGGCTGGAGCGGTTCGGCGCCAAAACCATGTTGTTGGCCTGGCTGCCGGGTATCGGCGATCCAATCTGTACGCTGGCCGGTTGGCTCAAGCTACCGTTCTGGCCATCAGTCATGTATATGGCGATCGGCAAATTCGTGCGCTATCTGTTGATGACTTGGTTGCTGCTGAATGTACCGGACGGTTTCTGGCGCAGTCTGGCCGACTGGCTGGCTTGATCAGTGCATCAGTCGGTTTCAGCCGATCAGGGTATCAAGCAACATCATGGTGACGAAGCCTGCCATCAAGCCAAGCGTGGCCTGCGTCTCGTGGCCTTGACGATGCGATTCTGGAATCACTTCGTGGCTGATGACAAACAACATTGCGCCGCCAGCGCCCGCCATAGCCCACGGCAGTGCCGTGGCCGAGACACCGGTGGCGAGCGCGCCCAATACGCCGCCAATTGGTTCGACTAGGCCGGACAAAATTCCAGCGCCGGCTGATTTGAGTGCCGAATAGCCCAGCGTGCGCAAGGCCAGCGCCACCACCAATCCTTCCGGGATGTCTTGAATGCCGATGCCAGTGGCCAAGGCAATGCTCTTGCCGATGTCGTCACCGCCAAAGCCCACGCCGATCGCCAGGCCTTCCGGAAAATTGTGAATAGTGACCGCCATGACGAACATCCAGATGCGGCCGGTGCGGCTGGCATGGATGGCAGGGTTGGGGGCGATGAAATGCTGGTGCGGAATCAAATGATTGAGCGCCAGGATGAAAATGGCGCCAAGCATGATGCCAGTAGTGGTCAGCAACACCGAGGCAGTCTTGCCATAACCGAGTAGTTCCGCATGATGCATCGCCGGCAGGATCAGTGAAAACACGCTGGCGGCGAGCATGATGCCGCCGCCGTATCCAAGCAACACATCCTGGGTGCGTTCAGAGATGCGCCGTGTCAGCAGCACTCCCAATGCGCCCAGTGCGGTCAGGCCGGCGGCGGCCGAAGAGCCGATCAGCGCCAACCTGACCTCGGGATGGGTTAAAAAGAAGGCCTGCAATGCATCGTAGGATTTGATGCCGAGACAGACCACGCCCAGTACCAGCATGGCCCATTGGCGCCAGCGCAGACTGGCGAGGATGCGGCCGCGGGTGCTGTCGCGGTCAAATGAGATCAGTTTTCGCAATTGTGCTTGTGTCATGGCAGTCATCCTCATTGGTGGATTGGCGGATGGCTGTCCCGTTAAGCTTTGCACTCGGCGTAGTCGGCGAGGGTGATGGCTAGATTCTCTAGAAATTCGATCATCAAGGCTTGCAACATGGTGTTCTCCGCTGTTGTGAGTGGGGAACGTGTCCCGATTGCTCGATAATAAATTTAAACTATCAATTTGTAGAAATTGATTATATTTATCGATGCAATTGAAATATATGTGTTGCAGTGCAGAAATTCGCCTAACTGTGTCTATTTTACCTAAATAAGAACCATTCCGGATTGTTTTGCCAAAAGTAAGGGCATTCCGTCGCGCATGACGGCAATACGCTAAAATGCACATCCGGCAGCAGATTTTTTCTACATTGATGAACGCCCCCGCCAAAATACAAACTTTGCTCTCAGATGCGCCAATTGGCGCCAGCCCTACGCGCTTGCGCGAAATTCCGTACAACTACACTTCGTTCTCCGACCGCGAAATCGTCATTCGTTTGTTGGGCGAGGATGCCTGGCGCCTGCTCGACGAGCTGCGCGGCAAGCGCCAGACCGGCCGATCTGCACGCATGCTGTATGAAGTGCTGGGTGATATCTGGGTGGTGCGCCGTAACCCTTACCTGCAAGATGACCTGCTGGACAATCCCAAGCGTCGTGCCGCGCTGATCGACGCGCTCCAGCATCGCCTGGGGGAAGTCGACAAGCGTCGCATCGATACCGCGCAGAGCGAAGTCGGCGATGCCGATGCCGCACGCCGTAGTGCCAGTGTGGAAGCGTTGCTCCAGGCGGCACGCAAGGCGATTGGCGAATTTGCTGATGAATTCAAGCAGACCTATGACCTGCGCAAGCGCTCCAACAAGGTCTTAGGTCGTTATACAGCTAAGGACAACATCAAGTTCGACGGCCTGTCGCGCGTGTCGCATGTCACTGACGCTACTGACTGGCGTGTCGAGTACCCATTTGTCGTGCTCACGCCGGACAGTGAAGATGAAATGGCCGGCCTGGTCAAAGCTTGTATTGAGCTCGGCTTGACCATTATTCCGCGTGGCGGTGGCACTGGTTATACCGGTGGTGCGATTCCATTGACGCCGTTGTCGGCAGTCATCAATACCGAAAAGCTGGAACAGCTCGGCGCAGTTGAAATGGAAGTGCTGCCCGGTCTCGACAAGCCGTATGCGACCATTTATTCAGGCGCCGGCGTGGTCACCAAGCGCGTCTCCGATGCCGCTGAAAAGGCCGGTTTCGTGTTCGCCGTCGATCCAACATCGGCTGAGGCTTCATGCGTTGGTGGCAATGTCGCCATGAATGCGGGAGGCAAGAAGGCGGTATTGTGGGGCACGGCGCTCGACAATCTGGCTAGCTGGCGCATGGTTGATCCGCAAGGTGACTGGCTCGAAGTTACGCGTCTGGATCACAATCTGGGCAAGATTCATGATGTGCCGCTGGCGCGCTTCAAGCTGGAATGGTCGCATCCGGGCGAAAAGGGTCAGAAGACCGATGTCTTCAAGACCGAGATTCTGGAAATCGCTGGTCGTACTTTCCGCAAGGAAGGTCTGGGCAAAGACGTGACCGATAAATTCCTGTCGGGTTTGCCAGGCATTCAAAAAGAAGGTTGCGACGGCTTGATTACCTCGGCGCGTTGGATCCTGCACAAAATGCCCAAGCAGACGCGCACTGTCTGTCTGGAGTTCTTCGGCCAGGCGCGCGATGCGATTCCATCCATTGTGGAAATCAAGGATTACCTCGACGCTGAAACCAAGAAGGGCGGCGCCATCCTGGCCGGTCTGGAGCATCTGGACGAGCGCTATCTGCGGGCGGTCGGCTATGCCACCAAGTCCAAGCGCGGGGTGCTGCCGAAGATGGTCTTGATTGGCGACATCGTCGGCGACGACGAAAACGCCGTGGCACAGGCTGCCTCGGAAGTCGTTCGCATGGCCAACAATCGCGTCGGCGAAGGCTTTGTTGCGGTCAGCCCGGAAGCGCGCAAGAAATTCTGGCTTGACCGTTCGCGCACGGCGGCGATTGCCAAGCACACAAATGCGTTCAAGATTAACGAAGACGTCGTGATTCCGCTCAACCGCATGGGTGAATACACCGATGGCATCGAGCGCATCAATATCGAATTGTCGATCAAGAACAAATTGCAGTTGCTGGTCGAACTCAAAGAATTCTTTGCCAAGGGCAATCTGCCGCTGGGCAAGAACGATGATGCCGAAGGTGAGGACATTCCCGCCGCCGAAATGCTGGAAGATCGCGTGCATCAGGCTGAAACCCTGTTTGCACAGATCCAGGCGCGCTGGACTTACCTGCAGGATAACCTCGACAAACCATTGCGCGCAGCCAAGCATGAACTGGCCGAGCTGGGCCTGGATCGTCTGCTTGCGGTGTTCGATCACCGCCTGCAAGAGCAGCCGGAGGCGACTGTATTCCATGTGGTGCAAGACCGCACGATACGCGTGACCTGGAAACAGGAAGTGCGCGCGCAATTACGTCAGATATTCAGTGGCGCCGCGTTCAAGCTGATTCTCGACGAATGCTCGGCGATTCATAAGCGGGTTCTGCGCGGGCGCGTGTTTGTGGCGTTGCACATGCATGCTGGCGATGGCAATGTGCATACCAACATCCCGGTCAATTCTGATCACTACGACATGTTGCAACTGGCGCACGAAGCCGTGGCGCGCATCATGGCCTTGGCGCGTTCGCTTGATGGCGTGATTTCGGGTGAGCATGGTATTGGCATCACCAAGCTGGAATTCCTGACTGAGGAAGAAATCAGCGAATTTCGCGAGTACAAGAAACGCGTCGATCCAGAAGGTCGTTTCAACAAGGGCAAGCTGCTCAACCTGCCGGGCTTCGAAGCGGATCTGCGCAATGCCTACACGCCGTCGTTCGGCTTGATGGGGCATGAGTCGCTGATCATGCAGCAAAGCGATATCGGTGAGATCGCCAACAGCATCAAGGATTGCTTGCGCTGCGGTAAATGCAAACCGGTCTGTGCCACCCACGTGCCACGTGCCAATCTGCTGTACTCGCCACGCAACAAAATTCTGGCGACTTCGTTGCTGATCGAGGCCTTCCTGTACGAAGAGCAGACCCGTCGAGGGATTTCGATCAAGCATTGGGAAGAATTTGAAGATGTGGCTGACCATTGCACGGTCTGTCACAAATGCGTCACGCCTTGCCCGGTCAAGATCGACTTCGGCGATGTGTCGATGAACATGCGCAATCTATTGCGCAAGATGGGCAAGAAGTCATTTAATCCCGGTACTGCCACGGCGATGTTCTTCCTCAATGCTACCGATCCGGCCACCATCAATGCCACGCGCAAGGTGATGACCGATTGGGGCTTCAAGGCACAACGTCTGGGTAACGACATCCTCAAGAAGTTTGCCAAGAAGCAGACCGCCAGGCCGTCTGCCACGGTTGGCAAGGCGCCGCTCAAGGAGCAGGTGATTCACTTCATCAACAAGAAGATGCCGGGCAATCTGCCGAAGAAGACCGCGCGCGCCTTGCTGGATATTGAAGATGACAAGATCGTGCCGATCATTCGCGATCCAAAGACCACCACGGCCGATACAGAAGCGGTGTTTTATTTCCCTGGTTGCGGGTCGGAGCGGCTGTTCTCGCAGGTTGGCCTGGCGACCCAGGCGATGTTATGGAATGTTGGCGTGCAGACGGTATTGCCGCCTGGATATCTGTGCTGCGGTTATCCGCAACGTGGTTCGGGCGACTTCGACAAAGCTGAAAAGATCATTACCGACAATCGCGTACTGTTTCATCGCATGGCCAATACCCTGAACTACCTCGATATCAAGACCGTCGTGGTGTCCTGCGGTACTTGCTACGATCAGTTGCAAGGCTATCAGTTCGACAAGATTTTTCCGGGCTGCCGCATCATCGACATCCACGAATATCTGCTGGAAAAGGGCGTGCGTCTGGAAGGTGTTAGCGGTACGCGCTACATGTACCACGATCCTTGCCATTCGCCGATGAAGTTGCAGGATCCACTGAAGACCGTCAACACGCTCATCACCACCATTGATGCGCAAAAGATCGAGAAGAGCGATCGTTGCTGCGGTGAATCGGGCACGTTTGGCGTGAGTCGTCCCGATGTGGCGACCCAGGTGCGCTTCCGCAAGGAAGAAGAGATGCGCAAGGGCGCCGACAAGGTGCGTGCGGATGGTTTCACAGGCGAAGTCAAGGTTCTGACTTCCTGCCCATCGTGCTACCAGGGTTTGTCGCGCTATGACGAAGACTCAGGCACCAAGGCCGACTACATCGTGGTCGAAATGGCCAAGCATCTGCTCGGTGAAAACTGGTTGCCTGACTACGTGCAGCGTGCCAACAACGGCGGCATCGAACGCGTGCTGGTGTAATCGGATGACGACTGCCTGCGATTTGTGCGATAGCCAGGGTGGCGCGCTGTTGTTTGAGGGCGCTGGCTATCGCGTGGTCTTGGTCGACGACGCGGACTATCCCGGTTTTTGCCGGGTGATCTGGAATGCACATGTCAAAGAGATGAGCGATTTGGATGGCGCTGACCGCGTTACCCTGATGGCGGCAGTGTGGGAGGTCGAAGCCGCGCTGCGCGCAGTCATGCAGCCGGAAAAAATCAATGTCGCCAGTCTCGGTAATATGACGCCGCATGTACATTGGCATGTGATTCCGCGTTATCTCGACGATGCACATTTTCCCAGCCCGGTCTGGGCTGCCGCCCAACGTGCCAGTGCACCGCTGGCGTTGGAGCAGCGGCGGGCAAAGTTGCCGGCCTTGCGCAGCGAGATCGTGCGTCGCTTCGACGCGTTGCACTGAGCAATCGCGGTCAGGCCAATCACCACTTTTGATAGGGACGCACGCGTTATGAGTTCTGCTGCTACGCCGGTATCGTTCAAAGTCCGCACGCAATCGCGCGTGATGGAAGTCGCGTTTGACGATGGCGCGTTGTTTTCGATTCCATTTGAACTGCTGCGCGTCTATTCGCCCTCGGCAGAGGTGCGCGGCCATGGTCCAGGTCAGGAAACCTTGCAGACTGGCAAACGCGATGTCTCCATCGTCGGTGTCGAGCCGGTCGGCAACTATGGCATCAAACCGATTTTCTCGGACCAACATGCCAGTGGCATCTATACCTGGGATTATCTGTACCAGCTCGGCCGTGATCAGGATGCCATGTGGCAAGCCTATCTGGACAAGCTGGCTGCTGCGGGCTATGCCGGCGACAGTGGTCGAGACCAGGATATGAGCGCCAATGCTGGTGGCCATGCCTGCGGGCATCAGCATTAGGTTTGCGCTGCACGACCAGCCTCCTTATATAATGACGCATTACTCTTGAGCAATTACCCTATGACCCAAACGACCCATTTCGGTTACCAGACCGTCGCTGAAGAAGACAAGGTGCATAAAGTTGCAGAAGTCTTCCATTCCGTCGCTGCCAAGTACGACATTATGAATGACTTCATGTCGGCCGGTCTGCATCGCGTCTGGAAAGCTTTTACCATTGCCCAGGCTGGCATACGCCCGGGCTTTAAGGTGCTCGATATCGCCGGTGGTACAGGTGACTTGTCCAAGGCATTTGCCAAACGGGCCGGACCGAGCGGCGAAGTGTGGTTGACCGATATCAATGAATCGATGTTGCGGGTTGGTCGCGATCGGCTGTTGAATAAAGGTATTCCGACCCCCACCTTGCTGTGCGATGCGGAAAAATTGCCATTTCCCGACAATTATTTCGATCGCGTGTCAGTGGCTTTCGGTTTGCGCAATATGACTCACAAGGATGCTGCACTGGCAGAAATGCGTCGGGTGTTGAAGCCGGGTGGCAAGCTGCTGGTGCTGGAGTTTTCCAAGGTCTGGGAGCCGTTGAAGAAACCTTATGACGTGTATTCGTTTTCGGTGCTGCCTTGGTTGGGCAAGAAAGTGGCCAATGATGCCGAAAGCTACCGTTACCTGGCCGAATCGATACGCATGCATCCGGATCAGGAAACCTTGAAAAAGATGATGCAGGACGTTGGTCTGGAGCGGGTTGAGTATTTCAATCTGACCGCTGGCGTGGCTGCATTGCATACGGGAATCAAACTGTAGCCTTTCGAGGCTGTCTGAGGAGCTGGTGTGAAAAAGTTATTCGTGGTGTTGATGTTGGTGTTGACCAGCATGACCTTGGCAATGTCGGGTGCCGAAGCCAAGCGGCTCGGTGGTGGCGGCAGCTTTGGAAAACAATCGTCCAATTATGCGCGGCAGGTGCCAAGCCGGCCGGCTGCTGTGCCTGCGGCGCCGACATCACCGGCGGGGGTGCCACAATCGATTCCTGCCAAACCGGCCAGCCCATGGAAGGGTATCGTCGGCGGTGCCTTGCTCGGCCTTGGCATCGGCGCATTGCTGTCGCATTTCGGCCTGGGTGGCGCTGCTGCTGGCATGATCAGCACCATTCTGATGATTGCGCTGGTGGGCTTTGTCATCATGCTGCTGTTGCGCATGTTTGGCCGCAAAAATAGCAATCCCGCTTACAACAACAGTAACCTGCAGCCCGCCTACGCGAGTGCACCGGAGCCAACGGTGTATACGCCTGAAATTGGTTCGCGCATTGAACCGGTGGGCCTGCAAGCGCCGGTTGCCTTGCCAACAAATGAGTTCGGCAGCAGCGCGGCACATGCGACGGTGGTCCCGTGGGGCATTCCGGCTGATTTCGACGTCAATGGCTTCGTGCGTAACGGCAAGACTTACTTCATCCGTCTGCAGGCGGCCTGGGACCGGGCCGACATCAATGACATGCGGGAATTCACTACGCCAGAAATGTTCGGCGAATTGCGTCTGCAATTGCAAGAACGCGGTAACGCCTCCAACAATACCGATGTGGTGAAGATTGATGGCGAGCTGCTCGGTATCGAGACGGTTGGTGAAATGTATCTGGCCACGCTCAAATTCACTGGCCTGATCAAGGAAGCTCCCGATGCCTCGGCTGAACCCTTCGCCGAAATCTGGAATTTGTCCAAACCGACCTCCGGGTCTGGGGGCTGGGTGCTGGCAGGCATACAGCAAGTGTAAACATTGGCTTCGCCGCGCTGCTTGCTGCGGAGAACCTGTTAAACTTGAAACCGCTCGTGTTGTCACGGGCGGTTTTCTTTTTTCACGCCGCGAAATTCCCATGCTGCCTTCATTCATGCGTCCTGTTGTCGCCGTCATCAATCATTTGCTCGCCCAAGAACCGTGGGCGCAGGATAAGTTGGCGCAACATCGCGACAAGACCGCCTGCATCGATGCCGGCCTGTCACAACTGCTGCTCAGTGTGACTGCTGATGGTTACGTTGCCGTCGCCAGCGAAGATGCCGTGCCCGCGGTCACGATACGCATCAAGCTGTCGGATTTGCCGCTGATCCTCGCTAATCGCGAGCGTGCCGTGTCTTATGTCAAGATTGAAGGCGACGCCGATTTTGCCAACGCCATTTCACAACTGAGCCAGACCCTGCGCTGGGATGCCGAAGAAGACTTGAGCAAGGTGGTCGGTGATATCGCTGCTACGCGCCTGGTGTCCGGTGCCAAATCTGCATTGGCTACGGTACAAACCACGCATAAACAACTGGCCGAGAATGTCGCCGAGTATTTTCTGGAAGAGCAACCGATGTTGATCCGTCCTTACCTGATGCAAGAATTTACCAGCGACGTTGTCAAGTTGCGCGATGATCTGGAACGCCTGTCCAAGCGGATAGAGAAGCTGGAGCGTCGCTGATGCTGTTGCGCTCTCTGCGTCTGTTCAAAATCATCCGCGTGGCGGTGCGCTATGGTCTCGATGAGATTGCCATTTCCGGTTTTGATACGCCACGTATTACACGCCTGCTCAATGCCCTGTTTTTTTGGCGCGATTTGTCAGCGCCACGCGGTGTGCGTTTGCGTCGGGCGCTGGAAGACCTGGGGCCGATCTTCGTCAAATTCGGCCAGGTGTTGTCGACGCGCCGCGATTTGCTGCCGCTCGATATTGCTGATGAGCTGACCAGCCTGCAAGACCGCGTGCCGCCGTTCGATTCGGATCTGGCGATTGCGCAGATCGAAAAGTCATTAGGTTCGCATCCGGATCAATTGTTTGCCAGCTTCGACCGCACGCCGATTGCTTCGGCGTCGATTGCACAAGTCCACTTTGCCATGCTCAAAGATGGTACCGAAGTCGCTGTCAAGGTATTGCGCCCAGGTATGCGCAACACCATCGATCACGATATCGGCCTGATGCATGTCGCTGCCGACTGGCTGGAGCGGCTGTGGGCCGATGGTCGTCGCCTGAAGGCGAAAGAAGTGGTGGCCGAATTCGACAAGTATTTGCATGACGAACTCGACCTGATGCGCGAAGCCGCCAATGCCAGCCAGTTGCGCCGCAATTTTGCCAACTCCGATCTGCTGATGGTGCCGGAGATGTATTGGGATTATTGCTCGTCATCGGTGATCGTCATGGAGCGCATGCATGGCATTCCGATTTCGCAGACCGAGCGGTTGCTGGCCGAAGGCGTCGATCTGAAAAAGCTGTCGCGTGATGGTGTCGAGATTTTCTTCACCCAAGTGTTTCGCGATGGTTTCTTTCATGCCGACATGCATCCAGGCAATATCCTGGTGTCGACTGCGCCAGCGACTTTTGGCCGTTACATTGCGCTCGATTTTGGCATCGTCGGCACACTGACCGACTTCGACAAGGATTATCTGTCGCAGAATTTCCTGGCGTTTTTCCAGCGAGATTACAAGCGCGTAGCGGAAGCGCATATCGAATCGGGCTGGGCCCCGAAGGACACGCGCGTCGATGAATTGGAGGCGGCAGTGCGTGCTTGTTGCGAGCCGATTTTTGATCGTCCGCTGAAAGATATTTCGTTTGGTCAGGTGTTGTTGCGCCTGTTCCAGACTTCACGGCGCTTCAATGTCGAAGTGCAGCCGCAACTGGTATTACTGCAAAAGACTTTGCTCAATGTCGAAGGTTTGGGACGCCAGTTGGATCCCGATCTTGATCTGTGGAAAACCGCCAAGCCGTATCTCGAACGTTGGATGAATGAACAAATCGGCTGGCGTGGCTTCGTGCAGCAACTCAAAATTGAGGTGCCTCGGTACAGCCGTCTGTTACCACAATTGCCCCGTCTGGCGCACCAGGCCTTGACGCTGGCCACCGCTGGGCGCGAAAACACACAAAACACCGAGTTGCTCAAGAAGCTGGTGCGCGAACAACGGCGCACCAATCTGTTGCTCGGGGTGATCGTTTATTTCGGCGGCGGCTTGATCGGCGGCGTGCTGGTGGTGCAGCTGTTGTTGCACCTGCTGCGTTTCTAAAGCAAGCACCCTCATACAAAACAAGGGTGTCCTGCCGCAATGCCCGGCAGACCCCGGTTGGACATCAACAAGAACAAAGATTGGACAGTGATGGCAACTGCACAACCCTCCTCACGCCTGCAATGGTTACCGTTTATCGTGGCGGCTACCTTCTTCATGGAATACCTGGATACCACCATTATCGCCACGGCATTGCCGCAGATGGCGCAGGCGTTCCAGGTCGGGCCGAATGAGTTAAGTCTGGGCATGACGGCCTACATGCTGACGCTGGCGGTGTTCATCCCGATCAGCGGCTGGATTGCTGACCGGCTCGGTTCGCGTACTGTATTTGCGTCGGCAATCGTGATTTTTACACTGGCATCGGTGTTGTGCGGCTTGTCTGGCAGCGTGTTGGAATTTACTGCGGCGCGTATTGTGCAAGGCGTCGGCGGCGCCTTGATGGTGCCAGTCGGCCGCATGATCGTGGTGCGCAATACCAGTCGCGATAAATTGATGAAGGCAATTTCCATGATCACCTGGCCGGCCATCGTCGCGCCCGTGATTGGGCCTTCGCTCGGTGGTTTCATTACGACTTATTTTTCATGGCACTGGATTTTTCTGATCAATGTGCCGTTCGGAATCGCCGCGCTGATTGCGGTGACCAGTTTGGTGCCGAATGAGCGCGCGACGCAGCAGCGGCCGTTGGATATGGTCGGTTTCTTTCTTAGCGGCACGGCATTGACTACCTTGTTGTATGGCACAGAACTGGCCAGTCATAACGATACCAATCTGACCGTGGCGATCGCCTTTATCATTGCCGGTTTCGTTTTGGGGGCGGCGTCTTACCGGCACGGCATGCGCGCCGAGCATCCGTTGCTGGATTATTCGACTTTGCGCGTGAAGACCTTCAACGTCACCATCGTGGCCGGCTCGTTTACGCGCATTGGTATCGAGGCAGTACCTTATCTATTGCCGCTCATGTTTCAAATCGGATTTGGTCTGTCGGCCTTCCAGTCGGGCTTGCTGCTGCTGGCTAGTGCCGCCGGCAATCTGCTGATGAAAGTATTTACGACCAAGGTATTGCAGCGCTTCGGATTCCGCCGCGTGTCGCTGATCAATGCGACGCTGGCAGGCGTCTTTGTGCTGGCGTGCGGCCTGTTGAGGCCCACTACGCCGGTGCTGCTGGTGTTGGCGATCATCTTCATCTATGGTCTGGCGCGCTCGATGCAGTTTTCGACCTTGGCAACGCTGGCCTATGCGGACGTTACTGAAGCGCAAAAAGGTGCGGCCAGCACGTTGTGGAGTGTGGCGCAACAAATGACGATAGGCATGGGGATCGCGTTTGGCGCCCTCGGATTACGCTTGTCTTCTTACTTCAATGGTGGCGCCGGTGGTGCTGTTGGCGAGGTGCATTTTTCGATGATTGACTTTCACTGGGCCTTCATCTTGGCGGGATTGGTGACATTGTTGTCGGCCTTGGGCTACCGTAGTCTGGCCAAGGATGCAGGCAGTAATCTCGGCGGTGGTGCTGCCAAAGCACATCGCTAGAATGCAGAAAACCGCTGTGCCAGTTGCTGCTGGCGGAAATGTTCGACCACATAATCGACGAATACCCGCGTTTTGGCCGGCAGCAATCGCGCTGCCGCGAAGTACAACGCCAGCATGCCGCCGTCGACATACCAGTCCGGCAACACGCGAACCAGCGCGCCACTATTTAAATAAACCACTGCATGCGGCATCGCCGTGAGCGTGATACCCAGTCCCATTTTGGCAATATCACAAGCGGCATTGGGGTCGCTCATGGTCATCTTCACTTTCAGGGCGATCGGTGCTTGCACGCCATCGCGGTTGCGCAAGGTCCAGTTGCGGATGCGCCCGGTTTGTGGCGAACGGATCAGAATCCCTTCATGCTGAAGCAAGTCCTCAGGCGTACCTATCGGTGGGCGTTGTGCGAGATAGTCGGGTGACGCCAGCAAGACCCGATGTGCCGGTGCCAATTCGCGCGCGACGATACCGGGGGGGAGTTCAATGCCGCCGCCAATGGCAGCATCAAATCCTTCGGTAATCAAATCGACCGGCCGGTTGTCGAAATGCCAATCGGGAGAGATGGCCGGATAGCGCTCCAGAAATCGACCCAGTAGCGGCACGATGTATTCGCGTCCGAAACCGGTACCCATACTGACCTTGAGCACGCCGGCAGGCTGTCCGCCGGCGCTGGCCAGATTGGCGACGGCGTTCTGAATGCTGGACAAACCGCCACTGACTTCCTGCAGAAAGCGTTCGCCGGCTTCGGTCAGACGCAGGCTGCGCGTGCTGCGCTGAAACAGCCGCACGCCGAGTTTGGCTTCCAGTCGTGCGACATTTCGGCCGACTGCGGCCGAAGTCAGACCTAGTCGCCGTCCGGCGGCGGAAAAGCCGCCAGCCTCGGCAGCGGTGACAAAACATTCAATACTGGTTAGGGATTCCATATTCTATTTTAAACATAATGTTTAAAAAGATGATATCGATTGGTGGCTAGTTTAAACATAATCGTTGGCCGATACTTCAATCCAAGCCATACGGAATTCGCTGCCACGCTGACGAAGCCGACGGTCATCTCGATTTTTCGATACTTCAATTTATCCATTAAGGAGCACTTTCATGAATACAAACACACACACACCACTGCTCAATCAGGTTGCCTTTGTACAAGGTGGTTCGCGCGGCATTGGCGCCGCCATCGTCAAGCGTTTGGTACGCGAAGGCGCGACCGTGGCCTTCACCTACGTCAGTTCGCCGGACAAAGCCCAGGCAGTTGTGACGGCTGTCGAAGCTGCAGGCGGCCGTGCACTGGCGATTCAAGCTGACAGCGCTGATGCGACTGCATTGCAGCAAGCAATCCGGCTGGCAGCCGAAACCTTTGGCCGGCTCGACATTCTGGTCAACAACGCCGGTGTGCTGGCACTGGGTGATATCAGTGAATTCAAACTGGCAGATCTGGACCGCACATTGGCGGTGAATGTGCGCAGTGTTTTCGTCGCGACGCAGGAAGCGGTACGTTACATGAAGCAAGGTGGTCGCATTGTCACCATCGGCAGCACCAATGCCGAGCGCATGCCGTTTGCCGGTGGTGCTGCTTATGCGATGAGCAAGTCAGCCATCGTTGGGTTGACCAAGGGTCTGGCGCGTGACCTTGGTCCACGTGGCATTACCGTCAACAATGTTCAGCCAGGTCCGGTCGATACCGACATGAATCCGGCCAATAGCGACTTTGCCGAACATCTGAAGGGCTTGATGGCCTTGCCGCGCTATGGCAAGGATGAGGAAATTGCCAGTTTTGTGGCTTACCTGGCCGGCCCGGAAGCGGGTTATATCACCGGTGCCAGCTTGACAATTGATGGCGGTTTTTCAGCCTGATCGTTACCAGTAGCACCTGTTAAATGAAAAAACGGAGCCCGGAGCTCCATTTTTTCATCAGGCAAATAGCCGCGCCAGTTCGAGGCCCGGTTCGGGGGCTCGCATGAAGGCTTCACCGACCAGGAAGGCATGTACATTGGCATCACGCATACGTTTGACGTCCTCTGGTGTGGCAATCGCCGATTCAGTAACGATCAGTTTGTCCGCCGGAATGCGCGGCAACAGACCTAGCGTGGTGTCGAGCGTGGTTTCAAACGTGCGCAGGTTGCGATTGTTGATGCCCAGTAGCGCTGTTTTCAGTTTCAACGCTGCATCGAGTTCGGCGCCATCATGCACCTCCACCAGCACGCTCATGCCCAGTTCATGGGCGCAGGCTTCGAGATCGGCCATCAGGCCGTGATCAAGCGCCGCCACAATCAACAGAATTGCATCTGCCCCCCAGGAGCGTGCTTCATAGACCTGATATGGATCGACCATGAAGTCCTTGCGCAGGACGGGAATGTTGCAGGCGGCACGTGCCTGTTTGAGGTAGTCGGGTGCACCTTGGAAAAATTGTACATCGGTCAATACCGACAGGCAGGCAGCGCCATGGCTGGCATAGCTGATGGCGATATCGGACGGCATGAAATCAGGCCGGATCACGCCTTTGGATGGCGAGGCTTTTTTGACTTCGGCAATCACGCCCGCCTGGCCGGCGCTGATCTTGCCGCGCAGGCTGGCTTCAAAGCCGCGCAGTTGTGCTCGCGCATCGTTGTCGGATTCGACATCGCGGCGCAGGCTGGCAAGGTCGCGGTAGTTCTTGGCGGCTTTGACTTCGTCGGCTTTGACGTCGAGGATTTTATTGAGAATGTCAGACATGAAGAATCCTTGCTATTTTTGGCATCAGGTCAGCGCTTGCCGCCTAGTTGACGGGTGACATTGATGAATTGCTCGACCTTGGTCAGTGCCGCGCCGGAGCTAATCGCCGTGCGCGCGCGTTGCAAACCATCTTCGATTGAGCTGGCCACGCCAGCGGCATACAGTGCCGTGCCGGCATTGAGGGCAACGATATCGTGCACCGGGCCGGGTGTGCCTTTGAGTGCTTCGTAGATCTTGGCTTTCGATTCCTCGGCATTGGCGACCTGTAGATTGCGGCTGGCGAACATGCTCATGCCGAAATCTTCGGGATGAATTTCATATTCACGGATCTCGCCGTTGATCAGTTCGCCAACCATGGTTGCGCCGCCGAGTGTGACTTCGTCAAGATTGTCACGACCCCAAACCACGATGGCATGCTGCGCACCCAGACGTTGCAGCACGCGCACCTGAATACCGACCAGATCAGCGTGAAACACGCCCATTAGGATATTCGGTGCACCAGCCGGATTGGTCAACGGGCCGAGGATATTGAAAATCGTGCGTACGCCGAGTTCCTTGCGCACCGGTGCCGCATGCTTCATGGCGGCATGGTGATTGGGGGCGAACATGAAGCCGATGCCAGTCTGGGCGATCGATTGTGCGACTTGCTCCGGTTGCAGATTGATGTCGGCACCGAGCGCTTCGAGCACATCGGCACTGCCGGATGAGGATGACACGCTACGTCCACCGTGCTTGGCTACACGCGCACCGGCAGCGGCCGCGACAAACATTGAGGCGGTAGAGATGTTGAAGGTATGTGCGCCATCGCCGCCGGTGCCGACGATGTCGAGCAGATTAGCGGTTTCGGCCATCGGTACCTTGGTGGCGAATTCGCGCATGACTTGCGCGGCGGCGGCGATTTCGCCGATGCTTTCTTTCTTGACGCGCAAGCCTACGGTCAGCGCGGCGATCATCACCGGTGACATTTCGCCGCGCATGATCTGACGGAACAGCGTCAGCATTTCATCGTGGAAGATTTCGCGGTGTTCGATACAGCGTGACAGCGCTTCTTGTGGTGTGATGGACATGATGTTTGATTCTCCTAGTTAGGCCAGCAGGGGCGGCTTAAGCGCGTGCGCTGCCGGTCAGGAAGTTTTTCAGCAGGGCGTGGCCGTGCTCGGACAGGATCGATTCAGGATGGAATTGCACGCCCTGTAAATCGAATTCCTTGTGACGCACGCCCATGATTTCGCCATCGTCGGTCCAGGCCGTCACTTCGAGGCAATCGGGTAGGGACGCGCGGTCGATGGCCAGCGAGTGATAGCGGATAACGGTGTAGGGACTCGGAAGATCCTTGAACACGCCGACGCCGGTATGGGCAATCTTCGACGTTTTTCCATGCATGACTTGCTTGGCGCGCACCACATTGCCGCCAAATGCTTCGCCAATGGCTTGATGGCCAAGGCAGACGCCGAGGATCGGCAGCTTGCCCGAGAAATGCTTGAGTAAGTCGATGCAGATGCCGGCTTCTTTGGGGCTGCATGGGCCGGGTGAAAGACAGATGCGTTCCGGATTCAATTTTTCGATCTCGGCCAGCGTGATCTCGTCATTGCGGACAGTCAGCACTTCTTCGCCGAGCTCACCAAAATATTGCACGATGTTGTAGGTGAAGGAATCGTAGTTGTCGATCATCAGCAGCATTAGAATTCTCCATCCAGGCCATCTTGCACTTGTTCGGCAGCACGTAATACGGCACGCGCCTTGTTTTCAGTTTCTTGCCATTCCATTTCTGGCACCGAATCGGCAACGATGCCGGCGGCGGCTTGCACGTAGAGCGTGCCATCCTTGATTACGCCGGTGCGAATGGCAATGGCGACATCCATTTCGCCACCGAACGACAGGTAACCACAGGCGCCGCCGTAGATGCCGCGTTTGACCGGTTCCAGTTCATCGATGATTTCCATCGCCCGGACCTTTGGTGCGCCCGACAGCGTGCCGGCCGGGAAGGTGGCCTTGAGCACATCCAGATTGGACAGGCCTGGTTTGAGCAAGCCTTCAACGTTGGAGACGATGTGTTGCACGTGCGAGTATTTTTCGATCACCATTTGGTCGGTGACCTTGACGCTGCCGGTGGTGGCGATGCGACCGATGTCATTGCGAGCCAGATCGATCAACATGACGTGTTCGGCAATTTCCTTGGGATCGGCCAGCAATTCGGTAGCCAATTGGGCGTCATGTTCGGGCGTGCTGCCGCGTGGGCGAGTGCCGGCCAGCGGGCGAATGGTGATTTTTTTCTGCGCCTGGCCATCCGAAGTCTGGCCGATGGTTTCATTGCGGACCAGAATCTCAGGTGAAGCACCCACGATCTGCATGTCACCGAAATTGTAGAAATACATATAAGGCGAAGGATTGAGCGAACGCAACGCGCGGTACAGCATCAGCGGCGAATCGACATACGACTTCTTCAAGCGTTGACCGATCTGCACTTGCATCAGATCACCAGCCATGACGTATTCCTTGGCTTTGGCGACCGCTTGCAGATATTGATCCTTGGGAAATTCGCGGATGGTTTCGGTACGCACCGAACCGGACGTTACCGGCGCATCGGCGGCACGGCGCAGCATCGCACGCAAGTCCTTGAGACGCTGGCGCGCTTTGGCAAACGCTTCCGGTTGCGATGGGTCGGCATACACGATCAGATACAGCTTGCCAGACAGGTTATCGATCACGGCCAGTTCTTCGGTGACTAGCAACTGAATGTCGGGCAGGCCAAGGTCATCCTTGGGTGCACTGTCGGCCAGGCGTTTTTCGATGTAACGCACCGCATCGTAGCCGAAGTAACCGGCCAGACCGCCGCAAAAGCGCGGCATGCCAGGGCGAATTGCTACTTTATAACGCGACTGGAACTGCGCGATGAATTCTAGTGCATTGCCTTCCAGCGATTCGATCACCTGATCGTTCTTGAGTACTTCGATCTTGTTGCCGTAGCTGCGTAGTTTGGTGCTGGCAGGCAAGCCGATGAAGGAGTAGCGACCAAAGCGTTCGCCACCGACTACAGACTCCAAAAGGAAGGTGTTCTTGCCGGCATGTTGCGTTTGTGCCAGTTTGAGATATAGCGTCAACGGTGTTTCCAGATCGGCCAAGGCTTCTGCGATCAAGGGAATGCGATTGTAGCCTTGCGCGGCCAGCGATTTGAATTCGAGTTCGGTCATGTTCTCTCCAGGACCGGTATTGTAGAACGAGTTGCAGGACGGTTGAATGCGTCCAGGCAAGCCTGTCGACGATAACGGTGTTTAAACGGGGGTGTTGTTGCAAAAAACCTTCTGGACGAGCGGATCGGCCAGTAGCTGACGGAGGCTTAGTTAGCCCAGGATTGCCAGCGTCGCCACAGCCAGGCCTCAGGGGCGGCTGATTGATTGGCGATGTGTTTTTTGTCGAGAAACATTTGTGGTGGTCAGTTAAGTACGTTCTTCACTACGAAATCTGATGCGCTGCATCGAGCAGCGTTGAGACTATACCATCGGAATCGACATCGTGTATAGATTCGCCGTGGTTATAGCCATACGGCACGGTGAGTACGCGACAACCGGCTGCACGTGCGGCCAAAGCGTCGTTGGAGGAGTCGCCGATGGCCACCACCTGGGCTGGTACCAGGGAAAAATCTTGGCAAACTTGCAGCAAGGGTAGCGGGTCAGGTTTCTTTTTGGGCAAGGAATCGCCGCCATAAATGATGTCGAAATACGGGTACAAACCGTTCTTTTCCATCAGCGGCAGCGCAAATGCGATCGGCTTGTTGGTTACGCAAGCCAGGCGCAAGCCCTTGGCTTTCATCGCCTGCAAGCCTTCAATCACTTGTGGATACAAACGCGCGTGGTCGCCATTGATGCTCAAGTAGTGTTCCTGATAGGCCTCCAGCGCTTGATCAAAGTATTGCGTCACGCCGTCTTCGTCATAATCGACGGCCAGCACGCGGCGAATCAGGTTTTCCGAGCCCTTGCCGACAAAGTTGACGATGGTCTGCATCGCCAGCGGCGTGAGTCCCAGATCGGCGCGCATGCGATTGACTGCGACATGGAAATCGGGCGCAGTGTCCAGCATAGTGCCATCGAGGTCGATGATGGCGGCTTTGATGTTGTTTAGCATGGGCGCTTTTCTGATGAAATGACGGTCTGAACTTTATTTGGCGAGTTCGGCGCGCATGGCATCGATTACAGCCTTGTAATCAGCTTTGCCGAAGATGGCCGAGCCTGCCACAAAGGTATCGGCGCCGGCTTTGGCGGCGGCGGCGATATTGTCGACTTTGATGCCGCCATCGACCTCGAGCATGATGTCGCGGCCCGATTGATCGATCCGTGCACGCACGGCGGCAATCTTCTTCAAGGCTTCGGGAATGAACGATTGGCCACCGAAACCCGGGTTAACCGACATGATCAAGATGATGTCGACCTTGTCCATCACGTGATCGAGGAAATACAAAGGTGTTCCGGGATTGAAGACCAGTCCGGCCTTGCAGCCATTGTCGCGAATCAATTGCAGCGAGCGATCAATGTGTTCGGAGCCTTCCGGATGGAAGGTAATAATATTGGCACCAGCTTTGGCAAAATCGGGAATGATGCGATCGACCGGTTTGACCATCAGATGCACATCGATCGGCACTTGCACATGCGGGCGGATCGCTTCGCACACCAGTGGTCCGATCGTCAGGTTGGGCACATAATGGTTGTCCATTACATCAAAGTGGATAATGTCGGCGCCAGCGGCGACGACATTACGTACTTCTTCACCAAGACGGGCAAAATCAGCGGACAGGATACTGGGAGCGATACGATAGTTAGGCATGGCGGAGTGGCTGGGCGAATGAGAAAAATGGCTGGATAGAGCAAAAAGATGCGCTATTTTACCTGTTCGGCGCAGTCCGGTTCAGTTGTAAGTCTTGCACTTGTGCCTGATTTCGTGTGCAATGGGCCGGGCATTTACAAATAATGAGGAATTCGCATGGCGACGTATGAGTTGACGGTGACGGTCAAAACGCAGTATCTGGAGGAACAATCCGACCCGGCTCGCTCGCACTATGTGTTTGCTTACGCCATTACGATCGTCAATAGTGGTCAGGTCGCGGCACAACTGATTTCGCGGCACTGGGTCATTACCGACGCCAACAACCATGTCGAAGAGGTGCGCGGCCTCGGTGTGGTCGGTCATCAGCCTTTGTTGCAACCGGGCGAACAATTCGAATATACCAGCGGCACTTCCTTGCCAACCCCGCAGGGCGAAATGCATGGCGAGTATTTCTGCGTCGCTGAAGACGGCGAGCAATTCGACGTACGTATTCCGGAGTTCATCCTCTCTTTGCCGCGCACCTTGCATTAATTAGTGCAACTCTTTGTCGCTTTTGCTTGTCTGTTGGTTCACGGGCGGTCTTTGATCCGGCTTGCGGCCGGAAAACATGGTCCACCACACGATGAACACGAAGATGAAGAAGGCAGCGCTGGCTTCCAGTATTAACCACAACATTTCAGTTTCCCCAATGTCATTTACGCGCCTCAGTTTACCCGTATTAGCTACGATCGTCGCCTTGAGTCTTGCCGCGTGTACCAGTACGCCGCTGACCCCTCCGGTGGTGCCGCCGACCACTACTCAAAAACCGGCTACGCCTGAAACACCCGTCCAGGGACTGCAAAAGAGTAACTTTGCCGCTATGCCAGGCTGGGACCGTGACGAGATCCATGACGCCTGGCCGGCATTCATGACTTCTTGCCAGACCCTGGGTAAGCGCAACGAGTGGCGCCTTGTCTGCGCTAGCGCGCGCCAAATCAATGCCAATGACGATAACGCCATTCGCGCTTTTTTCGAAAGCAATTTCACGCCTTACAAGGTGTTCAACCCCGATGGCAGCGATACCGGACTGGTCACCGGATACTACGAACCCTTGCTGCGCGGCGCGCGTAAGCGTAGCGGTGCGTATCAGACCCCGCTATATAGAGCACCGGATGATTTGCTGACGATCGACCTGACCAGTGTCTATCCAGATCTCAAGGGCATGCGCCTGCGCGGGCGCGTGGTTGGCAACAAAGTCGTGCCTTATTTCTCGCGGGCTGAAATGCTGCAATCGGGCGCCTTGGCTGGCAAAGAGCTGGTTTGGGTGGATGATCCGGTGGAGGCATTTTTCCTGCAAGTACAGGGTTCCGGCAGGGTTTATTTGAGCGATACGCAGGAAACCATACGCTTGGCGTTTGCCGATCAAAATGGCTATCCCTATAAATCGATCGGGCGCTATTTGGTCGACAAGGGCGAAATGACGCTGTCGCAAGCGTCGGCCCAGGGGATCAAGGCATGGGTTATTGCCAATCCTGGTCGCCAGAACGAATTGCTTAATGTTAATCCTAGCTATATCTTCTTCAAGGAAGAAAAAATCAGTGATCCTTCAAAGGGACCCAATGGTGCCATGGGCTTGCCGTTGACCGGTCAACGCTCGATTGCAGTCGATCCGCAGCATATTCCGCTCGGTGCACCGGTATTCCTGGCCACCACGCAACCGAATAGCGATGCGCCGATGCAGCGGCTGGTGTTGGCACAGGATACTGGTGGCGCGATTCGCGGTGCGGTGCGGGCTGACTTTTTTTGGGGATTTGGCAATGAAGCAGGCGAAAAGGCTGGACGCATGAAGCAGCGCGGCATGATGTGGGTATTGCTGCCCAATTCATAAGTAATTGGTTCTCTGCAACTTATAGAGAAAACCCGGCCACCCATCGAAGGGCGTGCCGGGTTTTCTTTTTTTGAGGACTGCTTAGCGCAATACCAATACTGGAATGGTGGAATGCGCCAGTACCTTCTGTGTTTTGCTTCCAAGAAACAATCTACTCAAGCCGCTGCGTCCGTGTGATGCCATGAAAATGACGTCGCAATTGAATTTCTTGACGGCGCTGACGATTTCTTCATCGGGAGCGAACGACAGGACCGTTGTGGTTTCGCAGGCAACACCGGCAGCTGCTGCGGCGTCGGCAATCTTCTTTACATGTTGTTCGGCCAGCGCGCGGACATTTTCCTCATAGATGGAGGGATCAATTGCCATGGAGCTCTCCGCCAATGGAGAGAATGGATAGGGTTCTGCTACTGAGATGCCGATGATGCGCGACTTGCAGTGCTGGGCGTAGTCGATAGCATTGGCGATAGCCTTGTCTGAACGTTCTGATCCATCTGTGGGAACGAGAATAGTCTTGAACATGTAATCCTCCTTTATTTTCGTGAAAGGGGTATTGCCAGTATAGCTCTGACCTCTCGAAACAGAACTAATTCCGCGCAGGTTCGTGGGCGCGTGCGAGATTCATTGGCGTTACAATCGATCAAGCAGATAATTTTCGCAACCTATATGAAGGAGACTAGATGAGCTACGAGAATATTTTGATCGAAACGGACGGTAGTGTCGGTGTAATCCGCCTCAATCGCCCGAAGGCTTTGAATGCATTGAACGACGATTTGATGAGCGAACTCGGCGAGGCGTTGCTGGCGTTCGATGCTGACAGTGATATTGGCTGCATTATCGTGACCGGCAGCGAAAAGGCATTCGCCGCCGGCGCTGATATCAGCGTCATGGCTGGTTATAACTATATGGATGTCTTCAAGGGGGAATTCATCACCCGTAATTGGGAAACCATTCGTCGGGTGCGCAAGCCTGTTATTGCCGCAGTGGCTGGTTATGCGCTCGGCGGTGGCTGTGAGCTGGCGATGATGTGCGATTTCATCATCGCCGCTGACAATGCCAAGTTTGGTCAGCCTGAAGTCAAATTGGGCGTCGTTCCTGGCGCTGGCGGCACACAGCGGTTGCCGCGCGCAGTATCCAAGGCCAAGGCCATGGACCTGTGCCTGACCGGCCGCATGATGGATGCCGCTGAAGCCGAACGTGCTGGCTTGGTTTCGCGCGTGGTGACTGCCGACAAACTGATGGACGAGGCAATGGCAGCTGCGCTGGCGATTGCAGCCATGTCGCAACCGGTGGTGGCGATGATCAAGGATTCAATCAACCGAGCGTATGAGTCGACCTTGGCCGAAGGCATTAAATATGAGCGAGCAATGTTCTATAGTTGTTTCGCCACTGACGATCAAACCGAAGGTATGGCTGCTTTCCTGGAAAAGCGTGCGCCAGTCTTCAAGAACCAATAATTGCGCCAGCATCTAGCCTCTTCGCAGAAGAAACACCAAGGCCATCCCGTGAGGGATGGCCTTGGTGCATTTGGGTTTAAAAAGCTTTAGAGTGGAGAGGCAGAGCTGGCGTGGCTTTGGGGGTGGTGAGTTAAAAAGTTTAGATAATTATGCAAAAAAGCTTGCGGGAAGTGAAAGAGCTTTGCTATAGTTCGCCTCCCCGCTGAAGCAGCGACGCAGCAAACAGCAA
>JAMFSU010000005.1 GCA_026225475.1 Duganella sp.
ATCGCTGGGAACCCCGTAGGGGCCGGGATCGCGCGGTCGCCTTCTTTTGCTTAGCTTTTCTTGGCGAGACAAGAAAAGTAAGCGGCTGCCGGGCCGCTCCCGGCTAGGTCGTCCGAAGAAAACAAAGCATCAGCAACCAAGAAACCAACGACAGGTGTTCTTAACTAAACAGCATTACCGCAGGGACGTATCCTTTTACCTTCCCCGAATGCAGAACAAAATTCCAGCAGGTCCAGCTTATTCCTCGCGTTCGCGCTTGCGTGCCAAGCGTTCTGCATCTTCTGCTGCGTGGGCAGCCTGGGCGGCTTCTTGCGCTGCCAGCTCTGCCGCCTTCTCAGCCTCAATCTCTGCCTGCTCGGCGTCATAGGCAGCCAGCAATTGCGCACGCGTCTGTGGTGTTTCCAGAGAAATCCGCCCCAACGCACCAGTGCGGTAATCCTGCAAGAAGGCATGCGCGGCTTTTTCGTAATCGGCATCGCCGCCCTTGAGACGGAAACCACGACGCATCGCCACGCCCTCCACCACCGAGACGCCATCGAAGCCTTCCGTATTGAAGCCATAGCGCGCTGTCAACAACGGTGCATAGCGTCCCAGCAGGCAATCGCCGAGGAAGGTGGCAACTTCTTCTTCGATCAAGGCGTTGCTGCCAATGGCATGGCTGGCAGCCAGCATCAAGCCGTCGCTGGGATGCGCGATCTTGGGCCACAGCATGCCGGGCGTGTCGATCAGTACCATGTTGTTGCCCAGATACAAGCGCTGCTGGGTTTTGGTCACGGCCGGTTCATCACCAACGGCGGCGACGCGTTTTTTCAGCAAGGCATTCATCAGCGTCGATTTGCCGACGTTGGGAATTCCCATGATCATCATGCGCAGCGGCTTGAGCGGCGTGCCGCGATGCGGCGCCAAGGCCAGCGCCAACTTGGGTACCTTGAGTACGTCGCTGGGCTTTTTGCAGCTCAAGGCGACAGCGTGGACGTTTTTCTGGCTGTTGTAATGTGCCAGCCAGGCTTGCGTGACGTCCGGATCGGCCAGATCGGCCTTGTTGAGGATTTTGAGGCAGGGCCGCTGACGATGCAGGCGGATCTGCTCGATCATTGGGTTACAACTGGCCTGTGGCAAGCGGGCGTCGAGCACCTCGATCACCATGTCGACCTTTTCCATCGCCTCCGCCGCCTTCTTGCGGGCGGCGTTCATGTGACCGGGGAACCATTGAATAGACATGCGCGTTCTTCTTTTAAGCAAATTAGCCGCTATTCTAAAGCCTGCGGCGACTTTGCCCTAACAAGAACGCGCTGGATGTTGCATTCACCGGCGCAAATTATTCACTGGCAGCAGCCAGTGCAGCAGCCCTGGCACCAGCGGCGGTGGCTGTGCCGGCACTGATATAACGTAATACCAGCAACAAACCCAGGGCGTAAGCGGCAGCGATAACGCCATAGGCTAATAGCACACGCCAGCGCCAATCGTTGACACTGTGCAACACCGCCCCCATCACGGCCACGCCGACCAGCGCGCCGATCTGACGATTGGCATTCAATGCGGCGGCGGCGCTGTTGGCATTGACCTTGCCGGCCACTTGCATCACCGCCGTGGTCATGGCTGGAATCGCAGTGGCGATGCCGAGGTTGGCCAGCGCGCCGGCACAGGCCAACATCCAGTATGGCGTCTGCGGGGTCAGTCCCATCTGCAAAGCACAGAAGATGGCGCCGACCGACAAGCCTATGCGCATCGGCAAACGCGGACCCCAATGCGCCGTCATGCGCCCCGACAACAGATTGCCGGCAAAGATCACCACCATCATCGGCAACAACTGCAAACCGGTTTGCAAGGCATCGGCACCACGCGCCTGCTGCAAAAACATGCTGAGGAAAAAGAACTGGCCATACACACCAAAATTGATCAAAAAACCAATCCCGTTAGCGGCCGCAAACTGCGGCGTGGCAAACAGCGCCCGCGGCAGCAACGGCACCGCGCCATGACGTTCACGCTGCACCAGTAAAACCAGGCTAGCCACGGTCAGCGCCAGACTGGCGAGAATCGCTGGCGAAGTCCAGCCATAGACCGGTCCCTGAATCAGCACAAAACTCAAGGCCGCCAGCATCACCACGCCCAGCAAATGGCTGCTGATGCGTAACGCCCGCCTATGCTTGTCGACCGCTGGAATCAGCTTGACTGCCATCACCAGCCCGACCAGGCCAACCGGCACATTGATCAGAAAGACACTGCGCCAGCCGAATGCATGGATCAGCACGCCGCCGACCAAGGGCCCCACCGCCGCCGCGCCACCGACCGTGGCCGACCATACTCCCAGCATGCGCGCACGCACCCGGTCGTCTTCGTAGACATGGGTCAGCAAACTCAGCGAGCTAGGCATGAAGAAGGCCGCCCCCAAACCCTGCAACAGCCGCGCCGCCACCAGCATGCTGCCACTCGGTGCAGCGCCGCACAGCAGCGAAGCCAGCACGAACACCACCAGACCCAGCACATAGATATTTTTGGCGCCGTAGCGGTCCGCCAATGCACCACCGACTAGCAGCATGGCGGCAAACGTCAAGGTATAGCCATCGACGATCCAGACCAGCATGCTCAGCGGTGTGGCCAGGCTATGTTCAATCGACGACAGCCCGACATTGACGACGGTGACATCGAGCATGGCCATGACGAAACCAATGGCCAGTGTGACCAGTGGCAACATGCCGATATTGGCAGGCGCGGCCTGGGACGAAGATGAGGTTGGCATGATGGCAATTCTTTCTGGCAGAAACGGCTGAAATTTACAGAAAATACAGAATGAGGATGCCATTCTAGGCTTCTTGCACGATGCAATAAATAAGCATAAGCTCATACGTCTGATGCAAAAATGCATCACCAGACACCCCTTGAACTTTACGTGAGTGCCTTCATGGATTGGGACAATGCCCGGATTTTCCTGGCGATACAGCGCGTCGGCACCTTGCGCGGCGCAGCCGAACAATTGCAGATTGATCAAGCGACTGCGGGCCGTCGGCTAGCGGCAATGGAAAAGTCATTGGGCGCCAGATTGTTTTTGCGTACGCCGGCCGGCTATGTGACCACGCCAGCCGGCGACCTGGCCGTTACTGCCCTCGAGAAGATGGAACAGGCCGCCGACCAGTTGCAGCGACAGATGCAAGGCATCGACGAGCGCTTGTGCGGGGTCGTGCGCGTGGCCGCGACCGATACCATGGCCAAGCATGTACTGATGCCGGCCATGCAGCAACTGGCGGCCGACCATCCCAATATCCGCGTGGTGCTGACAACCTCAACCCAGGTTTCCAACTTGACCCGGCGCGAAGCCGATCTGGCTGTACGCAGCTTGCGGCCAACCAGCCCGGATTTGATTTCGCGCCACCTCAAGCGACTGTCCACCGGCCTGTATGCGTCCAAGTCTTACCTGAAAAAACACGGTGTGCCACAGAGAGGTACCGCGTTGGCCGGACATGAGGTTGTGGTGTACCAGCGCGCGGTATCAAGCTCGCACATTGACAACATTTGTGGCGAATCGATTGCCAACGCGCGGGTTTCGATGGAGGTCAATTCAGGCTTGATGCTGATCGAAGCAGTTGCCGCCGGACTGGGCATCGGTGAATTGCCGACCCATATGGGCGACGCCGTGCCGCAACTGCTGCGCGTCTGGCCCGAGCACACCGAACCGTATGACATGTGGCTGGTGCTGCATGACGACCTCAACCGCACTGCGCGCGTACGTGCCGTCGCCGACGCCATCGTGGCGGCTTACGACAAGCTCAGCGTCAATTAGCGGCAGCGCTGAGTCTGCATCAATCCAGGTCAGCCAATACCTTGAGATGCGCCACCACGCTGCGCCCCAGTGCCGACAGGTTGTAGCCGCCTTCCAGACAACTGACGATGCGCCCGCGTGCATATTGACGCGCGACGGCCATGATTTGCTTTGTCATCCAGGCATAATCGGCTTCGACCAAGGCCATTTGTCCCATGTCGTCTTCACGATGGGCATCGAAGCCCGCTGAAATAAAAATCATCTGCGGCGCATGGGCGTGCAAGGCTGGCAGCCATTTTTCCGTGACCAGACGGCGGACGACGTCGCCAGCAGTGTAAGCCGGCAGCGCTTGATTGAGCAGATGTGGTTCGGTTGGATCGGTGCCGCTGAACGGATAGAACGGATGCTGAAAGAAACTCACCATCAGTACCCGTGGGTCATGGCGAAATGCCACTTCGGTGCCGTTACCGTGGTGCACATCAAAATCGATAATGGCGACACGCTCCAGACCATGGATGTCGATTGCATGACGCGCGGCAATCGCGACGTTATTGAACAGACAAAAACCCATTGGCGTGGTCGGTGTGGCGTGATGACCGGGCGGACGGACGGAACAGAAGGCATTTTCCAGCTCGCCGGCAATGACCGCATCGGTAGCAGCCACGGCGGCGCCCGCTGCACGCAAGGCGGCTTGCCAACTATGTGCGTTGAGCAGGGTATCGCCGTCGAGCGGATAATATTTTTCGCCGCTGGCGGCCAGCCCGGCGACATTGTCGCGAATCAATGCCACGGCGTTGTCGGTATGGATGCGCGCAATGTCGCTCAGCGCTGCCTGCGGCGCTTCGCGCCGTTCGATGAATTGATCGATCCGGCTGGTAATGAGCTGGTCTTCGATGGCTTGCAGGCGCAATGGTGTCTCAGGATGATCGGCGCCCATTTCATGGCGCTGACAGTCGGCATGGGTATAAAAAGCGGTCGTCATTATTATCTTTGCTTGAAGCTATCGTTCTTGCAATCACCATCGACACGCCAGTGGCTGCATTGCGACAGTTATTCTCGGTCTCATTTACAAGCTGCTCATGCGTTGCGGCCTTCCTTCCGATCAGCGCCAGCCGTTTAGAACGCATCTCACGATTATCGGTGAGATGCGTTCTAGTGTACATCCAAGCAGCGGGCATGCAACGGCGCACCCGGTTGATCATGTATACTGGCCGACTTGCCTACCTGTCTTGCTCATATCAATGAAATCCCGTCTTCATCTGCGCCGCCTGCCTGGTTTGCTTGCTCTGTTTGCCTTTTCGATGACCTGCCTGACGCCCGTGATCGTTCACGCAGAGCCAGGTGCCGAATCCAGCCGTAAATTGACCAAAAGCACGGCCAAGAGCACGCACAAGGCAAAAGCCAAGGCCAAGCAACAGAAGAAGGACGACGATGCCAACGGTGAATTTGCCAATTTCAGTCAATGGAAGGAAGTCAATACCTTCATCGACGACCTGGTAGCGCGCGACGGTTTTGACCGCAGCACCCTGCAAGCGGTGTTCAGCAAGGCGCGTTACATGGATACCGCGATCAAGCTGATCAAACCGGCGCCAGCCGGCAAGACCAAGAACTGGCAGGCTTACCGCGCCCGTTTTGTCGAACCCAAACGGATCGCCGCTGGTGTCGACTTCTGGAATGAACATGCCTTGGCACTGCAACGTGCCGAAACGCAATATGGCGTACCGGCCGAGATCATTGTCGCCATTCTGGGCGTGGAAACCGTGTATGGCCGCAATACCGGTAATTTCCGCGTGGTCGACACACTGACTACGCTGGCCTTCGATTATCCGAAAACTGCCAATCGCGATGCTCGCATGGCATTTTTCCGTGGCGAACTGGAAAGCACGCTGCTGTTTGCACGCGAATCGAACATCGATCCGTTTTCGCTGCTCGGCTCCTATGCCGGTGCCATTGGCTGGCCGCAATTCATGCCCAGCAGCATCCGTGAATATGCCGTCGATTTCGACGGCAATGGCAAGATCGATCTGCGCGCCTCGCCGGTCGATGCGATCGGTAGTGTTGCCAACTTCCTCAAGATTCATGGCTGGAAAGCTGGCGAACCGACGGTCTTCCCGATTAGCGCGCCCGCGCCTGAGAGCATTGCCGAGTTGTTGAATCAAGGACTGGAAGCCAAATACACGGTGGATCAGCTCAAGGCGACCAGCCTGGTCACCAGCGTCGATCTCCCGGTCGGTCAGTTGTTTGGCTTGATCGATTTGCAAAACGGCGACGCTGCTACCGAATACTGGTTGGCGACCAACAATTTTTTTGCCATCACACAATACAACCGCAGCTATTTCTACGCCATGTCGGTGGTCGACCTGAGCCGCGCCGTGCGCGCCGCACGCGGCCAGTAAGCTGAAACGGTCGCATTTGTATCTTATCCCGGCGGCGCTTGACGCTGCTCCACCAGAACTGCATTGAAGCAATCGTGATGAAACGTTTTTCGCCCTTGGCTCTTTCCCTGACGCTGGCCAGCGCCGCTTCGGTATTGACTGCCACCAGCACCTGGGCGCAGGAGAGCGCCAGTGAAGCATTGCCTGCCATCAACGTCAGCGCCGACGGCGTCAGCAACGACAGTGCACGCAAACGCACCGCCAGCATTGCCAGCTTCGACGACAGCCCGCTGCTCGACACGCCGACGTCGGTGAACGTGGTCAACGCGACCCAGATCAAGGATCAGCAGGCCCGCCTGCTCAGCGATGTCATCAAGAACGATGCCAGCATCGGCGAAAACTATGCGCCGGTCGGCTATTACGAAAACATCATCATGCGCGGCTTTGCGCTCGACCCCGCCAGTGCTTACCGCATCAACGGCTTGTCGGTGGCAGGTGAGCAAAACGTTGCCCTCGAAAACAAGGAGCAGGTCGAGTTTCTCAACGGCCTGGCCGGTCTGCAGGGCGGCGTGATGAGTGCCGGCGGGATGGTCAACTACGTCACCAAACGTCCGGCCGAGGTGCGCTCGGTGGTGTTGAGCACCGATTCCAACGGTTCACGCTATGTCGCGGCCGATGTCGGCACGTTGTTTGGCGAGCAAAAGCAGTTTGGCATCCGCATCAATGCCGCACATGAAGATATCCATTCTTATGTCAACGGCAGCGACGGTTATCGCGATTTTGCCTCGCTTGCGGCAAGCTGGGCCATCAGCGCCAAGACCTCGTTGCAGATCAACGGTGAATATCAGCAAAAATCGCAAAAGTCGGTCGCCGGTTATCAGTTGCTGGGCGGCACCACACTGCCGGCTACTGTCTCGCCGAGCACCATGCTCACGCCGCAAACGTGGGCGCAACCGGTAAAGATCAATTCGACCAATCTGGACGCGCGGCTGGATCACGAATTCAATGACGACTGGCGCGGCTACCTGCAGATCGGCCGCAGCCGTACCGTGATCGATGACTATATTGCCTTTCCCTATGGCAGCGGCGGTGGCAGCTCGCCCTACTTTGCCGCCAACGGCGACTTCGATGTCTATGATTTCCGCAGTCCCGACGACACGCGCCGCAATGATGAAGGCAAAGCCGTACTGCTGGGCAAGTTTGATACCGGCAGCATTCGGCACGATCTGACGATCGGATTGGACATGTCGCGCCGTGTGGTCGACAAGTCGGATGGTATTTCGGTACTGGTCGGCAGTGACAATATCTACAACCCCAATCCGGTCGCGCTGAACGCGGCGACGGATGCGATTCCTGCGGCTTACCGCAACCTCGACAGCCGCCAGCAGGCGATCTTCTTTACCGACAAAATTTCCTTGAATGATCGCTGGCAACTGGTCGGCGGCGGCCGGGAAATCTGGCTCAAGGAACAAACCTACGACAGCACCGGTGCGCTCACGCGCGACACCCGCCGCAATATGTTCCTGCCGCAACTGGCATTGATTTTCAAGCCGCAGACCAATATGTCCTTGTACGGCAGTTATGCCGAAACGCTCACGTCCGGCACGGCGGCGTCGCTGTGGGATACCAATTACGGCAGCACCTTGCCGCCATCGGTGGCACACCAGCTCGAAACCGGTATCAAATACGATCTCAGCAAAGACCTGAGCCTGACCGCAGCGCTGTTCCGCCTGAGCAAGGCCTACGAATATCCGCAGCCCAACGCCGATGGCACGCTGACCTATGTACAGCAAGGCACACAAGTCAATCAGGGCCTGGAACTGGGGGCCGCCGGCAAGCTCACGCGGCAATTGAATATCGGCGTCAGTGTGGCGTTCACCCAGGCGCATGCGCATGACACTGGCACCGCCGCCTACGATGGCAAGCAAGCCATCAATGTGCCGCTGCTGCGCAGTGCGGTCAATGCCGACTACGCCGTGGCCAGCCTGCCCGGCCTGAACCTGCAAGGCAGTTGGCTCTATAGCGGCCGCAAGTCAGTGATCCGCGACGACAGCGTCGAAGTGCCGGCTTATCATATCTTTAACGTCGGCCTGCGTTACGCTACCCGCATCGGCGGCCATCCCACCACGCTGCGCCTGAATATCGACAATCTGTTCGACAAGCGCTACTGGAAGGATAGCGGCGAATATCTGGGCGACAGTTATCTGTTTCCCGGTGCGCCGCGTGTGGCACGCCTGTCCGTCCAATACGATTTTTAAACTGCCGCCATGGAAGCTGCTTCCCATCACCTGACCCGTGTTCTCAGCCACGGCATGAATGCTGATACGGTCATATCCGACTGGCCGGCGCTGACCTCGGCCGAGGTTGCCCGCATCCTGCTGCACTATCCGCAGGTGGGTGCGCCGCAACGTCTGGTTTGGCACAGCCCGCGGCCATTTTCGGCCGGTTGCGTGATGCGTACCGCGAACATGGAGGTATTCGTCAAACGCCATCACCTGTCGGTACGCGATATCGCCGGTCTGAGCGAAGAACATCGCTTCATCGACCACCTGCGTCAACGCGGCATTGCGGCTAGCCCGGCATTGACTACCGCCGACGGCGCCACCGCAGTGACCGACGATCACTGGACCTATGAAGTGCATGCGCTAGCCTCGGGTGTCGATCTGTATCGCGACGCGGTATCGTGGACACCGTTCAGCAGCCCTGTCCATGCGCATGCCGCTGGCCAGGCGCTGGCGCAATTGCATCTGGCAGCACAAGACTACGACGCACCGGCGCGTCAGGCGCAAACGCTGGTGTCGAGTTTTTCGATTTTTTCGCAGGCCGATCCACTGCCGGTGTTGCAACGCTATATCGAACACCGGCCCGCCGTCGCCGATTATCTGGCACACCGCAGCTGGCGCGAAGAAACTGCGGCGACCTTAATGCCGTTCCACGCACAACTACTGCCCTATCTTGATGAATTGACACCACTGTGGACGCACAACGACTGGCATGCCTCCAACTTGCTGTGGACCGATCGCAGTGCCGCCGCAGGGGTGGAAACCATTCTCGATTTTGGCCTCAGTGACCGTACCTGTGCATTGCACGACCTGGCCACGGCAATCGAACGCAATATTGTCGAATGGCTGGCAATACAGGAAGGTAAAACCGAGGTGGTGCATCATGACCTGCTCGATGCCATGCTCGATGGTTATCAAGCTGTACGGCCCTTGAGCGCGCGCCAATGGCGGGCGCTGGCAGCGTTGCTGCCGCTGGTGCATGCAGAATTTGCACTGGCTGAACTGGCCTACTTCCACGGCATCACGCATTCGGCCAAAAATGCAGCGCTGGCCTACAACACTTATTATCTTGGCCACGCCACCTGGTTCAACAGCGCTGACGGTCAAGCCTTGCTGGCGCATATCCTGCGCCGCGCCACATCAACGCAGGTATAAATCAGGCACGCGCCTTGATCACCTGCGGATCAATCTGCACCATGTCTTCATTACTGCCCAGCCAGATCTGACCATCCTGGATCGAACATTGCAGTTGCATCGATCGCTGCGCCAGCTTGGCCAGGGCCTGACTGGTATCCGCATCGATGTTGATCACGGTCAAGTTCTTAGCGCGCTCGACGCGGCTGCCGGTCTGATTCCACCAAATATTGCTAACGCTGCTATAGCTATAGATGATCACATTGGCGGCACGGCCGCAGGCTTTCAGAATGCGCTTGTCGTCGGGCTGACCGACTTCGATCCACAGGTCGATGGCGCCGGTCAGGTCTTTTTGCCAGACATCCGGTTCTTCCACATCCGACAAACCCTTGCCAAAGCTCAAGGCTTCACTGGCGTTGAGCGCGAAGGCCAGCACCCGGATCATCATGCGCTCATCGGTTTCGGACGGATGGCGCGCGATCGTCAGCGCATGATTTTGATAGTAATGCCGATCCATATCGGAAATCTGCAGTTCGGCTTTGAAGATAGTTGCTTTGAGCGCCATGTTAATAATCTTGTTTCTTCTGATGTTTTATCGTCAGATTGCTTGCGAAGGAGCTGAAGGATAGCCGATTTCAGCTCGTTTGATCCACGACGCCTGCATCAAAGCCAAATGACGTATGAGACAATGACGAGATGCGCCCTATAGAACCTACTTCAGATGATGCGATCATCGCCCTGACCCGTGCCTGGGTCGACGAAGCGGTCATTGGTCTGAACCTGTGTCCGTTTGCCAAAGCAGTCCAGGTCAAACAACAAATCCGCTATGTGGTCAGCCATGCTGACAATCTCGATGCTCTGAAACAAGACTTGCAACGCGAGTTGGCACTCTTGCGCGAGTCCGATCCTGAGGTGCTGGACACCACTCTGCTGATCCACCCTGATGTGCTGCAGGATTTCCTCGCCTACAACGATTTCCTCGACATTGCCGACGAAACACTAGAACAAATGGACCTCGATGGCGAGATCCAGATTGCTAGCTTCCATCCTGATTATCAGTTTGCGGATGCAAAATCGAACGATATTGAGAACTATACCAACCGTTCGCCGTGGGCAATTCTCCATTTGTTGCGAGAAAGCAGCATCGATCGCGCAGTTGAATCTTTCCCCGATGCAAGTCGCATTTACGACCACAACGTAGCTACCATGCGCACTCTGGGGCTAGATGGCTGGAATCGACTGGGTTTTGTCGTATCAAAGAAACAACAGCAACTCCACAAAAAATCCTGTTAATATCTGTTACAAATTCGAGGTGATTTTTCGCAACTATTTTGTAATAGACTTTTCTCAACGATGTACTGATCGTCAATATTTGATATTTATATCAATGTTTTTCTAGTACAGTAGTTCAAAACTGGGAAATGAATAGTGAAGGCTGGCAAGTCATACGGACTGATCCTGTAGTCCCCGGCTCTGGTTGCGTATGTTGCAGTGGGAAAAGAAAGACACCTCCAATGAAAATGAGTTAACCACGTTTTGCAGTTTTACCAAGAACTAATGCACTTGCCCAAACAAGGCTTTTATAAACATCTGCATAATGGAATGTCCGATCATGACTACACCTAATGGCATCAACGACGCAAACGTCTCGGATCAAATCAATTACGATCCTAACCACCTGCTGGATGCATTGATTGAGAAACTGCATCTGAAAAACGATGCTGCATTGTCGCGCGCGCTGGAAGTGGCGCCGCCGGTGATCAGCAAAATCCGCCACCGCCGCCTACCGGTTGGTGCATCGCTGCTCATTCGCATGCATGAAGTGAGCGAACTGTCGATCCGTGAATTGCGTGAATTGATGGGCGACCGTCGCGAAAAATTCCGCATCAGCGACAAGCAGTTCAAACCGAAGCCAGGCACTCCGAGCACACCATCAGTGGAAAACGGCGCGTAAGCTCTAGTGTCGTTCAGTTAAGAAAAGGCCGGCGTGGTTTTCTTGGTTGCTGATGCTGTGTTTTCTTCGGACGACCTTGCCGGGAGCGGCCCGGCAGCCGCTTACTTTTCTTGTCTCGCCAAGAAAAGCTAAGCAAAAGAAGGCGACCGCGCGATCCTGGCCCCTACGGGGTTCCC
>JAMFSU010000079.1 GCA_026225475.1 Duganella sp.
AAATGGATAAGAGGGGCGCATGTTTGAGCGCAGCGAGTTTGCGACCCTCCCATTTTCTGCGGCGCATCGCTGGGAACCCCGGAGGGGCCGGGATCGCGCGGTCGCCTTCTTTTGCTTAGCTTTTCTTGGCGAGACAAGAAAAGTAAGCGGCTGCCGGGCCGCTCCCGGCAAGGTCGTCCGAAGAAAACCCAGCATCAGCATCTAAGAAACCAAGAAACCAAGAAACCAAGAAACCAAGAAACCAAGAAACGAACCGATCGGTGTTTTTTTGTCAGCTGTTTCTTACAGGCGCGGAAACGTACGTCGAAGCATTTTGTTACAAGGCTTACCGGCTCCTGACTAGTGCATGCCGGCGAATTGGATTTAAATGTGAATAGTAAATTGACGAGTGAAAATTATCGTCAAGACGGCGTATGTAGCGAATAACCAAGGAGCCAGCGTGAAAAAATCCCCACTTTCCCTGATTATCATGAGTGCCAGTGTGCTTGCTGCCAGCCTATTGGCGGCGCCAGCTATGGCACGTGTCGATGTTGGTATTCAGGTCGGCGTACCGATGTATGCTCCGCCACCTGTGTATGTACAACCACCACCAGTCTATGCCGCCCCGCCACCGGTAGTCTATATGCGCCCGGCACCGGTATACGGGCCACCGCCAGTGTATGTCGAGCGCGATGTCTATTATCGCCGTGGTCCCGGCTACTATCATCACCGCCCATACCACCGTCCACCGCCACCATATTATCGTCCGTGGTAGCCGCGAATCTGGCTGCTGCACACAAGCTTACCCACAGAAACTGTGGATAAGCTTGTGTGCAATTGTGTCGCTTGATGATAAATTTTTGATTCTATTGCGTTTTCAACTGCTGCCTGCAAATCGAGCAGTGGTGCACGGTAACGACCTGGAACTCGTCTGATTTATTTTTTCTCAGGTACGGGCAGCGGCGCATCGAGTTGATGCTGGTCGGGTGGCGCTGCTACATCTTGGCCTGGTTCCAGATAACGTTCCACCGCACCAAAAAAACGGTCATAGAAGTTGGCGGAACGGATAGTTTCACTGGCAACGCGTACCAGCGAATCATCACTAGACCCAAATGGCATCGACAGCGACCCCAGCACGCCAACCCCAACGCTGGCGGAATTATTGGTTTTCTTCAACGCATAGCGATCCTGGGTCGCGCTGACGAAGAGCGCGGCACTGCGGTCGGCCTTGCCATTGGCAGCACAGACGATATGGAAGGCAATTTCCAGATGCTGGTCGGTGTCCGGTTGGAAGCTCTTGGTGCCGTCGACAATATTGGCTTGCGCCTTGCTGATGATATAGCCTTGGCCCAACAGCGCGCGCCTTGCAGCTTCGCAGACGGCACTATCGCTATCGTTGAAGGTGCGTGAGTAGGTATCTGTTTCGCTGAAATCTTCCTGATGATAGAACGATGGCTTGGATGACGCGCAACCACCGAGGGCTGCCAGCATGGCCAGTGGCAGCAAGATGGTCTTGACAGTTGTGGATGACGTAGGAAACGAGCGGCGCATGCCTTAATTCTCCTGAAAACAAAAATAAGCGAATGACGCAATTGTAAATTATCGGCAAGGTACTAAGTCGAAGCAGAACGTAAGGATCAGTAACAAGTTGGCCGAAACATCAGAACGTGATCAAAGATATACTGGAATGACGAATTTTTTTTGGCAATTGACTCCGTGTCATTCTAGGAATCTCTCCATGCAATCTTTGCTGCAACTGTTCGGCATCAAACTGCCGTTGATCCAAGCGCCGATGGCCGGCGTCCAAGGCCATGCATTGGTCACCGCCGTCTCCAATACTGGGGGCTTGGGCTCATTGCCTTGTGCCATGTTGAGTCTGGACGCCTTGCGCCAGGAGTTGGAGTTTATCCGAGCAGGCACCGACCAGCCCTATAACGTAAATTTTTTCGCGCATGTGCCGCCAGTGCCGGATGCCGCGCGCGAAGCCCGTTGGCGCGCTGCGTTGGCGCCATATTATGCTGAACTGGGTCTTTCAATAGATGCCATTCCTGCTGGCCCAGGGCGCAGTCCATTCTTGGAAGAGCATGCGCAGTTGCTGGCCGATTTCAAGCCAGCCGTGGTCAGTTTTCATTTCGGCTTGCCCAGTCCCACGCTGATGGCTCAGGTGCGTAGTTGGGGCGCCAAGATCATCTCATCGGCAACCACGGTGGCAGAGGCGCGCTGGCTGGAGCAGCAGGGTGTCGATGCCATTATCGCGCAGGGGCTGGAAGCCGGCGGCCATCGTGGCTTTTTCCTGTCAAATGACTTGTCGACACAGTTGGGTACGTTTGCTTTGTTGCCGCAGATCGTCAATGCGGTCAAGGTGCCTGTGATCGCTTCCGGCGGCATTGCTGATGCCAACGGCGTGGCGGCGGCGAAGGCATTGGGGGCGGCTGGTGTGCAAATCGGTACAGCGTATATGTTGACGCCGGAAGCCACTACCAGTGCTTTACATCGGGCAGCATTGAAAAGCGATGCCACTGAACATACCGCGCTGACCAATCTTTTTACCGGTGGCCCCGCACGTGGAATCGTCAATCGCATGATGCGTGAGTTGGGCGCCATCTCCGATGTGGCTCCCGCTTTCCCGCTGGCAACTGCCGCTATCGCACCGCTGCGCAAGCAAGCAGAAGCGCAAGGAAGTAGTGATTTCTCTCCTTTATGGGCAGGCCAGAACGCGCTCGGTTGCCGGGAAATTCCGGCGGCGCTCTTGACATGCGAGCTAATGGCGCAGTGGTAGCATATCGTACCTGTTGGCAGAAGGCGAAAATGCGTATGTGCGGCACTGATAATGATCCTGTACAGAATTGCTAAAACGGCTTAACTATAATGCTTTCAGGAAAAATGTTTGTTTGGATGTGGTAATCAAAATTAGCATTATTCCTCAAGCAAAATACCGATAGGAATGCGAGTCACAAGTCGACTGAATTTAATGCATAGTATGGTTTCGATGTCTAGATGTTATATTTCCTGGTGGAAATTGATTGATATTCCAACAGAGGTCAGATTTCAATCCCCCGACGAGCTAAAAATATCGATGGATAAAATAAAGAAGACAGAACTGGAGCGGATTCGCACAGAGTTGATTAACGCGCACAATCGTGCTGCCTGGCATATGGCTGCGACGATTATTAAAGCTTCTCTGGTCAAAGGTGGTATGGACGATCCTCCAACAGCAAAGGAGTTGGCAGAGTTGAACGCCACCATCACCAACCTGCGTAGTGTTGCTGAGGATGCGATTGAGTTGCTAAAAAAATAAGAAGATCATCGATCGAGTTCGAGGCCGTTCTTGGTAATGCGTTGAGATCACGCATTCGGTAAAGCTATTTGAGCACATCGTGATGTCGTCGTTTTTTGTGCACCTCAAATGCCATCTGATTGACGCTATCGTCAAATGACGAACAAATACAACCTGACCGATCAAGGTGAACCTGATTGTTTCAGGCAATATCTTTGTTCGATCGCATTGAAATATCGCTAAATGTTTTAAAATAGCAACAATAAGAATATTTTCTATATAAAGCCAATTTTTTAACTGGCATCAACCTAAGTACCCTATATGGCAGACGATCAATATTTTTTGGTAGTGGACGACTTCTCCACAATGAGGCGTATCGTTACCGGCTTGCTCAAGGAGCTTGAATTCACCAAAATGGCAGAAGCGGAAGATGGCTCTGCTGCAATGAAGATACTCGAAACTGGTGCTGCGCCCATTACCTTTGTGCTCACAGACTGGAATATGCCAGTCATGGATGGATTGGCGCTATTGAAAAAAATTCGCGCTACACCTGCGTTGAGCCATTTGCCAGTGCTGATGATCACAGCCGAGGCAAAGAAGGAAAACATTGTCGAAGCGGCGCAAGCTGGTGCAGATGGCTACATCGTGAAACCGTTTAATGCTGCGACATTAAAGGAAAAGATCGAAAAAATCCTGGCGCGCAGGGCAAATATGGCGAGTTAAGACGTTGCGGCAACGTCGCTGTAGTTATCGCATGAAATGTCGATAGTGATTCCTCAGTACTGCCAACCCCTGATATTTCTACCCATTAGCAGCACGCAATGTTCCGTGTGCTGCAACTATCCTTCCCACCTCTTGATGCGCTACCAGGTCGTCTGAGCTAGTTTTTCCACGACGGGTGGTTTGCCACAATGTCATCGCCATTTGTCTTACCCGTTTACTGCTAAAGACATCCGTGAGCCCGGTTGTCTCTGCTCTCATTGAGCATCCCCCTGAATCGTCAGATCAAATCAGCTTAACTGTGTGACATCCTGCATGGCGATCAACGGCGAGTCATACTCCCGTAAAAATCACCACCTACACTACAGATATTGCGCAATTTCGCATTGCACCTACCGGAGCCGGCGGTCGGGAAATATACCGGCACCAAATACCCATACCCGTGCGTTTCAACCAATTCGCGGCGTTTCTTGTACCGTCTGACATGCTTGCTCAGACGCTAAGCCTAGTGTCGTTTCTCCTTAGGCTTCCTCAAATCTGTTTTCCGGATATCGTAGATCGAAATGCTTAGTTAGTTTTGATCGCATGTTTGATTACGATCTCTCCCATGGCGACAGTTGGTCGCATCGAGTTTGTGGGGGAATGACAGCATGCCTGATGTGGTAGAGCATTTGGGTCTGGGCGCACCGCTAGCACCATCGGTGCCGTCACGGACTGTCAAGCAATTGATCTGGCAAGGTGCCGGGCAGGCACGCCTGTATGCATGGCTATCGTGGTTGCTGCCCTTGATACTGGTGCTGGCATGGGAAGCCTTTGCCAATTTGCAAATGTTGTCGCCACAAGTCTTGCCAGCACCCAGCAAAGTGTTGCGTACCGCGTGGGAGTTGGTCCAGCAGGGGCGCTTGCTCAGTGACCTCGGCGCCAGTTTGCTGCGTGCCATGGCCGGCTTTGCTATTGGCGGCAGCATTGGTTTTGTCCTTGGCACACTGGTAGGTTTCTCCAGGCTGGCGGAGGCACTGCTTGATCGCAGCGTACAAATGGTGCGCGCAGTCCCTTTTCTGGCCGCTTTACCGCTGGTGATCGTCTGGTTTGGCGTCGATGAGGGCGGCAAAATATTTCTGGTGTCGCTAGGAGTCTCATTTCCTATTTATATCAATACCGTACTGGGTATTCGTCAAGTTGATCCCAAGCTGGTGGAGTTGGGGCGTGTCACGGGTTTGTCCACAATGCTGTTGATTCGGCGCATTATTTTGCCGGGCGCATTGCCATCGATACTTGCCGGAGTGCGCTACGCGCTGGCAGTGGCATGGCTGGCACTGGTGATTGCCGAAACGATTGCCACCAACGTTGGTGTCGGTGCGCTGGCCATGGACGCGCGTGAATTTCTTCGTACCGATGTCATCGTGTTGACGATGGTGATTTACGCCGGTATCGGTGTGGTCTCCGATGGTATCGCCCGTTGGCTGGAGCGGCGCCTGCTGACCTGGCATCCAAACTATACAAAAAGGAGCACCTGATGGCGATCACCTCAGCTAGTGCCGAGCACAATGATCAAGCCGTCGGCGTACGTGGTTTGCGCCGTCGCTATGGCGAGCGCACCGTCATCAATGGCCTGGATTTGCACATTGCACGCGGCGAATTTGTCGCCTTGCTCGGTGAGAGCGGTTGCGGCAAGACGACCTTGTTGCGTGCGCTGGCTGGTCTGGATCGTATCGATGGCGGCAGTATCGAGGTGGCTGGCAAGGTCGCAGTGGTGTTTCAAGAACATCGTCTGATTCCGTGGGATTGCCTGTGGCGCAACGTCACGCTGGGTATCGAAGACGCGGCGGGCAAGCCGCTTGCCAAGGCCGCGCTGGAAGAGGTCGGATTGGGGGATCGTCTTGATGACTGGCCGCGCAATTTGTCCGGAGGCCAGGCCCAGCGCGTTGCACTGGCGCGCGCCCTGGTGCGCGAGCCGCGTCTATTGCTGCTGGACGAACCATTTGCCGCGCTTGATGCTTTGACGCGGATTCGCATGCATACCCTTGTGCGGCAGTTGGTCGCGCGGCATCGCCCGGGCGTACTGCTGGTAACCCATGATGTCGACGAAGCGATTGCCTTGGCGGACCGTATCCTGGTCATGCGTGCAGGCGCGATCGCCAGCACCTATACCGTCTCCCATGATGCTGGTGCCAACCGCTTGCACGCCGAGGCGCAAGCCTTGCGCGAGCGCCTGCTGACAGAACTGGGCGTGCCACTTGCGGCTTGAGCGTCGTCATTTATCCACCTTCCTGGAATCCTATGAATTACCAAGATCTACGCTTTTTCATTGAGCGGCGCCGCTTGCTGCGCACCGCTTATGCTGCTGCTGCCGGTTCGGCATTGGGGATAAGTGGCCTGGCCTCAGCTGCCACAACCGCATCGCGTAATACCGATACGGTGCGACTTGCCTGGGGGCGTGGTGGTTTGCCCGGCATCGCGCGTACCAGAGGTGTGCTGGAAAAAAACTTGGCTGTGCAGGGCATCAAGGTGCAATGGGTCGGCCCGTTTCCCAATCATGCGCCGTCGATGCAAGCGGTCACCGGCGGAAGCGCCGATTTCGCCTTTGGCGGCAGCACCACGCCGGCATTAGCGGCGATGATTGCCGGCTCGCCGTTGGTGTTCACCCAATTCGCTGTGGTTGAGCCACGTAGTACAGCGATTATCGCCAAGGACGGTTCCGGCATCGACAGGGTCACCGATCTGGTAGGCAAGTCGGTGGCAGTCAATCGCTCCGGGCTTGGTGAGTTCCTGCTGGTCGCCGCGCTGGAAAAACATGGTATCGAGCGCAGCAAGGTCAAATTTGTCTATCTCAATCCACCCGATGCTGGTCCGGCGTTTTCTCAGGGCAAAGTGGATGCGTGGTCGATGTGGAGTCCGGCGGTCGATATCGCGCGCGTCGAATACAAGGCGCATGACGTGTTCTTCGAAGATCGCGATCTGGATTTTCTGATTGATTTCAATTCCTACGTGACGCACAAACGCTTCTCGGAAGAAAATCTCGACATCGTGCGTGCCGTCAATGTGGCTTATCGGGCCGAGGGATTGTGGATCAGCAGCAATACCAAGGAAGCGGAAACACTGGTGCAAAAAGATGCCGGCTATGCCGATGCGGTGCGCGACGCGCAAATCAAGTACCAGCGTCGCTGGCAATTCCACGGCGTCGACGACAGCAAGTTCATCGCCACATTTCAGCAAGCGGCAGACTGGTTGTCGACGCGCAAGATACTGCCGCAGAAAGTCCGGGTCAGTGATTATCTAGCCAAGGTTTGATCTGGTGTTTGCATCGACAGCATTGCCATTCTCGCCATTATATTTTTCTCAGGAGGCTGTTTTATGAGTGTCAACTTCATTGGCATGATCACCACCAACAAGAATTCGGAAATCCACTTGCCATCGGGGCCTGCAATTGATCATGACTACTTGCGCCGCTTTGCCCAGGCGCATGAAACGGCCGGATTTGACCGCGTGTTAGTGCCTTATCATTCCACCGGTCCGGATGCCATGCTGACGATTGCGCAAACGGCTGTCGCCACTGAACGCATCAATCTAATGCTGGCGCATCGTCCCGGTTTCGTCGCACCGACCCTGGCAGCACGCCAACTAGCCACGCTCGATCAATACAGCAAGGGACGACTTGGCATACATATCATTTCAGGTGGTTCTGATAGCGAGCAACGCCGCGATGGCGACTATCTCAATCACGATGAACGCTATGCACGAACGGATGAGTATCTGGAGATATTGAGGCGGGTCTGGACCGAGCAGAAACCGTTTGACCACGACGGCAAGTACTACCGTTTCGAACAAGCCTATTCGGAAGTCAAACCAGTCCAGCAGCCGCACATCCCGATTTTCTTCGGCGGCGCCTCTGCTGCGGCATTGACGGTGGCAGGGCGGCATGCCGATATTTACGCTTTGTGGGGAGAATCGCTCGACCAGGTGCGTGAACTGACCACAAGCGTGCGCGCCGAGGCAGCGCGGCATGGCCGCCAGGTTGAGTTTTCGGTCTCGTTCCGGCCGATTCTGGCCGAAACCGAAGGCGCTGCTTGGGATCGGGCAGAAAATATTCTCGCGCAAACCAGGCAATTGCGCGCGGCGCAAGGCTACAGCGCCACCGGCGGCGGCAGTGGCCCGCAGCAAAGCGAAGGCGCCCGGCGGCTGCTGGCGGCAGCAGCCAAAGGTACGCGGGTTGACAAAAGGCTATGGACCGCAATTGCGCAAGAAACTGGCGCTCGCTATAACGCCACTGCCTTGGTGGGTACGCCCGAGCAGGTCGCCGATGCATTGCTGGATTACTACGACCTGGGCGTGACCAACTTCTTGATTCGCGGTTTCGATCCGCTCGACGATGCCTTGGATTACGGTCGCGAACTATTGCCGCGCACGCGCGCGTTGGTGGCGCACCGACGCCAGCAGCAAGCGGCGTAGCATGATGGAGCGCGTTGAGTAAATCAGCACGAGATGCGTTCCGCTACTGTTGGAAACCAGGTGGCATAAGCACGGCTTGCACGCAAATAGGGTGGCCGTTATGCTGACATGGTGGAGCGTTTTACGCTCTGAATAAAAACCAACAGGAGATTGTTCATGCAACAGACAAGCAGCATCAAGCGCGTCGCCGTCGTTGGCACTGGTGTCATCGGTGCCAGCTGGGCCGCTTATTTTTTGGCGCAAGGCCTGGAGGTGAGCGCTACCGACCCGATGCCGGGTGCGCAAGCAGCACTGGGTGTGGCAATCGATCAGTACTGGCCGAGTCTGGTGTCGTTCGGGCTCAAGCCTGGTGCTTCCAAGGATAAGCTGATATTTAGCCGCGATTTGGAGCAAGCCCTGGTCGGGGTAGATTTCGTTCAAGAAAACGGTCCCGAACGCGAAGATCTAAAAATCGACCTGTTCCGCCGTATGGATGCCGCGCTGCCGGCCCATGTTATTCTGGCATCCAGCTCATCAGGCTTGTTGATGAGCAAAGTACAGGCAGCCTGCCGCTTTCCTCAACGTGTCGTATTAGGCCATCCATTCAACCCGCCACATTTGATTCCGCTGGTCGAAGTCATTGGGGGCGAGCAGACCTCAGACGCAGCAGTGGCTCAGGCCATGGCGTTCTATACCGCAATTGGCAAGAAACCGATCCATCCGCTGAAAGAGGTCAAAGGCCATATCGCCAATCGACTACAGGCAGCCTTGTGGCGCGAAGCTTTCCATCTGGTCGAGCAAGGGGTAGCGACGACTGCCGACATAGATACCGCGATTGCCTATGGCCCGGGTTTGCGCTGGGCCTTGATGGGGCCATTCCTGAATCTGCACTTGTCGGGAGGCGTTGGCGGCATTGCACATTTCCTCGATCATCTGGGGCCGCCGGTGGAAAGCTGGTGGGCTGATCTGGGTGCGCCCGTTCTAAGTGAGGCGCTCAAGGAAAAAATCAGCAACGGTGTCGACGCACAAATGCAGGGAAAAACACCATCTGCATTGGGCGCCGAGCGTGATCAATTGCTAGTCGCAATGATTGCCGCCAAGGCGCACAACAAAATCATTCCATAGACCATTGGTGCCTAGGCGCCAATCATCCGGGCGAGCTACGGCTGCGCAACATCGCTGCCGCTAACGTCAGTATCGCGATCATGATAATGATCGGATAACCCCTGCAGCAATGATGGCCAGCAGTCGCTTAAACGACCTGCATAGATAAATAATTAATTTCGTACTTATCACATAAAAATTCGGATCATATTCTTACTTTGCTGATGTTGATGCGAGTGGAAGTCTGGAAAGATAGTGGTATGAAAATTATTTGCTATGTTTTTGGTTGTTGTACGGTGCCATGATTGATAAATACGCGGTGCAGGTATGGCTTCAATACGAGGTCATTATCTGGCTAATGTTTGGAATTTCATTGCTAGGCATTGGTGCGCGTGGCGTTCGATCATGCTTTTCGCCACGAGAAAAAATGCGACGCGCATTGCGTAATGGTGAGTTTTACGTGTATTACCAACCGCTGATTTCTTTTGCCACGGGCCGATGCATTGGTGTTGAAGCCTTGCTGCGAAGGCGGTGCGCGGGTGGCGCATTTATTACCCCCGATGTGTTTATTGCACAGGCAGAACAGCACGGTTTTATTGCTGCATTAACTGACCATGTCATCAGCACCAGTATCGCCGACCTAGCTGTCGAATTAAGCAGGTATCCAGATTGGCATCTGGCCATCAATATTAGTGCTCAAGATTTGCAAAGCGGCAGAATTCTAGCCGTTCTTGATGCCACTGTAGCCAGCTATACCATTCGACCACAACAAATCTGGCTGGAAGTGAGTGAGCGTGGGTTTCGCGACCTGGCAGCGGTGCGGCCGATATTGGCACAGGCGAGAGCACGTGGCTATGTTATTGCCATTGATGATTTTGGAACAGGTTATTCATCGCTTTCATGTTTGGAAGCGTTGCCAATAGACATATTAAAGATCGATAAGTCCTTTGTTACCGACAATGTCGAGCAGGGGAAGGTCCTCACACATATCATCACTTTGGGAAAGTCCCTTGAGATGAAAATTGTGGCAGAAGGCATCGAGACCACAACACAGGCTCGCTGGTTACGCGACGCCGGCGTTGAGTATGGGCAGGGATGGCTATATGCCAAAGCGATGCCAGTCACTGAGCTAGTCATGTTTTTAGATCAATCAAACACAATGAAATCGGCTCTTCCTGAATCAACGCAAGACTTGCGCACTGCATGCGCAATGGCAGCTTGCAACTAGACGTTGTGGGGCAGATCTTTTGTGCTATGTACTCCTTCCTCTCGGGCTGGGGACACCTATTCAGGCAGCTAACAAATACAGTTTCGTACTCAGCATTATGTTTGTGTCGAGGAATTTTTTATTTGTCCTATTTTTTATGTCGTCTTCAGCGGAGAAATTTCTGTCGCGATGCACTAGTTTATTTGTGATAGCCAGTGATCTGTACAGGAGAAAAAATAATGACGCGAATAGATGCATATCTGAAATGACTCCCTGGAGAATCGTGCCAAGGTCTACGGTAGTCCTCGCGATGCTAATGCAGATATCGGCTGTGGCATATGCCAATTGCTTTTCTGAAGCTGGCGATAAATACGGAATTGATCCGCTTCTGTTGAAAGCAATTGCACAGACGGAATCCTCCATGAATCCGCAGGCACTCAATCGAAACAAAAATGGTAGTGAAGACATCGGCTTGATGCAAATCAATAGCGCGCATCTGGAACGCTTAAGAAAGAGTGGTATTACGCGTGAAAGTCTACTGAACGATACCTGTATGTCGGTCATGGTAGGTGCCGATATTCTGGCCGGATTCGTCAGCCAATTTGGCTATACCTGGCGCGCCGTAGGTGCATATAACGCAGGTGGGGGAGATGGCCGTGATCCGCTGCGGGAGCGCTATGCAATGAAGGTAGTAAGGAAATATCTTCAGCTGAAAAATGATAAAAATAGATCGATTGAAAAATGAGTGCGGACGTTGACTGTTACGTAGGTTAAGTCGCGGTTGATCTGAATCGCTAACGATATCCTAGCCTCCCATTAGTCGCACGAGATGCTGCATTTTCTGGAGGCTCCATGCCATTTTAAACGCTACTCTTTGGATGAGTTTTTCGCCCTATATTCTCGTGCCAGTGGGGATGGGTAGTCAATTTTTTTCAGTAAATTTCATCCGTTTATTTCGAAAACTCACCTGCATAGATGAGCTGATCAATAGCGCTTATAAAACGATAGAAAAAATATTTAAAATTTTATTGATTTTCATTAGATGAATGTATTTCTATTTTTCGGAAAGTATTCGAATAAATATTTTTATCGTACACGCTCTTAAAAAAGGAATCGATTGCTGATCTAATTTTTTAAGAAATAAAAATTCTACGTAAATATTCATAACCTTTTATTTTTCATCAATATCGCTGAAAAAACTGATTGAATTTAGTTTTTGTCCTATTTTTTTCGGAGTGTGAGACGCCTATACTCCGCTGCTTAGATGAAGTTGCGTGGCAAGTGAAAATTATTCGAGAAAATTTTCGTTTTACCAGGGGGTGTCATGGCGATAACGGACGTGAAAAGTTTAACAAAATTACAGGCATTTATTGATCATGCCATGGGGATTTCGTTGTCAAATCCGGTGCCGTCATCGAATAGTGGCGATGCGGATATTGCCGCGCCAGAGGTCTTGCATGCATCTGTAGAACAAGGTCAATCACTGGTGCTAACCTTTTTGCGTATGGCAGTGGATGATTCTCCTGAGTATCAGAAAATCGCAGCGACTTTACGTCGTACGGAAGCCTACTCAATGGTGTCGTTCTTGTTGCAGGAAGGGCAAGGCGAAACAATGGAAGCGCTGAGTGCGCGCTATGGAATCTCCGCCGGACATTTTCGCAGGATGTTCCGTGCGTCGCTTGGTAGCAGTCCGAAGTCAGAGCTCAACGACTGGCGATTGGCAACTGCAGTGTTAGCCGTAATTGAGCGGCGCTACTCAGTGACCGAAGTCGCAATGGCGCATGGCTATGCATCGCCATCGCATTTTTCCAATGAAGTGAAAAAATCACTGGGTTTGAGTCTGACGCATCTTTTTGATGCACAAAGAAAGTAATAGAGGATATTTGTGAATATGTGGTGTAAATCGAGCTGTCAGAAATGGCTCGTGGCAGTCGCTATATTGTTCGTGCAACACGCAGTATTGGCGCAGGAGATTAGTGGTAATGACAATGGGAGCGGAAAGCATGTGTTCGGCACAGAGTTACCCGCAGGTTATGTAGCGCGACAAGAAAACCTGCGGTCATTTTTTGGCGCAGTGTCCGCTCATTTGGGTAAGTCAATTATTGTGAGTAAATTAGCCGCCGGAAAACAGATATCTGGAAATTTCGACCTCTCGATTGGCGATATCGTTAGCAAAGTCAGTCGGCAACTGGGATTGGTTACCTATTACGACGGTAATGCCATCTACATCTATGACGCTAGCGAGACAAAAAACAGCGTAATTAAATTGAAGAACGCATCGCCAAAGGTATTAACCCAATTTTTGAAGAAATCCGGATTGGCAGATCCGCGCTATCCATTGCGCGGTGATGGTGTCGACACCTTCTATCTGTCCGGCCCGCCTATCTACATCGATTTGGTAACGCAAGCGGCACAATTTATTGATAGCCAGGATGACGAAAAGTTAGATAATCAGCGCGTCGAAGTCATCAAGCTTAACAATACATTCGTTACCGACCGTGCGTATACCCGGCGCGATGAAGATATTGTGATTCCAGGCATCGCCACAATTGTGGAACGCTTGCTGGACGCAGGCGTGCCATCTGGTCGGGCGCCGCAACAGCGTAAGAAGGAGAGCAGTGCGGCAGGTCTGCTCGATGCATCGATCAATGCTCCCGTTACGGAAATGGTGCTACAGCAGAGTAACGACGATGTTCCCATGAAGTTGCCGCAGGCTGGAAAAATCAGCGTCATTGCCTATCCAGAAACAAATAGTTTATTGGTAAAAGGGACCGTAGAACAAATTCGCTTTGTGCGCAATTTGGTTGAGACACTGGACGAAGAAAAGCGCCATGTTGAACTCGCGCTGTGGATTATCGATTTGCAAAAAGATGATCTCGATCAGCTCGGCGTGAATTGGCAAGGAGCTATTTCCCTGGGATCGCAGTTCTCTGCCGGATTGAATGCAGGAACCGCACTAAATTCGTTTTCCACTTTGGAAAGTACACAATTCATCGCCTCTGTCTTGGCATTGACGCGTGAAAACAAGGCGCAGATTGTTTCGCGTCCAGTCTTGCTAACGCAGGAGAATACACCTGCGATGTTTGATAATAATCGTACCTTTTATACGCGCTTGCTTGCCGAGCGTGCAGTGGATTTGCAAAAAGTGACCTACGGTACGTTGGTGCATGTATTGCCGCGGTTCACTTCAAAGAATGAAATTGAACTATCGCTCAATATCGAAGATGGGAGCGAAGTGGCGAACACTGACAGCACTAGGAAGGACGAATTGCCGACAGTTGGACGTACCAAAATTAGTACGGTAGCGCGCGTTCCGCAAGGAAAGAGTTTGCTAGTCGGCGGCTATACGCGCGGAGAAACTGGCGAGAACATTGGAAAAATCCCGTTGCTGGGTGATCTTCCCTTTATCGGTGGTGCGTTTCGCTATCGTCAGTCACTCAATAAGAACACGGTACGTGTATTTTTGATCACACCGCGCGAAATCAATGAGGGCATTGGTATCGATGCAGGAAATATGCAGGAGTCAGTCGAATTCGAAGCGTTGATCAAGAAAATGGATAAGACACGTGAACTTGCTCGTGTGCCGCAGGAGAACTTGTTCAATGGCAGTTAATTTTCATTCGATAGGTGTACCAGTGCTTGCGATGAGATTGCAAGCCGATACCAGAATAAAAGAATCGGCAAAATCTGCCAGCGACGGCATGGCGCAAGCAAGCGATACCGAGACTGCTGATGACAGTACGCCAGCCGCATTGCAACAGAAATTGGTTGATATGGCCGACGATATGGCCAGTGTTGCTACTCAGTTTCGAAATCGTCGTGATTTCGAAAAGAAAGGAGGCGTGACTGACGATAATTATGAGCGTGTCCTTGATGACGAGGCGCAACCTAAGGCACAAAAACTGATTGCGATAGCGGCAATTCAAAATATGTCCCTGGAAAGTCTTTTGGCGCAGGCTCGCAGTCTATTCCCAGATGACAGCGATTTGTTTCTTGTGTTGCGAGAATTGCTGAAGCGCAAACAGTTATCGGAGTCCCAGCGCAAGACACTGGAAAAAATGATGCAAGCGGTCACGGATAACGCCAATCCGAAGTCGCTGAAAGGTGGGATTAACTGCGCTCTGAAAGCGCGTCTGTTCGGCGCTTCGTTTGGCCTAAAATCCACTTTCTTGCGCCAGACCTACCGGCGATTTCTAGAGAGTGATCGTAGGCCGCTCGATGAATATGAAGACTGGATTGCCACATACGGTTTCAAAGCGCGTCACATTGTGACCGACTTTGTAGAAGAGTCACTCGGTACAGATATACGTGCGGAAGATCCAAGTTGTAGCTTCATGGAGTTCGGCAATGTGCTAGTGCACATGCGCAATTTGCGTCTGTTGCGCACGGCTGATCGAGAGTTCATCACGACCTTGCTGAAAAAAAAGCTGATGCAAAAATTTCTGGTAGGTGCTGACGATGCCAGCCAGGAGGAGGGGGCGTGGCTGCTGCTGTTCTTGCGCCTGGTTCGCGACGACTTAGCCCCCACGACGTTGCTGGAGGAAGTCATGACAGAGAGCCATCTGCCAACACATACCGCACGCTCAGTTTGGCTCAATGCCGTGCGCGCCGCCTACAAACGTCTGCCGCCAGAGATGTTCTCGATGCCAGAGCTTGATGCTGACGATTCGTATCAGCTTAATGCTGAGGCAGTGTTGTCTGCCATAGATGAACTGATCGAACAGAGCTTTCATGCAGAGCAGCGGGAATTACGTAGCTTACAAAACTAAATCGGTACCATGATTCAAAAACTTCTCGCCAACGCGCGCGCGCGCCCAGAATTGATCATTGTCGTCTTAATGGTGATGATCATCGCCATGTTGATCGTGCCCTTGCCAACATTTCTGGTTGATTTCCTTATTGCACTCAATATCGTCATTGCGATTTTGTTGTTCATGGGTTCATTTTATGTTGACAAGATACTGAATTTTTCAACATTTCCGACAATTCTTCTTATTACGACATTGTTCAGGCTGGCACTTTCAATCAGTACTAGTCGCCTGATTTTGACCCAGGCAGATGCCGGCGAAATCATCGCCACCTTTGGCGAATATGTGATCGGTGACACCCTGATTGTTGGTTTTGTGATCTTCTCGATCGTCACGATTGTTCAATTCATTGTGATCACAAAAGGCTCGGAACGCGTTGCTGAAGTGGCCGCGCGTTTTTCGTTGGATGGCATGCCTGGCAAGCAGATGAGTATCGACGGCGATCTCAAGGCTGGCGTCATTGATGCTGAAGGTGCCAAGGAAAGACGCAGCGTGCTGGAGCGTGAAAGCCAATTGTATGGTTCCTTTGATGGTGCAATGAAGTTCATTAAAGGGGATGCAATCGCTGGCATCATCATCATTCTCGTCAATCTGATCGGCGGCATTGCTGTCGGGGTAACACGCCATAACATGGATATGTCGACCGCACTGTCGACCTATACGATGTTGACCATCGGGGATGGTCTGGTGGCACAGATTCCCGCATTGCTTATATCCATTAGTGCTGGCTTCATTGTCACCCGTATTAACGGGGATGATTCCAACCTCGGACGCAATATCATGGGGCAGTTGCTGCGTACGCCTTTTGTCGTCGCCATCACGGCTTTATTGGCGCTGATTGTAGCCTTTCTACCTGGTTTTCCGGCCGCAGTATTTATCGGCTTATCCTGCGTGCTATTTCTATTCGTTTTCCTGACCAGACGTGGGCAGTTGACCAAGTTGTTGCCGGACACTGCCAATCTAAAGCAAGCAGCAGGTTCGGAGCGTAACGCAAGCGAATCGCAGCAATTGAGCTTGATTCCCGACTTGGATAAAGTCGCCAGCGAGACCGTGGCTTTCATTCTTCTGGTACCACAGCAGCAGCTTCAAACCTTAACGACCGACCAATTGCCGCAGCGCCTGCGTAGTCAATTTTTTCTAGACTACGGGGTGCGTTTGCCTGAAATCATCATGCGTGGAACGGAAAGCCAGGATGCCAATAGTGTAGTCCTACTCATTAATGAAATTCGCACTGAGCCGCTCGCCATCATGTTCGACAGGATGCGTGTGGTCAACATGTCAGATGAGATAAAACAGCTTGGCATTGAATGTGAAGTGGTGCGCGATGCAGCGCAGCAAGACTCGCATTGGGTAGATCCATCGCAGCATGCAACATTGACGAAATTGGGCTTCCAGTTGCGCAGTCCCCAGGATGAGCTTTACCAATGTCTGGTGGCTGTATTGGTCAAACATATTCCGGAATTTTTCGGCATCCAGGATGCCAAGAAAATGCTTGATCAAATGGAAGTGAATGTACCAGACCTGCTAAAGGAGGTCTTGCGTAATGTCACTGTTCAGAAAATTTCAGAGGTCTTGCAACGTTTGCTGTCAGAGCGGATTTCTATTCGCAATTTCAAGTTGATTCTTGAGACCTTGGCGCAATGGGGCGGGCGCGAAAAAGATGTAATTGCGTTGGTTGAGCATGTGCGTGGCGGAATGGCGCGATATATTTCACATAAATTTTCCGTTGCGAATCGGCTACGTGTCGTCATGTTATCGGCGGACGTCGAAGAACAGGTCCGCAAGGGAATTCGCCAGAATTCATCAGGCGCATTCCTCAACATTGAACCTGCTGTATCTGAAGAGATCATCGACAAATTCATCTTGCTATTTCAGGCATTTCCAATTTCTCAAAAAGACCTGGTAGTCCTGACATCTGTTGATATACGTCGCTTTGTGAAAAAGTTACTAGAGGTGCGTTTTAAGGATCTCGATGTGATCTCGTTTGGCGAAGTTGCCAGCAATGTCGATGTCAATGTACTTAAAGTTATTTAGTCAAATTATTATTTCTTGGAGAACTAATGCAAAACCTATGTCTCGCAGAGATCGTGAAAGACGCACTTCTGCATTGCGGCTGCAATCCTGCGCTGATTCAGCAGTTGGACAGCCATGCCACGGTGCAGATCGACTTGACCGATGGGCCAGCACTCTATATTGGCAAGCTTGATGAGCATGTTGTGATCTGGAGTGATTTGTGTGACTTTCACGAAAGTATCGTGCAACATTTCGCCGAGTCATTATTGCTGGAGGTCATGGCGGGATTTCCTTATGGGCGCAATGCCCAGTTGGTTTTGCGAGAAAGCGAAGGTTCGTTGCAGATCTACTGTGATGTCATTGAAGAGTGTTTGTCCGACGTCGGCATGATGGCTGAGGCAATCGATGCATTCTTTGAACGTCAAAAGCGCATTCTGGAGATTATCCGTCAATGACTCCGTTGCGCTTGTTAAGACAATTTGTACACCCGCAATATTTATCAGGTCCCATCATCGAAGCGCCGCTACGCGACGTCATGATCGGTGAGGTCTGCGATGTGCGGCGACACTGGCGCGAAAATGCCGTTGTGGCGCGTGCGCAAGTAGTTGGATTCCGTCGCGATATGGCAGTGCTGAGTTTGCTTGGCAATCCTCACGGTCTGTCGCGAGAGTCAGTACTGGTACCGACCGGCGGGGCATTGCAGGTGAGCGTGTGCGATAGCATGTTGGGCGCCGTGCTCGACTCCAATGGAACGAACATGACCAGGCTGGCGCCGCAGTCACCGGTGACGCGTCCGGTGCGAATGTGCGCGCTCGATGCCGAACCACCTTCATTTAAAAAACGGGTACCAATCAGGGAGGTTTTTCATAGTGGCATCCGGGTCGTTGATGCACTGATAACCTGTGGCATTGGTCAGCGCGTCGGCATCTTTGCTGCAGCGGGTGCAGGTAAAACAAGTATGGTCAACATGCTCATGGAGCATGCCGATGCCGATGTCTTCGTTGTTGGTTTGATTGGTGAACGTGGCCGTGAAGTCACCGAATTCGTGGAAGAGATGAAAAAATCACCACAACGCGAGCGCAGCGTCGTGGTCTATGCAACCTCAGACTCATCGTCGATAGACCGATGCAATGCCGCTCTGCTTGCTACCACCATTGCCGAATATTATCGGGACCACGGATGCCGTGTGATCTTGATCCAAGATTCCTTGACACGGTATGCCCGTGCCTTGCGAGATGTAGCTCTGGCTGCCGGCGAGGCACCGGTACGTCGTGGTTATCCTGCATCGGTTTTTGAAGCATTACCGCGTTTGCTGGAACGACCTGGCGTCACCGTGAGTGGCAGCATTACAGCCTTTTACACCATCTTGTTGGAGAGCGATGACGAAGCCGACCCGATAGCAGAGGAAATACGCTCGATTTTGGACGGACACATATACCTGAGTCAAAAAATGGCGGCCAAAAACCATTATCCAGCTGTTGACGTATTACGCAGCCTCAGTCGGGTCGCGAGCCAAGTGTGTTCCACAACGCAATTGCAGGCGGCAGCATCGATTCGCGAAAAGTTGAGTCGTTTGGACGAGCTGCAGCTCATGCTCGATCTTGGCGAATACCGCCCGGGGGAGAATTCGCTCAATGACCAACTCTTGCAGCAAAAGCCAGACTTGCTTGCTTGGCTGAAGCAAGATCGCCACCAACCCAATCATGGCAACAAACTGTTGCAGGAAATGAGTTTCCATGCTGCATAAATATCGCGCCTTATTCCGCCACAGTGAACAACGCCTGCTCGCAGGCCAAGGGCGACTCGCTCAAGGTCGTGACGCACTCGCCAGAGAGCAGGCTGTCTCGCAACGGCTCAAGAGCGAACTTGAATTTCAGTATCAATTGGCGCAGGCGAACCAACTCAGTGGTGCCTCTGTCAGTCGTCAGCAACTGTTTTCGTGGCTACGCAAAGACGCCGCCGACAAGCGCCACAGTCAGGCGCTACGTCTGGATTTGGTGCGTCAGGAGCAAGTTGTCGACGAACGTAATCAGCAAATCGTCGATCAGCATACGGTCTGCCGTCAATTGGAAGACAAGCGAGACCGCTATCACGCCTTGTTGAAGCAAGAGCGTAAACGGGTCCACGTTCGCCAGGAAAATATCGATGAAATTGAAATAGAGGAGCGGTTTTCATGGTTCAAATAAAAAATGGAAATGTACCAATTGGCGATCAGACTGTCGGCACAGATCAGCATTGCCAAGCGAATTCAAAGCCGCATGATCGTTTGCGTGATCTAGTCGAGGGCGAAAAATACGACCAAATAGAACAGGCAGCGATTGCGTTACAACTGCTGATGACACCACCGCAGCCATTGGTAATAGGATCAAAAATGTCCGGGGTTACCGAAAAAACGCACAGAGCCGGGCGGAAAATCCCATTGGGAACAGGTGTGGTCGTCCCCGGTAAGGACGGTGGTAGTGGCCTGGTGCAGCTTCGTACCAGGCTTGAACATCTGCAAGAGAGTAGCGCTCGATCACTCAATATGGAGAGCAAATCTTCAGCTATATTGACGGCGCCGGCAGCACTGGCACCATCGATACCAACACCGCCTAGCGTCGCAACGCCAGCAGCCACCGCTCAATCGGAAGGGCAAAAAACGAGTGTGGTAGCAGAGCGCAGGCAGGGGAAAAACACCAACGAAGATATCCCGCAGATCAGGGGCGAACTTACCGAAAAGCTGTTTCGCGATTCCTTGACGGCTGCAGTGCAGCCTGAAAATATGCGCAACGCAGGCGCACGGCCAGCTATGCCTACGCTAGGAGTGAATGCCGCTGCCCATGAAGACAGTGAGACTGGGTGGGTGTACAACTTCCGTTCTTGGGGAAAGCAACATGCGGTTCGTATTACGCCATCGTCGTCGAATCAACATCTACCGATGACGGTGTCGTCGGTATCTTTGCAGCCCTTAAGTACCTTGGTCGAGCAACGGCTGCTCGATCATGGTGGCATGGTGATGCATGGCGACAACTGGCGGTTGAAAGAGCACGATGAACATAGACAGCAACAGCAAAACTCCCAGCGTCAAGCAGACAAAAACGATGAGGATGAGGCGTGATTTTCGAAACCTTGCGACATGTCGCTGATGCAGAAGTGCATGCACGGAAAGCGATGGCGAGCTGGCCACTACACGATGCCACGCTGGCGCAGAAGATGACTTATGCACCACTGCCGACGACCGAGCAATTGGTCGCGGTGGAAGCATACCGCAACGAGATCTGCTGGTGCGGATTTATCGATTTGTCAGAATGGCTCATGTATACCGCGCCCGATTTGGCCGGTCTAGCCTATCAGACCAGAACGTCGTCGGCACAGCAACTGCCAGGTCCGTCAGACCATGTCCGGCATCTGTTCGAAGTCAGCGCACGTCCAATCACAATGCCTCTCCCAGCATTAGCCTACGAGCACATCCGCATTCGCACTACGGTGCCGAGACAATCGCCGTGGGACTGTCTTTTGTCGGTCATGACGCCGCAAGGCCGGATCTGGCTAAGTGAATATCCAGCAATTGCAAGCCCGTCTGTGGCGCAAATATCAGCTTCGGTACGCTCGGTATCGTTGTCGATAGCATGGTGTCTAGGTTTCAGCACGGCGAGCCGTCGCTTGGTCAGCGCTTTGCGGCGCGGCGACGTACTTCTCATCAAGAATGAAACTTTTGAACTAACTAGCTGCGGACAAAAAATTGGCCGCTTCGCAATTAATGAACATGGAGAAATATCGATGCAGGCAGAAAGTTACAACGACGAAATTCAACCAGAGGACGATACAGGGGAAATTTCGGAAGACTCGATCGATACTACGTTGAGTGAAATCCCTCTGCGACTGGATTTTATCTTGCAGCGTCGCATAATGACGGTTGCCCAGATCGACACTCTTTATCGCGGACAGGTAATTCAGTTGGATCCACAAGTGGAGCAAAAGATTGAAATCGTGGTCAATGGGGCGCGCATCGCAAAAGGCGAACTAGTCGAGCTCAACGGTCGGCTCGGCGTCGAATTGCATGACATATCGGTGGGCCAGCATTTGCACGAGACCAATCGTGTCCAATGATATTTCCCTGATTGGCCTGCTAGCACTGGCAACTTTGTTGCCATTTCTGATGGCCGCCGGTACTTGCTATTTGAAGTTTTCAATTGTCTTCATCATGGTACGTAATGCCATGGGCTTGCAACAAGTACCGTCAAATCTGGTGCTCAATGCGGTGGCATTGATGATGTCGCTCTTTGTTATGCTGCCCGTGGCACAGAAAATTTACGAATATCAGCGCGAAAATCCGGTCAATTTTTCGAGCATGTCATCAGTAGAGTCATTTGTCGACAATGGTCTGGACAGTTATCGTGCATATCTCAAAAAATATAGCGACCCAGAGTTGACTGATTTTTTTGAAAAAATCCAATCTGCGCGTCTGGAAGAAAGAAATCTTCCGCGTCTTGAATCTGATGGGCAGGCATCGATTTTCTCGCTGCTGCCAGCGTATGCGCTAAGCGAAATCAAGAGCGCGTTCAAGATCGCTTTCTATTTGTATTTGCCATTTGTTGTGATCGATTTGGTGATCTCCAGCATCTTACTTGCACTTGGGATGATGATGATGAGTCCGGTAGTGGTGTCAACGCCGGTCAAACTTATCTTGTTCGTCGCTTTGGATGGTTGGTCAATACTGAGCCAAGGATTACTTTTGCAATACATTGAACTAGGTAGTGGGGGCTAGCGAAGATGGCGGATATTGTCTATGTCGGCAACAAAACTCTGTATCTGGTGCTGATTCTGGTCTTGTGGCCAGTGGCAGTGGCTACTATCGTTGGTTTGTTGGTTGGCTTGTTCCAAACGGTCACGCAGTTGCAGGAGCAGACGCTGCCATTTGGCATCAAGCTGCTGGCGGTCAGCTTTTGCCTGTTCCTGTTGTCTGGCTGGTATGGCGAAGTATTGCTCAATTTCGGTCGGGAAGTCATGCGCCTGGCACTCACATGAGTGACGTCACAAACGATGGCGGTAGCAAGTGAACGTAACGCTTTTCTTCGATGCCAGTACCTGGATGCTCAGCGCCACCATCGGCATGGCCCGGCTAGCACCGATCTTCTTCATGTTGCCGTTTTTAAACTCAAGTGTATTGAGCGGTGCCGCGCGCACGGCTGTGATCATGATCGTTTCACTGGGATTTTGGCCGGCGCCGGTTGCCACCATGACCGATATTGAGACACATATCTATATTGCCGCTATTGCGCAAGAGCTATTTGTCGGCGTTATCCTGGGAGCCTTGCTAGCTTGGCCATTCTGGATATTCCATGCGGTTGGCAGCTTTATTGATAATCAGCGCGGTGCCACGCTCAGTAGCACCATTGATCCCGCCAACGGCGTTGATACCTCGGAATTGTCAAATCTGTTCCAAATGTTTTCCGCGGTCGTCTATTTACATAGTGGTGGATTGATGATGTTGGTCGAAACAGTCAACGATAGTTATCGTCTGTGTGACCCGATGGAGGGTTGTAGCTTTGCATCGGCGCCTGTACTGACCTTGATCAATAACATGCTCGAGCGCACCATCGCATTGGCCAGTCCGGTGGTAGCTGTGCTTTTGTTGTCGGAATTCACCTTGGGCTTATTGTCGCGTTTTGCACCGCAGCTCAATGCATTCTCGATCTCACTAACAGTCAAAAGCTTAGTAGCGATGACAATATTGTTGATCTACTTTGCACCACTATTTCCAGATCAAATAGCGAACCTTGGATTACTTGGTAAAAGTTTTCCATTTTGGTTTGAAGAGCGCTAGTTATGTCCGCAAGCAAAACTGAAAAGGCCACGCCCAAGAAGCGTCGTGACGCCGCCAAGCGCGGGCAATCATTCAAAGCGCGCGATCTGGTCGTGGCATGTTTGAGTTTTTGTGGTGTTCTACTCGTCATATGGCTTGGTTCGCTGGCGGAAATTGGCGCGGCAATCATTGGCGCAATACGCAGCGGGTTCACTCTCGATCTACCGCGCTATTTCTCAAATCTGTTAATGCTGGCGCTGAAAATTCTCGCACCTATTATTTTGCTAAGCATTGCTGCCACGGCCTTGCCATCACTGTTGCAAAGCAGATTTTCACTGGCATTCGAAGCCATAAAAATCAATTTTGGTGCTGTTAACCCGATCAAAGGGTTTAAAAAAATATTCAGTTTGCGAACGGTTAAAGATTTGGTCAAGACGCTGTTGTACCTGTCTTGCTTCGGTTTTTCCGTGATCTTACTTTGGTGGCTTCACCGAGATATTATTTTTGCTCAAGTACACGCCAGTACCCATGAAATTATTGGAATCTGGGGGAAATTGATCATCGATCTGGTATTGATCTGCCTTGGCTGTATATCGGTGATTCTGGTGCTCGATGCATTGACAGAACTGTTTCTCTATCTCAAAGAACTGCGTATGGATAAGCACGAGGTCAAACGAGAATATAAAGAGCAGGAGGGCGATCCCATGGTTAAGGGACAACGCAAACAATTGCGTATGGAATTGCTCAGTGAACAGGATAAGCACGATATCGAAAACTCCCGCGTTGTAATTGCGAACCCGACACATGTCGCGATTGGCATCTATTTCAAGCCGGAAATTTCGCCAATTCCCTATATCTCGCTGCGCGAGCATAACCAACGTGCGCTTGCCGTACGCCGTTATGCAGAGAAGGTTGGCGTTCCCGTTATCGTTGATATTGGCTTGGCACGCCGCTTGTACCGCACACATAAAATCTATTCTATCGTCAGCATGGAGGAAATTCATGCTGTAGTCAGAATATTGTTGTGGCTGCAAGAGGTTGAAATTGCAGGCTTCAATGAAGATGCGAGGATCAATGATCAAAGAGATGATGCCGTGAATGTAGAGTTTGCCAATGACGAAAATAAAAAAAATGACGGAGATGAAAATAGCAGTTGATTTAGTTCAGGTTCGCATGTGCGTTTTTTTAACGCGCTTAATTTTCGTTTATTTAATACTGACGTTATCGATTGATGACGCAAGAGGAGTCGCAGGTGAGCCATCAATTTGAAGAAGTTCCTCAAACCGATATCGACGTCATTATTGATGCCGTAAGTCGGGGAATTCCACTAAAAGAAATCCATGGAATATCAGAAGAGCAGATGAAGGCTCTGTATGTGCTCGCCTATGGATTTTATAACGAGGGGCGACTGGGGGAGGCAGAGAAATTCTTTCACTTTCTGTGTATTTACGACTTTTATTGTGTCGATTTCTTAATGGGGTTGGCTGCGGTCTATCAGCTAAAGGAGTTGTATCAAAAAGCTGCTGATTTATATGCAGTGGCGTTCGCACAGGGTGAATCGGATTATCGGCCGATGTTGTATTCGGGACAGTGCCATTTAGCTATGGGGAAGTCAGGAAAGGCTGGTCAATGTTTTCGGATGGTAATCAAATATGCACCTGACGCCAAGCTAAAAGAGAGTGCGTATGCGTATATGGCGATATTGAATCAGCGATGACCGGCGCCATCGCAAAAGTAAATTAAGGAGTTAACAATGAGTGCAAGCCACATCGGTGCGCATAGTGGGGCGAACGAATTTTTGGCAGACTGGCCTATGGCCAAGCATGCAGAGCAATTGACGACAATGGCTCCGGCCATTCTGAAGGAAGCAAAGAAGGCTGCGCAGGAACTGAGTGCGCTGATCGTTGCAAGCTCCGGTGATCAGGGCGGTACTCTGTCGCAACATACGCCATTATTGGCATCGCGGCCAAGGCTGACGCCACCTAATGAGTTATTTGCGCCTGCGCCAGCAATTGCAAAAGACGATGAAGCGCAAGCACAAGCACGCCATCATAGTGTGCTACTGGCTGAGCTGGTGGCCGTATTGGAGCAAGGCAGTTTAAACAAGCAGGTGCTCAATGCAAAGCTGGCGGTGTTGCGTGATGGTCTGCGAGAATCAGGAAGCATACGCCTAGTTGAGGAATACCAGGCGAAGGTAGGAGCAGTCGCCGACATGCTAGACCAGTTGCAGGTATTGACGAGTAAATTACAGAACCTCAGTACTTTGGTAAGTTCACTTCAACAGCAACTGGCAGAAGCCGAAGCCAGCCTGGCCACCTTGCTGGAAGGAACTCCGGAGTTTGATGCTGCGCTGCTGGTGCGTGACAGCTTGCGTCAACAGCTGGCTCAGGCCAATGTCGACCGCACAACATCGGAAACCCAAGTCCAGCAGCTACGCGGTGCCGTCGATGCCTTGCAGGATGAGGTGCATGGCTTGCTGGCCGAAGCCGATGACTTGAAAATTGATCTTCCCCGGCCCGTCATCACGCAAGATCAGACCAATATTGCACGCCTGTTGCTGTTGATGACCACCCTGGGGCAGTTGATGCTTAACACCGGTGCAGCCAGGGCAGATTCGCAACGCTCCATTTTGAAGTTGCAGGAAGATATGCGCCTCAAAAAATTGATCAAAGACGCCGAAAAGGCCGAACGTGAGATCGAAAAGGCAGAAGCTCTGAACAAAGCAATGGGTTGCGTCGGCAAAATCCTGGGTGCCGTCGTCACGACCATTGCCATCGTAGGAGCCGTATTTACGGGAGGAGCTAGTTTGGCTCTGGCAGGCATAGGCTTGGCATTGATGCTGGCAGACCAGATTTATAGCGGCGTGACTGGTCATTCGTTTATTAACGAAGCGATGAAGCCGATCATGAAGCTGCTGCAGCCGATCTTGCAATTCCTGATAGAAAAGATGGCTGCCGTATTGGAGAGTTGCGGCGTTGATGCGCAAGTCGCCAAAACGGCAGCAATGATCCTGGTTTCTGTGGCGATTGCTGTCGCTGTGGCCGTGTTGGCAATCACCGGTGTGGGTGGCGCAGTGGCCAGTGCAGTATCGAATGTTATTGGGCGTTTGAGTTCTACCTTGACCAAGGTGTTGGAAAAGACCATGGAAAAGCTGCTACCAGAGATCCTCAAGGCTGCAATGAAGGGGGCGGCAAAGTCCGCATCCAATGCGGCCGCTTCGGCCTCCAAATTCTTCTCTGAGGCGTCTACCAAAATGGTTGATGCTGTTCTGAAAAGATTTGGCTTATCGAATGACCTCGTTGCCAAACAGGTCTACTCACAACATATGTACCGCGCGGCGGCGGGTGTCAATCTGGCAAGCACAGTCGCCACTGGTAGTTTGAACGTGGTGGCGCAACACGCCAATGTTGAGGCTGCCAAGGCCATCGCCAGTATGCGGTTCACAATGAGCGAGCTGGACTTGCTCAATGACATGTTCGCCAACATCCTGGAGCAGTTCAAGACGGCATTCTCGGCATCGCAAGGAATGTTCAGTCGCGCCAGTGACGCGATCAATCAACATACCAGCACAGGCTCAGCAGTAGCACGCTCAATTATGAGCAGTCGCTCTGCATAAGTTTAAATCAATGAATATTTGAAAGGACAATAAATGACAACTGTTAATAATACCGGTGTTTCAGGACACAACCTACCATCTGGCGACCAGTTGGATGCTTTTGCAGCCAAAGCATTGGTTGCGTCAAAAAAATTCACCAGTTCACCTTTGATGTTCATCAACGTCGAACAGACCAGTGCCAAGCAAGAAGCAGAGAGCTACCAGTTGTCGGGCCAGCCATTGCTGAGCGAGTTGATGCAAATGTCACCTGAGGCGCGCAAAAAAGTGTTGGCGTCGCTTGTTAACCTAGAAGCTGCGGCCCCAAATGACGCTCAGTCCCTGGTCGAAGACCTTGCAGATGTCGCCCCGGTCAAGTTTGAAAAATCGTCAGAGTCGATTCAGCATTTCATTGATGTTGAAAAACTCTTTGCCAATACAGATGGTGTCGACAACCAAATGTTCGGTCGCCAGTTGCAGGACTTGTTCAGTAACTTGTTGCCGGAGCATAGCGGCGAAGTGGCGTCTTTAGATCGCATGTCGTTCGCTACCAATACGGCTGACTTTGGCTATCTGAGCGACGCAATATTGCCGGTAGTCCCGCAATATGCCAAGAATCCGGTGCCAAACGTGCAATCGCTAGGCCAGCCATTGCTGGATGCAGTGGTCAACATGTCGCCGGATAAGCGCAAGGAAGTCGTGTCGATGCTGGATGACCTGGCGTCTGCAAGCAAAGGGACTGAAGTGAGCAAATTGCTCGACGAAAAACTGCCGGAAGTCAAGAATGAAGCCAGCGGCAAGTACAGTATCGATGCCTTGTTTGAGTTGCTGTATGCCTTGTTGAGAAAGCTGGGCGAGGCCGCGACCGCGCGTAATGTCAATGGCGCCAAAATGGCGGAGATTGCATTAAAACAGGCGCAAGCTTCCGGCAACAACCTCGTTGGCTCGGCGCAAAGCACTTTTTCGGGCGCATTGCTCAGCGCGGGCTTGAGCATGGGTATTGCTGCTAGTGGTTTTGGTTTGACGAATAAAGGGAGCAACAGGCAAATTGGCAACCTCAAGTCAAATGGCGCAAATGGGCTTAATCACGGTCAGTCCGCAGGTGGCTTGCATACGGCGATGAATAATAACAAAACAGTACTCGGGAAGGAGCCACCTTCGTTGCCGAAGTTAGACAATGACTTTGTCCCAGGAGGTGCTGGTCTAGAGGTGTCACAAAGAACGGTTACGGGTGTCGGAAATCAGTCGCAGTTAATGCATGGAGCACAGAACACTGACCAGTTACAACATGTGATGTATCAACAAAGCGGCTTTGCTGTGTCAAGCATGGCGATGCCAATCGGTCAAGTAGCCGCATCCGGCTTCAATATACACGGTGCCGAGCAACAAGCCAGCGCCAAGGTCAATGATTCGCATCAAGAGGTTGCGTCGAGTATGCAGCGTAGCGAAGAGCAGGGCGGTCAACATGTAATTGATATGATCGCTAAGCTATTCGCGCTGATTATTCAAAGCGGCCAGGAGGCCAACCAAAATGTGGGCGAACTTTCACTGGCAATCAAGAAGGCCTGATAGAAGTTCTACCAACGTAAGTCGCTGATTGCCGTTGTCGAAAAGGGATCGACCGAACGATGATGGCAATCAAGCGAACAAATAAACTTTTTTGGCGTCTTACGGCGCTTAGGCTTATCGCTCACTGCTATGCTATCTATTGTTAACAACACGACCTCTAACGGAATACCATCTGTTCTTAATCGCGGTGCCGATGCGAATCCGGTAAATGGCACCCATGCTGGATTCACACCCGCGGGAATAGATAAGGGGTATCGAAGCGCGACTGAAGCTGCAACGCCAGAAGTGGCGACATCCAATGATTGGCATGACGCGGATCGGAAGCCGCTTGCAAAAAATGGCACAGCGCTGGAGCCAGTAGTTTCCGGGATAAAGCAAAGTGCGTTGCGGCTTCAGGAGGCGTTGAGTGATGTCAGGGATAGGCTTCAGTGCTCGCATCATCTATCGGCATACGAACACTATGCGACTGCTACCAACGGCGTCGTCGAACAACTCAAAAAAAACGGCAAAGGCTTGTCCTCCGATTGCGAGCAAATCAATTCACTGCGCGATGCCCATGCTGCGTTGCAGATCAGTGCGTTTCTCGAGGCGGACGATGCTGGCATCGAGGGAAAACTTAAGAAGTTGATGGAGTTCAACGGTGCCGCATTTGATATCAGTGCCGTTCTTGATCAGACCGGCGAGGGATTACTTCAACGTCGGCGCATTGATGCGCAGGGGCTGGATTCTGCCACCACATCTGAAGTATTGGACGCAGATATTGGTGCAGCAGTAAAAGGTCGGCAGATCGATCCGGTAGTCACGGCAGAACTGCTATCAGCAAAGGCGATCACCACGGGCCAGGGCAATCTAGCCGATATTTGGGCTCAGCTCTCTGGCATGATTGATGAGACCAAGAAGGCCAATCTCGATGACTATGCCTCTGCGGTTGATCGTTACACCAGCATGTATCAATCGATTTCGGATATTTTGACCGCATTGAGTAGCTGGGTGACTGCCGAGGGCAGCGACAAGATGAAAGTCAATTTCAAGGAGATTAAAAAGACCTTGGAAAGTCTTTTGAAAAAATACGATCCCCCAGGTACGGATCAAATCATCGCTGGTACTCCTACGAAAGGTCTGACCAAGGCGGACGCAGAGGCAATCTGCGAAAAATTGGGTTTGGATCTCAAATGCTGCTACAAAAATCCCGATGGCACGTATTGTGTCATTCCTGATTTGAGCCAGATCCATACGATGGTGAATAACTTACCCGGTGATAGCGATAACTATGAAATTTCAGTGGTCTCTTATAACGCCTGGAAGTCGGGATTTGACGCACAAGTCAATCGTATCGAAGAAGCCTTACAAACGCGCGGCCAAAAATATGGCAATAGTTTCAGTCGCTTTGAAAATTTTCACAAGACCATCAGTTCGATCATACAAGCAATGGCAGACATGCTAGCCAAGTTCTTGCAGTTTTAAATTTGAAGGAGTCTATTGTTATGTCAGGCGTAGCTGCACTAGATCCGGGAGTAAATCACGTATATCCCGTTACTCAACATGAGCAAAAGAAGCCATCCCTTTTCTCACGGTTGTTTTGTTGCGGAAGACCATCTGAAAAAAGACCGCTCAGTGTCCCGTCAGCGTCGGATCACAGGCAAGCGTGGTCCTCCGATGAAGGACTCTTGGAAAATCCGTATGTATTGAAACTGCCTGAAAAGCCAATTTCCCCAGGAGCGAAATTTACGCATGGCTACCAGCTAGATGAGCGAAAGATGGTCGAGATGCTCAACGATCTGTTCCGTTTCGCTAAACATCGAAAAAGAACAACCGATATCTATAAGGATTTTAAGTCAGGTGACGTTGCGCGCTCTCAGCTGACAGATGTAGCGATTGTATTGTCGCTGTTGCGGACCAACGGTGCTAAATCTGAGGAATGTGATCGAATCGCCAAGGAACTATGTCGATTGCTTAATAAAGATAAATTGGAAAATATGGAATCCGGATTTGTGGTTTTTTCTTACAAAAATCACTATGTTGAAATAGAAAAAATTAAAGATGAAATGATGAGAATGTGGCACGGTTTGCCGAACAAAAAAGACGTGTTTGATAGATTGTTTGAGGAAGATATATTTCCTACGATACAACTCGTTACAGAGGCTTGTTCAGGGCCTGTTGAGGCTGAAAGATGGGCTCACGCTAAGCCTTTGTATGCAGCGGGTTTATTTGCTCGAGTTGAAGAATATCTCGTGTTATACAAATACAAGTCTATAACGCAGGTGAAATTGAGGGAATTGGCCAACCAATGGCGCATTTCTGCAAGCGTAGTAGCGTATGTAGCTACGGTTATACGTAACCCTTCAATCAGCCCGACGACCAAAGCAGAAAACATATTGCCATAGTTCAGGATTGCAACATCTCGTATGGCGATCAATTTGTCAATGTGGGCGATGCTTGGCATGCAATAAACTAAAAATTAGCAATTTACTTAGAAAGGTTTCTATGACTCATGCTATTGCAGTTAATCAGGGTGTGACAGGAGCGAATTCTCCAAATGCCATGATTGAAAGAGATAGTCACGGGAAAAGGGGGGATTCAATTGCAAAAGTGCAATCATCTCCGAAAGTATTTTCGCCAGACGTAAATAATACCAAAATCGTTTTTGAAAAAAATGTCCCGCAGCAAAAAAATTGCGAACAGACAGCGGATTATTTCAAGGATTTTTCCGAAACGGGGGAAAGGATACTCAACGAACATGGGCCGGTCGAAAGCCGCATCTGTGAGTTAGCATTCGATCTGGAAACTGGGTTGCAAGAGCAGTTACGCAAACAGGTATTTGACTGTGCAACTGATCCGAATAAGGTTGCAGCCCACTATGCAGGTCTGTCGGCGACTATAGCAGCGAAGCAGAAATTCGGCGATGTCATTGCTGTTTTGTCGCTATTCAAAGCCGATGGTGGCGATCCCGAGAAGTATGCTGCCCATGGACGCGCGCTCTGCAAGTTACTTATAAAGGATGGGCTGGGTAATGATTCTGGCTTTGTAGTACAGCATGTGAACAATTGCTATTACGATGTCGAAAAGCTGAAAGACAAAATTCTTAAAGATTATTTAGGGTTGGAAAATAGAAGAGACGTTTTTGTTGCTGTGAACCAGGATCATTTGGTGCCGATCCTGCGCGCTAAAGTCGAGGGCATGGGGCTGGGGCTAATGTACTCTCAAAAAGCATGGGACCAAATTGGCGTGGCTGGTGCGCATATTGCAGAATATAAAAGAACGGCAATTTTCAATATGCTTCATGAGGCACAGCGTGGGACTACGACGAAACCATTGTGGAATCAAATAACTACCCAGTGGAACATCAGCGTAGGGACTGCCGAAATGCTGGAGGCAATGAAAATAGGGAAAGACGGCGCAAGGGAACCTCGGGCTGAATCTCAGACAACTGATGCAGCGGTACCACCAAATGAGAAACCTCCTGCCGGCGAGAACGGTACATTTGTACACACTGTCACCGACCCCAACGGTAAAACAGGTAACATCCACATCACGCTCAATAATAATTTTGGCAAAAATGCCACCGATGGTTCGACGTCAACGACCGAAAGCTCAAACACGTCGCGTCGTGAACGTACTAGTTCCACCAGTTCTGAAACGTCGACCGGATATACGTCCGGATCATCCGACGATATTGACGGAGTGCGTCGATCGAAGTCCACGGTTACGGCGACGTCTTCTGATGACGATGGGGACGATTCTGGATCAGATCATCAGTTCTCCACGCCTCCTGCGCAAAAACGGACGTTTGCCGATGCGTCTACGCAAACCGATGAACGCAAAGCGCCTTTTTATGAGGAAGTTGAAAAAAAATTAACGCCAGTTAAAGAAATCAAGATTGCACAATTAATACAGTCGCCAAATAGCGATGTTGCCCGATTGGTACAAACGCCGGAAGCAAGCTTCGATGGTCATGACGACTGGATTCAACATGACGCCATTGCGGTGAAGATCATGCCGGAGCAACAAGCACAGTTCGCTGATTTGATCAGTTCGCCAGTCATTAACCTTGAAAGGGCGGTGCAAACACCAGCCTCAAGCAATGGCAACAATGTATCAGGTAAAAACGATTCGGAGGGTGTACCGAATCAGCTTTCGTCGCTCATCACGGCAAGCGATGATGGCGTGGTAAGAGCGAAGATTCGGCTCGACCGTAGTTCTCTGGCAGTCATCAACGAGTCACCTGAAGATACTTCTTCCTCGATTGCCGCTCTTCGCCCGATTAAAGGTAACAGGCAATCCGATCAGGTTGACGGCAGCGCAACACGGAAATCAGCTGTAGACATGATCAAGGTGGATGATCTCGCCACGTCGGTTACCGACCGGATGAAACGCTTCGGCCAGAACGATGGCCAGACCCACAAATATAAATATCCGAAGCTTGATGATTCGAACAGAGTGCGAGGGCGTAAAGTTGTTCAGGCTGGTAACGGATTTTCGAACACTGAAGCGCCAAAGCAGATTGGACCAAGTAGTCATTTCGGCGGGTTCGGCACATCCTCCGAGGTAAAATGAGTGACTGTTCAACATCAACGGATATCGGAGTCAACTGTATAGGGGCAGGTATTCGCGTTCAAGTGTACGCTTATCTTGTCGACTATTTCATGGCTGATGTTGAATTGGATGAGGCGACTTTGCTAGTCGATGATTTAGGTGCCGACTCGCTCGACTTGCTGCATGTGGTGCAAGCGTTTAACGATATGTTTTGCATCGACATTGATGCTGATTTGTTGCCGCGCATGTTGACAGTGGGCGGCGTTTGCGAAGTGGTTGAACTCAAATTGCAATGTCGTTCAATTCATTAGCGCCAGAGTGTCATCCGCGGGAAGATTTTTTCGCACGGTTGCAGCTTGCAACGATCGAGTTTGATAGCGTCGCTTGGTCGCCATCGAACTCGACTGGTCGCCGTCAACGACACCAGTCAACCAAAGGTATGGCTTGGGTGTGTGCTGGTCGTACCAGTGACGTCAAGGAAGTTTGTACGTGCCATGAATTGCAATGACGGTTAAATCGACGTCGAGAAATTCCCGCGAAATTCAGCTGTTGCGCCGCTATCAGCGTGGATTATTGTTCGGTGGTGGCGCAATTTTATCGTTTGCACTGCTATGTTGTGCCTGCGTGTCGATCTGGATGGATATCCAAAGCTATCTTGCCGAAGGGCGCGCGCGCTATGTCACCACGAAGGCGTTGGTGACGCAAGAATTGGAGAAAAAACAGGCCGCAATGCAACGCGGTGTTGTGTATGCCGAGCTGCTTTGGCGCGGCATCGGATTGCAACATAATGTTGATGACTTCCAGCATGGCCGCTTGCTGCTGGAGGCCAGTCCTAGTGCCGCATCGCAATTATTGCTAGCGACCGTGACATCACAGCGGCGACCACAAAATTATGCACGCCTGCTTGGTTTCAGCGAGGCCTTGGCCTCGTCGTTATATACCGGGATGGGCGATGGAATCGACTCATACCTTGGTTTTTTTTACAACCCAGAACACTCCTACCTATCGATTGCAGCGCCATCTCACTTGCGTGCGTCGTTGGATCAAATCTCTGCGGATAACATCCCCAGCTTGATTGGTCGTATTGCTCCCGATATAGGAGACCTCAACAATGCGACGTTTCTGTCCGCACTACGAAAACGTCGTCAGGTATTCTGGCAATCACCCGCACTGGATCCCCTGACCGGCGAAACCGTCATGCAAGTCGCTACAGTGGCATTTGACGGGGATCGGCCATTCGCCGTGTTTGTCAGCAACATTGAATTTGATGCGCTTTATAAATGGTTGCGCAGGGCTAGTTATGGCGGCAATTTCATGGTCATCGGTAACAATGGCGAATTGATCTTGAACAGTTGGGACCACGAGGTCATCGACCCGGAATTAACAGAAAAAGTGCTCAAGTCGGGAATATGGAAAGAAAATCTCGAATCCTCCAAACATGTATTTCGTGACGGTATATTTTCATTCAGTGAGCCGCTTGGTAATACCGGTTGGGTATTCGCCTACGCGCATTCCTGGAAAACCATTTTCGCAGCACGTGGTAGCTTCATGCTGGCCTATGCGGTAGGTACCTTGTTACTGCTTGGCTTGCTGTGGACGCTTATTTTTCTCTGTCTGATTAAGATATTGAACCCTTTGTTGCGGCGGGCACAACAGGTGTTCGATAGCGAACAATTCAATCGCACCATGATTGCGACGGTGCCGAACGGCATTTGTCTGATCTCTGTGCGGACCGGGAAAGTATTGTTGAAAAATGACGTGATGCGGCGTTATGACAGTCAAGATGAGCCTCTGCATAAACGCTTGTTGCATTTGTGGTTAAGAAAAGAATTTCATGCAGAGATGTCCGATGTCGAGGGCCTGCCAGGCCGCGTACATGAGTTGAGTGTGGTCACGCCAGAGCAGGATTGTCGATCACTGCTGGTAATGCTGGTGGATACAAATTATCTTGGCGAGCAGATGCTTCTCTGTAGTTTGTCCGACATCACAGAGCGCAAGTGTCTGGAGCGTCGCTTGCGCCAGGCGCGGTCCAGCGCAGAGAGGGCAAATCAGGCGAAATCGGCGTTTCTTGCCGCCATGAGTCACGAAATTAGAACGCCACTCAATGGGATCCTTGGTAACTTGGAGCTGCTTTCTTATACTGCGTTATCGGAGATGCAGCAGGATCGTTTGCAAACGGTGATGCATTCCTCGCGCGGATTACTTGACATCATCAATGATGTATTGGACTTTTCCAAGATTGAGTCTGGTTTGATGCAGCTTGAAAAAATTCCTTTCGATGTAATTGATCTGGTAGAACAAGCGCTTTCCATATTTCTGCCCCTGGCTGATCAAAAGGGGATCGATCTTTACTACCGCATTTCACCTAAACTACCGCGTTGGTTTCTTGGCGATCCAACCCGCTTTCGCCAGATTGTCGTGAATCTGCTCAGCAATGCAGTCAAGTTTACAGCCTGCGGAAAAGTCACTATTTCGATCGAGTTCACAAGTCAGTGCGAGGCGGGGCAGGCACAATTGATATTACGTGTCGCCGATACTGGCATTGGCATTCCTGCTGAGCGCCGCGAGCAATTGTTTCGGCCATATGTACAAGGCGATGTCTCCGTGGCGCGTCAATACGGCGGCAGCGGACTTGGGCTATCGCTTTGCCTTCGACTGACGCAACTCATGGCTGGGAGTATTACGCTGGAGAGTACCGTTGGGAAGGGCACAGAATTTATTGTGGTGCTGCCATTGGAGCCGATTGAGGAAAGTTCACCTATTGATATGCCTCCGGGGGTGATTTCGGTGTTATGTGAAGTCGAAGAATGGCGCATTCACCTAGCAGAGCATTTGCACGCCTGGGGCTTGAAAATACGTGCGCTGACGAGCCTTGAGCATCAACTCCAAGATATCGGGATAGTCCTGTTGTTCGGCGCAAAACGCGGTTGGAGCTTAGCGTCAGAAAAATTGATCGCCGCGCATAACATGCAGGTAATTGACGGTCGAGAAAACGGACCGCGTTTTCCTCTGGAAAATGGGGGGCGTATTTTGTTGTCCTGTTATTCGCTTTACGGATTGCGACGAGCGCTGATGATGGCCTTGACCGCTGCTGATGCAGCGCCAGAAAATACGCTCGCGCGGGTGTGTCTTCTTTCGGCTAGCCCAGCGCCAGAAGAGCAGAAGGTTGTCCGCGTGTTAGCAGTGGAGGATCACGCCGTGAGTCGGGAGCTAATCGGTGAGCAGCTTGGTTTGCTTGGCTATACGGTCAGTCTGTCTGCCCATGTAGGCGAGGCATTGCAGTTATACGTTGCAGGTCATTTCGATATCGTACTGACCGATTTGTCGATGCCCGGAATTGGTGGTCTGATGTTTGCGCGGATGTTGCGAGAACAGGGTTGTAAGTTGCCAATCGTCGCCATTACCGCTAGTGCTTCGAAGGAAGAGCGCCAGCATTGTCGTGACGCGGGTATCGACGATGTATTACTCAAACCAATGATGCTGAGGGAAATCGACCGTGTCATCCGCAGCCATTTGGTAAACGCGCGGGTTTTTCCAGCACGGCCGGATCTGCCATGTGTAGAGCGGCTACCATCAAAACGATTGTTACGGGAATTGCGCGCCAGTAGCAGCGAGTCTCTGTGCCAGATTCGGAGAGCTTGTTCGGAGAACCATCATGCATTGTTGCTGCAACATTTGCACGCAATTAAAGGTGCATTTGCCATGCAGCGGCAATTAACGGTAGTGCAGGCATGCCATACATTGGAATGCACTTGTGCCTGTGATATTCCAAATGATATTGGTATTCACTTGGAAAAATTACAGATGCTGATATGGAACTCTATCGACAAGATGGAGCAGTCTTGCGTTTGAATAACGCCGCATACTTTTTCTGCGCAGGATACCGTGACTTAAAAGTCAGTAGTTCTTTCTGACTGGTAGTTGTGAATTTTAAGAAATTTTAGTTCTAGTCAGATGTCGGTCGGTGCGTGAAAGTCATACACTTTGTGCTTGTTTTTCACATTGGGTCACACATAGAAAATTTAGTGGTTTTGCTTATTTTTTATTCGATCGGGTTGTGGAGATATCGCCGTCGAAAACACTAGGCCAAAATTTTTCTCAGAAATAATTCATGTCATTGTCATTTGAAGAAGCAGGTATGGAAGTCCGGGCAACGCTACGACTTTTGAATGGCCCGCTATGTGGTTGTGAGTATCGATTGATCGATAAGACGACTCTCGTTGTAGCAGGATCCGCAGCATCTTTTCTGGCCGGAGGTGATGCGGAAGAAGTTCCGGAGTTCCCTGAAAATGCAATCGTCATTCCTATCGACGGTGGAGTCAATTTTGAAATCATTGTTGACGATAATGCTCGCGATGGTTTTGTATTGCGCACTTTGCATCCAAGTGTCGAAGAGCAGAAGTGTGAATATCAGAAGGTGTGCCAGATTGGACCGCTGTCATTCACGCTCCGCGCTGATGGAGCAGACTGGGATAGCAGTGTGGTCGAATGTGCGCCATTGCCGGTCCATGATCTGTCGCATGCGCGGCGGTCGAAGATCATTCAGGCGCTGTTTGTCGTGAGTTTTCTATTTGTACTTGTAATGCTCGGAGCCGTGCTATGGGAGGCTTTCGGCGAGAACAAGAAGGTCGCTGAAATTGCTGCAGTGGTGGCAGGTTCCAGCGAATCGTATCGGTTGGTGCGCGGAAGCGACGGTAGGGTTTACATATTTGCCGCGACCGAACGCGATGTGGCGTGGGCTAAGCAGGCGTTGATGCGTGAGGGTTTGGCAAAATCTGCATACGTGTCGACTCTTCGCAATGAAGAAGCTCGGGTGCGGAGATTGCTGGTGGAAACCTACCCTTCATTGGCTTTTTACCGGATTAGATTGCTCGATCCACTTAAGCCAGAACTATTGTTAAGCCAGGAGCGCAGCTTGCTTGATGTCAAGCAGCGCAAGGCTGTTATGGCCAGCATGACCGCATGGATGCCTTACGCCGAAAGTGTCGCAACTGCGATATGGGCGGATGCTATGGTTGATGGTAGGGCCAAAGCGGAGTTGGAAAAAATGGCGGTAGCATTCGAGCGAAGTGAAAGTGAACGCGGCATCAGCTATTTGATTCAGGGCGATTTGAGTGATGTTGAATTGATAAAATTGCAGGACTTTATTAATCGGTTTTATAGCGATTTTGGTAGTCGTTACATTCAGTTTTCGGTCGTTCTGAAAGAAGACTGGTTAAAAGGAAAATCGTTTAAGTATGGTGGTTCAGGCTTCGTGAAGATGAATCCGCAACATTGGTTTTTTCCATTGAAATTTTAGAAGGAGTAATACATGGCGACAACTTATCCAGGTGGTGGTTTGATGGTGACGACTGCAGCTGCATTCGAAACCGGCGGTGCTGAATTGTTTGCGGCGGAACAGGAGGCCCGCGCTGCACTTGCAGATGGTGGTAGTGCAGATCCTGCCCAACTTGCACGATATCAGGCGATCATTTCCGAAATTACGATTTTGCGAAATGCGCAGTCGTCTACGGTAAAAGTATTCAAAGACACTGATGCTACGATCGTAGCTAACTTCCGATAATTTGTTTGAAAGGGACGCGTAATGAATAGTTCATCCGTCGCCGGCGTGCAAAATTTGAATGCGATTGCGGTGGCAGATATTTCGCCTCCGGAAATAGGTGTGACATCACTTGATGATCGTTTTCGAGATGCCTTTGCTTCTGTCGCTGTCGAAACTGAGGCTAAATACAATGACATCATGACGAAGAGTAATGACCCAATGTTAACTTCAGAGCCGGGTGGCTTGTTTGCCCTGCAGGTTATGGTAGGGGATTACAAGCTGCAGATGGAAACCATTAGTGCGCTGACACGCAAGGGTGTTGCAGTGGCGGAAACCTTGTTGCGGGCATGAGTAAGTGGGCTATGTTGGTGGCGCTATGCTTCCTGCTTGCTGGATGCAAACAGGAAAGACTGTTGCAGGGACTCGATCAAACGCAAGCCAATGAAGTAGTGGCGGTATTGCATCGACATAATATTGAGGCGGGCAAGCGCGATAACGGCAAGATTGGCTACAGTATTGACGTGGAAGAGCTAGACTTCTTTGCGGCCGCCGATATTCTGAAATCTTATGATCTTCCGTCAAAAAAGGTAATGCAGATTGCCGATATGTTCCCGGTTGACAGTTTGGTTGCATCGCCACGCGCAGAGAAGGCAAGACTTTATTCGGCAATTGAACAGCGACTAGGGCAGTCTTTGTACACGATTACGGGTGTCGTATCGGCACGGGTTCATGTCAGCTACGACCTTGATGCAGGTGAGGGCGGCCGGAAAACTCATCCGATACATCTGGCTGCGCTTGCCAGTTATGAGGGCGATGCAGATGTTGCTGCCTTGATCAATGACATAAAACGGTTTCTCAAGAACAGTTTTGCAGATGTGGAGTATGACAATATTTCTGTCGTGCTATCGAAGCGAACTACTTTGCAGCACGAGGGGCCAAAGCAGAAAGAGCAATCTAGCTTGGGTTCACCTATAGGTCTTCTGGCGCTCATTTTCGTTGCTGCAATGTTGGCGTTCTTGGTATGGATATGGATACGCTACAACCATAAATTCAAGCTGAGCAGGAAGGTGGTCTTAAGTGAAGAAGCACTTTGAAGCTTTGATCGAACACGACCGTCTAAAGCGTGTCATGTTTGACCCCTTGAGCTACATTCATCCTAGACGATTGAAAACGCCTAGCTGTTTTGATACGCCACGCCATCGAGCTGTTTTGAATCGAATTATATTGGACAATTTGATGATTGCTCCGGAACGTTCAACGATACAAGTCTCTCTGAGACAAGGGCGGCTCTTGCGGCATTGGTTGAACGTGCCGCAAGTCAGTACGCTGATTGGCGCACAGCTGCTGAAGTCAGATTTGGCTTGGCGTGGCAGCTTGCTGCGTTTGTCGGCGTCGGTACGGGCCTTTCTGGGAATGCCGTTTCATCGGCTCATCGACACGGCGCCGGCATTTTCTCTTAATCCTAAGAGGTTGCCTGATCAGTTTTCTTTGTCATCGAGTGAAACTTGTAATATTTTTTATCAAATTCAGAGGGTAGGACTGACTTGTATGCTGGATTGGCAGCGTACAGCATCCAGTGATTTGCTCTGTCGCCTTCGTTTGATGTTTGCTCCCGAGTTGGATGCTGTTTTTGACCAGCCAAGGCGGCAGTTGGACGACGGCGAATTATTTTTGATTTCACAAGCGCTTCAATATGCCAAAAATCATTCAAACCATGCTTGATGTCCTGCCTGATGAGGGTTTGCTGGTTCGCAGCACCTATCTTCGGAATGATATTAAAGCTTCTGCATTAATGGCGGAAGCGCGCCGTCGCGCCAGTGATAGTGTGGCGCGGGCCGAGGAAACTGCAGAGCAGGTTTGCAGGCAGGCAAGAACCGATGGATATGCTGCTGGCATATTGGCGGCAGCAGATGAACTAGTGGAATATCTTGCTCGACATGCTGATTTTTCTGCGCAACTGCAAGCGAATTTGCAGCGAGAACTCGAGTCCATATTGAAACGCTGCGTGAGTGACCCGGACGTAATCATGGCAGCGTTTGAAGAATGCCTAGGCGATAAAAATTCGGATGTTACGACTGAGCTTGATGTGTTGCTACCAGAAAGTATGCGAGGCGAGCATCGACGTTTAGCGGAGCGTTTGCGTAAGCATGTCAGTGGGCATGTCAATATCGAATATCACCAGGAGGCACGGTTTCTTTTTCGTCTTGGTGACCATGTAGCCGAATTTTCGCCAGATGATTTTGTTGTTCGTGCCGCTCTTCGTGCAATGAGTAGCTTGCCTTCGATATATGCGGCCAATAGTTCGGCCGCAGGAAAATGTCGCGCAGCGCTTGCGTCGGTGTTTGAACCGGATGAATATGAAATCGAGGAATCTGATACTGTCAGCCCAGAGTTTGTAAATCCAGGACAAAGGTATATTGATGATTAATCAAATCACTGAGAATTTTTTACGGGCCCAGCAAGTCGGCGAGAATAGCTGGCAGAGCTTTGGACAGCAACTGGAGCTACCGAAAACTGACGGGCAGGAAGATTCTATGATCGGTGAGCTATACGCTCATCTAACGGCTTTGTGGCAGGTCACCCCTAATATGAGCAGTCTTCAGATTATTGAGCAGATGCAAAAATTTGTGGCTGCTGACGGTAGTGCTCCGTACAAAAATATTCCAACGCATACAGGGGCATTGGCGAAAGTGATGGAATTGTATAAACAGGAGGAGGGTGAGAATTCACCTATGTACGCCAAACTGAAGAATGGAGTGGGACTGTCAGTTGTGTCGAATGGCACATTGAATGAATTCACAATTAAAATGCTGGAGCGTCCTGAAGAGCCAGAAAGTTGGTAGTGTCTAGTGCATTGTCACGTAAATAAGTTGAATACGAAATCGTCCATTGGCTTGTCATGCCGCGTTGCTCGTAGTTGCCATAGCTCGCTAGGCGCCGTATTTATTCTTTGCCTGACGACTTCATCTGATGTGTCAGTTTCAACTGCTGAAATTATTTTAAGGACATGACGCTAGGTTGGAAGTGCAAGTGGGTAGTGTGAGTATCTGGAGATGCAGAGTTGTGTGGCAGCGTGACACGATGAATAGCATATGTTTATATTAAAACTCAGGAATGAAATTATGAATGTTGCGAGACTTTTATTGGGATTTTCAAAGTTGTCCAAGGCAGAAATTAAGCAATTTACGACGAACATGAATCAATACCTAATTGCTTCGCCGTTGGCGCGTCGGCAAATAATAAAAATGTGGGAAGAGGAATTACACGTTGAGACAAAGAGAGCAAACTCTTAGGCGCTATCTCAAAATAAAGCTGCTAATTTTTAGACCATAAAAATGGCCAAAAATATCAGCTATGCCGATTGAGCCTTGCTAAAGCCGCTGTTCCCTGAATTACGCCAGAAATACGATAGCGGAGGCACGCCGGTCGCGGACACGCGGGCAGTGCTCAACGGCGTGCTATGGGTGATGCGAAGCAGAGATGCTACCGGAGTAGTCACCTTACTAGGCCTGCCATCGATACTTCCTGTGTTGGGTGAAATTGGGGGTGTTGAAACATCTGGTGTTGAAACTGACCGGCAAGCTGCAAGAGCGAGTACGACGGGATTTAACGGCGTTCTTCAATTGACGGCCGCTTTGCGGCGGCTAAGTCGGCGAGATAGAAAAAGAAAAGAGCACTAAGCTTTGGTTGGTGGCAAATGCGAACGGCTTGCTGACTGAATCGGATACTCCTGCGAAAGTGAAATTGGCAGAGTCGACGTTGAAGCGGCGCTTTTTCGAAGCACTTCGGCACCAATTGATTGGTGACAAGTCGCTACGGTTGGGATCTATTGGACGAAGCGTTGTGAGCACATGGCATTGACATGATTTCGCCGCACAAGGTTAATCCTGTTCGCGCCAAAACGCATAATGGACGAGTACTTCGACGCTATCGAAAAGGCTGGGAGATTGAGCGGTGCCTTGCTTAGCTTAAATTTATCAGACGCTTGGTCAATCGATGGGAATATCACGCTCTCGTTTTACTTGGATACGCCGTCATATTGTTGCGAAATTATTTTTGAGATGACTTCTAGGAAAACATGAGCAAGGTAGAGAGGTAATGGCGTGCAGCCTTATAAGATCAGAGTAATTGTTGCCGATGACCATCCTGCAATAATTGAAGGCATCAAGCAAGCGATTACGATCAGTACGATCGAGGTCACGGCGAGCGCGCGTAACTCGACACGTATTATCCAACTTCTGGATAAAGGGGTTGTTGATGTACTTGTCACAGACTACGCAATGCCCGGTGGAGAATTTGGCGACGGCTTGCCGTTGTTCGAATTTATCATGCGACGTTATCCCGATATAAAAATTGTGGTCATGACAATGATGGACAATCCTGGTGTGTTAAGAACCTTGATTGCCTTGGGTGTGCGTTGCATTATTAGCAAATCTGATGATGCCAGTCATTTGATTCCGGCTATCCATATTGCCAGTTCATCCGGGCAATATTACTCTCCCACGGTGAATGCGATAGTACAAACGCTGGACAAGTTTTCAGGTTGTGAAAAAAGGTATATCCATCTGTCGAAGCGAGAAGCTGAAGTGATTCGCTTGTATGTTTCGGGAATGACTATCAATAATATTGCTATGCAATTGCACCGGAGCAAACAGACGGTCAGTTCGCAAAAAAATAGCGCGATGAAGAAACTCGGTGTGGGCTGCGACGCAGACCTATTTAAGTACGCACTTGAAGTTGGTTTTGTATCGTCGTGTTCGATGTCGGCAATTTAGTCGACTGGAATAGTCGTTGCAGTTTAATTTGAGACGCATGGTGTATTTCTGGATATCCGCTCATTGTGAAGGACTTTGTTTTCTTGGCAATCAGCGGTTGGCGTGTTCGGAATATCGTCATGCATCATAGCGATGGCGCTCCTGCTGCTCCGCACTAGATGTGTACTTGATGGGTTTAGATATACAAGATGTTGAGTCGTTTTCGCGCTGAGCGTATCGGTCAGATAATGGGTAGGGATGCACTGAACAACCCCTCAGATACAGCGACGCCAAGTTCACGTTGTGAGAAGGTGTCTAATCGGATAGCTATTTCATAGAATCGACGATGGTTTGAGCGCCGAAATGCGGTCGCATGTCGTGCATTGGTCTCATCGTCTCCACTTGCTGATGTTGATCATCGCCAGCATGGACAACGCCTGATTTGCATTCGGTAGTTGTTCAGTATTTTCTTAGGCAAATACGCTGCGCCACATGGTAATGAAACGTGCAAGAAAGCCTTCTGGCGGTTCTTCAAATAAGTAGGGCTTTTTGGCGCGTAAACGATTCAAAATTTCCTGCTCGGTCTTTTCGGCAACTGAGCCATAGGCAACGCCAAGCTTCAGCAATGCTCGCAGCGCCCCCAATTTTTCTTGTGCAACAGATCCTCTGGCATGCTCGACTGCGATTTTGGCGTCGTGCAATTGCTGCGCCAGTGCGTGTGAAACACGCCAGGCAGGTGTTTTGAGATTTTCTTCGACTGTCGCTATGCTAACAGCCGATGATTTGATTTGCGCCGCGAGAATATCGATCTGTGATTCGTCGCCCTTGGCTTGTGCGACGATGGCGGTAGCCCAAGCCTTTGCTGCTGTGGTCAAATCGTCATTGCTCCAATCGTGACGCACGGCGATATTGAAGCCATAGGTGGATGCCTGCGAGATCAGAATCGCAACCACATCGGGGAATTCTTTATCGAGAGCGCGTTTGGCCCAAGCGTATTGACCTGACAACATCAGGTGCTGTACGGCCCCTTCGGTCAGGAAGTGCGTGTTATCTGATATTTTTGCCAACAAAAAATTATCAAACGAGGGCGTCGCAAATTGCGAATCACACTTCAGCGAGAGTCGAAGAAAGCTTTTAAAATCGCGTTCCAGCGATTCAAATACTTCATCTTTGACATTAATGCTAAGTTTTTTCATGTTCTTCTCTGGGGGCGAGGGCTATGCGCTATCGGATGTATTGGCCTTCAGTTTATCTCAAAGCCATGAATTAGTTCAGTCCAAGTCTGCATTCCTGCGTCTGCGCAATACAAATGGCAATAGTCCATTTACGACAGGTAAGAGGCCGAACTTTATTGCCAGTCACGGATTTTTTTGACCTGAAATGCACAAGAAAAATAATAATCACGGCCAGCACACGCACAATCGCCCGTCACCGAAGTTGTCGGCAATGCCACTGTAGCTGGTCACAATGTAGAGGTCGGAAAATTCGCTGGCGCAAGTCGACACATTCGCACCGAATTTCGAAGCAGTGATACGGCATGGTGGCAGAGTGCGGTTGGATTTTCCAAGAAGACCAATCAATATCCTATGGTTTGGGTGCGGTTATTTGTCGCAAGCGAATAGCGTATTACGATGCCATTGCCGTTGAAGATAATGGTCAGGCTCTTGGATTGCTTTGTTTCTCCGCCGTGCGTTAATCCATAGATGGGAATAAACGTCATTCCTAAAGCGTTCGAGCTGCTGTAGTTATAAACCCAGGTTTCAGTATTGTTATCGGGCTCTTTCAGGAAAGAGCCCGCTGGGCCCAAGTAGGCCAAGACATCAGCTTTGGTCGACTTTCCCTTGACGAGATGCTGATCAAGGGAAATTTGGTCCATCTCGGCGAGTGCTGGATTGCCTGACGTGGCACAAGCATTCAGGAGTAGGGCTGCAACAATGGCAACAATAATTTTTTTCATCGGATTATGTTCGTTTGCTCGCTGAATTGACCCTATCGATTTGACCCGCCCTCCATTGTCTTGAGAAGGCCGCGACTCTGTCATAAGACCCTTCAAAACCTAGTTCTTGCAAATCGGCATGGATCTGTTTCAGACTGCGGCGTTGTTTACGCGATTTGGCTGACTCGGTTTTAAGCAAAGCCGTAAGTTGCAAAGCATATTTGTCGATAGCGCTAGAACTCGGCCTATCTCGATAGGCCGGCTCTGTTATCTCTGAGCGTAGATAGTGCCGAACAGTGTTTCGAGAGATGCCTAACCTTCTGGCGATTTCTCTTAGGGGGACCTGGTCACGGATCTGCCAGCGTCGAATAATTCCTGGTAATGCCACGTCAATCACTCCAATCTCCTACCTAATTTCTTAAGTAAGATTGTGTTCTAAACGTGGGTCAATTTAAGATGCAATTTTCCCAGAAAAGTGGGTTTTCGGTGCAAATCAACACGGTTTTGCGAGCTTTGGCATTTTGTATCCATAATATTTGAGTGCTGCTGTTATGGATGCAAGCTTGGATGAAAAACAGCCGGATTGCAATAAATCTTATTGGACGTTAAAGACAAAAAGCCGCTGAAACGTGGCGTTTTAGCGGCTTTGGTTGACTTCTGTGGACGACTTTGAATTGCTTCTTGGTGCCTGAGACCGGAATCGAACCGGTACGCCCCTTTCCAGGTAAGCGGCGGATTTTAAGTCCGCTGTGTCTACCAATTTCACCACTCAGGCAGCTTGTCCTACGTTTTCCCCCGGCGTGAGCGCCGAAAAAGGAAGGCATTATAGCAGCGACTCGGCCAGAATCTGCCTATTCTGTGAACCATTGCCTATTTCTTGATTTTTATTGAACGTACTTAGGAGCAATTCTGTCGATTATTCGTCAGGAGTCAGCAAATCTTGTCAACGTACAACCTGGGTGCCAGGTAGTAAAATACGTGCAATTCAAATCAAATTTGGCCAAGATTATGACCCAAGCCGTGTTGAAAACAGTTCAATGTATTTCGCCTTCCGGATTACATTCCATGGCTTACAAAGAGTGGGGCGATTCGCATAATCCCAATGTGCTGGTTTGCGTGCATGGCGTGACGCGGGTCGGGGATGATTTTGATGTCATGGCGCGGGCCTTGTCCGATACTTACCGTGTGGTTTGCCCCGACGTGGTCGGGCGCGGACGCTCGGGGCGCTTGCGCGATCCTCAGTATTATGTGATTCCGCAATACGTCAGTGATATGGTGACGCTGCTGGCTAAGCTGGGGGCCGAGTCGCTGGACTGGTTCGGCACTTCGATGGGAGGCCTGATCGGTATGGCGCTGGCGTCGCTGCCCGATAATCCGATTCGCCGTCTGGTCTTGAATGATATTGGTCCCTCAATCAATGCATCGGCCTTGGCACGTATTGGTGAATACATCGGCCAGGATATGCGTTTCGTCACCTTTGATGAGGCAGCGCAGTATATCCGCGCGATTTCGGCGACCTTCGGCCCACATACCGATGAAGAGTGGCATAAATTGGCCGCCGACGTCTTGCGCCAGGATCAGGACGGTAAATGGCACCGGCACTATGATTTGAATCTGGCTGCGCCATTCAAAGCGATGACGCCGGAAGCGGCCAGTATCGGCGAAGCCATGCTGTGGGCGGCGTACGATGCGATTCGTTGTCCCACTTTGCTGGTGCGCGGCCAGCAGTCCGACCTGTTGTTGCCGGAGGTGGCGCAGGCGATGACGCAGCGCGGCCCCAAGGCCAGGCTGGTAGAAATTGCAGGGGTTGGCCATGCGCCGACCTTTATGCATGCTGATCAGATCAAGTTGGCACAAGACTTCTTGTTTGCGGCATCCACTTAACGTAGCGAGGAAATACCATGACCGTACAACGTCTCCATGTTGGCAAACGCCTGTCGGAAGCTGCCATTCACAATGGCACTATTTATCTGGCTGGCCAGATTGCCGAAGATGCTACCCAAAACATCGAAGGTCAGACACGTGAAGTGCTGGGCCATATTGATCGTTTGCTGGCCGAAGCCGGCAGCAGCAAGGAGCAGATCCTGTCGTGCCAGATTTATATCGCCGACGTTAAGGATTTCGAAGGCATGAACAAGGTGTGGGACGATTGGGTGCCAGCCGGTAACACACCACCGCGCGCGACAGTCGAAGCCAAGCTGGCACGACCTGAGTTGCTGGTCGAAATCATCATTGTTGCTGCCCAAAAGTAAAACTAAGGATTCATGGTTTCAGTCGTCCCAGTGTCGCAGGAGGGCAGTCCCTCCATAGTCGCCGGATTGCGCCCGGAAGACAGTGCCCGTGTATTGGCGGCGCTGGCGTTTGTCGAACCGATTTATCGCGGCAAACCAGTGCCGTCCGGGCAGGATGTGTTGCAGTTTGTGCAGGGCGTCGTCGACGTGCTGGCCGCACTCAATGTCGATGCCGAGACGCGCATCGCCGGTTTGCTGTTCGAGTTGTATATCGTTGATCTGGATATTGCCGCGACGATAGAGGAGCGTTTCGGCAAGGACATTGCCGATCTGGTTGCCGGCGTGCGCCAGTTGATGCGCTTTCATGGCTTGACCTTTCAGCATCCGAAGGAAGTCATGCGCGGCAAGAATGCCGCCCAGCACGCTGCTGCGCAAATCGAAACGTTGCGCAAGATGTTGCTGGCGATGGCAACTGATATGCGCGTGGTGCTGGTACGGCTCGCTTCGCGTGTGACCACCTTGCGTTATTTCGCCGAAAACAAACTGGAAAACGAAACCACCGCGCAATACGCCCGGGAAACCTTCGACCTGTATGCGCCACTGGCCAATCGTCTGGGCATCTGGCAGTTGAAGTGGGAGCTTGAGGATTTATCGTTCCGCTTCCTGGAGCCGACGACCTACAAGCGCATCGCCAAGATGCTGGAAGAAAAGCGGATCGAGCGTGCCGCCTTTGTCGCCACGGCGATCGAACGTTTGCGTGCAGAACTCACTAGCGCGGATATCAAGGCGGAAGTCTCGGGGCGGCCCAAGCATATTTACAGTATCTGGAACAAGATGCGCGGCAAGGAGCTGGAATTTTCCGAGCTCTACGACGTACGCGCGTTTCGTGTGATCGTCGACGACGTCAAGCAATGCTTTGCCGTTCTTGGCATCATCCATAACATCTGGGCGCCGATTCCCAAGGAGTTCGACGATTACATTTCGCGGCCCAAGCCGAACGGTTATCAGTCGTTGCATACTGTGGTGGTGGCGGAAGATGGCCGCCCGCTGGAAGTGCAGATCCGCACGCGTGAAATGCATCACTTTGCCGAATACGGTGTAGCGGCGCACTGGCGCTACAAGGAAAGCGGCGGCTCCAATTTTACGGGGCAAAAGTACGACGAAAAAATTGCCTGGTTGCGCCAATTGCTGGCCTGGAAAAGTGAAGTCGCCGACGCCGTGGTCGAGCAGGAAGAAGTGCGCCGCGACTGGGTGGAAAAACTCAAGTCCACCACGCTGGATGAGCGCATTTATGTACTGACGCCACAGGCGCGGGTGATTGAGCTGCCTAGCGGCGCCACGCCAATCGACTTCGCCTATCATTTGCACAGCGATGTCGGTCATCGCTGCCGTGGCGCGCGTGTCGATGGCGTGATGGTGCCGTTGAATACGTCATTGAAGAACGGCCAGACGGTCGAGATTATTACTGTCAAGAGTGGTGCCGGCGCCGGTCCGTCGCGTGACTGGCTCAGCCCCGGTTATGCGGTGAGCCCGCGGACACGCTCCAAGGTGCGTGCCTGGTTCAATGCAATTGAGCAAGAAGAAACCCTGGCGCAAGGACGCAGTCTGCTGGAAAAGACCTTGCAGCGTGAAGGCAAGACCGCCGTCAATCTGGAAGAGCTGGCGCACAAGCTGGGCTTTGGCAAGGTAGATGACTTGTGCTTGTCGTTGGGCAAGGATGAGTTCAGCCCGCGCCAGATCGAGCAGGCCTTGCATGAGGGCGGCGACGACAAGCCGGTTGAGCCGGACGAAGCCTCCATCACTCGCAAGAGCCGGGCATCGAGCATTGTGCAGGGCGCCAAGTCGGGGGTGCTGGTGGTCGGCACCGAAGGTCTGATGACGCAATTGGCGCGCTGCTGCAAGCCGGCACCGCCGGACGCGATTGTCGGCTTCGTCACGCGTGGCAAGGGCGTGTCAATTCATCGTCTGACTTGCAAGAATTTTGCGGAAATGAGTAGCAAGGCTCCTGAACGTGTCATTCAGACCGATTGGGGTTCGCCGGCCAAGGATACCGTCTATCCGGTCGATATCTTCGTGCTGGCCGGTGATCGCCAGGGCTTGCTGCGCGACATTTCAGAAATTTTCCTGCGCGAAAAGATCAACGTGATCGGCGTCAGTACCCAGAGCATGAAAGGGCAGGCACGGATGGGCTTTACTGCCGAAATTGGTTCGACAGCGCAATTGCAGAAGGCCTTGGCGGTCATTCGTGAGGTCAAGGGCGTGTTGGAGGCGCGTCGGCAATAGCGGCGCAAGCGCCTGCGAGTGCGCTTGCAAGTGGGCCGGCTAGGACGGTTGCCAATTTTTTTAAAAATCTTTTCGACAACACTAGCCAAAAATAAAAAATGCCCCTATAATCTCGCTTCTTCACTAGGCGCGTAGCTCAGCTGGTTAGAGCACTACCTTGACATGGTAGGGGTCGTTGGTTCGAGTCCAATCGTGCCTACCAATATTCTTGATGTTGTTGAATATTGGTATCGAAGCAGGTCAGTGATGATCACTTCGAAAAACAGCATCAAATGTAAAAAACGGAAGCGCAGTCTGGCTTCCGTTTTTGCTTTTTGTGCGGCGTTTTTTCTTCCTGTTTCAACGCCTCGCATTCGGCTAATGCCGTGCCGGTGAGCTTTACTCCTGATCGCCGCCAATCAACGGCATAGTCAACACGGCATCCCGTTTATCCAGCAAATGCTGGCGCAATATCCCCGCCAGCCGTTTACCGTCACGCGCTTCCAGCGCATTGAGCATTTGTTCGTGGTCATGCGCTGCACGATCCCATTTGTTCGGTTTGAAATTCGATTTGAAGCGCAATGCCTGCAAGCGTCGGTTCAGACTCAGGTAGGTTTGATGCAGTACGCTATTGCGCGCCGCCTGGTTGATCTGGTTATGGATCAGTTGATTGCGGCTGTAATAGCCAGGCAGGTCGTTTTGCGCCTTGCAGGCCAGCATGGCGTAATGCAGGGCCTTGATTTCAGCCACCTCGACAGCGGTGATGCGTTCGCAGGCAAGTTCGCCTGCCAGCGCTTCCAGGCCACTCATCAATTCAAAGGTTTCGCGGATCTCGGTTTCAGACATTTTGGACACCGAGGCGCCGCGATTCGGTGCGATGTCGATCAGACCTTCTGCTGCCAGCACCTTCAAGGCTTCACGCAGCGGCGTGCGGGAGATGCCCAGGGTTTCGCAGAGCTCTCGCTCGTTCAGTTTGGTGCCTGGTGCCAGCACCGCTTCCACGATCAAATTGCGTAAGTGTTCAACGACCGTGTCGTGCAGGCGTGGACGTTCCAGTCGGGGCAGGGCGGCAGGCATGCTGCTTTCTTGTTCAAGTGCTGAATTTTGCATTCAAAATCCTTGGTGCGTGTTGATGCGATTTATAACATGGTGTTAAGTATTGCAAAAATACCAGCATCGGGGCCAGCCAAAAATGAAAAATTTAATCGCTGTCGCCAAAAAACTGCGCTAAGCCTCGGTATTTAAATGGTTTTCTTTTTTCTCATCATTTCTTTGATGCAATAAAAAGTCTTCGTTCCTGAAATAAGCCTTTACCTGCCAGATTCTCACTGTTAAAGTATTTTGAATGCAAAATACAAAATTCAAACGAAATTGCTGATTCTTTAGGAGGAGTACATGTTGAAACTGGATTTCCATCCCGCCGGTCGTCACTTCCTGCAAATTCCCGGCCCTAGCCCGGTGCCCGACCGAATTTTGCGTGCCATGAGTTTTCCGACCATAGATCACCGTGGTCCGGAGTTTGGTGCCCTGGGTTTGCAGGTGCTCGACGGTATTAAGAAAATTTTCAAGACCGAACAGCCTGTGGTGATTTATCCAGCCTCCGGTACCGGTGCTTGGGAAGCCGCACTGACCAATGTGTTGAGTGCCGGTGATCATGTGCTGATGTATGAGACCGGCCACTTTGCCACCTTATGGAAAAAAATGGCCGAAGCATTGGGCCTGCAACCGGAGTTCCTCGGCGAACCAGGTATCGAAGGCTGGCGCCGTGGCGTGCAGGCAGATCGCATCGAAGAGCGCTTGCGGCGTGACAGTGCACATCAGATCAAGGCCGTTTGCGTGGTGCATAACGAGACCTCCACCGGTGTGACTTCCAATATTGCGGCCGTGCGCCAGGCCATTGATGCGGCAGGTCATCCAGCATTGCTGCTGGTCGATACGATTTCTGGCCTGGCCTCGGCGGACTATCGCCATGATGAATGGGGCGTCGACGTCACAGTCTCGGGTTCGCAAAAAGGCTTGATGCTGCCACCGGGCATCAGTTTCAATGCCGTATCCAAGAAAGCGCTCGCCGCTAGCAAGCAGGCCACGTTGCCAAAGGCCTTCTGGGCCTGGGGTGAAATCATCGAAATGAATGCAACCGGTTATTGGCCATATACGCCCAGCACTAATTTGCTGTACGGCTTGTCGGAAGCGCTCGACATGATTCTGGGCGAAGGTCTGGATAACGTATTCGCTCGCCACGAACGATTGGCTTCTGCTTGTCGTGCCGCAGTCAATGCCTGGGGACTGGAAATTCAGTGCGCCGATCCCAGTGTGTATTCGCCGGTGCTGACAGGGGTCATGATGCCCAGCGGTTTTGATGCTGACACGATCCGCAAGACCATCTATGAAAACTTCAACATGTCGCTCGGCACCGGTTTGGGCAAGATGAAGGGCGGCATGTTCCGCATCGGTCACCTGGGCGAAGCCAATGAATTGACCTTGATGGCAACGCTGGCAGGTTGCGAGATGGGGTTGAAGCTGGCCGATGTGGCGCTGGCCGATAGCGGCGTCGTGGCGGCCATGGCGAATCTGACAGAGCAAAAGAAAAATCCGGTATTGAAGGTGGCTTAGCCGGCGCTGGCTGCAGGCGTAGCGTTGCCCCGACAACACGGGCACGCGGTGCCTTGGCAGGGAGCAAGACATTGCTGGTGCTGTTGCAGGTGGCCTGCGCAGTTTGTCACGCCGCTGTTGCTGCATCGGTTTGGTTGCGAATAACACATTCCGGCACGAGCACTATCCCGCAGAGGAACGAAGCGTAAGGGCTTCACGGCGTGCCGGCGTACCAATACTGGAGACAAGTAATGAGACACCTACGTTTGCGCGCGACCTCGGTCGTGCTGTTGATGCTATGCCTGATGTATTTCATCACCTACCTTGACCGTGTCAATGTCAGCACGGCAGCAGCAGGTTTCGGCAAAGAATTCAGTTTGTCGAAGACTGAAATCGGGCTGGTGTTCTCGGCGTTTGCCTATCCTTATTTAGTCTTTCAAATCATCGGCGGTTGGGTCAGTGACAAGTTCGGTGCCCGTCGCACGTTGATCTGGTGTGGTTTGTTGTGGGCGCTGGCGACCATCCTGACCGGTTTTGCCGGCGGCTTGACCAGTTTGTTGCTGGCGCGGTTGTTGTTGGGATTGGGCGAAGGGGCGACGTTTCCAGCCGCCACCAGCGCCATGTCGCGCTGGGTCGCCAAGGAGCGGCGCGGCTTTGCGCAGGGCATCACGCATGCGTTTTCTCGTATCGGTAATGCCATTGCACCGGCGGCGGTGGTCTTGGTCATGTCGATCTATGGCTGGCGCGAGTCGTTCTACATCTGCGGTGTGCTTAGTCTGGTATGGGTGATCATCTGGGCCTTGGTCTTTACCGAAGATCCGGCCAAACACCCGCGCATTACCGACGAAGAAATGGCCACGCTGCCACCGGCGCGGGCCAAGAATGCCTACATTCCCTGGGGCCCATTGTTCAAGCGGATGATGCCGGTCACGATCGTCTATTTTTGCTATGGCTGGACCTTGTGGTTGTTCCTGAGCTGGATTCCGCAATACTTCCTGCACAGCTATGACTTGGACATGAAAAAGTCAGCCTTGTTTGCCTCCAGCGTGTTTTTTGCCGGTGTGATCGGCGATACGCTCGGTGGTATTGTCAGCGACCGCATTTTGCGCAAGACCGGCAATCTCAAGCGTGCGCGCAGTTATATGGTGTCCTTGTGCATGTTGCTGACTTTGCTGGTGCTGTTGCCGATGTTGTTTACCCATAATTTGACGGTATCCATCGTGTGTCTGAGCGCCGGTTTCTTCTTCGCAGAAATGACGATCGGTCCGATGTGGGCAATTCCTATGGATATAGCACCGGCCTATTCCGGCACCGCCAGCGGCATGATGAATACCGGTTCGGCGCTGGCGGCGATTCTCTCGCCGGTATTGTCTGGCTACCTGATCGACAAGACCGGTAATTGGGAATTGCCTTTCGTGGGTAGCATGCTGTTGATGGGCTGCGGCGTGCTGCTGGCGTTTCGCATGCAACCAGACAGCAAGTTCGAAGTTGTCGCGGCTGAAACCAATGGCAATGTGATCAAGGCCAACGCCTGATTTTAGGACTGATTTTCTGCGTTGATGCAGCCGCGATCACGTTGAATCGCGGCATCTTTTGACAGGATCACACCATGCTGGTCATGCCCAAGCATCTGGTGCCGCGTGGCAGTCATCATGCCGCCGTGCCTCCACCGTTTGTCACGCAATTACAACGCGAGTTGCGCGGCGAGGTGCTGTTCGGCACCGCTGACCGCGGTCGTTATGCTACTGATGCCTCGATTTATCAGATCATGCCGCTCGGCGTGGTGGTGCCGCGCGATCAAGCCGATCTGTTGCTGGCGCTGGAGATCGCGCGTGCACATCATATGCCGGTGTTGGCACGCGGTGCCGGCACCAGCCAATGCGGTCAGACGGTGGGCGCGGCACTGGTGATCGACAACAGCAAGTATCTCAATCAAATGATTGCATTCGATGCCGATGCGCACACCGTTACGGTCGAGCCGGGGATGGTGCTCGATCACCTGAACGCCTGGCTCAAGCCGCATGGATTGTGGTTTCCGGTCGACGTATCGACGGCGGCGCAATGCACGATCGGTGGCATGACAGGTAACAATTCCTGCGGTTCGCGTTCAATTGAATACGGCAACATGGTGCATAACGTGGTGGCAATCGACGCGATTTTGGCCGATGGCACGCAGGTGCGCTTTGGTCGCTTGCCAGACATGGCCGCCGGTAGCGCGCGTATCGACGCTATCGTGCAAGGCGTACAGACGATTGCACGACGCGAGCGCGATGAAATTATCGAACAGGTACCCAAGGTGTTGCGTCGTGTCGCCGGCTACAACATCGATATTTTTGATTGCCAGAATCCGCGCGCCTATAGCGATGACGGTGTGGCCAATCTGGCGCATCTGCTGGTGGGTTCGGAAGGCACGCTGGCCTACAGTCGTCAGATCACGTTGGCCTTGCAGCCGCTGCCGGCGCACAAGGCGCTCGCGGTCGTCAATTTCCAGAGCTTTTATCAGGCCATGGCGATGACGCAGCATATTGTCACGCTGGGACCAACCGCAGTGGAGTTGGTTGATCGCACCATGATTGATTTGGCGATCAGTAATCCGGCCTTCAAACCGGTCATCGAAAAGGCCTTGAGCGGCCATCCACAGGCGATTCTGCTGGTTGAGTTTGCCGGTGAAGATCGCAACCAGCAACTGGACAAGCTAAAACGCCTCGGCGATCTGATGGGCGATCTGGGTTTGCCTGGCAGCGTTGTCAACATGCCCGACGCGGGTGAGCAAAAAGCCTTGTGGGACGTGCGCAAGGCCGGTCTCAATATCATGATGAGTATGAAGGGCGATGGCAAGCCGGTGTCCTTCATCGAAGATTGTGCTGTGCCGCTGCAACATCTGGCCGAATACACCAGCCAGTTAACCGAGGTATTTCACAAGTATGGTACCGAGGGTACCTGGTATGCCCATGCCAGCGTTGGTACGCTACATGTGCGACCGATACTCGACATGCGCCGCGGTGGTGCCAAGGACATGCGCGATATTGCCGTAGCGGCTGCCGCACTGGTACGCAAATACAAGGGGGCTTATTCCGGTGAACATGGCGATGGCTTGTGCCGCGGTGAATGGGTGGCATGGCAGTATGGGCCAAGGCTCAATGTGGCATTTGGTGAAATCAAACAATTGTTCGATCCCGACAATCGCTTCAATCCCGACAAGATCGTCCGTCCGCCGAAAATGGATGACGCCACGAACTTTCGTTTCGCACCCGGTTATCATGCATTGAACTACCGGCCTTCGCTGGACTGGTCGGCCTGGAATGTCACCCGCGATCCGCTTACGGGGAAACTCGGTGCACCTGGCAGCGGTGATGATCGCAGCGGTGGCTTGGCCAAGCTGGTGGAAATGTGCAATAACAACGGTCACTGCCGCAAGTTCGATGCTGGCACCATGTGTCCCAGCTATCGCGTTACCCGTGATGAACAGCATGTCACGCGCGGCCGCGCCAATACCTTGCGGCTGGCTTTGTCAGGACAGCTCGGGGCGGCCGGATTGGCTAGCCCGGAGGTCAAGGAAGTACTCGACTTGTGTGTTTCCTGCAAAGGCTGCAAGCGCGATTGTCCGACCGGGGTCGACATGGCCAAGCTCAAGATTGAAGCGCGCGCGGCATGGGTTGGGCGTCATGGTGTGCGTTGGCGAGATCGGTTGGTGGCTTATCTGCCGGTGTATGCTGGTGCGGCCGGTCGGGTTGGCGGCGCACTGGCTTGGGCGCAACGGCTGCCGTTGTTGTCCGGGCTGTTTAAAGCCGCGCTTGGCGTGGCGGGGCCGCGTTCCTTGCCGCGCTTTCGCCAGGCCTTTCTGGGCAATGCCGTGGCGACGCCAGTGACAGCACACGTGAGCAAGGAAGTGCTGTTGTTTGTCGATACCTTCAACAATCATCTGGAGCCCGAAAACGCCCGCGCAGCGCAGCGCGTGCTGGAAGCGGCTGGCTACACCGTGTATTTCAATACGGTGGCCGGGGCTCGGCCTTTATGTTGCGGTCGTACCTTTCTGGCCGCAGGCATGGTGGCACAGGCCAAGGCCGAAGCGCGACGCACCCTCGATGCCTTGCTGCCCTATGTGCAGCAAGGCGTGGCGGTGGTGGGGCTGGAGCCCTCTTGTCTGTTGACCTTGCGCGATGAATTCCTCGACTACGGCTACGGCGAAGAGGCACAGCAATTGGCACAGGGTGCATTTTTGTTTGAGGAATTTTTGGTGCGTGAACATCAGGCCGGGCGTCTGAAGCTGGATCTGCAACCACTGACCAATGGCAAGATCCTGTTGCATGGGCATTGTCATCAAAAAGCGTTTGATGCCATGCGCCCAGTGCCGACCGTCTTGAAATGGATTCCGCAGGTGGAGGTGGCACTGGTGGAGTCTTCCTGCTGCGGCATGGCGGGCAGTTTTGGCTATGAAGCCGAGCATTACGCGACGTCGATGGCGATGGCGGAGCTGTCCCTGTTACCCGTCGTGCGCCAGGCCAGCGATGCCCTCGTGGTGGCCGATGGCGCCAGTTGCCGTCATCAGATTCATGACGGTACCCAGCGCCAGGCACTGCATGTGGCGCGGGTGCTGGCGTCGGCATTGGCGGGCGCCGGGACTAGCCCATAGTGCTTGGGCGGTGTCGTCAAGGCCCAGTACACGGCGACATCGAACAGTTGCAGACCGACCGTGGTCAATTGCGCGAAGGTCAGATTGTCGAACTACCGACTTCAGTGCGGTATTGCGCATTGAGTGCCGCCAGATAGTCGGGTGCCTCCCTTGTGTCGAGCAGTCCGATGATGGAGGTTGCCAGGCAGGGCAGTGCCAGCCGCTTGACCAGTTTGCGGCGTGGAGTGCCTTGCCGTTCAAGGCTTCGCGTGCCACTGTACCGGGCAGGATGTTGAATTGTTGGTTGACGGCGGCCACTTAAATTGTTCGAAAAACTATTATAAAAATCACTCGCATTTACAAATTCTGTCCGTAGTATCTTGGGCATGTTGCGGAAACTCTGCAAAATAACTTGCGCTGTGTGATTTTTGTGCTATATTGCTGGCTGTATTTCGGGTAAGCCCTGAAATACAGGCCGAAAAAATAGTAGTAATAAAAATTCTTGGCCAGGTTTGTGAAGGTTACTCCGCATTTCTTCTGCATTTTTGATCGTTCATGATCATGTCTGTCGTAGTCATTCATTTGTAAATCTTCCTTGTTAGTCGCTATGCATGAGCTGCATTTGCGCTATCTACCTTAATATTGTTGTTTGTTTGGCCCTGTAGTTTTGCCGGCATTTGCCGATAACAGAGCAGATTCACCTTTCGTCGTCACCACTTTCCAGATAGGACTGGGTGCCGGGAATCTTCTCTCCTATCTGCAACTGAAATGGCGGGTCACTGTCTGACGCTGGCGCGCAGATAGCAGAGCGGATTCAATTCAATGCCACTATCCAGATAGGATTGGGCGTTGGAATCTTCTCTCTTATCTGTGTGTCGAGCCGGTGTGCTGCGTGCAGATAATAGAGCGGATTCAATTCGGTGCCACTATCCAGATAGGATGGGGCATCGAATCTTCTCTCTTATCTGCAGGTCGACCGGTGCTGTGGCGTACGGATAGTAGAGTGGATTCAAAATGGCGCCACCATCCAGATAGGGTGGGGTGTCGGAATCTACTCTCTTATCGGTATGTCAGTCAGGTTGTTGTTGCTGCCGTTTGTGTTGTCGATAGCAGAGCAGATTCAAGATCGATGCCACTTTCCAGATAGGACTGGGCGTTGGGAATCTCCTCTGCTATCGGCATGCCGTTGCAGCATTGGTTTTTTCGCCACGCGTTTATCACTTTCAGATTATTTTGCTATAATCCCTGTCTGCTTCATGGTCGTTGGATTACTGTTGGTGACCGTGTTTCTGCTACACCCATAAATTTGTAAGAGCGAGAAAGGCAAACCGGTTATGACACCGCGAACTACCACCGAGGTCACTACGCGACGCTAGTCGGGTTCTTTTTCGTCTTCAGAAAAAGCGCGGCTGGTCCGCGTTTTTTTTCGTCCTCATTTTCCAGAATCACCTTTTAATCTAACGCGGCCGGCAGTCGTCAATTTCTGCGCGGCATGGAGTGCAAAAATGGTTTCAATTCGTCTTCCCGATGGTTCGCAACGTCAATTCGATGCGCCTGTCACCGTGGCGCAGGTTGCCGCCAGCATCGGCGCTGGCTTGGCCAAAGCAGCATTGGCAGGCAAGGTCGATGGCAAATTGGTGGATACTTCCTATTTGATCGAGCGTGATGCCGATCTGGCCATTGTCACTGACAAGGATGCCGATGGTCTTGAGGTGATTCGTCACTCGACTGCTCACTTGCTGGCGTATGCGGTCAAGGAATTGTTTCCCGATGCCCAGGTCACGATCGGGCCGGTGATTGACAACGGCTTCTTTTACGACTTCGCCTACAAGCGCCCATTTACACCAGAAGATCTGGTTGAAATCGAAAAGAAGATGGCGGAACTGGCCAAGAAGGATGAGCCTGTCACGCGCAAAGTGTTGCCGCGCGATGAGGCGGTGGACTACTTCAAGTCGATTGGTGAAGCCTACAAAGCCGAGATCATTGCCTCGATCCCGCAGGATCAGGATGTCTCACTGTATACAGAAGGCAAATTCACCGACTTGTGCCGTGGTCCGCACGTGCCGTCCACCGGCAAGCTGAAGGTGTTCAAGCTGATGAAGCTGGCCGGCGCTTACTGGCGCGGTGATTCCAACAATGAGATGCTGCAGCGCGTCTACGGCACTGCCTGGGCCAAGAAGGAAGAGCAGGAAAACTATCTGCATATGCTGGAAGAGGCGGAAAAGCGCGACCACCGCAAGCTCGGCCGTGCGCTCGACTTCTTCCACTTCCAGGATGAGGCGCCGGGTCTGGTTTTTTGGCATCCCAAGGGTTGGTCGATCTGGCAGCAGGTTGAGCAATACATGCGTCGTGTCTATCAAGACAGTGGTTATCAGGAAATCAAGGCGCCACAGATTCTTGATCGCTCCTTGTGGGAGAAGACTGGTCACTGGGATAACTATCGTGAAAACATGTTTACGACCGAATCTGAAAATCGCGCCTATGCCTTGAAGCCCATGAACTGCCCTGGGCATATCCAGATTTTCAATTCCGGCTTGCACAGCTATCGTGATCTGCCATTGCGCTACGGTGAATTCGGTCAATGCCACCGCAATGAGCCATCGGGTGCCTTGCACGGCATGATGCGGGTGCGCGGCTTTACCCAGGATGATGGTCACATCTTCTGTACTGAAGACCAGGTTCAGGATGAGGTCGCTGCCTTCAATAAGGTGGTGCGTGAGGTTTATACCAATTTTGGCTTCACCGATGTCGCCGTCAAGCTGGCGCTGCGTCCGGAAAAACGTATTGGTGAGGATGCTACTTGGGACAAGGCTGAAAACGCCTTGCGCGAAGCCATTCGTGCCTCCGGTACCGAATGGGAAGAATTGCCAGGCGAGGGAGCGTTTTACGGTCCGAAGATTGAATATCACCTGAAGGACTCGATTGGCCGTTCCTGGCAGTGCGGCACCATGCAGGTCGACTTTTCGATGCCGGCGCGACTGGGTGCGGAATATGTCACGGAAGACAATGGTCGCAAGGTGCCTGTCATGCTGCACCGGGCCATTGTCGGCTCGCTGGAGCGTTTCATTGCCATCTTGATCGAAAATCACGCCGGTGCCATGCCCTTATGGCTTGCTCCTGAGCAAGTTGTTATCCTGAATATTTCCGATGCGCAGGCTGATTACGTCAAAAACGTTGCGCAAACGCTGAAGAAACAAGGGTTTAGAGTAGCAACTGATTTGCGTAACGAGAAGATTACCTATAAAATACGGCAGCATTCTTTACAGAAGCCGCCCTATATTTTAGTGGTCGGTGATAAAGAACGCGATACAAATACAGTGGCCGTGCGTGCGCGAGGCAATGTCGATTTAGGTGTGATGCCGATCGACGTCTTGGTGGAACGCCTCAAAACTGAGGTGGAAGCCAAGGCTTAAATCAGGGAGCGTAAAGCTCCTTCTCAGCGCAACAGCACGGCTTAATTTATTGGACGTTAAAAGGAACTGCAATAGCTACTGACAAGTCGCATCGCATCAACGGTGAAATTAATGCACCGGAATTGCGTTTATCCGGGGTCAATAACGAACCGCTTGGTATCGTAAGTTTGGCAGAGGCTTTCCGTCTGGCGGAAGAGGCGAATGTAGATTTGGTGGAAATCGCACCAACTGCACAACCTCCAGTTGCACGCCTGATGGATTATGGCAAATTCAAATATCAGGAGCAGAAGAAAGCTCATGAAGCCAAGCTGAAGCAGAAAGTCATTCAGGTCAAGGAAGTCAAATTCCGTCCTGGTACCGATGACGGCGATTACAACATCAAGCTGCGCAATTTGACCAAGTTCCTGGAAGAAGGGGATAAAACCAAGATCACGCTGCGTTTCCGCGGTCGTGAAATGGCCCATCAGGAAATCGGCATGCGCGTACTTGAGCGCTTGAAGGTTGATCTGGAACCGTTTGGCCAGGTCGAGCAGTTTCCCAAGATGGAAGGTCGCCAGATGGTCATGGTGCTGGCACCGAAGAAGAAGAAGTAACAGAAGAAGTAGGCCATACTTTTTCGCGCAGCGCGATTTGCGCTGCGGATACCGGAGGTGGCGCGAAGTGGTTAGTGCGCGCCGCACCGACGTTTTTGCCGGCAAGCTGTCGTCTGGCTTGCTGCAAAAGCAACAGTGCAAGCTGTTGCTAATAAGTGAGAGTAGGCATCCAAGAGCAACGCATTGTTGCCACCTGCAATCATCAAAAAATGGAGCTGTCCTTCAAGGACAGATAGTGTCATGCCAAAAATGAAGACGAAAAGCAGCGCCAAAAAGCGCTTCCGCGTCCGTCCGGGCGGTACTGTTAAGCGCGGTCAAGCGTTTAAACGTCACATCCTGACCAAGAAAACCACCAAGAACAAACGTCAATTGCGCGGTGCAGTGGGAGTCCATGAGACTAACATGTCATCGGTTCGCGCAATGCTGCCGTTCGCTTAACCTCACACTAAGGAGCTACTATGCCTAGAGTAAAACGTGGGGTAACAGCACGTGCCCGTCATAAAAAAGTCCTGGCGCAAGCCAAGGGTTATCGTGGTCGCCGCAGCACGGTCTACCGTATTGCCAAGCAAGCAGTTATGCGCGCTGGTCAATATGCATATCGTGACCGCCGCAACAAGAAGCGCGTATTCCGTGCATTGTGGATCGCTCGTATCAACGCTGCTGCTCGTGAGCATGGCGTGACATACAGCGTGTTCATGAACGGTCTGAAGCGTGCTTCGATCGAACTGGACCGTAAGGTTCTGGCCGATATGGCTGTGACTGACAAGCCAGCGTTCGCTGCGATTGTCAATCAGGTGAAAGCCAACATCGCCAAGTAATTTGCGCTGTTGACGCAGCCGCTGTCCGGCAACGGCGAGCGGTAGCAAAAATCCTGCGGGGCAGAGGTGAAATACCTGTGCCCCGTCTTGTTTTTGACTTCACTGTTTCTTCTTTTCGACTTCGTCGTCGGAGCCAGGACATGGCTTCTGGAAGAGCTTAACAAAATGGCACTGGCAAGCGGCTGACGCAGCAGAGCAGAGCCGTAGCTAGCATAGCCAGCGACATTTTGTTAGGCACTGTTAGATTTCTGATTGGAGCGAGACTTACCGCATGAATCCCCTTGAACAACTTGTAGTACAGGCACAAGCCGATTTTGCCGGCGCCGTCGATGCTGCCGCACTGGAAAATGCCAAGGCCAAGTACCTTGGAAAAACCGGTCAGATTACCGAGCAAATGAAGGGCCTGGGCAAGCTGGCACCGGATGAGCGCAAAGTACAGGGCGCCGTTATCAATGCTGCCAAAGAGCAGATTGAGCATGCGCTGACCGCACGCCGTGATGCATTGGCCAATGCGCAGATGCAAGAGCGCTTGAATGCAGAAGCGATCGACGTCTCGCTGCCTGGCCGAGGCCGTGGCAAGGGCGGTATTCATCCGGTCATGCGTTCGTGGCAGCGGGTTGAAGAAATCTTTCGGTCCATCGGTTTCGACGTCGCCGATGGCCCTGAAATCGAAACCGACTGGACCAATTTTTCGGCCTTGAATAGTCCGGAAAATCATCCTGCCCGTTCCATGCAGGACACCTTCTACATCGAAGGCAACGACACGCAAGGCAAGCCTTTGCTGCTGCGCACGCATACTAGCCCGATGCAGGTCCGTTATGCGCGCATGAACAAGCCGCCGATCAAGGTCATCGCACCGGGCCGCACCTATCGTGTCGATAGCGATGCCACGCATTCGCCGATGTTCCATCAGGTCGAAGGTCTGTGGATTGCCGAAGACATCAGCTTCGCCGATCTGAAGGGTGTGTATCTGAATTTCGTCAAAGCGTTTTTCGAAACCGACGATCTGCAAGTGCGTTTCCGCCCATCCTATTTCCCATTCACTGAACCATCGGCAGAAATCGATATTGCCTTTGGCAGTGGTCCGCTCAAGGGCCGTTGGCTGGAAGTGTCGGGAGCCGGTCAGGTGCATCCGACCGTGGTGCGCAACATGGGACTCGATCCTGAGCAATATATCGGTTTTGCGTTCGGCTCCGGCCTGGAGCGCCTGACCATGCTGCGTTACGGCATCAGCGACTTGCGCCTGTTTTACGAAGGTGACTTGCGCTTCCTGAAACAATTCAATTGAACACGGTGCAGTAGGCAGCATTGGCAAAGTCTTGCCGCCGCCGCTACCATCGTCGTTGTTACTGAGTTAACTGTGCAGGACGCCCGGCGCGTCTTCACCCTAGCTGAAGGTTGGAATCATGCAATTCTCTGAAAACTGGCTGCGTACCATGGTCAATCCGAACATGACTTCGGATGAGTTGTCGCATTTGCTAACGATGTCTGGTTTGGAAGTGGAAGAAGTTGAAGCGGTGGCGCCGCCGTTTTCTAACGTGGTCGTTGGCGAAGTGCTGGAAGTCGCCAAGCATCCCAATGCCGATCGTCTCAATGTCTGCCAGGTCGATGTCAAGACCGGTACTATTCTCAATATCGTCTGCGGTGCGCCCAATGTGCGGGTTGGCATGAAGGTGCCCTGCGCCATGGCGGGTGCCGTGTTGCCGCCGGGTGCCGATGGCAAGCCATTTGAAATCAAGGTTGGACAATTGCGTGGTGTCGAGTCGCAAGGCATGTTGTGCTCCGCGCGCGAACTGAAGCTGTCGGACGATCAGGGCGGCTTGCTGGAATTGCCCGACGATGCACCGGTGGGTCAGAATTTTCGTGATTATTTCCTGTTGAATGATCTCAAGTTCACCATCAAGCTCACCCCCAACAAGGCAGACTGCCTGTCCGTGCTCGGCGTGGCGCGCGAAGTGTCGGCGCTGACCGATACACCGCTGAAGCAACCGACCATTCAAGCTGCCACAGTCAATCTCGATGAGAAATTGCCGGTCAAGATTTCGGCGCCAGATCTGTGTGGTCGTTTCGCCGGTCGTGTAATCCGCGGTCTCAATGCCAAGGCCAGCACGCCACAATGGATGAAGCACCGGCTCGAACGCAGTGGTCAGCGTTCGATTTCGGCACTGGTCGATATTTCCAACTATGTCATGCTAGAACTGGGGCGGCCGTCGCACGTCTTCGATCTGGACAAAATCCACGGCAGCCTCGATGTACGCTGGGGCAAGCCGGGCGAACAGATCAAGCTGTTGAACGGCAATACGGTCGAGGTCGATGGGTGGATCGGCGTGATCGCCGATGAACAGCAATTGGAATCGCTAGCCGGTATCATGGGTGGCGACGCCACGGCAGTATCGCTGGAAACCAGCAATATTTACCTGGAAGCCGCATTCTGGTTCCCGCATGCAATCCAGGGGCGTTCCCGTCGTTTCAACTTCTCGACCGATGCCGCGCATCGTTTTGAGCGCGGCGTCGATTTCGCCACCGTGGTGGAACATATCGAGCGCATCACCGCCTTGTTGATCGAAATCTGCGGCACAGCCGAGACCAGAATCGGCCCGGTCGACGATCAAATCGTCAACCTGCCCAAGCGCGATGCCGTGACGGTGCGCACTGCGCGCGCAGCCAGGATCATCGGGGTTGAAATCACCGACGATATGATCGCCAATATCTTCACGCGGCTGGGTTTGTCGTTCGATCAACAACCGGGCTTGTTTGCCGTGACACCACCTTCTTACCGTTTCGACATTGAAATCGAGGAAGACCTGATCGAAGAAATCGCCCGCGTCTACGGTTTCGAAAACATCCCGGCCTTGCCGCCGGTGGCTGCCAGTGCCATGCGCATTGCGCCAGAAAACATCCGCTCGCTGTTCGACGTGCGCCATTTGCTGGCCGACCTCGATTATCAGGAAGTGGTCAATTTCAGCTTCGTCGACAGCGCCTGGGAAATCGACTTCGCCGACAATCAGGCGCCGATCAAATTGCTCAATCCGATCGCCAGCCAGATGAATGTCATGCGTTCGTCGTTGATCGCCAGTCTGGTTGCCAATGTCCGCTACAACATTAACCGCAAGGCCACGCGCGTGCGTGTCTTCGAAATCGGTGCAGTGTTCCATCGTGATGCCAGCGTGCAGGACGGTCCGCTCGATGTGGCCGGTTACCATCAGCCCAAGCGCGTTGCCGGTCTGGCCTATGGTGCCGTGGCTGAAGAGCAGTGGGGCCAGGCTTCGCGCAATGTTGACTTCTTTGATATCAAGGCCGATCTCGAAGCCTTGTTCGCGCCGCGCAGCCTGCGTTTCGTCAAGCGGGAACATCCAAGCCTGCATCCGGGGCGTTCGGCACGTGTCGAACTCGATGGGCATGACATCGGCATGATCGGTGAACTGCACCCACGCTTGCAGCAAAAGTATGACCTGCCGCTGGCACCAGTAGTGTTTGAAGTTGACGCACTGGCGCTGCAGCAACGGGTAGTGCCGGCCTACACTGAAATTTCCAAGTTCCCGGCGGTCACGCGTGACCTTGCGCTGGTGGTCAAGCAAGCAGTGCAGGCGCAGGAATTGGTGGATATTTTTGCCGCTGAAAAGCAAGGCAATGCAGCGTGTGCAATTGTCCAAGCCATTGTTTTATTTGATGAATATCAAGGTAAGGGTTTGGAGAATGACGAAAAAAGCCTTGCTTTCCGATTCACCTTGCAAGATACTCAAAACACACTTCAGGACGACCAAGTTGATGTTGCGATGAGCGCGTTAATCGCCGCCGCAACGACTAAACTTGCCGCCAAATTGCGTGCATGACAAGCTTGAGCAAGACCAGCGGGCTTGTCGTTTCAGTCCAAAATAAGACTCTGAATTGCTAAGGAACGGGCAACCCTCTCGTCATGAATACCGTGAATTCAAGTGAATTTCAATCTGTACTCGATGCTGACCTGGAACGTGCTGTACTCGAATCCCAGGTGCGCTCGCAAGCAGAAAAGAATCTGCCAACGCTGACCAAGGCCGAACTTGCCGAACTTTTGTTTGAACAAGTCGGTCTGAACAAGCGTGAAGCAAAAGATATGGTTGAAACTTTCTTCGATGAAATCCGCAATGCCTTGGAGCGTGGCGAAGCCGTCAAGCTGTCCGGGTTTGGAAATTTCCAATTGCGCGACAAGCCCCAACGTCCAGGCCGCAACCCCAAGACCGGTGAAGAAATCCCCATCACCGCGCGGCGCGTGGTGACGTTTCATGCCAGTCAAAAGCTCAAGGAAATGGTTGAAGTTACAAGCAACCAGCCGCTCGCCCTCGCTGTATAACTGTTAAGCCATGAACGAACGCGTCAACAAGCCTGCGGTGATAGTTTTGCCGCCGATTCCCGCCAAACGCTACTTCACCATCGGTGAAGTCAGCGAACTTTGTGGCGTCAAGCCGCATGTGCTGCGCTACTGGGAGCAGGAATTTACCCAGCTCAAACCAGTCAAGCGGCGTGGCAACCGGCGCTATTATCAGCACCATGAAGTACTGTTGATCCGGCGCATTCGCGAGTTGTTGTATGAGCAGGGTTTCACCATCAGCGGTGCGCGCAACAAGCTCGACGGCCATCTCATTGAAGAGCAGATCGACGCGATCCCCGAGGAAATTGAAATCTCTATCGGTGCCGAGCAAATCGAGATGATACGTGCCGAATTGCGCGACATTCTGCAATTGCTGAAACCTGCCGTTTCCCATCCCTGATAAAAAAGCTGCCGTTGGCAGCTTTTTTATTGGTGGCGTTCGTTGCAAATAGCACTGATTGCCATGCATTGATGCTGCCAAGCAAACCACGACACCCATGATGCATACACCGACTCCTGTCACTACCTCCATGCGTTGGCGCGCCATGCATCAGGAGGATCTGGTGGCCGTCAATCAAATTGCTGCCGTCGTCCATCCCGATTACCCGGAGTCACCAGCGGTATTTGCCGAGCGTTTGCGCTTGTTTGCCAGGGGTTGCTGGATCGCCGCCGATGCACAGGATGTGGTGCATGGCTATGCGATTAGTCATCCAGCGTTATTAGGGCAACCACCGGCATTGAACTGTCTGTTGCAGCAATTGCCAGCGGCGCCGGCCTGCCTGTATTTGCACGATGTCGCATTGAACGAGCAGGCGCGCGGCTACGGTCTCGGCAGTGCCTTGCTTACGCTGTTGCGTGTGCAGGCACGCCAACTCAGCATGGCGCAACTGGCGCTGACGGCTGTCAATGGCTCAACTGCTTATTGGCAGCAACTTGGCTTTCACGAATACCAGGGGGCCGATGTCAGTCTGGCAGCCAGGATTACTAGTTACGCAGCAGCGGCCCGCTATCTGATCATGGCTGTCGATTGAACCAGCAGCAGCGCTGCCGAGGATTTATTTCTTGCCGAGGATGAAGTTCTTCAAGCGCTTCATTTGCCATTGGCGCAGGTAACGGCGGAATTCCGGATTCTCATAGCGTGGCAAGCGACGCAGAGCGGACCAGAAATAACTGAAGATCATCAGCAGGCCGCCGATGATCATGGGCTTCTCGCGCATGCGATTGACGCCGGTGGCAATCGCATACAACGGGTGGTAGCCCATGTACCAATTGCCGCGGCCCCAGCGTAGCCGACCCTCATAGATATGCTTGTCGGACGAGCCCATGATGCGGTGATGCCAGAGCCAGGCTTGCGGATCATAAAAACAGAAGGTCTTCCAGCCTTTCATCCAGGCGGTGTGGACGTCGATGCCATCCCACGATAAATGCTGCACGAAGCCGCCAATGTCTTCAAACGCATGCCGTTTGTAGAGTTTGAACTGGCCCGCAACCTGTTCATCGATATGACTCTCTTCGATGTAGTGGCCATCTTCATCGCGATACACCTTGCCCGACACGGCAGCCAGTTTGGGATCTTCATCGAGTTTCTGGAACATGCGCTCCAGATACAGCGGACCAAACGACATGTCGCCATCGAGTTTGGCAATGTATTGGTAGTCGCTGTGCTGGATATGCCCCACGCCAAAATTGAATGCCGCAATCACGCCGCCGCCGAGTTTGCGAAAGCCGCGGTTCTGGCGCGGCACCAGCCGGATGAAGGGATATTTCTCGGCGTATTCGCGCACAATGTCAGGCGTATTGTCGGCCGAGCCATCGTCAACCAGTATCCATTCCACCGGGCGGCAGGTCTGCGCCACAATGGAATCCATGGTCAGGCGCAAATACTTCGATTCATCACGCACCGGAGAAATAATGACCAGCGGCACTATCCGCGGATTGCTTGCTGGTGGCGCCTCTACCGGCTCCAACGCTGCCTGCTTGGCTTCTTGCATATATCGTCCTTTAAGGTTCGCCTGTTGCAGTCTTGTCATGTGTAAATTGCATTGGAGCGCTGCAAAGTCTTGGTTATCCTGTCTGAACGGCGTGCGCAATGCAAGAATTAATCAGAAAACAGCCGTTAAAGATCGGGTGGGAAATATCAAAATATTGTTAAAATGATATCAAACTTATTTGGTGTTATCTAATCTAACTTTGCCATTTTCCAATAATCCAACGTGGGTAACCGATGCAAAATCAGAGTGTTTTTCCCGCGTGTAGGATGTTTGGACTAGATATTTGTGCGGTGGGTTTCCGTCAGGCGGCTGATCAGTTGATGCTGTGCGCGCAAAACCGTAGCGGCCCGCCCGCCATCGTCGTCACGCCCAATGTCGATCATGTGGTGCGGCTCGATGCCGATCCGCAGTTTCGCCAGCTTTATGTGCAAGCCGATTACATTTTTGCCGATGGCATGCCGTTAGTGTGGGCCAGCCGCAGGATGCCCGTGCATTTGCCGGAGCGGGTGACCGGTGCTGACTTGTTCGTGGCGTTGGCGCGTGCTTGCGCGGCGCAGCAGTTGCCGGTGTTTGTCATCGGCGGCATGCCAGGGCAGGAAGAGATGTTGACGGCGGCGTTTGCGCACACCTATCCGGGTTTGCAGGTTGAACTGTTTTGTCCGTCGATGCAATTTGATCCGCTCGGCGTCGAAGGCCAGGAAGCCCTGCGCCGCGTTAATTTGACCCGACCCGGCATTGTGTTCGTCTGTCTCGGCATGCCCAAGCAGGAGCGTTGGGCCATGGCACAGCGCCACGCCATGCAGACCGGTGTGGTCATGTGCGTCGGCGCGGCGATGGAGTTTGCGCTCGGTTTCAAGGCGCGGGCACCGTTATGGATGCAAAACGCCGGGCTGGAATGGTGCTGGCGGCTGGCGTCGGAGCCGCGCCGTCTATGGCGCCGTTACATCGTACAAGGCTCGCGTTTTGCCGGTTTGCTGCGGCGCGAGTGGAAGCTGCAGCGTACAATCAATCATCAGGAGAAAGGGAGCGGCCATTGAGCTTTTATTCAGATAAGCGCAATCACCATACGACATTGCTTGGGCTCGCAGTCGGTGTCGCCTATGCGGTGACAATCGTCCTGACCCTGGAAATTTGCGTCGCCTTTTATTTTTTGGCCAATTTCTCGACGTTCAATTTTGTCGCGGCCGTGGCTGGAGTCACTGGGTTCATCGTGTTTAGCGATATACGTCGTTACGCCATCGACAACACTTCAATGATGGTGCATCATTTCGCCACGATTGTACGGCTGTGGATAGGCACGTTCTTTGTCGTGGTGCTGGCCTTGTATCTGACCAAAAGTGCTGCCGATTTTTCGCGAGTGGTGATGATCGCCTGGTTGCTGGTGACGCCATTCACGCTGACCGCTACTTCTTTACTGTGCCGCTGGTGGGCATTGCGTCTCTACACAGCCAAAGGGCAGCGACGTACCGCGGTATTCGTCGGTTTCAGTGAAGATGCGCAACGCTTGTCTGAATCATTCAAGGCCTCAAAAATGCTAGGCATCACCGCCCTCGGTTACTTCGACAACCGCCTGGGCACGCAACGTGTCGGCGGCGAACTGGAACGCCTGGGTGGTTTGATGGACGCGATTGCCTGGATCGAGAAAAATCCGGTCGATGTGGTGTTCGTCGGTCTGGTGCATGCACGTTCCAGCGATATCGCACCCGTGGTCGATGCCTTGCATGATTCGGTCTCCTCGGTCTACTTCGTGCCGGATTCCAAGTTGTTCGGGCTGGGCCATATGCACTACGCCGAAATGGCTGGCACACCGCTGCTGGTCGCTTACGAGACGCCGTTTATCGGCGTGGCGCGCTTGCTCAAACGCTTCGTCGATGTGCTGTTGTCGTTCTTTATTTTGCTCATGCTCAGTCCGATCTTGCTGGCCATTGCCATTGGCGTGAAGTTGTCTTCGCCGGGCCCGGTGGTATTTCGCCAATTGCGTTATGGTGTCGGCGGGCAAAAGATCGTGGTCTCCAAGTTCCGTTCGATGCGCAATGATCCCTTGCCGCAGACTGGTGAAATCAAGCAAGCGATTGTTGGTGATGCGCGCGTGACGCCATTCGGACGTTTTTTGCGCAAGACCTCGCTGGATGAGTTACCGCAATTTTTCAACGTGCTGCAAGGCTCGATGAGCATCGTCGGCCCACGTCCGCATGCGGTTCAGCACAATGAGTTGTATCGCAAACAGGTCAAGGGTTACATGCTGCGCCACAAGGTCAAGCCCGGCATTACCGGCTGGGCACAGGTCAATGGTTTGCGTGGCGAAACCGACACGCTCGACAAAATGCAACGCCGTATTGAATACGATCTGTATTACATCCGCAGTTGGTCGCTGATGCTGGATTTCAAGATCATCTTGCGCACCGTATTGGTGGTCTTCAAGGATCGTCATGCCTACTAAGCGCCGCCGCGTTATGCAGCAGGATTGATGATGCGCCATCAGGCATCAACGCGTAGCAACCAGCTTGGCACGCTGTCACTTGCGGCTGCCGCGGCGTTTGGCGAGCACGCCACGCTGAGCATCTACACCACATTGGAACCGACGCAGACCCGCTGGCGCGCGCTGCAAGCCAGCGGCTGCAGCTACGGTTTTCAGTCGTATGACTGGATCGCGGCCTGGTACCAGCATCTGGGGCAGGCGCAGGGGTGGCAAATCAGGCTGGTCGAATTGCGCGATGCCGATGGCCAAACACAACTGCTGTTGCCGCTGGGGATACGTCGGCACCATGGTTTGCGGGTACTGAGTTTTCTCGGCGGGGAAGTCACGGATTATCATGCGCCGCTGCTGCAGCGCGATTTTCCGACGGCGACGTTTGCTGTGCTGTGGCAGGTGATCCTGCGCCAATTGCGTGGAGAGATCGACTTGTTGCGCGTGCGCCGCATGCCGCAACTGATCGAAGGCTGCGCCAATCCGATGATACTGCTAGCTGGCATGCACGCCACCGAACAGGCACATGCTGCCAGCCTGACGGCGAGCTTCGCTCAATTCCAAAAACTGCGCAGTGCCAAGATGTTTGCTGATACGCGGCGTCAATTGCGCCGTCTGCATGAATTGGGCACGGTGCAATTGCTGGTGGACGTACCGTCAGCGCAGCGCACTGAAGTGGTCGCTGCGATGGCCAGGCAAAAAGCGCGGCGCTGGCATGAAACCGGCAGTCGCGATTTGTTTGCCGAACCCGGTTATCTGGCGTTTTATCAGTCGCTGGCGGCGCAGGGAATCGGTGGTGGCGACGTGGTGGTGTCAGCACTGCTAGTCGATGACATCCTGGTCGCCACGCATTGGGGTATTTGCTACGGACAGCGCTACTACTGGATCATGCCGGGCTATGAAGATGGCAGCTGGGGACGCTATTCGGTAGGGCGCATCCTGATGGATGCGGTGGTTCAGCATTGCATCGAACGCGGTCTGGCGATCTTCGATCTGACCGTCGGCGATGAAGCATACAAGTTGCAATGGGCCGATCAGACACTGGCCTTGTACGCCGGCCAGCAGGGTTACAGCCTGCGCGGCAAGCTGGCGGTCGGCATTAGTGAGTTGTGGCAGCGTTTGCGGGTAAGGGCGCGCAACAATCTGCGCCTGCGCAATCTGGTGCGGCGCTGGCGCGGACTTGCGCCAATCAGCGCGCCTTAAGTTGCCTTGGCATCGTTGGCAAGCCAATAATCAATCGCCGCATTGACCGGCAATACCTGGCAGCCCGCCGCCAATGCTGCGGCTACGGCGTGTTCCAGCCGTTCGGGCGTATAGCCGAAGCGGCTCGGCGGGTTTTCCACATCATGCGTATTGACGATCAGCCAGCCCTTGTTGCGTGCGGTACGGGCCAACAAGCTATCGTAGTCTTCAGCATCGAGCGGCAAGTCATATAAGCGATGGGTTTTCAGCGCATTCAAATCGGCCTGGCCCTCATGCGTGCCGCCGCCGGTGATACGGCAGGAGCGGAAACGGTGACTGCAGATGCGTTTGGCGTTATAGGCATAGGCGCCGAAGGGAAAAGCAAAATTGAGCTGCGCAGGATCAAGGCCCAATTCGGCCAGAAAGGCGGCATTGCGATCCAGTTCGGCAGTCAGCGCTGGTGCCGTCAGCGTATCGCAGCGCACATGCGAAAAACTATGGCAGCCGAGTTCATGACCGGCGCTCAGCAGCGCTTGCAGATGCGCCCGGCTATGGCAGGGTTTTCCTTCTTCGTGCTGGTCGGTGAGGCCGCCGGCGATATAGAACGTGCCACGCACGCCATTGTGCTCCAGCGCATGGGCTCCGGCTTCGCAGGCCGAAGCGGGAGCATCGTCGAAGGTAAAGCTGACCACACCGGTCTGGCCCTGCAAGGCGATGATATTTCTGAACGCATGCTGTGACAGCCGTCGGCTGATGCGCAAAGAAAGTTTGGAAGCGGATTCTGTCATGTGTTGTCCCGGCTGTGTCGCTGCGGTGTCATGTCAATTGGCGACAATATGTGCGCCAAAGCGGCGACGCCACCGCAAGAAGGGACGCTCGACGCCATAATAAGACGCTATTGCTGCCATGAATGATAGCAGCACTGCCGTTGTCACGAAGCCGACGAAGCTGTGCCAGCCGATACGCTGTGGTCCCACGCTGCCCGGACCCCAGATGATTTCGGCGATGGCAATGGCGATCGGGTGGTACAGATACAGCGAATACGACCAGTTGCCGATACGGCGCACCGGTTTGGTTTCCAGCAGCCGGCGCAGTGGCGTCAACGCGCTGGTGAAGCAAATTGCCGTGATCAGGGGCATCAGCGCCAGTCCTTGCAGACTGTAGCGCAGCGTATCGCGAAAGCCGGGGTGGCGCACGACAAAGCAAGCCAGCAAAATGAACAGGCATACCAATTGCACGATGGGACTGGCGCAGAAGCGGCGCCACTGCTTTTTCGCATCCTGCGCCAGGATCAGCGCCAGCCAGGCACCATACAGAATCGCATCGATGCGGGTATCGGTGCCGAGGTAGATGCGGTCACTGCTGGCGCCGCCCTGATGCAGGGTCACGCGCCACAACAAGACCAGTAGCAGCACCGCCGCCAGCACCCAGAAAAAACGTCGCAAGCTGGCCGTGCCGTGCAACAGCAATACACACAGGAAGGGAAAGACCAGGTAATACTGTTCCTCGACTGCTAGCGACCACAGGATGCTGAAGGGGTCGAAACCATCGCGGTTCAAACCGAATGTGACGTAGATGCCATAGTAATTGGCGTAATAGAACAGCGCTGCCGCCAGCTTGTCCCAACCGACCACGGCACCTGACAAGGTGAGCACCAGCGTTGCTACCAGCACCGCCACCAGCAAGGCCGGATACAGACGGATCAGCCGCCGCGCATAAAAGCGGCCGACGGCGATGCGTCCCTGCTGCGCATGTTCTGCCAGCAACAAACGGGTAATCAGCAAGCCGCTGATGAAAAAGAACAGCGTCACCCCAAAGCCGCCCGGAATCGCCGTGCTGAAACCCATATGGGCGACCAGCACCAGCAGCACGGCGCTGGCGCGCAGGCCGTCAAGGCCGGGGATGTAGTCGAACGAAGGCGTGGCGCTGACGCTGGTGGTCGCGCTCATCGGAGATCCTCGATTTGCTTGCGGGCGCGGTTATAGCCTTGCTGATTGTCGAAATTGAACGGGCCGGTGATGTTATCGAAGGTGTAGTTCAGGCTGATCATGACGGTGCTGCGCTGGTAGTTGAGACCACTGGACTGCGACATGGTTTTTTCACGCGAGGCATCGACCCGCAAGGCTAGCCGACGCGTGATGTCGTAGTCATAACGCAAGCCCAGGCGCAGCAATTTGTCATTGCCATCGGTACCGGCGGTATTGACGAAATTCTGCGACTTCTGGGTTTCCAGTGAGGTCAGCAACGACACGCGCGACTTCGGTGTGGCTTGCCAGACTGCGCGCGCCTGCGCGCCACGGGTGATCACGTACAGGCGGCTGTCGGCTTCGACATTGGCCTGCGGGCTATCCCAGATGCGGCCATAGAAAGTGGTCTTGGGTGACCAGTGCCAGTCGATGCCCAACTCGGCGGCGAGCAATTGGCTATTGTGATCGGCCAACTGGTTGAAACGGCGCTGCACCGAACCAAGGTGCGCAATGAAAATGGTGTTTTCGGTATAACGCCAGGCGGTGTCGGCAAACAACTCGGTGTCGGTATAACCGGAGTCGATGCCTTCGACACCATTGGCGCCGAGGATTTCAGCGCTGGTACGGTTGCCGAATGTCACCTTGCTGCGCCGCATGCCGCCAGAAAATGTCGACTGGCTACCCGAGGTGTAGCGCACGGCGGCCTGCATCGTGTTGCTGTTCATGTTGTACAACTCGGCCAGACCGGCATCCATGTAACTCAAGGTCTGCTGGCTGAAGGTCAGCGGCAGATCGAGGCGGCTGGTCAGACGGTAAGCGACTTCGATGCTGTCTTCGCGGACATGCGGATACTCCGGGGCAGCGGTGAGCTTGCCGCTCGGAATGACGCCGCCGAAATAGTTGTACAGCCGATCATCGGTATGGTGGTACAGACGCCCGCGCAGCAAATCGCTGAATTCCCAGTTGTAGATCGCTTCAAACTGCTTCTTGTCATCGTTCAGGTTATAGGTACCCGAGCCGATCTGGTCACTGTAATTGCTGAAGGTACTGCCGTAATGCATTTGCGAAATCGCCGCAGTCAATTGCAGGTTGCTACGCTCGGTCGGCAACGGCAAGAACAGGGCAGCGCGCACATCGGTTGACCAGGCCGAATCTGCGGTATTGAGTTTGTTGCTGCTATTGCTGGGAAACAGAAATGGATTGTCGATGCGATACCAGCTCAAGCCGCTCTGCAGGGCATATTCGGCAGTCGCGTGCGCCGGCAGCGCAGTCGCCGCCAACACGGCGAAGCTCACGCAGGTCCTGCGCAGTCGGCGCAGCGTGGCAGCCTTATTCATCGGCGACTACCTCATACCAGAGACTGGTCTCGGCAAAATCGGCCTGAATATGAATGGTCGCCATGCCGTTGGCCAGCGTCACACGGCCATTGTCGAGCGCGGCCATACGCTTGCCGCTGCCATCGAGCGGGTAGACGCTCAGGTGTTTGGCCTGGGTGCGCAGACTGATGCGCGCCTGATTGCGCTCCAGCCAGACCGGGCCTTCGACATCGCGTGGACCGGAGGGTTTGTCTTTCATGCCGGAGTCGGGTTCCAGCGTCCACCATTTCGGATCGTTCTTGTAGCGCACCAATTCCTTCGGCCGCAGCGGCATGGAACCGGGCTGGGTGCCGGTGACTGCGCTGGAGGCAGAAATCAGGATCTGGCGCGATGCCGCCAGCGGCCGGTTGTCGAGCGCCGTCAGCAAGACGCCGGTAAAGCCGCGCCCCTTGCCGAGCAACTCGATGGCGACATTGTCATCGCCGACGCGGCGCGTCATCAGGAAGCCGAAGAAGCCGCGTACTTGCGCGGTGCGAATCTGCAGTGTGCGTTGCTGCGGCAGGAATTCGAATTCGCCATTGGGCGAGCGCAGCGGGGTATTCGCCGGGGCACTCTGCATGCCGAGCTTGGCGGTGCCGCTGAGATCCATGCCGAGACGCGCCTGCGTGGCCAACTCCGGCGTGATGCCGTAGCGGATCGCCAGATGTGTTTCGTAGGCGCCATAATCGCGCGAGGCTGCCACCGCACGGCGCGTTTCAGCCGCCAGCGGGATCGTGATTTGCGCCGGCAGCGGTGCTACCAGCGCCTTGCGGAACAGCATGGCGCTTTGTCCCAAGGCGGCATATTTGCCCCAGTCGCCGCTGAGGGTGAAGGCCGATGGCGTCACCGACCAGTTGTCGCCATCGAGATAGTCGAAGAAGAACAAGCCATCCCAATCCTGCGCCGCTGCCACGGCGGCCATCAGCGGCAGGATTTCACTGCCTTGCTTGTTGGGGAAGGGCTGGTTGTATTCGCTGACCACAAACGGCTTGCGCACGTCGCGCCGCAAGGCCAGCGCCAATATCCGGCTCAACTCACCATCGGTGGCGGCGCTATTGTGGATGCGCCAGTCGTTGCGGTCCCAGGACGGGCCGGGGAAGTCGGGATGGTCGATGTAAAAGTGCTCATCGAGATAATCCATCTGTGCCTGCGAATCGAAATTGAGCACGCCGCCATAGCCCATTTGGGTACCGGTGACCGGAACCAGTGCATCGGTTTCGCTTTGCACTACCTGGCGCAGGCGATTGAAATAGGCACGGTCGGTATCGGCCAGGAACATCAGAAAATCGTGCACGCGCAGCGCTTCGCCGGAACTGCCGGGCGTGCCGGGGTCGCTCGGGCCGAGTACTTTTTCGGTCAGTGAGCGCAGCTTGCCGTCGATGCGATCACGCCATTGCCGCACCTGCGAAGCATCGGTCGGTGTCAGCAATTCGATAGGCGAGTCGGGCGAGACACAGGTTTGCCAGGCTGCGCAGGCCTTGGCAGTGGAGCCGTAATGTTGCGCCAGCCAGGCTTGCCATTGCTTGCGCAGCTCTGGTTCGTAAGCCTTGGGCACAGCCTGGCTCCACTCGCGCCGCTGCCAGGCAGCCAGCAGGGACGATTCATTGTTGATTTCCACCAGCGCCAGCACCGGATTGTTGCGCAAGCCGAGCGCGCGGATCAACTGGCGCGCATAGTCTTCCTGCAACGCCACCATGCGCGGTTGATAGACGTGCACAGGCGCACCCAGTACCGTGGCGTCGGCCTTGCCATCGAGCGGCGGCAATTGGTCCACGGCCGGACGGAAGCGATAGCCGACATGCAGATTGAGGTCGACGTAGATACCTTGCTGCTTGAGCACATTGATGAAGTTGCGCAGCCGTGCCAACGCCGTCTGATTGAAGCTGGGATAGGGGCCGGGCGTGAGCAGGCTGCGCGGTGGATTGTCCTGGGTGCCGGGACTGGTATCCATGTGATGCAGACGTACTGCGTTGATGCCCAGCTTGCGCAGGCGCAGCGCCAAGCGCTGGGCATCAGCGTCGGACGGGAAGTTGGTGGCGAAGCTGAGATTGATGCCATATAGGCGCACCCGCGTATCGTCCGCGGTGTTGGCGCGGTTGTCGCTGCCGACGCGGTAGAAATGGCCATTGCGCACAAAGATGCGGGCGCTGGCGTCGAGCGCTTGATTCAGCGTCGAGCGATCCGCTGCGCCACCCATCTGATCTTCATCGATGGCGAAATTGAAATATTGCAGACCATTGTCGCCGCGCGTGAAGTCGGTTGCCTGGCTGGCAGCAGTGATGATTTGCGCCGACAACGGCGCGGTGTCGACACAGCACAGCAATGCCAGCAACGCCAGTCGTAGCGGTTGCAGTCGTAGTCGCCGCAGACGCGAGGAAAACCGGGAGGCAGCATTCATCATGGCAAGCCCCTCGGACGTTGACGCCGGTCGTTACGCTGCGCGTGTTCCATGTAATCGATGGTCAGGCGCGCCGAGATGGCGGTGGAGGAATAGATGAAGAAAATATTCTGGAACAGCACACCGCGAAACACTTCGCTTTCCGACAGGTTACTGATCAGGATCAAGATCAGCATGGCCCAATGGATTGCCGCTTCCTCACGATCAATGCGGGTGAGTTTGATCAGATTGCGCACGTGAAATGCAAATACGCAGACCATGATGACCAGACCGGTCAAGCCCAGTTCATTGAGGATGTCGAGGTAACCGTTGTGTGCTTGCAACGGGGTCCAGTGCAGCACATTGATAATGTTTTGCGAGGGACTGCCTTCACCCAGCCAGAAGGCGCCGTAACCGATGCCGAAGGTCGGATGGCGCTGTATTTCCAGCAGCACCAGACGCCAGATGTCAGTGCGACCGGTCAGATCCGTGCTCTTGTTGAATATGGCGCCAAAGGGCGCGAACAGTTCGTCCCAATCGGGCAGGCGTGAGTGGAAGATATAAAACAACTGCAAGCCGATCAGAATGATGACGGCCAATGCCAATACCAGCCGACGGCCATCGAATTGCCCGCTCAGATAGCGGCGTCGTATCAGTAGGTAGAGGGCGGAGCCCAGTGTTGCCACCAGGATTGCGGTACTGCTCTTGGCCATGACCAGCATGAAGGTACTGAACAGCATGCCGACATAGCAGATCGAACGCGGCAAGGACGTACCCAGGCTTTCCTTGATCCACAACACCACACACAGGCCGGAAATCGCGCCCAAGGTATTTTTTTGCGACAGCACGCCGCGCCAGGCGCCGCCCAGTTCATAGTCAACGCCGATGCCGGGCAACAGCAGTGCCACCACGAAGGAAAACGCCATCAGCGTCATCATCACGCCGAGCATGGTGCGGATCAATTGCTGCTTGCCACCGATCGGCGGCGCAATGGCAATGCCCACCAGCGTCAGGCCGATCAGTTGCACGCTGCGCTTGAGCGTGACCACCGGATAGGGCGACCACAGTATGCTGCACAGGCAATACAGGATGATCAGGATTAGAAACGGATTCAGATTGCGCACATGGCGTAGGCTCCATTGGCGGTTGCGCCAGGCCAGCCAGGCGCCGATCAGGAATACCGAACCGAATTCCATCTGAAACAGCAAGGAGCCTTCGGCGTAATTGCCTTGCGGGTCGGTATTGCCCCAGTTAAAGCCGGGCGGTAATAGCGAAAAGCTCATGCTCAGCACGATCAGCAGCCGCACCATCATCTGGTCGAACCGGGAGTGGGGCAGGGCGGCGCTGCCGCTGTGCGATTCAATTGCCGTATTCATGATAACGATGGCCCGCGAGGGCGCTTAATTTGCCGCATTGTGCGGCCGTGGTGCGCAACCAGCGGATCGCCATGATGCGTGAAAAGGGCAAGCTCAGCGCGCTCACCCCGGCGGCGATCAGTAATTGCAGTGCGGCGCGCAAGCCCAGTCGGGCGCTGCGCTGCCAGCGTGACCAACCGTGCAGGCGGGCGATTTCCGACAAGACATAGGTTTGCCCGAGACGATAAGAACGGCGCAATAGCCAATTCAGCGTGGCGCGCTGGGCCGGTACTTCTTCGCTGACAGTGGCTTCGTCGCACCAGATCAGGCGCGCGCCTTGCGCTTGCATGTCGCGAAACAGCATGGTGTCTTCCGCGCCGGTACGGCCGAAGGCAACGTCGAACGGACCCGCCAGCGCCATGAGTTTGCTGCGCCGGATCAAGACATTGCCGGTGCGTGCGTCGCTGCTGCCGATTACGGTGCCGGTAGCAAAGCGGCGGCGCTGGAAAAAATCGCCGCGGCGAATCCAGTCCGGTGTATCGGCCAGATAGCGCGGCAGTACCGGGGCAAATACCGCATCGGCGTCGAAACGCCGCTGGGTTGCCATCAATTGACGCAACCAGTCGGCGTCGGGCATTTCGTCGTCATCGATGAACAGCACCCATTGGCCTTGTGCGGTATGCACGGCAGCATTGCGCGCCTGGGCAATATTGGGTGTGCTTTCATGGCGCGCATGCAACGGCCACGGAAAACGCGCCTGCCATTCGCGTAACACGGGGGCGGCCGAGGCGGCCGGGTCATTGTCGACTACCACCACTTCGACGCGCAGGCCGTCACAGGGCTGTTCGCTCAAGGCCGCCAGCAGTTGGCCCAGCAACACCGGACGGCGGAAGGTGCAGATGCAGATGCTGATGTCGATCGGTGCGCTCATACGGTTTTACGCCGCATCAGCGGCAAGAAGATGGCCCAGATCAGGACCAGATCAAATGCTTCCACCACGATCAGCGCCAGAATTGCGCCCCAGGTACCATACAGCGGAATGAAAATGGCGCTGGCCGCCAGCATGATCAACAGGCAGGCTATGCCACTGATCAGCAGCAGCTTGTATTGGTCATTGCTGGTGAGCCAGGACGAGCCGATCCAGCGCGCCGCATTGATGGCAAAGTAACCGCCCCAGGCTAGCACCATCGGTTCCAGGCCATGATATTTACTGCCCAGTACATGCGCTTGCAGCCATGGCAGCATCAGCCACAAGACCACTACATAAGCGATCGTGACGATTTCAATAGCGGCCACCGACGCCCAGGCCAGGCGATCCAGATGCTTCCAGTCGCGCGCTGCAAACAGGCGGCTGACAATCGGCCGCGCCACCCGCGACCAGGCCAGCACCGACAGTGAAATCGGCATCAGCAGCAGGCGTGAGGCATTCAGATCGGCCGATGCTGCCACGCCCAGAATGGCGGCGGCCAGGTAGAGATAACTGTAATTGGTCGCCCAGGCGACCAATGCGCCGGGCAAGGCCCAGCGGCCACGCTGCATGACGGCGCTGACGGCGGCGCGGTAGTCGAGCCGCTGACTTTGCGCATCAGCCGGGGGCAGTATGGCGGCATGGTGATCGGTGGTGCGCCACATGCCGATCACATTGGCCAGCCCCAGCACCAGCAAAATGGCCGGTACCGTCAGATAGCCGACTAACAGCAACACGCCAATGCCGACCACCACGCCGAGTGCGTAGGTGATGTCTGTGAACAGGACGCGGCGCGGGCGTGCTTCGATGAAGCTGATGCTGCGATGGTATTCGCGCTGGGCATTTGCCAGGATATAGAACGCGAACGCGCCCGCCAGCCAGAGCGGATGGGTATCGATGCCAGTGGTGTTGGCCACGGCACCACTAGCAACCCCAAACAGGATCGCCAGCGCCAGACTTAATTGCCACTGGAAGCGCAGCAGCAGCGTGGTTAGGCGGGCGCGCTCGGCCTCGCTCTTGCCGGGCGCGATAGTCGTCAGCGGACCGGTGATCAAGGCTTCGATGACGGTGGAGGCAAAGATGCCGGCGACATACAGTTGCGAGTAGATGCCGTACGACTCCTTGCTGGCCAGACGGATCAGGATCAGGCCGAGCGCAAAGTTCAGCCCGCTCAGCAGGGCTTGATCCAATAGCGACGCCAGCGAGTGCGTGAGCAGCTTACGGCTGCTCACGCCGGCTACCGGTGCAATGGGTTGCTCAGCCATTTGCGCAGTCGATGCCATAGTTTTTTGCCCTTGCCTTCCAACTGATCCAGCGAGTCTGGCTCGGCGAATTCGTTGTACACGGTACCGATGATCTGGGCGCCTGCGGTCTTCATTTGCGCTTGGGTCTGACGCAGGTCGTCGAGCTTGGAATGATGCTGGCGCGCCACCAGCAGGCACATGCCGACTTGTTGCGAGATGGTTTGGGCATCCGACGAGGTCTGTGCCGCCGGGGTATCGACGATGAATACGTCAATGTCATCGGCCAGTTGCCGCATCAAATTGCTCAGCGCCGGTTGCAGCAGGATTTCCAGCGGATTGGGCGGGGTCGGTCCGGCATTGAGGATGCGCAGGTGCGGAAATCCCTTGGCCGCGACGCCGGCGGCAATGGCGGTGCGTCCGGCCAGCATGGTCGACAGGCCGGTCTTGTTTTCCAGGCCGAACAGTTTGTGCTGGGTTGGCCTGCGCATGTCGGCATCGATGAGCAGTGTGCGTTTGCCCATCTGTGAAAATGCCAATGCCAGGCTGGCCGCCAGATAGCTCTTGCCTTCGCCTTCCGTGGTGCTGACGATGGCCAGCGAAATCTTTTCCTGTTCGCTGAGACGGATCGACAATTCGGCGCGGATCTGGCGGATTGATTCGGCTTCCAGGCCAAATGGCATGAGCGCGATGTCGAGCGATTTGTCGACGTATTCAGATGGCTCTAGCGCAGTGGCGTAGTTGAATTGCTCCGACAGCACTGCCTGGACATTTTGCTCGGTCAACAAGCCCAGTCGTACTGCGGCTTCACCGAAGCGGATACCGTCCGAGCCTTGTAATTCGATCACGCGTGCTACCTGCGCTTCAGTCAGTAAGCCCGCCTCGATGAAGCGGGAGCCCATCTTGTCGGCCATGCCTTGGCCGGGAGTTTGGAAATCAGTTGCCATGGTCTTCGTCTTAGCGGATGCCGATGTGGCCGATGAGCGGTAAATGCAGGCCGCGCACCAGATCGTCTTCGCAGCGCACGCGGCGCTGACCCAGTTCGTACAGCAGTGCCAGGCATAAGCCGAGTACCAGCCCGATGATGATGCTGGCCGCGACGTTTTGCGTCAGCAAGGGCTTGGAGTGCGAGCTCGGTGCTTCGGCCACGCGCAAAACGGTCAGGTCGAAGGTATTGATATTACTGGCCATCAGGATTTCATCGTACTTGGCCAGGGCGGTGTTGTAGACCCGTTCGACACTATCGAGCTGGCGCTGATAGGAGGTGATGGTGTCGCGGTGCTTCTTCTCTTCCAGTAACCTGTCGCGTTGGCTGTCGACTTCCTTTTGCAAGGTCTGTTCCTGAATTGCCAATCGCCGCGCATCGAGCTGCTGCGAGTCGAGTGCGCTGCGCGCTTCGCGGTTCAGGCGGGCGTTGAGATCATCGCGTTCGGCAATCAGGGCCAGCGTCTTCGGATGGCGTGGGCCGAGCACTTCCTGCACATCGGTCAGACGGCGGACAACATCGCTGAGCTTGGATTTGAGATCGTTGACATTGGGCCGTTGCGCCACTTCGGGCAATTCGTCACTGCGTACGCCGCTACGCAACAGGCCGTCGGTGGCACTCTTGCGTGCTTGTGCTTCCTGCTGCTGGTTGCGCACTGCCATCAGCGAGGTCATCAGATCGCCCAACTGGCGCGATTGCAAGTCATTGCGTTCGCTGGAGTCGAGGATGCCGACCTGTTGCTGATACTGCGTCATTTTTTGCTGGATCGAATCGGCTTCCTTGCGCAACTGTTCCAATTGCGCATTGTATTGCTCTCGGCGCGAACGGGCTGAGGCCGAGGAAATCTGCTGATTCAGTTCAACATAGGCGCGCACCACGGCATTGGCCAGGTCGCGTGCCATTTCAGGAGTATCGGCAGCGTAGTCGACTTCGATGACGCGGCTGGAGCGGCGCGTAATGACCATGGTGCGATCATTGATGCGCTTGATCATCTGCGAATGGGCGCGCGATTCGCCATTGCGTTCGACTGTGGCGCGGTATTCGGCGGTACGTTCCAGATCGAGTGCGTCGATCACTTTCTCGGCCACCGCCTGGCTCTTGATCATGTCGAGCTGGGTTTGCATGTAGCTTTCGTCGAGCATCGGCGAAAACAGGCGGCCATTGATCGGGTCGTTACCCTTGTAATCGAGGAAGACGTCGGACGATGCCGTATAGGTCTTGGGCAGCAGCAGGGTAATCACCACTGTCACGGCGATGGTGGTGAGCAAGGTTTTGAAGATCGTGCCACGCCGCGCCGTAATCATCGACGCCAGTTGTTTGGACGACAGGCCGGTTTCAGGCACTTGCAGATTTGTGTTTTGACCTTGTGGCATCAGAAGAGACTTTCATTGACATAGACAACATCACCCGGTTGTACCGGATCGGTCAGTTTCGCCTTCATTTCCTGCACACTGTGGTCCGGGGTTTCCCGGTTGATATAAATGCGTCGCTGCGAGGCGCGCTGGGTCATGCCGCCGCCGAGAGAAATGGCGCGCATGACATTCATGTCCTGTTCCATCGGGTACCCGCCCGGACGATTGACTTCGCCATGGATGTAGAACAGCTTCTTCTTGTTGACATAGACCACGTCACCATTGGTCAGCTCGACATCAAGTGGGCCGCGCTCGGTGGTGCTGGTTTCTCCCAGTTGAATCGGAATGCGTGTATCGCTTTCGGTAGTGCCGGGATTGCTCTTGCGACGCAATAGCGTGACCGTCTGATCGGCTTGTACGGTCAGGCCGCCTGCGGTGGCCAGCAGTTCCAGCACACTCAGGTGGCCGGGAATCGGATAGCGGCCGGGACGGCTGACTTCGCCTAGTACCGATACCATCTGACTGCGCAACTGCACCACTTCGACCGACACTTCGGGTTTGAGCAGGTATTGACCCTGGCGCAGCGCATCGGCGACGCGGGCGCTAATTTCGCTGGTGGTCATGCCATTGACATCGAGCGCGCCGATCAGCGGCAGCGTCAACATGCCTTTGTCATTGACGCCGACTTCGGCTGACAGGTCGGGTTGACCAAACACGGTCACGCGCACCAGATCGCCACTGCCAACACGGCTATTGGTCACAGTCGAGGAGGGTAGCGCCAGCGTCGAGAGCGTACCCGGTGGTGCCGACATGACTTCGCCAGTCTTGGACGGGTCACTCGGAGTCTGCGCCAGACTCAGGCTGGAGGCGCTGGCGAGGAGGGTTGCAGTAATGAACAACAGAATGAATCGGCGCAAACTAAACTCCCTGGACTAATAACAAAACGCTTGCGTGTTGGGGGAAGGTCGATATTTAAAAAACAATATTTGTTGATTTGACAACTTATGTCATGCATCTTAAGCGAATCAGACAGTATTCTCAAAAATATTCTGGTAAAACATGCTTTTTTTACAATTAAATTCAAGCAGTCTTAAACATTTCATTTGGGAAAATGTAACAAATTCTAACTTTTAATCGACTATTGATTGATTAAATGTGCGGTTTTTAGTTCGTAAAAATTCTTTAAGTTTGCGCATAAATAACTAGTCTTTGCCCAGTTAAGCACATAAATTGCGCGATATCAATTCGCTGTTGCAGGCGAGGAACGGCGCCGGTGCTGGTACCAAGGTGCCTGCGTTGGTTTTTTTTGTCGATTGCAAAAAATGCACGCAAAAACAGTTTGTGCGATTTCGTCTATGCTTGGCGCATTCTTATTTGCCCGGTTATCCGCTATTTGTCATGACAGATTCAAGCCCGTCTTCCGCCGTCCCGGTATCTCCGGTTTCCTTCCAGATTAGCGTACTGGACCAAGCGCCGGTGTCCGAAGGCAGCAGCAGTGCGCAGGCGCTTAACAACGCGCTGGAACTGGCCGTGCTGGCGGACCGCTTGGGCTATTACCGTTATTGGGTGGCCGAGCATCATGGCACCTCGTCACTGGCTTGCGCCAGTCCGGAAGTCTTGATGGGGCCAATTGCGGCCGCCACCAGGCGCTTGCGTGTCGGTAGTGGTGGCGTGATGTTGCCGCACTATAGTCCGCTCAAGGTGGCTGAGTCATTCAGCATGCTCAGTGGCTTGTATCCGGGGCGCATCGATCTGGGTCTGGGCCGTGCCCCCGGTAGCGATGGCTTGACTGCATCGGCACTGCAACGCGATCGCAGCCGGCGTCCGGTCGATGACTTCCCGGAGCAGCTCAATGAATTACTGGCCTACTTGTGGGATGAAATGCCGGACGATCATCCGTTTGCGCGCTTATCGGCCTTGCCCGGGAGTCCCGAACTGGTACAGCCATGGATGCTGGGCTCCTCGGCGCAAAGCGGTATCTGGGCAGCGGAGATGGGTTTGCCTTATATGTTTGCCGATTTCATCCATGCCGCTGGTGAGCCGGTGGCGCAGCGTTATCGGCGCGATTTCCAGCCGTCGTCGCGTTGCCCGCAAGCGCGTCAAGGCGTGGCATTGCAAGTCATCTGCGCCGACACCGATGAACAGGCACGGCTACTGGCGACCAGTTATGGCATGCGGCTGATCCATATGCATAGCGGCAGGCGGCTCGATCATATTCCGTCAGTGGCGACGGCTTTGCAGTTCTTTGCTGAGCATGACTTGCCATCCTCGACCTTGCCGTCCGGGCGGCGCGCGGTGATTGGTTCACCGGCGCGCGTGCGTGAGCAGATTGAATCGTTGGCGGCAGCGTATGGTGCCGATGAAGTGATGATTGTGAGCATCATCCACGAACATACGGCGCGTTTGCGCTCTTATGAGCTGATTGCGCGGGAATTTAGCCTGGTTTGAGGCGGATGTTGGTAGTGCAGCAAAAAGCATCCACTTTTATCAGGCGCGATAAATCCTTTTAAATCAAAAGGATAGCGATAACTCATCAAGCTTATCCACAAAGTTACCCCCAGTTTCTGTGGGTAACTTGTCTAGCTTATTGGCCAACTACGGTTGCGTCCTTGCGCTCAGCCATAGGCGGGTCATTTGCTCGGCGCTATCTTGTAGCAGACCCGCAGCATTGGCGATGGCATCCTGCAAAGCCAGCGGCCCGAACACGATTGAAAAACAACCCGAAAAGCTGCCCTGCAATGGTCCCAGCGCTGCGCGGTCAATGCCGCCGGACAGCAAGGAAGTCGATACGCCTGCCTGACGTGCACGCAAGGCGGCGATAAAGGGCGCTTTGCCGTGCAGTGTTTGGGCGTCGCTGCGGCCTTCGCCGGTGATCATCCAGTCGGCATCGGCGAGTGCGGCATCGAGGCCGATATAGTCGGCCACCGTTTGCGCGCCGGACTGGAATTCGGCGCCCAGCATCAGCAAGGCATAACCGAGGCCACCGGCGGCGCCCGCGCCTGGCGCAGTGGCGGCGCTGCGTCCGGCAGCTTGTTCCAGTAGCGCAGCGAAATGGCCGAGCAGGCCATCGAGCACGTTAATCTGCTCAGCTGGGACACCTTTTTGTGGGCCGAACACCGCGGTGGCACCGTGTTCGCCACAGAGTGGATTGTCGACGTCGGACATGGCGACAATCTGGATGTCGTGCAGGCGTGCATCAAGATTACTCAGATCGACCCGTGCCAGCTTTGCCAGTTGCGCTGGCATCGGCTCCAGCAGATTGTTGTTGGCATCGTACAGGCGCATGCCGAGCGCGCTCAACATGCCGATGCCACCATCGTTGGTGCTGCTGCCGCCAAGGCCGATCAGGAAACGGTGCGCGCCTTGTGCCAGCAGCGCCAGCAAGGCTTCGCCGACGCCATAGGTGGAGCGCTGCTGGACGGCGACGCTGGTGCCTTCGGTATCGGTGAGGCCGACAATTTCGGCCGATTCGATGACGGCACTGCCATCGCTGAGGATGCCGGTCGCGGCGCTGCGTAAATGGCCGGCGGCACCGCGCACTTGCAGCAAGCGGCGCTCGCCGCCGGCGTGCAGCAAGGCGTCGAGCGTACCTTCACCACCGTCGGCAATCGGGCACAAGCGCACTTGCGCGTGCGGTGCGGCGGCCAGTACGCCGGCGCCGATGGCGGCTGCCACTTGTTGCGCGCTGAGTGAACCTTTGAAGGAATCGGGGGCGATGACAATGACGGGGGCGGCGGCAGTATTCATGGAGGTAATTTTTGGGTCAGGGGCGAGGGCAGGGCGGCTGGATGCGCGCTAATTGCGGCAGCAGGCGCTGGCCGCCGGTCTCATTTCGGTTCTGTTTTGGTGGCGTTATGGAGGCTGATTATATAGGCATCAAGAGGGCCGCAATCTTGCTTCCTGACAAAGTACCTGTCGAAGGTAACAAATGGTAATCCTGCTGGCCCGGTGGCGAGTGCCAGCGCATCATCCTGCAGATGTATGTCCGGTAGGAGAGCGCCATGAACATTGTGCGACGAGTATTGTGGATACTGCCAGCACTGCTGTTGAGCGGTTGCGTGGTGGCTCCCTATGCTCCTTATCCGTATGCATACCAGGGTCCGGTCGTGTATGGCCCGCCAGCGCCTTACTATGTGGTGCCGTCAGCCGGCTTTTATTACGGTTACGGCGGCGGTTGGCGGCATCGGTGATGTCCATGTTGAAGTCAATTTGCTCAACTGCATTGCCACCGGGATATTTTTTGTCGTGCCGAATTTGCGTTCTTGACTGCAACCCAGTAGGATTGCGGCTCATTGATCCAGGCTTGGAGTGCGCCGCATCAGGTATGATGGGCGTTAAAAATTGGATGCTATCCGTTGTTGTCGCATGGTATGACGATTTTTACGACATTTCCCCCTATCAAACTCCGCACTCGCAAACGCACCCGGACCATCGTCGGCATCATTTTGTCGGTGTTGATCCATGTGATGCTGTTCATCGCGTTGCGTAACGGTCTGAAAAACATCACGCCGCCGCCGCGTGAGGAGCACCCACCGCTGCAAGTGAGCTTTGTACAAAGCCCGATACCGCCGGCCCGAAAGCCAGCGCAGGCCAAAGCCAAACCAGTCAAGAAACCAACACCGGCACCGCGTCAGCAGGTCGCCCGAGCCAGGCCAAGTCCACGCCCGGTAAGACCAAGCCCAAGTCTGCCACCATCGCCAACGGCAATTACCCAGGCGCCGCCTGAAATGGATATGTCGACCATGCTCAACGCTGCGCGTGCACGTCGGCAGGAGTCGGAGCAATCGGCTGCTACCGAGAATGCGGCAGCGCGTGCGGCGGAAGCCGGGCCATCGTCCAACGATATCGCGCGCGCCAATATTGCCTTCCAGGAACGCCGCGCCAGTGGCGGTACCAATGGCATGTTCGAAGTCGTCAGCAAGGGCCCGCGCGTGGCGCAGTACATCTTCCGCGGCTGGACTACCGATTCGCGCCGTAGCCGTAGCCAGACCATCACGGTCGATGCCGGCCTCAACGGCGACGTCGAAAAGGCCATCATCGACAGCATGATTGCCCTGATCCGCCAGTATTATCAGGGCGATTTCAACTGGGATTCGCACCGGCTTGGCCGGGTTGTCACTTTGTCGGCGCGGCCAGCTGATACCGCAGGCTTGCAGGCATTTCTGCTGCGGGAATTCTTTTAGCGTCGCGGACGGTTTTTCCGTCCTGCACCTGGCCCTGGCCCACATACCGATTTGTGCTAACATGGTTTTCATTGCTGTGAGGAAATCATGAAAAATGTTGAGCTAACGGGTGAAGAGCTGCGCTGGATGTATAGCGTGTTCAAGGGCGACTTCCGTATCATTCCCCGCAGGGTCGTGCAGAGTGTGGTCAACAAGGGCCTGGGCATTCCCAATCTGGGCGGTGCCTTCAACCTTACCGCCGCTGGCCGCAACGTGTTCCGGCGTGCGCAGCAGGAGGTGGCCGCCAATGACGAAATGCACATCATCAAATCACGTTATCGCCATCGCTCCAACTGGCGTCTCGGTTGATGCTGCTGGCCCGGCCTGCGCGCTTATAGCGGCAGGCTATAAGTGCATGACAACTTGATCGTTTTTGAATCAGTGAGTACGCGCTACAGTGAGCACGTCTCCTCACTAAACCTCCTGGAAGATGTTTTTTGAGATTGAACCCGCTGGCGTTTGCCAAGCGGGTTTTTTTTCGTCCGTGCGCCAGTGCGCTGACGTTGTTTTTTAAGTATTGACCCGCTTTCAAGGCACTACGGTGGTTTTCGATTGCCTTAAAGGTGGCTGCGCGCTTACCATTGCGGCCATTGCATGTGTGCTTGAACGCGCGCATGCGCCATTATTTCACCGGAGAAAGCAGCATGAGCCAGGATTTGACCAAAGATGAATTTGACGCACTCGGTCAAATCAGCCGCAAAGAACATCGCGGCCGTCCCAGTGCCTGCGTGGCCAGAAATACCAAACGCCTGAGCGGTCTCAAGTTTATCGAGCATAGCCGTGAAGGCCATTTGATGCTGACCGACAAGGGCAAGCAGACCTTGTTCATCTACCGCTGCATCGCCACCTTGCGTGCACTCAGTCTCGATCCGCAAGCACCGGTCGAAGCTGACGTGGCGATTTTTCTCGGACGCAAAGGGCATATCGCCGAAATCGACGACAGCAAAACCTATGCGATCACTCAGCGCGGTCGCGAATCATTGGCCGATATCGACGCTCAGGTACGCTAATACTTGCATCCGCGTCGCACGCCGCTGCGACGCGTATCAACATGCTGCCAGATGCTGGTGCGCTGCTCGCCTTTTCCCACCTTTGTTGTACCAAATTCACTCACTCCCGAAACTGTGCAGGCATAGGGAATTCCCCGATAGATTGCCAGCATGCGTATGACTATGATGCATCTCATGGGCACACGGAATGCAGCGCCACAGTCGCTACGCAGGACCTAGCCTCACACCTTATCTGGTTCAGGGAGTTGATATGCAATTCATCATCGAAACGGTGCCGCATGACATCGCACTCATGTTTGCCACCTATCTCGCGTTTTGCCTGGTGTTGATGTATTTGTTCATCCGCGCCGATTACGAATGGAATAAACGCGAGATGAATCTGTCCCGCGAACGCATGCGCCGGCTTTCAAACGACCATGAAAAAAATCAGCGCTTGCACGAATTGACGACTTGTTCGGTGCATCACGACGTCAACTGTTCTTGCTTTTTGCATGGCAAAGACGGCTTTGCAGCGATGCATGCCGAGCAGGGCGGCATCGGCAAATAAGCCATACAGGCATGCGCTGGCGACAGGCGGTATGAGAAAATACGCGGATGAAAACATCTACTTCGCGTTCTCCCCATCGCCCGCTGCTGCCGCTTGCGGATTATCAACGTATTTTTCGGGTGATTCACTCAGTGCTTGACAGTGTCGATGCCAATATTCCGGCTGCCAGTTTTTTCTTCAGTGTGACGGCAGCGCAGATTTTAAAAAAGTTTTACAAGATGAACGCGTTTCCGGTAGCAGGTGCGGCGTTTTATCTGGTCAGTAAAGAAGGTGATGGCGCCTTGTCGTTCGGCGTCATCGATGAAGGCAAGGTCGATAGCAACCGCGATGCATTTCATTGCTGGGTGCAGTGTGACGGCGTAGTGATTGATTTCATGGCGCCGGTGTTTCAGGAGCTGCTGGCCGCAGCCGGGCATCCGATGACGCTGCCGCGCCAGATGTTTCAGAAAGACATGGCACGTATGTGTGCGTCAGCCGAGGCATTGCAGTTGCAAGGTGATTTCAACCTGGTGCCGAATCTGGCATTGACCAGGGATTTGCTGCAGCAGTTCATGAACAAGGCGGCCTTGAGCAATTTGTCGCAGGTGTGCCTTGACTGGTATCGCAAGCCGCCCAAGGAGCTCGATACCGATCTGGTCATGCAGGGCGCCGAAGGTGCCGGTACCAGTATCAAGTTGAGTCGTTTGCAAATTACCGGTGCCTGGTAAGTGCACCGCGTAAGGTCAGTGTTGTCAGCGTTGGGGAAGTACGAAGTGGTTGGGAAAATGGCAGTGGTAGTGCAGCAGTGGGTGCAGTAACGATGGCAAGGTAATAGCAGTAGCGGTGGCAGTGCGTAATACTCTTGGGGAAGTAGGGGCAGGGGAGCAGTAGGGAGTGGTGCGCCGGACGATTGGTCCGGCACACCGTGCAATCATGCATATCGGTTGCATGTATCGCGAAAGAGTTGACAGCTTAATCGGGCTTTGTGACTAGCCGATGACAGTGGTGATCATCCCATTATGATGATCGCTGAAGTCGGTGAAGTGCAATAGATTGGTGTCACAAGGCCGTCACACGCGTTCGCTATGATTACCTGCGTCTCCTCTAAACTTGCTTTAGATTTACCTGCGATGCGTCAGCATCGCAGGTTTTTTTTCCTGAAAAGTTGGCGCATCGATAGTGATGGCGCAGGTGCAGATTCTTGTTTTTAAGGCCAATGCCGGCTAGTGGCATCGTAACCCGGCTCAACGCACACGTTATGGAAGCTGCCTCCCTCCCTGCTGGTTATCCAGCGTCGGCGGCGCGGGGTGCGTCCTTTCTGCAGGCCAGTACTTGTCGTCCGGCAAGCCTGCGCTGCGCTTGCGACATTGCACAATATTCACATGCAATCGAAAATGCGTTTGTTATCAAGCGCTTAGTCTAGTTCTCCAGACTTTATCCACAGGCTTGCTCCCAAAATGTGGGGATAACTTTGCCTTTGTGCACAAGCTAGTAGGTTCAGGAATCGGCCTTGTCGGCATAGGGTTCGACCTTGATGGAGGTCATGCTGTAACCGGCATTGCCCATCATGGTTTCCGAATGCTCCACCTTCAATACACCGGTGATCCACACGGCATCCATGGTGCGGATGTGTTGCACGGCCTGGTTGCTGTGCACGTGGATGATCTGATTGGCCGGTGGCGGTGGTACATGGATGCAGGCACCGAAATAAGGCACCAGCAGGAATTCCTTCAAGGCATCGCCTTCACGTTCGAGCGAAACCACAAAGCCGGGGATGCGGATCGATGTGCCATCCATTTTTGGATCGACTGGCGCGTTCTTCCAATACTTCTTGGCCTTCCACAAGGCTTCCATGGCACGTGGATCGTCATCTTCCATCTTGTCCAGCTTCAGGCCCTTGAATGGCGCCATGGCATCCCAGTCCTTGGGAATCAAAGACTCCCAGGCAATTTCCTTGTAGCCGCCTTCACTTTTGCTGGAGGGTTTGTAAGGTGACTTGTCCAGATTGGGACTCGGTTGCAGATGGTCGCCCACTTGATATTGCGGGTTGCCGGTATCGGTCACCGCCGCAGTTGCAATCGGCACGTTCTTGGGAGCTGACGGCGTGGCGGCCAGGCGTAGCGAATAACCGACCAGTAAGCCGGCGGCGGCGATGCCGCCGATCCAGGTAATGCTTTTCATGATGTCATAATCTCGGAGTCAAGCCATCGGCCAAACTGAGCCGGTAAGCGCGCAAGCCTGGTAACAGGCTGGCAATAAAGCCGGCGATCACGGTGCCCAGCAATAATTGCAGTTCGCCGGCAGCCGGTAGGGCTGGATGCAATGTTACGCCAAATTGTGCGCTCAGGTAGGGCCCCAGCGCAAACAAGGCAATCGTCAGTAACGCCACGCCTAGCACCACTCCGGCCAGCATCACCGCCAGTCCTTCCAGTGCCAGTAGCAAAAAGACATCGGCCGGGCGTGCGCCGACTGAGCGCAGGACCGCCAGTTCGCGGCGTCGTTCGCCGAGACTGGCCAGAATCGCCGACACCAAGCCTGCCAGGCCGACAATGACCACCATGCCGGACACCACCAGCAAGGCATTTTCGCCAACACCGACCACTTGCCACAGTTCATCGAGCGCCACGCCCGGCAATACTGCCATGAGCGGTTCACTGGTGTCGTCGGCGATGTCGCGCTGCACGCCAAAGACGGCAGCACGGTTTTTCAGACCGACCAGCACGGCCGTGACGGTCTTGGGCGTCAGGTCGAATTTCTTGACCAGTTCCGGTGCGATTGCCAGGCCAGGCAAAGGTGCGCCGCCTTGCCAGTCGAGGTGAATCGCCTCCATCGCATCTAGACCAATATGCACAGTACGGTCCACCGGGGTGCCAGTGCGCGCCAGAATGCCAGTAACGGTGAAGGGCTTATCGGCATGGTCGGTCAGATGCATGCTGCCCATGCCATGGCTGAGCACGATGTGGTCGCCGAGTTTGTAGTGCAGCCGCTGCGCCACTTCGGCGCCGAGCACGGTTTCAAATACGCTGGCAAACGGATGGCCTTGCGTCAGTTGCAAGGCCTGGCCGGAGCCGTAGTGGAAATGCCGGAAGTAATCGGCATTGGTCGCCAGTACCGGAAAGCCGCGATGGGAGTCCCCGAGCGACAGCGGAATGGTCCAGGCCACGGCTGGATTCTTGGCCAGCTTGAGCGCGCTGTCCCAGCCCATGTTGTTGGTGGCGCCGCCGATGCGGAAAATCGCGTACAGCATCAATTGCACCGGGCTGGTACGGGCCCCAACCACCAGATCGGTGCCCGATACCGATTGCGAAAAACCGGATCGTACTTCGTGGCGTACGCGTTCGATGCCAAGCAGCATGGCACTGGACATGGCAATCGCCAGCAGCATCAGGCCCAGCGTGAAACGGCGGTTCCAGGCACTGCGCGCGGCCAGGCGGAAGAGAAAGCTCATGCTGCCTCCTCATTCTGTGCGCAGCGATTGATCTGATCGAGCGCAACGCGCCGATGGAAACGCTCGGCCAGGCGCTGATCGTGGCTGACAAACACCAGGCTGGCACCAGCTTGTTGGCATTCATGCTGGATCAGATCCAGAAAAGCCTGCTGGCGGTCGCTGTCGAGCGCCGAGGTGGGTTCGTCGGCAACCACGATTTCGGGGCGGCCGATCAGGGCACGTGCAGCTGCCACGCGCTGTTGTTGGCCAATCGACAACTGTGTGACGGCGCGTGTCCACAAGGACGGTGCCAGGTCGAGTGTACGCAGCAGCGATTGTGCCGCCGCCAGCAAATCCTTGCCTTGGGCCAGCGCACGTTCGCGCCGATAAGCCGAGAAACGGCAAGGCAGCAAGACGTTGTCGAGGATTGATAAATAGGGAATTAGATTGAATTGCTGAAAAATAAAGCCGATATGGTCGACCCGGAAACGATCGCGTTGTGAACCAGCCAGGGTGTCCAACGTTTGCCCGAGGATTGCCACCTGGCCTGCTTGCGGAGTATTGATGCCGCCGATCAAGCCCAGCAGTGTGCTCTTGCCGCTGCCGCTGGGGCCGCTGACGAACACCTGTTCATGCGGCAACACCTCAAACAGGTCCAGCGCCAGCGTCGGTACGGCCTGGCCCGGCCAGGAAAAAGAAATATCGCGCAGCGCGATGGCAGCTTGGGTCATGGTCAACGATCTTGGTGTTGATTGCGGGTTGGCATATCGGCTTATTGCAGGTTGATGACCGAGGATGACAGTGTCAGCTTGGCAGCAGCCTGGCGCTTGGGCGTGACCAGTTGCACATCGATGCTGACAAAACCCTTGAAGGCGTCGAACAGTTTGACATCAATCTGTTGCAGGCGCTCTGGCGCGGCGCACTGGAATACAAAATCGGCATCGATATCGGCATGGCCGTCGTGATCTTCATGGGCACCGGCTTTGGGCGCGCTTGCTGTTTCGCCGAGCAGCGTTGGCGTGATCGCCGCTGACACCAGTTTGACCTGGCTCACCGTGCAGGCGGCAGCCGCGCTGGTGACGAAGATCTTGCCAGCATTGCGCAAGGCCTTGGCCATGTCTTGTGCGGCTTGACGGTCCTTGGGGCTGCTGGCGGTGTGTTCGAAACCGATCAGATTGACCAGTGGTGAATCTAGATGCAACGACAGGGTGTTGCCATCGAGTGCGACATCGAGCTTGCCGACACCGTGTACATGGGCTTCATGGGCCTGGGCCGGAATGCTCAGCAGGGGAAATAAGAGTAGGCTGGAAGCTGCAAATGCAGTGACTTGGCGTGCAAAGGTACGGGTCTCCATGAGCGAAGGCTTTCTATAATGAATGACAGTGAATGGCGGCGGTCGATTTGCCCAGGCGCTATTTTGACCGGGATGCAGTAATTCTTCGATGATTGTCACATCTTGCAACAATGTTGCATTATAATTCTGCATCCGCAACTCGGTTGCAATTAGATTTATAGCGAAAATAACAATGGCGTTGCCATTGCGACCTCATCCTTTCTATCCTATGGCCTCCCGCTTTTTACAGCATTCCTTACAACATCTTTTCCGGCAAAACAGCGTGCTCGCTTTGTCGTGGTGGCAGCGCATGCTGCTGGTGGTGCCGGTGTGCCTGCTGTTATGGTGGGGCGTGCTGTGGGCGCTGGGAGGAGCTTGATCATGCCGGTTGCCATTTCACTAGAAAATCTGACCGTCACTTACCGGCGTCATCCGGCCTTGCATCACGTCAATGGTGATTTCGAGCATGGTTCGCTGACTGCCATCGTCGGCCCCAATGGGGCTGGCAAGAGCACCTTGCTCAAAAGCATCATGGGTCAGGTCCGTTGCAATAGTGGCCGCGTGATCACCCATGCCGCCATCGGCCGGATCGCCTTTTTGCCGCAGCAGGCCGAGATTGACCGCAGTTTCCCGATCTCTGTGCTTGATTGCGTGATGCTGGGCTATTGGAAACGCGCGGGCCTGTTTCGCCGCATCAGTGGCGAGATGGTGCAACGTGCCGAAGATGCGCTGGCGGCAGTGGGCCTCGGTGGCTTTGCTCAGCGGTCCATTGCCAGCCTGTCGGTCGGCCAATTCCAGCGCGTGCTGTTTGCACGCATCCTGTTGCAGGATGCTGAGCTGATTCTGCTCGATGAGCCATTCAGTGCCATCGATACCAAGACCACCAATGATCTGCTGCGCATCGTGCAATCGTGGCACGCCGAAAAACGCACCGTGATTGCTGTCCTGCACGATTATGAACAGGTGCGTCGTGCCTTTCCGCAAACCTTGCTGCTGGCGCGCAACGTCGTCGCCTGGGGCGCCACCGAACAAGTGTTGTGCCATGAAAACCTGCACCGCGCGCGCGCCATGGCCGAAGCCGTCGACGATCATGCGCCGTTGTGTGCAGTCGAGGTCGCCGATGGTGTCAATGGAGTGGAACACGCATGAGTCTGTTGCATACGATTTATCAATTCGCGGTCGGGCCATTTCAGGAGTTCGCTTTTATGCGCCGGGCGTTGGTGGCAACGCTGGCGTTGGCTTTGTCGAGTGCGCCGCTGGGCGTGATGCTGACCTTGCGTCGCATGAGTCTGTTCGGCGAAGCGCTCAGTCATGCCGTGTTGCCCGGCGTGGCGGCAGGTTTCATTTTCTTTGGCTTGTCGCTGCCGGCGCTGAGCATCGGTGGCTTTCTGGCTGGGGTCATCGTCGTGGCGGTGGCTGGTCTGATCAGCCGTCACACTGAATTGAAAGAAGACGCCAGCCTGGCGGCGGTCTACGTGGTGGCACTGGCACTGGGCGTGATTCTGATTTCCGGGCATGGCACCCAGCTTGACTTGCTGCACATCCTGTTCGGCAATGTATTGGGTGTCGATACCGAAGGTTTGTTGCTGGTGGCGGGCGTATCGTCGCTGAGCGTGTTGCTGATGGCCGGCCTGTATCGCGGGCTGCTGCTGGAGAGCTTCGACCCGACGTATCTTGCTGCCAGCGGTGCGCGTGGCACGCTGTATCAGCAATTGTTCCTGATGCTGGTGGTGATGAACCTGGTGGCGTCGTTCCAGACACTGGGCACGCTCATGGCGGTCGGTCTGATGATGTTGCCGGCAGTGTCGGCGCGCCTGTGGCACGACACCTTGCCGGCGCAACTGGTCAACAGCGCGGTGCAGGCCGGACTGGCGGGCTATAGCGGGCTGATGTTTTCGTATTACGCCTCGGTACCTTCGGGCCCGGTGATCATTGTCTGTGCCGGCGGCCTGTATTTTCTGTCACTCATTTTTGCGCCACGCGGCTGGTTGCCACGTATATTGCGTCGCCCGCATCTGCGCGCCTGATTCTTTTTTGTAGGGAGTTGCTCTGTGAAATTGCTACGTCAATTGTGTCTGTTTGCGGCCGTCTTGTTGAGTCAGGCCTCCCATGCTGCCGATGCGCGGCTGCCGGTGGTGGCCAGCTTTAGCATACTGGGCGATATCGTCGCCAATATCGGTGGTGATCGCGTGACGGTCGCCACCTTGGTCGGCCCCGATCAGGATGCGCATGTGTTTCAACCGGCACCTGACCATATCAAGGCAGTAGCGCACGCCAAACTGGTGGTGGTTAATGGCCTCGGTTTCGAGGGCTGGATGGAGCGCGTGGTGCAAGCCGCAGCCTATCGCGGCCAGATTGTCGTCGCATCAAATGGCATCGCAGTGCGCGATCGCGTCAATGATGGCGATGAGCATGCGCATGAGGGGCATGGCAAGAATGACCCGCATGCCTGGCAGAATCCGGCCAATATCGTCGTCTACACGCGCAATATCGTGGCTGCGCTGAGCAAGCTTGATCCGGCTGGAGCAGCGCTCTATCAACGCAACGGCGACACCTATATTGCCAAGCTGAATGAGCTTGATCGTTGGGCCATCCAGCAGTTTTCGCAATTTCCTGATGCCAAGCGCCAGGTGATTACCTCGCATGATGCATTCGAATATTTTGGCGCGCATTACAAGATAAAATTCCTGTCTGCACAAGGCGTGTCGACCGATAGTGAACCGAGCGCCAAGGAAGTTGCCGGCCTGATCCGTCAAATTCGCAAGGACAAGATTCACGCCGTATTCATGGAAAACATGAGCAGCCCCAAGCTGTTGCAACAGATCAGTCAGGAAGCCGGTGTCACGCTGGGTGGTAAATTGTATGCTGACGCCTTGTCGCCGCCCGATGGTCAGGCGCCGACTTATCTACGCCTGATGCGTTACAACATCGAACAGATATTGGCGCAATTGAAGCTCAACTAAGACGCCATTTGCCCCGGCGTCACGACGCCGGGGCAAATGGCGTATGCTTGTCGCTCCCCACCCAATAGGAGATGACAAGATGGTCTACGTTGCTGCAATCATTACCGCCAAACCAGGCAAGCGCGCTGAACTGCTCAAGCTGGTGCACGCCAATCTGGCGGCCGTACGCGCCGAACAGGGTTGCCTCGAATATGGCCCTACCATTGATGTAGCCGGTTTTGGCAATCCGCAAGCAGCGCTTGGCGACGACACTTTTGTTTTCATTGAAAAGTGGGAAAGCGCCGATGCACTCAAGTTGCATTTCACACAGCCGCACATGATCGACTACGTAGCCAAGTCGAAAGACCTGATCGCCAACCGTGCGGTGCATGTGCTGGAACCGGTCTGATCGCTTGAGCCCATTTCACCAATAAAGAGTGCGATGGGTTTTACACCTTGCTCTGGTCGTAGCTGGATGCTTGTCCCATCTGCATCAGCCAGGCGATAAAGGTCTTCAGGGCATTGCCATTGCTATCGGCAGTACGATGCAGCATATGGAAGCCCTGGCCATGCAGGACCACTTCCGGAAACAACTGGCGCAGCCGTCCGTGCGCCAGATCATCATCGACCAGGGCCAATGAGCCCATGGCCACGCCCAGATCGGTCGAGGCTGCCTGCAAACTCAGGAAGAAATGCTCATAGCTGGTGCCCGGCAATTTCTTCTTGACCGGTACGCCAGCCTTGATCAGCCACTGTTGCCAGGCATCGGCACGCACGCTCAAATGAATCAGCGTTGCTTGCAGTAAATCCTGTGGCTTGTTGATCGGATGCATTTCCAGATAATGTGGAGACACCAGCGGCACCGATACATCATCGAGGAAGCGCACACATTCAAAACCGCTGCGCTCCAGCGGGCTGCGCCACAACACCACATCAAACGGATCTTTGACGTCCTCAAAATGCTCTGACACAGTGGTTGTCACGCGCACTTCAATGCGCGGGTTGTCAATCTGGAACTGTGACAGACGTGGAATCAGCCAGCGCATCGCCACCGAGGGTGCCGTAATCACGCGCACGATGCGGTTCTTGCCGGTCAGGGTGAATTGTTCTGCTGCCATGGCAATACGGTCCAGGCTGGCGCGCACTTCGGTATAAAACACTTGCGCCGCTTCCGTTGCTTCAACGCCACGCGGCAGACGAATAAACAACGGCTGGCCGAAGTATTCTTCCAGTAATTTTATTTGCTGGCTGACCGCACTATGAGTGATGTGCAATTCATGCGCGGCGACCGTCAGGCTCTTGGTGCGGGCCGCAGCTTCGAACACTTTGAGTGCCTTTAAAGGAGGCAGGGAACTCGTCATGGTGTTAGTTTTTCTTATGGTGGTGTCGGAAAATATTGCTTTTTAAAGTCACGCCCAGCCCCTATTCTCAGTATCACTAGTTCGTTACATGTCAGAGAGAAAAAAATGTCTACCTATCAATCCGCCGGATTTTCTAATAATTTACAGAGTTTGCTGGAGGCTTTCCAGTTCTTTGTTGAGCGTTCTTTCACTTCCCGTTCGGAAGTCGAGATCAACGGCGCGCTGTTCGATTTCAACGATGCTCCTTACCTCGCAGGCGTCAATACTCACGCCGAGATGGAACACCGTTTGCGTCAACTAGATCGCAGCCATCTGCGCGCCTTGTCTGATTTGCAATCCATGATGTAATTGGCAGGCACAAGTTTGGGTTTGGTTGCCACGCGCTTAACGCATGCGCAGCAGTTGCATATCGCCAAACAATTTCTGCATGCCGCTGTGAGCAATAAAACTCAAGTTGTAAGGATGTTCCGCCGCTGCGTGCGGAAACCGTCCTACCACCGGCAAACCGTGTAATTGTTCGGCAATCTTGCCCCACAAAACCAGTGTCGGCAGCGTCTGTTGTGCGGTTTCACGTGAGTGTGCCAAGCCTTTTAATACGGTCTCGAAAAACGGCTTCCAGGCCTTGGCATCTTTGACCGGTGCCACATGCGCCCGGAATACCAGGCTGGCATTGAGCAGCAGAAATCCTCGTGCGCTCAGGTTGTCTTGCAAATCTGCCAAGGTCTGAATCGTGCCGACATCGGCTTGGGCCTTGGCTGCTACGCCGCTCAAGGCATCGCCGCTGGTATTGTCGATGGCAATCTGGCCATCGGCGACCAACAGCATCTTCATGAAATTGCGCAGTGACGTGGCGCGATTGACTTGTTTCGACAAGCCCTTGTCGGACCACAGCGAGCCAACTGCACCGTCCATGAAGCACACGCCAGTAGCGCTGGCCGCACGCGGGTAGGGGCCTTCACCGACCAGTACATAACGTACCGCATCGAGCGGTTGCTGGAACGCCGCGAACAGCCGGCCTTCGGTTGGCAGGTAATTGTCTTGCGCCAGCGCCGGCAGATAGTGTGGGTCGGCAGCGGCAATCGCTTGCAAGCCATCAAGAAGAATACTGTGCCAGGAAGCGTGGGCAGTATGGCAAAGGTCGAGCAGGGTAGTGGGGACGTGAGCCGGCATGGTTGCTAGATGAATTATGTTGAGAGAAATCGCCGGCGCAAGGATGCAAACCTTGCTCCGACTTGATCAGGCGACGGCGGCGGTATCGTCGCCGGCGGCACCGAACAGTTGTTGTTTGAGCTGATGCAATTGGTCGCGCACCTTGGCAGCTTTTTCGAACTCCAGGTTCCTGGCATGATCTTGCATCAGTTTTTCCAGGCGCTTGATTTCCTTGCTAACCTGTTTTTCGCTCATGGCTTCGTAATTGGCCTGTTCCTGCGCCGCCATCAACTCGATGCGTGCTTCCTGCGGACTGTAGACGCCGTCAATCAATTCACGGATCTGCTTCTTGATGCCCGTCGGCGTGATGCCATTGGCTTCATTGAACGCCACTTGCTTGGCGCGCCGCCGTTCGGTTTCGCCGATCGCCTTGTGCATTGAATCAGTCACCTTGTCGCCGTACAGAATCGCCATACCGTTGAGATTACGCGCGGCGCGGCCGATGGTCTGGATCAGGCTGCGTTCGGAACGCAAAAAGCCTTCCTTGTCAGCATCGAGAATGGCTACCAGTGATACTTCCGGAATATCCAGACCTTCGCGCAGCAAGTTGATGCCAACCAGGACGTCGAACGTGCCCAGGCGCAAATCGCGAATGATTTCCACACGTTCGACCGTATCAATATCGCTGTGCAGATAACGCACCTTGATGCCATTGTCGCTGAGGAATTCGGTCAATTGCTCAGACATGCGTTTGGTCAGCGTGGTCACCAGTACGCGTTCATTCTTTTTCACGCGGATGGTGATTTCCGACATCAAATCATCGACTTGCGTGGTGGCCGGGCGTACCAGAATCAAAGGGTCGACCAGGCCGGTCGGTCGCACCACCTGCTCGACCACCTGATCTGCGTGCGTTTTTTCAAAGTCGGCCGGTGTCGCCGAAACGAAGATGGTCTGACGCATCTTGCCCTGGAATTCATCAAACTTGAGCGGTCGGTTGTCCAGCGCCGACGGCAGCCGGAAGCCGTAATCGACCAGATTGGTCTTGCGCGCGCGGTCGCCGTTGTACATGCCGTTTAACTGGCCGATCAAGACGTGCGACTCATCGAGGAACATCAGCGCGTCCGGCGGCAGATAATCGACCAGCGTCGGCGGCGGATCGCCGGCCTTGGCGCCGGAAAGATGGCGCGAGTAGTTTTCGATGCCCTTGGTGAAACCGATTTCGGTCATCATTTCAATGTCGAAGCGGGTACGTTGCTCCAGTCGCTGTTCTTCGATCAACTTGTTTTCCTTGCGGAAAAACTCCAACCGTTCACGCAATTCAACCTTGATCGTTTCAATGGCACGCAGTACGGTGGCGCGCGGCGTGACGTAATGCGAGCTCGGATAAACGGTAAAGCGTGGAATTTTCTGCCGCACGCGGCCGGTCAACGGGTCGAACAATTGCAGGCTTTCAATTTCGTCATCGAACATTTCGATGCGGACTGCCAGTTCGGCATGCTCGGCCGGAAAGACGTCGATCGTATCGCCGCGCACGCGGAAGGTGCCGCGACCGAAATCGATCTCGTTGCGTGCATATTGCATCTGGATCAGGCGGGCGATGACTTCGCGTTGCGAGACCTTGTCCTTGGCGCGCAAGGTCAGGATCATCTGATGGTATTCACTCGGGTTACCGATACCGTAAATGGCTGAAACAGTTGCCACAATGATAACGTCGCGTCTTTCCATCAACGACTTGGTGCAGGACAGACGCATTTGCTCGATATGCTCATTGATCGAGGAATCTTTCTCGATGAACAAGTCGCGCTGCGGTACATAAGCTTCCGGTTGGTAATAATCGTAATAGCTGACGAAATATTCCACCGCATTATGCGGAAAAAACTCACGGAATTCGCTATATAACTGCGCTGCCAGCGTTTTGTTCGGCGCGAACACAATGGCCGGGCGACCCAGTCGGGCAATCGTATTGGCCATCGTGTAAGTCTTGCCGGAGCCGGTCACACCAAGCAGGGTCTGGAAAAACAGGCCGTCATGCACGCCCTCGACCAGCTTGTCGATTGCCGCCGGTTGATCACCGGCCGGAGGAAACGGTTGGTATAACTGAAACGGCGAATCCGGGAAGCGCAAAAACTTGCTCTCATCCAAGGCCGGAGATGCGGTAATAGGGGATAAATCAGCCATTGTCACTCGACCTTTGGTAAAATCATACGTTGCAAAACGGTGCTCGGCTCGCGGCTTTTGCCCTGCATCCATCCCGACTGCAATCCATGGTTGCAGCTAACTTTTTATGTTATCACGATGAACGCACCTCTCTCAGCCTCCCTCTTCACCGCCATCGAAATGGCGCCACGCGATCCAATCCTCGGCATCACCGATGCATACAATGCCGACAAAAATCCCGGCAAGACCAACCTCGGTGTTGGCGTCTATTACGACGACAACGGCAAGGTGCCGCTGCTGGAGTGTGTGCGCAAGGCTGAGGCTGAACTGGCTGCCAAACTGGCGCCACGTACTTATCTGCCAATTGATGGCCTGGCAACTTACGACAAAGCCGTGCAAGAGCTGGTATTTGGTGCCGACAGTGCCGTAGTTCAAGAGAAGCGTGCGATCACGGTACAAGCCCTGGGCGGCACCGGCGCACTGAAGCTGGGTGCCGACTTTCTCAAGCATTTCTCGCCGGCAGGTACCCAAGTCTGGATCAGTGATCCAAGCTGGGAAAATCACCGCGCCCTGTTCGAAATGGCTGGTTTCACCGTCAACAACTATCCTTACTACGATCCGGCAACGCGCGGCGTCAACTTCGCCGGCATGCTCGATGCGTTGAAGACCATGGCAGCAGGCTCGGTAGTGTTGTTGCACGCATGCTGCCATAACCCGACTGGCGCTGATCTGACTGCCGATCAATGGACGCAAGTGATCGAAGTGGTGGTCGCACGCGGTCTGGTGCCTTTCCTCGACATGGCTTATCAAGGCTTTGGCGACGGCATCGAAGAAGACGGCAAGGTGGTGCGTCGTTTCGCCGAAGCAGGCGGTCCCTTGTTCGTGTCGAATTCATTCTCGAAGTCGTTCTCGCTGTATGGCGAACGCGTCGGTGCCTTGAGCATTGTGGCGGCTTCCAACGAAGAAGCCACACGCGTGCTGTCGCAACTCAAGCGTGTGGTGCGCACCAATTATTCGAATCCGCCGATCCATGGCGGTCAAGTGGTGGCAATCGCACTGGCATCGTCAGAGCTGCGTGCGCTGTGGGAAAAGGAATTGGCCGAAATGCGCGTGCGCATTCGTGAAATGCGTCAACTGTTGGTCGCCAAGTTGAAGGAGAAGACGCCAACGCACGATTTCGATTTCGTGACCAAGCAACGCGGCATGTTCTCTTACTCAGGATTGACCAAGGCGCAAGTTGAGCGTCTGCGTAGCGAGTTTTCCATCTACGCTGTTGACACTGGCCGCATCTGCGTTGCCGCCTTGAACACCAAGAACATCGACGCAGTTGTCGATGCAATTGCCAAGGTTTTGTAAGGCTTCTGAGGGCATTGTTGGCCGCTCAAATCGGCCGCCGCGTGCAAAAAGTTTTTGACAGTGTGTAAAAATTCGGTCATAATCTTTTTCTCAGCTGTTCCCTGATAGCTCAGTTGGTAGAGCGACGGACTGTTAATCCGCAGGTCCCTGGTTCGAGTCCAGGTCGGGGAGCCAAGAAATTTGAAAGCCTCGCATACGTGCGAGGCTTTTTCAATTTGTGAGGTGTTGCAATCGATGTATTGCAGGCACTTTGCCAATGTTGTTTGTGTCTGGTGTGACGAGAATTATTTAACAAGTTTTTGCTGCGTAAATGTAGCGGCAACGAAAAATTTAGTTCATAATCGCGCCTCTGCTGTTCCCTGATAGCTCAGTTGGTAGAGCGACGGACTGTTAATCCGCAGGTCCCTGGTTCGAGTCCAGGTCGGGGAGCCAAAAAATCTGAAAGCCTCGCATACGTGCGGGGCTTTTTTTTTGTTACACGGAAAATGTCACCGTGCAATGACGACGGATTGATTGCTCCGCTGGCGATGCTCAATCGGTATCTGTCGCACCTGCATAAGCATATGCATTCAAATGACTTGACTTGTCTATCTGTATAAAATATAACTACAGTATGAAATCAAGCCGGTTCGCCGTAGCGGCACACATCCTGGTTAGCGTCGAGCATGCGACACGCAATGGGCAAGAATTTTGTCCATCGTCGTCGATTGCCAGCAGCGTCAATACCAATGCGGTGTTTGTGCGCGAGTTATTGTGCCAGTTGTCCAAGGCGCATCTGGTGGTGACCAAGGAGGGGCGCGGTGGTGGTGCACAACTGGCGCGGCCGGCAGCACAGATCAGTCTGGCCGAGATTTATCAGGCCGTGGAGCATGGACCAGCCTTGAAGCTCAACACGCGACCCAAGGATTTGTGTTGTCCGGTCAGTTGCGGTATGGATCGGGCCTTGGTGCCAGTTATCTCGGAAGTCGAGGGCGCGCTGCTGAAGATATTGAAAGGCCGCAAGCTGGCAGAGCTGGTCGACAACATCGGTTAGCAATCGCCGCATCAATTCAGGTAAGGCCTCATTGAGGGCACACAAACAAGGGATCCATTAGTGATCCTCATTTTTACTTCATAACTGTCATAAAAAATGAGACAGTTACGGCGCCGGAGTCATTGGTGCCACGGGCGACGAAACCCGCAGGCGAACACCTTGGTGTCGCTGGCGGCGGCCATCTAGGGTTACACGATAAATCGACCACGCGCTGGGGCGGCGCGAGGGTCAAATAGCAATCAGGAGTTTGTATATGGAAAAGAATCTTGTGGTCGATAGCGCACCGGGGCAGGTCGTACAGGATCCCTTGAGCGTGACCGAAAATGCCGCGTCGCCGTGGCGTTCATGGTTGTCGGTAGTGTCGGTGGCAATCGGCGCCTTTGCGTTTGTGACCACCGAGTTTTTACCGGTTGGCCTGTTGCCGCAAATTGCCCTGGATCTCGGTGTCTCACCAGGCACTGCCGGCTTGATGGTGACCACGCCAGGTGTGGTGGCGGCAATGTCGGCACCTGGTTTGATGCTCGGGGCAGGGCGGATTAATCGGCGCTTCATTTTGCTGGCCTTGTCGGTGTTGTTGCTGGCATCAAATCTGGTGTCCGCATTTGCGCCGTCATTCGGTGTCATGTTGCTCGGCCGGGCCTTGCTCGGTGCTGCACTCGGTGGATTTTGGACACTGGCGCTGGCTACCGCCGGTCGACTGGTGCGTCAAGAGCATGCGGCCAAGGCCACTGCGATGATTCTCAGTGGTGTGACCTTGGCCACTGTCATCGGCGTGCCGCTAGGAACGTTCATCAGTGGCTTGTCGTCGTGGCGTGCTTCGTTCATCGCCACCGGTATTCTGGCGGCGCTGGCATTGGCAGCGCAGACCTTGCTGCTGCCCTCGCTGCCGTCAAGCGCGGCATTGCGGTTTGCTGATTTGCGCATGCTGTTTGCCCGCGCCAATCCGCGCAAGAGTTTGTTGATGGTGGGTTTGGTGTTCGGCGCGCACTTCTCGTCCTACACCTATGTCGCGCCATTCCTGGGGCAAAATGGCTTCAGTTTGTCGGCCATTACCTCCGTGTTGCTGGCGTTTGGTTTTGTCGGTTTCGTGTCCAATCTGGCGATTTCAGCCGTCATCACGCGTCACTTGCATGCGGTGCAGGCGGGTGTGGTGGCATTGCTGATCGTGGCCCTGGTGGCGTTGCCGTTGCTGCATGCGTCAACGTTCGGGGTGACGGCGATGGTGGTTGCCTGGGGTATTGCATTCGGTGCGATTCCCTTGTGTGCCAGCATCTGGCTGCAAATGTCTTCGCCTGATTTACCGGAAGCCGGTTCTGCCTTGTTCGTCAGTATTGTGCAGGTGGCGATTGCAGTCGGTTCCTACGTGGGTGGCTTGACTGCTGATGGCGTCGGAATTCCTGCCACGATGTGGCTGGGTAGTGTATTGGGGTTGTTTGGCTTGGTCGTGATTGCCAGTTTTGGCTTTGGCAAAAATCTCAGTGAGATTCTGCACAAGTAAGCGACCCGGCATGGGTATTGGGGTCGGGTGAAGTTGCTAGAGACAAAACAATTTTCACTCTGCTATAATTGCCGGCTTGTCGGGGCGTAGCGCAGCCTGGTAGCGTACTTGCATGGGGTGCAAGGGGTCGTGTGTTCGAATCACACCGTCCCGACCAATAGCATAAAGGCTTTAAAGCCGATTCTGTATGTAAACACAGCACTGTATATTAGACAATGTCTAATATCGGTGCTGTTTTACTTTGTGGGCCAAGGAACGGCAACATCGATTGCCGACTTACTGGGTACCGCTTCTTTGATATAAATTTCGGAAGTCTTTGTCGATGTGTGCACTAGACGATTCTGGATTGCCTCTATCTTTTCCCCTGCCTTTGCAGCATCCGTAGCGCCCAATGCGCACAAATCCTTGAACTGAATTCGTTCGTCTGGCGGTGAGTCTTTGTCGATTCCCAGCCTGTCGCGTGCGCGATCCCACATAGAAAACAGCCCACTTTTCCCGTGCGGTGTTCCCTTTCTGGTTGGGAACAAGTAAGGCGTAATCAGAGGTTTGCCGTGGACTTTGTATTCTTTTTTGACCGCCCTCGCACGTTCAAGCACTTCGTAAATTGCTGGAGTGATCAGGATATCGACTGACTTCCCGCTTGATTTCTTTGTCTTGCCTGGCTTGAAACGGATGTAGCCACCGATGCCGCCATCAATCTGCGCTTCTTTCAGCATCCGCACGTCAACGGCTCGCTGCCAAAGCAGGTAGGCGATATCAACCAAACAGCCGAACATCGGGCCGCTAGGAGTTGGCAACATCTTTCCGGTGTCCTTCCTTGGTGCGCTGTGCATGCCGGCCTGGCCGCAGTGGCGATAAGTCCCATAGCTATAGAAATGTGCGTTGGAAAATAACCACCTCCATCGTTAGCTCTCTGGAAATGAAAAAGCCCGCATCGCGGGCTTTGGGATAGGCTATTGCAAACAACAGACTTATATGGAAGAGTCAGAACTTCATCAATAACTCTAAAAATTAGTCATGACAACATATAACTTTACTGGCGGCCATTTTGATTTTGTTGATCCGGATTATCCGAAATATACAACGGCATTATTCACGGCAGGATCATTTACGGTGCCTAACCAGCTTCAAGGGAATTTGCAAGGCGTCGATATTCTCAGCACCATTACAGATTGGTCGTTTAACGACGGGTGTTTAGCGTATAACAAGAACACTAGCACGTTGAACAAATTCATCGTTTCCACGGATGACTCCGGGGCATATCTGACCCAATACAGTGCCAGCGTTACTTATAATTCAAATCAGTACACGCTTGTCATGTATAGCCTCGTTGATCCCTTCACGGTAATGGCCCCAGTGTCAGGCGCCAGCAAAGTAGTTGCTCGAAAATTTCCGGTAAGTTTTAGTATTTACCCGGCGTGATTATCGGGGAGTATTGATGCTATCTGCCTAGTATTTGCGAAATTAAACGCCCGGAATTTTTCGGCTAATATCCTCTTGATGCTGGCGGATATTAGCCAGCTCGGCAGATCATGAATATCTTCGAGCTGACTTCAAAGAATGGATAAAAATGGCAATCCCATCATTAGCGGGTACTACCTGGACATTGACACTCGGACTTGAAAGGTCTGAAAACTTGGGAACATTGTCCTTCGATGGCAGTATTGGTGGCCACTTCACGTCGCCAGTTGGGCAGAAGTTTCCATTTGAATGGAAGCAAGTCGGTGATACTTTTGCCGTCAAAGTAATTGCGGGACAATTGATGCTCTTGGAGGGCAGTCTAGAGGGTAGCCACGGTTCTGGCACAATCACTGAGTCGCCACCGCCACCTGATGGGCCGGCTGAGTATCCATTTGCTATGGCGGAAATTGTCTAGTGCTCGCTGGTTTCTGAGTCAAAAAGCCCGCAATTGCGGGCTTCAGGAGATATCTGGCAGAGTCGGATTCGCAGATCGGGCACAATATCTGAAAATAACGAAGGAATAAAAATGACAATAGGATCGTTAGCAGGCACTAATTGGACGGTGGTGGTAAATCTTACAAATTCCTATAGCGAAACATTGGGAACATTTGCTTTTGACGACAATAACCAGGGCTCATTACATGGCCCTGAAGGGCAGAAAATCCCATTAGTTTGGACACCTAACGGCGCTGATCTAACTGTTGTGTTTTCGCGAGCTGAACAGAAAATTACCGTAAAAGCGACGATAGACGGCGGCTCTGCGGCAGGAACGATGTCTACGTTGTGGAACTATTTGGTAGACACCTACCCACTAACGATGACAAAAAACGCTTAACTTTGTCCGCAAAAAAGCCCGCGATTACTGACTGGATAGTCTATAGCCTGGAATGGGATAGAGCGGCGGACAATGCCGGTCTTACGTGGTATGTACTTGAAAAGCCCCGCAGATATCGCCTACATTAGGTTTGCAGTCATTTTCGGCTGTCAATGAATCTAATAGGGGAAATAATAATGAAAAACTAGGCTCTGTTACCTGGGCGACGTCTCCCCGTATTCAGTAGCAAATGGCTTTAGAGTCA